>NZ_JBQFTE010000005.1:0-300467 GCF_056538485.1 Ruegeria sp. BG3 | reverse complement strand
TCCTGACCAATGATGAAGATATCGCTAAGAAAGTGAATTCGGCGATCTTCCCCGGCATTCAGGGTGGCCCGCTGATGCATGTCATCGCAGGCAAAGCGGTTGCCTTCGGCGAGGCTCTGCGCCCCGAATTCAAGACCTATATCAGCCAAGTCATCACCAACGCGCAGGCGCTGTCGGATCAGCTGATCAAGGGCGGTCTGGACACGGTGACCCATGGCACCGACACCCATGTTGTGCTGGTCGACCTGCGCCCCAAAGGCGTGAAGGGCAACGCGACCGAGAAGGCCTTGGGCCGCGCGCATATCACCTGCAACAAGAACGGCGTGCCGTTTGACCCAGAGAAGCCGACCATCACCTCGGGCATCCGTCTGGGTTCGCCCGCCGGCACAACACGCGGCTTCGGCGAGGTCGAGTTCCGCCAGATCGCGGATTGGATCATCGAAGTGGTCGACGGTCTGGCCGCCAATGGCGAGGACGGCAATGCCGACGTCGAGGCCAAGGTCAAAGCCGAAGTCGCTGACCTCTGCGCCCGCTTCCCTATCTACCCGAACCTGTAAAACCAAGGACCCTAAACCATGAGCTTTCACCCAATCGAACAGGCTCCGGCCCGTCTGAACCGCAGCGAACTGGCTGTTCCGGGCAGCCAGCCCGGCATGTTTGAAAAAGCGGCCAAGTCGGATGTGGATGTGATCTTCCTGGATCTGGAAGACGCCGTCGCGCCCGACGAAAAAGAACAGGCTAGAGCGAACATCATCGAGGCCCTGAATGACATCGACTGGGGCAACAAGACCATGTCGGTGCGGATCAACGGGCTGGATACTCATTACATGTATCGCGACGTGGTGGATGTGGTCGAACAGGCCGGTCAACGTCTGGACCTGATCATGATCCCCAAGGTCGGCACCGCCGCGGATGTTTACGCCGTCGACATGCTGGTCACCCAGATCGAGGACGCCAAAGGCTACAAAAAGCGGATCGGGTTCGAACATATAATCGAAACGGCGCTCGGCATGCAGAATGTCAGCGAGATTGCTGCCGCATCGAAACGCAACGAAAGCCTGCATTTCGGGGTTGCCGACTATGCGGCCTCGACCCGCGCGCGGACAACCATCATTGGCGGTGTGAATCCGGATTACTCGGTGCTGACCGATGCCGACCCTGAGGGCGGCCGCATGATCCATTGGGGTGATATGTGGCACTACGCGCTGGCGCGTATGGTTGTTGCGGCGCGCGCAAACGGCCTGCGCCCGATCGACGGCCCGTTCGGCGACTTTCAAGATCCCGCTGGCTATCGCGCGGCAGCAAAGCGCGCGGCGGTTCTGGGTTGTGAAGGCAAGTGGGCCATTCACCCCAGCCAGATCGCGCTGGCCAACGAGGTCATGTCGCCTTCGGAGGCCGAGGTGGACAAGGCCAAGCGGATCCTTGTCGCGATGGCCGATGCCGAAGCGGCAGGCAAAGGCGCTGTCTCGCTGGACGGTCGCCTGATTGACTATGCCTCGATCCGGCAGGCGGAGGTGCTGGTTGAAAAGGCAGGTCAGATCGCTGCCGCGTGATCTGCCAAGCGTTAACCGGAGCGGGCTGTCCCATCGGACGGCCCGTTTCGGTTTTGCGGGCGAAAGGCGCTGATCGGGCGGCCGAATTCACGGGTGAACGACCGCCCCAAGGCCGACGCGCAAGAAAACCCGCATCTTAGGGCAATCTGTTCGACACTCAGTCGCGTTTCCTGCGCCAGATAGCGCGCATGTTGCAGACGATAGAGCTTGTAGTATTTGCCAGTCGTCATCCCCAGCTCATCTGCAAACGCGCGGCTGAGGCTGCGCTCAGATAGCGAGACGCGTTCGGCCAGTTCAAAGGTTGTCAGCGGAGTCTCGACGTTTTCGGCAATGACATTCAGCGCGTCCAGCAGTTTGGGCGACCCACGATCTTGCAATTGTTGAGAACCGCGCTTCAGCTCGGATTGGCGGGCGGGGTCGTAGATGAACATGTTCGATGCATCAAATGCGGCAGCAGGCCCGAACAGGCTCTGGATCAGGTCGAGGGTCAGTTCCAGCGCCGTGCTGGCCCCTCCGCAGGTCAGAAACGGGCCGGAATGGACAAACCGCGCGCTGGACACGTTCACTTCGGGAAAGCTTTCGCGAAAGGCATCAAGCTCCTGCCAGTGGATCGTGGCCTGGTGCCCGTCCAGAACCCCGGCTTCGGCCAGAATCCAAGCCGCGGTATCCAGGGCCAGAACGCGCTTGGCAGTCCGAACAGCCTGTCGGATCGCAACTAGAAGCTCTCTATTGATTTGCTGCCGGACGCGGTAACCGGCCACAATGACCAGCGTTCCGGTCGATTTTGCTGGGTCGAAGACCCGATTGGGAGAAACTTGTATTTCGCTCGAGCTTTCCACGGGTTCGCCGTTCAGGCTGGTGATCTCCCAACCCGGACTGGCGTAGAGCGCGCGCATCTTGACGTCCCGCAACGGCTCCAGCGCGCTGGCCAGAACCATGTTGGAAAACCCGTCCAGCAACAGGAACTCGAAATGCTCATGAGGGGATGACGACAAAAGTATTCCTCCTGACGAGAAATGTATCGCCCGTTTCGGAGTTTTGAAAGTAGCGTTGCCGCATTCAGTCGCCTGCCAAGGCGCGATTCCTGCTGATCGAAGGACAAAGTTATGCCCCTTGCCATGAACCGCGAAGTTTTTATCACCTGTGCCATCACCGGATCGGGTGGGACGCAGGACAAGTCTCCGCATGTACCGCGCTCGCCCGAGCAGATTGCCAACTCGGCGATTGATGCGGCCAAGGCGGGGGCAGCCGTTGTGCATTGCCACGTGCGCGACCCGGAAACCGGTGTGCCGTCGCGCGATCTGGGCCTGTACCGCGAGGTGACAGACCGCATTCGCGATGCTGAGGTCGATGTGGTGCTGAACCTAACGGCCGGTATGGGCGGTGATATTGTGTTCGGCCCTACCGAAAATCCGTTTCCGGTCAATGAAGCGGCCACTGACATGATCGGCGCGACGGAGCGGATGGCGCATATTGCCGAATGTCTGCCGGAAATCTGCACGCTCGATTGCGGTACAATGAACTTTGCCGAGGCAGACTATGTGATGACCAACACCCCCGGCATGTTGCGGGCGATGGGTCAGATGATGACCGATCTTGGCGTGAAACCAGAGATCGAGGCGTTCGACACCGGCCACCTATGGTTCGCCAAGCAATTGGTGAAAGAGGGTATTCTGGAACCCAACGCTCTGGTTCAATTGTGCATGGGTGTGCCGTGGGGTGCCCCCAACGACATCAACACCTTCATGGCGATGGTCAACGCTGTGCCGTCTGATTGGACATGGTCGGCCTTCTCGCTGGGTCGCGATCAGATGCCCTATGTTGCGCAATCGGTGCTGGCGGGTGGCAATGTCCGCGTCGGGCTTGAGGACAACCTTTTTCTGGAAAAAGGCGTTCTGGCCACCAACGCGCAACTGGTTGAACGGGCCGTGACGGTGATCGAGAACATGGGCGCCAAGATCATCGGCCCAGACGCCGTGCGCGAGAAACTGGGCCTGACCAAGCGCGCTCCTGTCGCAAAATGAGCAGGCGCGTTCTTGTAACCGCAGGCGCGGCTGGCATCGGCCGCGTCATTGCGGAGCAATTCATTCAAGACGGATCACGGGTCGCGGTCTGCGATGCAGACCCTGCCGCGGTTCAGAGCTTTGCCGAAGCGCATCCCGGCAGTATAGCCGTGGTGGCCGATGTCACCTCGGAATCCGCCATGGACGCATTCCTAAGTTCGGTTGAGGACGAATGGGGCGGCATTGATGTGGTCTGCGCCAATGCCGGTACCGGCGGCCCCGCCGGGCCGATCGAAGATCTGGCTTATGACGCGTGGCAGCAATGCCTCGCCACCAACGTACACGGTGCATATCTGACCTGCCGCTGGGCGGCGCGGGTCATGAAGGCGCAAAAAAGTGGCCTGATCGTCATGACCTCTTCCACCGCTGGGATCATGGGCTATCCGATGCGGTCCCCATATGCGGCGGCGAAATGGGCCCTGATCGGTCTGACCAAAACCTTGGCGATGGAGCTTGGCCCCTTTGGCATCCGCGTCAACGCGATCTGCCCCGGTGCTGTTGAAGGCGACCGGATGGAGCGTGTGCTGGCCAACGAAGCCGCAGCCCATGGTCAGAGCATTGAGACCATGCGCGCCGCTTATGTGACTGGCGTGTCCATGAAAACATGGGTCACGGCGCAGGACGTGGCGAACAGCATACATTTCCTTGCCTCAGAGGCGGGAACCAAAATTTCGGGGCAGGTTCTGTCCATTGATGGCCATACGGAGACACTCGCGCCATGAAACAAAAAGCAACCATCGTCGGCGGTGGCGTGATCGGCGGGGGCTGGGTTGCCCGCTTTCTGCTGAACGGCTGGGACGTATCGGTCTTTGATCCGGATCCGGAAGCCGAGCGCAAAATCGGCGAAGTGCTGGCCAATGCCCGCCGTGCCTTGCCCGCCCTTTATGATAAGGCGCTGCCATCCGAGGGTATTCTGACCTTTCATGATGATATGGGCGAGGCCTTGGCCGGTGCCGTATGGGTTCAGGAAAGCGTGCCCGAGCGTTTGGACCTCAAGCACAAGATCCACGCGCAGATCGACGAACTGTCGCCTGCGGATGCGGTGATCGGGTCTTCGACCTCGGGGTTCAAACCCTCTGAACTGAACGAACACGGCGGTCGCGTCGTCGTCGCGCACCCGTTCAATCCCGTCTACCTGCTGCCGCTGGTCGAGTTGGTGGGGGATGCCGACACATGTGCCAAGGCGTCGGATATCCTGCGGTCCATTGGGATGTATCCGCTGACTGTGCGCAAAGAGATTGATGCGCATATCGCCGACCGTTTCCTCGAGGCCGTCTGGCGCGAGGCGCTCTGGCTGGTCAAGGATGGCGTCGCCACGACTGAAGAAATCGACGAAGCGATCCGTATGGGGTTTGGTATCCGCTGGGCGCAGATGGGTCTGTTCGAAACCTACCGTGTCGCGGGTGGCGAGGCGGGGATGAAACACTTCATGGCGCAATTCGGCCCGGCCCTGCAATGGCCGTGGACCAAGTTGATGGATGTGCCGGAATTTACCGATGAACTGGTCGAGTTAATCGCGGGTCAGTCGGACGCGCAATCCGGCCAAATGTCGATCCGCGAACTGGAGCGCCTGCGCGATGACAACCTGATCGGGATGATGCGGGCGCTGAAGAAAACCGGCAGCGGTGCGGGCGGCGTTCTGAACGCGCATGAAGCGATGTTGCCTGACCCCGAAGGTGATGATCTGCCGATCACGGTGGATCGTGTCATCCCGCAAAGCTGGACAGACTATAACGGCCACATGAATGAGGCCCACTATATCGAGGTCTCGGCCCAGGCGACCGACAGTTTCATGCTGATGATCGACGCGGATGCAGATTATATCGCGGCGGGCAACAGCTATTTCACGGTCGAGAATTTCGTGCAATACCACGCGGAATTGCATGCAGGGGATCGTCTGACCGTCACAACGCAGGTTCTGCGGGGCGAAGGCAAAAAAATGCACCTGTTCCACCGTCTGCACGGACCGGATGGAGAGGTCGCAGCCACCGTCGAAACCCTGCTGCTGCACATGGATTTGAACGCGCGCCAGACCTCTCTGCCGACCGAGGGTGTGGCCGCGAAACTGACAGCTTATGCCGAAGATCACGCCAAGCTGCCGACCCCTCAAGGGGCTGGCCGCCATGTGGGGCAACGCGGCTGATACCAACGCGTGCCGCCTCTGGGTTCATGAATCCGGCGGCGGCATCTACTGGCGGGTCGATCTGCAAAGATCCTGATCCGCCTTTTTTGCGCATGCGCGGCGGTGTTGTGCTATAATTTCCTCCGATTGTTGTTGTGTTTTGGAGGTAGATTATGATTTTTCGTTTAGTGGCAGCACTTTGTTTGACCTTCGCCTTGTCGACCGCGAATCCCCAGATTGCCAGGGCAGATGCGGGTGATTTCATCGGCGGCGCGGTCGTCGGAGGCGTGGTTGGCTACGCAATCGGCAAAGATCAGCAAAAGAAAAAAGCGCAGCGCTCGACCACCCGGACATATCGGCCAAGCATTCCATCTACTTCGGAAGGGGCGCAGACGCAAACGGCGCTCAACTATTTCGGCTACAATGCCGGACGGGTTGATGGTCAGGTGGGCGGCGGCACGCGAGCCGCAATCCAACGGTATCAGGCGTCCATGGGATACCCGGTCAATGGGTATGATTTCCAACCCTATCAGCGCGATTTCCTGATGCAGGCTTATTACTGGGGCACGAGTGGCGGTCAGGCCAGCACGCAGCTCTCCGGTCAGCCTTTGTTGATGGCTTATCGTCGGCAAGTTCAAACGGGCACGGCTGTGGCCGCTGCTCCGCAGCCCGCGCCGCAACCCGTGGCACCTGTAGCTGCAACGGCGGCACCTGCCGAACCGGCGCCTGAACCTGAAGTGACCGAAACGGCCACTGCAGCCCTGCCGAGCCTATTTGCAGGTGGCACTGGTGGCCCGTCTCTGGCCAACCGTTGTAGCGCGGTGATGCTGCAAACTTCAACCAATGGCGGCTACACGACGCTGGCGAACATGTCGGACCCAGATTTCGCCCTGAGCGAGCAGTTCTGTCTGGCGCGCAGCTACGCCATGGCGCGGGGTGAAGATCTGATGGAGGACATTCAGGGCCTGACACCGGATCAAGTGACAGCGCAATGCGAAGCCTATGGAGAGATGCTAGCGCCACAGGTCGTTTCACTGTCGCTGACGTCTAAAACCGAGGCCGAAACACAAATGCGCAAGCTGGCTCTGGATTCTGGCCTCAGCCCCGAGGACATTGCAGCGACAAGCAAAGTATGTTTGGCGATGGGCTACCGTCAGGACAATATGGACAGCGCAGTAGGCTCGGCCTTGATGCTGGTTGCCATGGGCGAACCTGCCTATGGAGAGCTGATCGGTCACCACCTGCGCGAAGGCTTCGGCGTACAAGAGCGTCGCGATCTGGCGATGCAGTGGTATGACGCAAGCCTGTCAGCACTTGATGCCGGATCTCAGGCCGTGTTCCTGCCATCACAATCGGATCGCCCGGAATTGCTACGTGCAGCGATGACAGAAACACAGTAAGTCTGGCTGACCTGTTCCGCGGGCGTAAGGATCGCCCGCGGCTTCTTCAAGCGCCTCAATAACAGGAACACTGATCGGGTGCTGCGCAAACGGGTGCCCTGCGTGACCCGTTCGAAGTCTTAGATATCGTAGGGGCTAGTGACAAACCCTTTGGTGCGGACAATTCCTATCGTCAAGGGGGTGTCAGCGATCCGCAATCGGCCCCTTGCCCCACTGTGCTTGTTTAAGGTTGGTCCACGTTCAAAATCCGCGGGGCGTGCACATGGGTTCGGACGAGCAAGGCCGCTGCAACGCCTGCGATTGCGCCGAACAGATGCGCCTCCCACGAGATGCCGGGCTGGCCGGGCAGAACGCCCCAAAGGATTGATCCGTAAAGCACCCCAACCACCATCGCCACGGCAAGGGTCACGGGCGACCGATCGACCACGCCGCGCGCGACCAGAAAGCCGAACCACCCGAACACGAGCCCGGATGCGCCGATATGGATGGCTGTGTTTCCGAACAGCCAGACCAGCGCTCCGCCCAAGGCAATGATCACGGCGTTCACGACCAACAGCGCCCGTGTTGCCGTTGCCGCCAGCAAGGCCCCCATCAGGATCAGCGGAGGCGTGTTTGAAATGAGATGCGGGAAGCTGGCATGCAGAAGTGGCATGCCAAAGATACCGTCCAACCCGGCGATCTGCCTTGGGATCAGCCCGAACGCGAGGTTCAGGCGGTACCCAACCGTCCAATTGAGAACCTGTATCGCCCAAAGCACCGCTATGAAGAGCGCCAGAACCTTGAACCGCGAAAAAACAACGCTTTTACCGTTTTTGTCAATCATCTGAGATAGATAATCCCAGCAGGGAGAACGATCAATATGCCTTGCAGGATGGTCGGATCAGATCGCGGTCGCTGACGCACTCAGGTAGAAAAGACCTCGAAATGGATCTGGTTTTCCTCAACCTCTAACGCTTCAAGACCGGCCTTCAGGTCGGTCATGAAATCCAACGGACCGCAGAGCAAGTACTGAGCGTTGGGACCGGCGTTCAATGCGATCAACTCTTGCGCCGTGATCCGGCCTTTAATGTCAAAATCCTGGCCCGCCACGTCCTGCGCCTCGGGCGCACTGTAGTAGATCCGTTTCCGTGCGGACGCGCTGGCAGCGATCAAGCGGTCAGTTTCGCCGCGCAACGCGTGAAATCGTCCGTTGCGCGCGGCATGTATGAACCAGACCGGACGGTCAGGGTGCTGTGCCACAGTCTGATGCAACATTGCGATCATCGGGGTCACGCCAACGCCGGCGCTGACGAGGACAAGGGGCGTGTCTACTGACGGGATCAGGAAATCCCCGGCTGGCGGTTTGGCCTCGATCACGTCGCCCAATTGCACCGTGTCGTGCAGAAAGCAGGATGCATCACCATTCGGTTCGCGTTTCACAGTGATCCTGTAGTGGTCCTCGGACGGGTTGCCGGACAGGGTATATGTCCGCCGCAGCTTGGTGTCATGCGTCGGAACGCTGAGCACAATCGGCAGGTGCTGCCCTGCCTCAAACGCGGCAAGTGGCCCACCATTTGCGGGTCGAAGTTGAAATGAGGTGATCCCCTCGGCCTCGGCAATCTTGTCCGCAACTACCAGCTGTCTCGATGGGGTCGGTTCAGCCGACCATCTCAGCGACAGCGCGTTTGGTCGGTCAATCACGGAGTCGACCTTTACGTCGATCACGCGCAGAATATTGGGGTCACGCGCCTCGGCCGGAGCCCAGTCGATCTCGGCCCGCCCGGACAGATGCAGCAGCCCTCCGGTCGTGAAATCGACGAATAGCAGCCCGATGCGAGGGTTCTCCAACAGGTTGCCAATCGTATTGAAGAAATTGTTTCCGGAATAGTCGGGAATACGCAGACGGTTTGGAGCAACCACGCGGACAAAACCGTGTGTCCCTCCGCGATGAGAGGCATCAAACCCGTTCGACGCCGCGTGTTGCGGACCATGTCGGCCGGACCCGATGAACAAGGTATCCGAAGCGCTGATACGGACGATCTGTTCGGGGTCGAGGTGGTCCGATACAACCGCCTCTGCAGGTTTATTGGTGGCCACCCGCCGCCAGTCGCGTTCATTGATGTACTGAGGGCAGTTTCCGAAGCTCTGGCGAATGTCGATTGCGAAACCGGTGTCGGTTGGATGGGTCCGACCGCTGAACCGATTGCGCCGCCGCGTCGCCAGCTCGATGCCGACAACGCCGATATCAGCCCCTTTTCGCAGGCTTTCTGCGAGCGGATCACGCGGGTCGATCACAGTATCTACGGTCAGTGTGCGGGGATCAGGCGAGTGAACGAACCCGTCCTCGCCTTCAATGACCGTCGCCCATATGCGGCCTTCTGCATCGCTGGACGCAGCCACCAAAAACGGCTGCGCCTGATAGAAGGCACGATGCTGGTCCGGCAAATGGTCGCGAATGTACGGAGCGGCCCTGCGGGCTATATCGCCCGCACCCGCCCACATCTGCGCCGCCAGTTCGCCCGCGTGAAACGGAGTATCCGTGCCAGACATCGTCTTACCTCCTTGCTGTGTGTTTAAAGACCCAGATCGCTCAGCCCCGGATGGTCGTCCGGGCGACGGCCCAGAGGCCAATGGAACTTGCGCTCACCCTCTGTGATCGGCATTTCGTTGATGCTGGCAAACCGGTTGGCCATGTAGCCACTCTCGTCGAATTCCCAATTTTCGTTGCCGTAGGCCCTGAACCAATGACCACTGTCATCACGGTATTCATAGGTGTATCGCACCGCGATGCGGTTGCCGTCATAGGCCCAGAGTTCCTTGATCAGGCGATAGTCCAGTTCCTTGTTCCACTTGCGGGTCAGAAACGCTTCGATCTCGGCGCGGCCAACGGGGAATTCGGTCCGGTTGCGCCATTGGCTGTCCGGCGTGTAAGCCAGCGCGACCTTGGCCGGGTTGCGGCTATTCCAGCCGTCTTCGGCCAGACGGACCTTTTCAATCGCGGTTTCGCGCGTGAAGGGCGGAACAGGGTGGCGGGTGGCTTCTTGTGTCATTGCACGTCTCCGATTGGGTGTTTAGCGCAGACGTTCAGGCGACGAGACCCACGGCCGTGGCTGGCATCGGCTCGAACCCGTCCAGCGCCTCAAACCGAGCGATCCATGCCCGCACATTCGGATAGGGGTCGAGAGAGACGTTCCCCTCAGGCGCGTGCGCGGTGTAGGAGTAGGCGGCGACATCTGCAATGGTCGGTCGGTCGCCAACCAGCCAGTCTCGGCCTTCCAATCCCTTTTCAAGTTTTTGCATCGCCTTGGCTGCGGTTGCGGCGGCGAAATCGACGTCCAGAGGTGCACCAAACACCGTGATCAACCGCGCTGCGGCGGATCCGAACGCGATCTCTCCTGCGGCGAGGGTCAGCCAGCGCTGCACCGCAGCTTCGCCCACCGCATCGGTCGGCATCCAATCAGGCGCGTATTGCCGGGCCAAGTACACGAGGATCGCGTTGGAGTCCGAGACCACAATATCGCCATCCTCAAGCACCGGGACTTGCCCGTTGGGGTTCATCTCCAGAAACTCAGGCGATTTATGTGCGCCTGCGGCCAGATCGACGAAAACGGCCTCATGGGCGATACCGGCCAGCTTGGCAAAGACCAGAGCGCGGTGCGCGTGGCCGGATTTCGGGAAGTGGTGGATACGTACTGCGTTCGACATTTGTCAGCTCCTGTCATGCGCGGATTTGCTTCTGCGGCTATAGATACAGCTTGCCATCATGGGCGATAATGCGCAGTTTAGGGGGATCATTAAGCCCTAGGAGGGCGCAATAATATGGACAAGATCGACCGAATGCGCGCCTTTGCGCTGGTGGCGCAGAATGCCTCGTTCACATTGGCGGCCCAGCGGCTTGGGCGGTCGTCTCGTCTGGTCAGCAAATACGTGGCCGATCTGGAGGAGGCGCTGGGCGTTCAGCTTCTGAACCGAACCACCCGCAGTGTATCCCTGACGGATGCGGGGACGACCTACTTGGCGATGTGCGAACCGCTTTTGGACGGGTTTGACGAAATGGAAGAGGCGGTGCGCAATGCGCAGACCTCTTTGCGCGGTGTGATACGGATTTCCGCGCCGACAGGGTTCGGCTCACTACGGCTGGCCCCGTCGCTGGCGGCTTTTGTCGAAAAGCACGCTGAGGTCGAGATTGATCTCAACCTTTCAGACCGTCGGGTGTCGATTATCGAAGAAGGTTTGGATTTGGCGATCCGGATCGGGCCGACACGAGACAGTTCCCTCAAGATGCGCCGGTTGGGGCCGATGCCGCTGATTGTGTGCGCGTCTCCGGCCTATCTCGAACGTGCAGGTGTGCCCGCGCATCCAAGTGCCCTTGCCACCCATGAGTGCATTCTGGACGGCAACATGAGCGACCCTGCGGTCTGGCGGTTTGATGTCGATGGCAGTGAGGTGGCGGTGCACGTCAATGGTCGCCTTCAGGCCAATGCGCCTGCGGCTTCTGCGCGGCTAGCCGCTGCAGGAGTGGCCGTTGCCAGATGCCCGGCCTACACGGTGGCGGAAGCGCTCGGGTCGGGGGAATTGGTCGAGCTGTTCGCCGAACACCGTGTCACACCTTACGTTGTGGCCGCACTTTTCCCGCAGAACCGACGCCTGACCACGCGGGTCCGCGCTTTGATCGACCATCTGG
This sequence comes from Ruegeria sp. BG3, assembly GCF_056538485.1. Lineage (NCBI taxonomy): Bacteria > Pseudomonadati > Pseudomonadota > Alphaproteobacteria > Rhodobacterales > Roseobacteraceae > Ruegeria > Ruegeria sp. BG3. The sequence continues at coordinate 288,666 of NZ_JBQFTE010000005.1, read as the reverse complement.
CCAGCGATGACTTGATCTGCAACGCCGGGGCGTGACGGCTATGCCTTCAGGTGCCTAGACCCTTGACCAATCCCTGGCCCCTTGTTTTCGTAGGGTCGAGCGATGGACAACTCTCACCTGCAATGAGGGAACGCCCGCAGCCGTGGAAGGGATGGTATGGCCGAAATCGAACGTTGGCTGAACAAGCACGGACTGGCCAAATACGCCAGCGCCTTCGCCGACAATGAGATTGAGCTGGGCGACCTGACAGAGCTGACCGACGAAGACCTCGTGACCATTGGCCTGCCGCTGGGGCCTCGGCGGCGGTTCATGAAGGCGGTGCGCGCAACCACTGACGGCAACGTCCGGCCGCAAAACACGGCGCTGGGCGCGTCGATCGTGGCCGAACGCCGTCAGCTGACGGTCATGTTCATTGATCTGGTCGGCTCTACCGAGATTTCACAGCGGGTCGATCCCGAAGATCTGGCCGAGGTTCTGCGGCTGTTCAAAGAGACCTGCGCTGCTTCGGTCGCGGATTTCGATGGTCAGATTGCAAGCTATTACGGCGACGGGATCATGGTGTTCTTCGGGTTCCCGCTGGCCCATGAAGAAGACCCCGAGCGTGCCATTCGCGCCGGCTTGCGCATCATCCGTGAAGTACCCGAGATCCGCACTCACGCGAAACTCCAGGTGCGGATCGGGATTGCCACCGGTCTGGTCGTGGTTGGGGACTTGCGCGGCGAGAAGATGTTCGAAGACGGCACCGCGATGGGTGAGACACCCAATCTGGCCGCTCGTCTTCAGGCGATGGCGGAACCTGGCACCATGATTGTGTCACCTCGGACGCACCAGTTGGCGGGTGGGGCCTTCGACTATGTGCTGCAAGGGTCTTTCAAGCTGAAGGGGTTCACGAAAGAAGTTGAGGCGTGGCAAGTGATCGGCGCGCGCGACACGGACAGTCGTTTCAGACGCATTGAAGGTGCCTCGCTCGGCCCTCTAATCGGTCGCATGACGGAATACGAGACGCTCAGCGACAAGTGGAAGCTGGCTAGTGAGGGCGAAGGTCAGATCGTTCTGGTGTCCGGAGAGCCGGGGATCGGGAAATCGCGCCTGATTGAAGAGTTGCGGCTGAAAGCCCCCCAAGGCGCGCATGAACAAATCCGACTGCAATGTTCTCCGTACCATTTTGCCAGCTCGTTTTATCCGATCATCCGGCGGCTTCACCATGTAGCCGACCTGCGATCCGAGGACACGGATGAGGCAAAGCTGGAGAAAATATCGTCGGTTTTGAAAAACCCCTCAGATCAGGTCCTGCGATTGGCCGCGTCGCTATTGTCGGTCCCGTTCGAGGATCGGTTGGGGTCACTGACCCTGACGCCGCAGCAGATCATGGATCAGACACAGGAGATGTTGTTGGACCACTTGTTGAACCGTGCGTCGGAAAAGCCGGTTTTGCTGCTGTTTGAGGACGCGCATTGGCTCGATCCGACGTCAAAAGCGCTGATGGATCGGCTTGTGGACCGTCTCCGGGATCTTCCGGTGATGGTGGTGATGACGTTCCGACCGGAGTTTGACCCGGGTTGGGCGTTGCAGTCCAATCTGACCAAAGTGGTGCTCAGGCAGCTCGATTTTCAGGATGTTAAGCGCATCGCAAATGAGGTCGCGCAAGGGCAGGACATCCCCGATGCCATGTATGAACTGGTGGCAGCCCGATCCGATGGCGTACCGCTCTACGTGGAAGAGGTGACGAAGGATCTGTTGGAGTCCGGCGATATGCCCGATGCTCCAATCGCCCGCGCCAGCGGAGGGGCCTCTGCTGCAAGCTCAGTTCCCAGTGCATTGCACGATGCGTTGATGGCACGTTTGGACCGCTTGAGCTCGGCCAAGGAAGTGGCGCAGATCGGGGCTGTGATCGGGCCTCAATTCTCGTACCCGCTGATCTCGAAAGTGTCACGTTTCAGCGATACTGTGCTGCGGTCCGGCCTGGATCTGTTGGTTGAGGCTGGCATCGTCACGACCTCGGGCGATGATGCGTTGCAGATCTTCAGCTATCGCCACGCTCTGATCCGCGACACCGCCTATAACAGTCTTCTGAAAACCGAACGCCGGGTTCTGCATGCGCGGGTCGCCAAGACGCTGGACCAGAAAACTTCAGCGGTCGAGGATGCAGGCCCGGAAGTTCTGGCCCATCACTACACCTTTGCAGGTATGGTGGATGAGGCGATCGACTGTCGCTATCTGGCCGGTCAGCGCGCCGTCAAACGCTCGGCCAATACCGAAGCGAATACGCAGCTGTCCCTGGCGCTTGATCTGCTAGGCGATCAGACGACCAGTCCTGAGCGTGACAAGCGAGAGATCGAGATACAGACCCTGCGCGCAGGGGTTCTGCGCTCGACGGCAGGTATCGCCGCGGATGAGACCGGTTCGACCTATGCCCGGATACGGGACTTGTGCGAACGCATGGATGAGACAGAGAACCTGTTCCCGGTCCTCAATGGCCTCTATTCCTTTCACTTGGTTCGGGGTGAGTATGATTTGGCGCGGGTCGTGGCGCGGCAACTTCTGGACTTGGCGGAAACATCAGGCGAAACGCAACATCAGATGGTGGCCCATCGGGCGATGGGCGCGGTGCTGTTTCATATCGGAGAGCTGGACCCGGCCCACGCGCATCTCGAACAGGCGCTGGCGCTGTACCGCCCCGAACGCGATGCGCATCTGGCCTATGTCTATGGCTCCGACCACGCGGCCATAACCTCTTGCTTCCTGAGCCTCGCCACCTGGATGCGTGGTGAGCCGGACAAGGCGCTGGAAATCCAGACTCAGGCCGTTAGGGCTGCCCGCGACCTTGAACATGCCCATAGCGTGGCGCAGGCTCTGACTTACCTGTGCATGCTGCATCTTCTGCGCCGCGACCCGGTCGCTGTGACCCGGGAGATGGAGCAACTGGAAGAGCTGTCGAACAAGCACGCGTTCACCTTCATGACCCTGACAGCCAATGTCTGGAGAAGCTGGGTCAAGGCCTACGCATCCCCTGGCGCGGAAACCATCAAGGACCTCAAAAGGGCGACGGATGCATGGTGGGCCAGTGGAGCGGGAAATCACAAACCGTTTTTCATGACGCTGATTGCGGAAGTCACGCTTGCCATGGGCGACCATGAAGGTGCTCTGACCGCTTTGGCGGAAGCGTGTGAACATCAGCGATTGACCAACGAGGGGTGGGCACAGGCAGAAACCGACCGGGTTTATGCGCTGGCGAAATCCTCAACCAGTCCAGCCGAGGCGGAATTCCGACATGCTTTGTCCCGCGCAAAGGACCAGAAGGCGCGGATGTTTGCCCTCCATACGGCCATAGATTTCGCCCGAACCTGCGAGCGGTTTCACTGCTCGGCGATTGCAAACTCAGCGCTTCAGGCGGCGGCTGAAGCGATCTCGGGCGGGGACCAAACGGTTGAGATGCGCCTCGCTCGTGAATTGTTGGCTGGGGTGGAAACGGCCTAGGCGCGCATCCGTACGTGTTCAGGATCATAGGGTGAGGCAGGGATGACCTGCGCGTCGACCAAATCCCCATACATGTCGATCCGCACACTAGTGCCTTCGCCCGCCAGCGCGGGATCAATAAACGCGTAGGCCAGGTTCTGCCCGACCCGATGACCCCAGTCGCCCGAGGTGACGGTGCCCACCACAGTGTCGCCCTGCATCAACGAAGCCCCGCCGTGAGCGGGTGCGTGGGTGGCGTCGATCTGCAGCGTCACGAGCTGCTTGCGCTTGCCGCTGGCGTGGCGTTCCAACAGGGCGGCCTTGCCGATGAACTCACCTTTGTTCAGGTTTACGAACCGATCCAAGCCGGTCTCATATGGGTCGAATTCCGTGAGGATGTCGGATTTCCAATGCAGAAATCCCTTCTCCATCCGCATGGATTCCACCGCGCGCGCGCCAAACAGCTTCATGTCATGGGCCTCGCCCGCCGCGCGCAAGGCCAGAAAAGCCGCGTAGAGTGAGGCGTTGGGTACGTGAATTTCATAGGCCAACTCGCCCGAGAAGCTGACACCCATGACCATGGCCGGGGCGAACCCGACGAAACATTCGCGCACGGACAGCCAGGGAAAGGCCTCTTTCGACCAGTCGCCCCGGGCACAGGCCGACAGAACATCGCGCGCTTTGGGGCCAGCCAGGACCAGAATGGTCTGATCATTGGTCAGGGATCGGATCTGAACATCCTCATCCTCATGAATGTGCTGGGTCAGCCAGTCCATGTCGTGATATTCGCTCGCCGCAGCCGAGCCGTACCACACACGCTCTGGCCCCCGATCCGAGGCCGGTAAGTTTGCCACAGTGGCTTCGGCTTTGACCATGCCGTGGTGGTTCAGCAGATAACCCAGACCAACGCGGCCGTCGCGCTTGGTGACCGTGCCGCAGAACATACGATCGAGGAAGCTGAGGCGATTTGTGCCGGTGATCTCGAACCGGTTGAAGCCGTTGACTTCGCACAGGCCAACATTCTCCTGCACGTTTTTCACGTCTGCGGCGACGATGTCGAACGCCTCATCGAAGTTGAAGGTGAGCGTCGGGTGAAAATCGGGTGATGGCTTGATGTAGTCCATCCTCTCCCACCCGTTCACGACGGTAAACTCGGCCCCCTCTGCCGCCAGTACGGGCGTCAGCGGGGTTGTCTTGGCCGGTCGTCCGGCGGGCCGATGTTCATGCGGGAAGTGGAACCGGAATTCGTTCTGGTAGTCTTCGATAGCCTTCAGAGAGGTCAGTTCCACATTCGTATGACCAGTGAACCGGCGCGGATCGAGGCACCATGTGTCATAACATGCCTCCCCATGCACGATTTGCTGCGCCAGCAGCCAGCCATGGCCGCCACCTTCGCCCAACCCCGCGCGCAGGCCGATGATGCAGAAGGCATTTCGTTTGCCGGGGATCGGACCCACCAGCGGGGCACCGTCGATGGTATACGTGATTGGTCCGTTCACGATGGACCGAATGCCGGTCTCTTCCAGAGCAGGCATACGCTCAAACGCTCCGGCAAGAACGTCCATGACACGTTCCAGATCGTCGGGGCAGAGGGCATTTACAAAGTTCGGATCAATCCCGTCCATGCCCCAGGTTTTGCAATCCTGCTCGTAGAACCCGACCAGCAGTCCGCCCTTTTCCTGACGGCAGTAATAATCGCTGATTGGGCAGCGCAGCAAAGGCATCCGGTGACCGGCTTCGGCAATGCCGGGAATATCTTCGGTCAGGAAATACTGATGCTCCATCGAGGCGACGGGATGGTGAACCCCCATCATCGCGCCCACTTCGTTCACGCGGTAGCCACAGGCATTGACGACGATATCACAATCGATGTCGCCCTGTTCGGTATGCACGGTCCAAGTGTCATCCTTGTGTTGGGTCAGCGCGGTGACCGGCGTATTGCGATAGACCTCGGCGCCAGCTTTGCGAGCGTGATAGGCCAGCGCCTGACACAGCTGGGCCGGGTCGATGTCACCGTCCAGAGGGTCCCACAATCCGCCCAATAGGTTGGAAGTCGAAATCAGAGGGTGGCGGCGGGCGCATTCCTCGGCGTCGATCACCTCAAAATGCACCCCCATCCCGCGCGCCATCGAGGTAAAGTGGCGGTAGCCCTGCATCTGCGCTTCGGTATTGGCCAGCCGGATGCCGCCATCTGCGTGGTGGTAGTTGATCGGATATTCGGGGTTTTCGGAGAGTTCTTTGTACAGGTTGATCGAATGCGTCTTCAGCCCGACCATGGTCTGGTTCATGCCGAAATTCGTCACCTGCGCCGCCGAGTGCCACGTGGTACCGCTGGTCAGCTCGTTCCGCTCGACCAGAACAACGTCGCTCCATCCTTCCTGCGTCAGGTGGTAGAGTGTTGAGCATCCGGCAATGCCGCCGCCGATGACAACAACTTTGGTACGGGATTTCATGACGGGTAAGCCTCCGGAGTTCGCTTGCCCTGCATACGAAGTCCGTTTGTCACCATGTGCAATTGTAGAGTGATATATTGAGACGTTATCATAATTAGAAATCTATTTTTTCGAAGTAAAAGAGATGATCTTGCGCCACGGGCAACAATTCCTCTTGCTTGATGTCACAAAACCCTCGTTTCAAAGGACTGGGAATGGCTGGACAGCGTAGCAAGCGAGGTGGACGCGAAGGGCGTCTGGCACAACGAGCAGCCAAGCCCGCGTTTGATCCATGCCCGCCGGGTCAGATCGGTGGGATGTATAGGCCGCTTAGCGAAGCCGACCTGCGCCGCATCTATGACACTGCCCTCGATTTGCTTGAGAAACTGGGTATCGGTGAGGTGCCGGAGAGACTGCGCAACGATCTGTTGGCCGTGGGTGCCGTGGACAACGGTAGAGGACGCGTTCTTTTCCCGCCCGAGCTTGTCGAAGAAGCGATTGATCAAGCCGCAAAGACCTTCACCTTGCATGGCCGCGATCCCAAGAGGTCGATCGAAGTTGGTGGCAACAAAGTGTATTTCGGAACCGGTGGGGCCGCGGTGCAGACGCTTGATATGGAAAGCGCGCTCTATCGGCCGTCGACCCTAAAGGACCTGCATGACTTTACGCGGCTACAGGACACGCTGGCCAATATCAGCTGGTTCACACGTTGTTGCGTGGCGACCGATGTGCCGGATAATTTCGATCTGGACGTGAACACCGTTTTCGCGCTGCTCAAGAACACCACCAAACCGACGGCGACGTCGTTCACGCTGGCCGAATATGTCGCTCCGATCGTCGAGATGCTGGACATCGCCGCAGGAGGGCCCGGAGAATTTGCCAAACGCCCGTTCATGAAGGCGCATATCAGCCCGATGATATCGCCCATGCGCTATGGCGAAGATGCGGTGGATGTCACTTACGCATGCATCAAACACAATATTCCGATCTCGTGCATAACGGCGGCCCAGGCCGGAGCAACGGCGCCTGCGACCTTGGCGGGGTTTCTGGCGCAATCTCTGGCGGAAACCTTGGCGGCCCTGTTGATGGTCCACTCAATCCAGCCCGGTTTTCCAATGGTGTTTTCGAACTGGCCTTTGGTTATCGACCTGCGCACCGGGGCATTTTCCGGTGGTAGCGGAGAGACAGCGGTGTTGAATGCCGCGTCCGCGCAGCTGTCCAATTGGCTTGGTTTGCCCTCGGGCGTGGCCTGTTCAATGACCGACGCCAAGGCCATAGACGCACAATATGGGATGGAGAAAGGCATAACCTCCATGGCAGCGGCCTTGGCGGGTGGGAACTTGATCTACGAAAGCTCCGGCATGACCGCATCGTTGTTGGGGGCCAGTTTCGAGGCGTTCGTGCTAGATGATGAGATGCATTCGAATACCTATCGCGCCTTGCGCGGGGTCGAGGTGACGGGTGAGAACCTCGGGTTCGATGCGATTTGTGATGCCGTTCTGGGGGATGGGCACTTCTTGGGTGGTCAGCACACTCATGCCGCGATGGAACGGGATTACTTCTACCCCACTCTTGCTGACCGAGCAGAGCCGCGTACATGGGCCGAAAATGGCGCGCAAGATGCTTGGGGCAGGGCAAGGGCTCGCGCGGGTGAGATTCTTCGCGACCACGAGCCTTCTTACCTGACGCCCGAACAGGAGGAGGCTATCCGGTCTCGGTTCAATATTCTGATCTGATCATTCCACCAGTTTGAAGCTATCCGCCAGCCACGGAGTTTTCTCATATTGCGCAGTCAAAGCGTGATCTCGGATGAGCGCGCGCAGCTTGCCATCTATCAGGTCCAACACAGACCGCGAACAATCAGGTGTAGAGACAATCGCAAGCGTGCGGGCAAAGCTTTTGCCCGGAAATTTGTGCATGCTAAGATTTGGGTGAAACCTTTTGGCACGCGAGAACAGCAAAGGGGTGGTGATGGTCCATCCCGCACCTGCGGCGACCATAGCCATCAAAGTCTGGTTGTTGCTGCATTCGAAATTGGACTGCGGTGAAAGCCCCAGCCGTCGCATTTGGGACTCGATCTGCCGTGCGATGATCAGATTGCCGGAAAACCGCAAGAACGGCAGTTTGGTGCGCCCTTCGACAATGTCGGAAAGGGATTTCTCGCTAAACCGAGGGAGTACCACCACAAACGGGTCTCGTAACAACGGGCGATCCTGCAGGTCTCGCAGCCGTTCCTCTGGGGTGGTCGTGATCCCAAGATCAAGATGCCGGTTGCGCAGCATCTCGACGATCGCGTGGCTGGAATCGGTGTGGTACATGAAATCGCAGCTCGGCATATGGCCCGAAAGAAAGACGGCGAGCTCTGGGATAATATCGCTGTCGAAATCTTCGATCGTGCCGATCCTGAGGTAACTCGCCTCGGCTATATTTCCGGCAGATGCTTCGGCCTTGGCCTTGCGGATGGCATAGAGCGCGTCACTGATATTGCGCAGAAAGACCTGCCCTTTTGGCGTCAGTACCATCGGCCTTCGCGCGTGATTGAACAGCTCCACCCCAAGGTGGTCTTCGAGATTGCGCAAGTGATGCGAGACGGTGCTGATGGTCAGGCCGGTTTCCTCGGCTGCGGCCTGAAGCGATCCTTTCTGGGCGCAGATCTGAAACAACTCCAAGCCTTTAAGGTTCAGGTCCTTGTTGGCGTTAAGGCGGGGCATGTTTCCTTGGCACGTCTTTCAAACAAAATTTCTACTATGGCTTGAAACTATTGTTTGCAATCTATCAAATCAATGAGCACGCGCCCTACGCCTGAACAAGCACGGATGCCTCGTGTTGTAGATGACACAACACCGTGAAGACGTAGTATTCCTTTTTTCTTTTGCCCTATCGTTCTTTAGTCGTACCGCAAGACAATGGAACGGTCCTGTAGGCGCCGTGCAAACATTCAATGAGGCTAAAAAGGTTGGAAAACGGCCACTCTTTTCAATTCTACCCAATGCCACGGTATGTAAAAACTGCGTCTCCGTGCCAACCGTAAACAGCCCGGAGGCCAATCATGCTTGATGCACGCATCCGCCCTCTGATTGATCCACCGCTGAACGCGATTGGGCGGGGGTTGGCGGCGCGTGGTGTCTCGGCTGATCTTGTGACTCTGGTGGGTCTGGGGTTCGGCCTGTTTGCAGCTGGGGCGATTATTCTGGGTTTGCAGGTTCTGGCCGTCCTGTTCATCCTTTTGTCGCGTCTGGCGGATGGTCTGGATGGGGCAATCGCGCGCGCTGGGCGAAAGACCGACTTTGGCGGCTACCTGGATATCACCTGTGACTTTCTGTTCTACGGCGCGATTCCCATGGCGTTTGTCTGGGCGGACCCGTCGGCAAATGCCATGGCCGGGGCATGGCTGCTGGTCAGCTTCTACTTTAACGGCGCGACCTTTCTGGGCTATGCGATCCTGGCCGAAAAACGCGGGTTTGAGACGCAGAAACACGGTGCAAAGTCGCTCTACTTCACTGGTGGTCTTCTGGAAGGCACTGAAACCATTGCCTTCTTCATCGCAATTTGCCTGCTGCCCAACTGGTTCGGCCCGATGGCATGGGCGTTTGGCGCGGTTTGCTTTGTCACCGCCATTTCGCGCATCCTGTTGGCGCGGCAGGTCTTCACTCACTCGGAATAAACGCAAGGAAAACCCATGAAACATCTATTTGCTGCCCTCTGCGCGGCGCTGGCCGGAACAGCATGGGCTGAACCTGATCCCGTAAACTGGCAGGACGTTCTGGATGAGGCCAATGGCCAGACCGTCTATTGGAACGCATGGGGTGGTTCGACCACGATCAATGACTTCATCGAATGGGTCGGAACCCGCGTCGAAGAGGAACATGGCGTCAAGCTCGAGCATGTGAAACTCACCGATACGGCCGACGCTGTAAGCCGGGTGATTGCCGAGAAGTCCGCCGGTCAGGACACGGACGGTGCGATTGATCTGATCTGGATCAACGGAGCCAATTTCAGTGCCATGAAAGAGGCCGATCTTTTGTTCGGCCCCTTTGCTGAGGCTCTGCCCAACTGGCGGTTCGTAGACGTGGACGGCAAGACTGTCACTACCGATTTCACCGTCCCGACCGAAGGGTTCGAAAGCCCTTGGGCCATGGCGCAGGTCGTGTTCATCTATGATAGCGAGGTACTGCCTGAGCCTCCCAAATCCGCCGAGGCAATTCGCGAATGGGCGGCTGCGAACCCGGGTCGGTTCACGTTTCCTCAGCCCCCTGATTTTCTGGGAACGACGTTCCTGAAACAGATGCTGATCGAATTGGTCGAGGACCCGACCATTCTGCAACAGCCTGCTGGTGAAGACTATGCGCAGGTGACGGCGCCGCTGTGGGACTGGCTGCAGGATGTTACGCCCGACCTCTGGCGCGCTGGTCGCGCCTATCCGCAAACCGGGCCAAGCCAACTGCAGCTGATCAATGATGGAGAGGTCGACATGGCGATCAGTTTCTCTCCGGGTGAGGCGACAACGGCCATTGCCAACAGGCAGCTGCCGGAAAGCGCGCGGACTTTCGTTCTGGATGATGGAACACTGGGCAATGCCAGCTTTGTGGCGATCCCCTACAATGCCTCAGCCAAGGCAGGTGCCATGGTCGTCGCAGATTTCCTGATGAGCCCTGAGGCGCAACTGCGCGCGCAGGACCCAAATGTGTTGGGTTTTAGCACCGTGCTGGACATGGCCGCCCTTTCGGCGGAGGACCGCGCCGGGTTTGACGCGTTGGAGCTGGGCGTAGCAACCCTTTCGCCCGCCGAACTTGGCCAAGCCTTGCCGGAGCCGCATCCCAGCTGGATGACCCGGATCGAAGCGGATTGGGCCGAGCGTTACGGCGTTGGCAACTGACCTCAGCCCCGGCAAACGATGGGGGCTGGCACCGACGCTGACCATAGCGTTGCTGCTGGGTCCCATCGCTGCCGGGCTTTTGGGAACGATCCTCCCGGCCTTCGGAGGCATGCGCCCGGACGGGCAAAACGGATTTTCACTTGATCCGTGGGTGCGCCTCTGGGCCGAGCCCGGCTTGGGTCAGGCCCTCTGGCTGTCGTTCAAAACCGGTTTCCTTTCAACGCTTGGGGCGCTGATCGGGTGTTTTCTGCTGATCGCAGGTTGGCAGGGCACACGCGCGTTTTCACGGCTTGAGGCACTGCTGTCGCCCCTTTTGTCCGTACCCCATGCAGCGGCCGCGCTGGGGCTGGCGTTCCTGATTGCGCCATCGGGGTGGATTGCGCGTATGATCTCGCCCGGTCTGACCGGATGGGCCCGCCCTCCGGACGTATTGATCCTGCAAGACCCCGGCGGGTGGTCTTTGATTGCGGGGCTGATGATTAAAGAGCTGCCGTTCCTGTTGCTGATGTCGCTGGCCGCGCTGCCTCAGATCAAATCGGCCGAACGGATGCGTGTGACGCAGGTGCTGGGTTACGGCAGGGTCCGAGGGTGGTTTCTGGCCGTGATGCCCGCGCTTTATGCGCAGATTCGATTGCCGATCTATGCGGTCTTGGCCTATGCGATGTCGAATGTGGATGTCGCGATGGTTTTGGGCCCGTCGCGCCCGCCGACTCTGTCCATGTTCATCCTGCGCTGGATGACGGACCCCGATTTGGCCATGCGGGCGCCCGCTGCTGCGGCTGCCTTGGTTCAGTTGGGGCTGGTGGCGGCGGCCATCATGGTCTGGCGAGGTGGTGAAAGGGCCGTGGCCGCGCTGATCAACCGTGGTGTGGAAAGCGGAACGCGCGGCATGGGCTTGCGCGACACCGCCCTTAGAACCCTTGGCCTCGTGGTATCACTCACGGCGGGGATCGCGGTGTTCGGCGGGCTGATCGGCCAGTTCATCTGGTCCTTCGCCGGACGTTGGAGGTTTCCCGACGCGCTACCGAGCAGCTTCAGCCTGATGTCCTGGGCGCGCAATGGCCCGGACGCGGTTGAGGTCACCTTGGTCACCTTGGCGCTGGCGTTTGCCACCGCACTGGTCGCTCTGGTCCTGGTGATCGGCTGCCTGAACGCGGAGCTCCGCGCCGGGCGTGCAATGAACAGGACCGGGATAGTTATTTTGTACCTGCCACTCATCCTGCCTCAGATCGCTTTCCTGCCGGGTCTGCAGATCCTGATGATCCAGATCGGAGCGGCGCAGGGCATCCTTCCCGTGGTCCTGACCCACTTGGTCTTCGTTCTGCCCTATGTGTTTCTGGCATTGGCCGGCCCTTACCGCGCGCTCGATCGCCGCTATGCCACGATTGGCGCCGCCATGGGGCTGGGACCGGTTGGAGTGCTCTGGCGCATCCGACTGCCAATGTTGCTGGCTCCGATCTTGACCGCGCTTGCGGTGGGGATGGCGGTGTCAGTCGGCCAATATCTGGCCACTCTTCTGGCCTCTGGCGGGCGATTGAACACGTTGACGACCGAGGCTCTAGCCCTGTTTTCAGGCGGTGATCGCCGTGCGATAGGGGTCTGGACCATCGCGCTGGCCTTCACGGCATGGCTGCCGTTCCTGCTGGCCTTGATGATCCCCAGAATTGTCTATCGCAACAAAAGCGGACTGCGTCATGATTGAAAACGGCCTCTCTTTGGATCAGCTTTCGATCTCTCATGCCGATGGCAGAGGGCTGGTGCAGCTATCAGCTGACATTGCGCCGGGAGAGGTTCTGAGCCTGATGGGGCCATCCGGGGTTGGGAAATCAACCATACTTGCGGCAATCACCGGAACTTTGTCGCCCGCCTTTCACATGGCGGGGCGCATCACGTTGAACGGGCGGGTTCTGAATGCCCTACCTCCTCAGAAGCGGCGCGTTGGGATCCTGTTTCAGGATCATCTGTTGTTTCCACATCTGTCGGTGGGGCAGAATGTCGGCTTTGGCCTGCCGCCCCGCACCCCGGACCGGGCCGCGCGCATTCAGGCCGCCCTGTCCGAGATCGGGCTGGACGGGTTTGAAACCCGCGATCCCGAGACCCTGTCCGGAGGTCAGCGCGCCCGTGTGGCCCTGATGCGGATGCTTCTGGCGGAGCCCGATGCGTTGCTTTTGGATGAGCCTTTCTCGCGCCTCGATGTCGGTCTCCGGGACAAAATGCGGGGCCTCGTCTTTGCCCGAGCCGGCGCGGCGCGGCTGCCAGTTTTGTTGGTGACCCATGACATCGCCGATGCCGATGCCGCAGGAGGCAGGGTTGTGACTCTGCCTCAATAGCGGTGTTGGTCGAGATGTTCGGCTTTATCTGGTTCCGGCTCGCCCTAGCCTAGTTCGTCAATCCGGACAGGTACTTGATCGCCGTCAGGCTGGGCAGGAACGTGTACGCGCCACCGCGCGTATGGATCAGGCGGGGAAAGCCGTGCAGGCGGATCGTGCCGCCATCGGGCAGGCTGAGGTCGAACCAGCTGGTTTCCGGCGTGTTCGCCCCCAGCAGAGGGTCATTGGCACCCGTGATCGTTGGGTCGTGCAGGCCAAGGTTGATCCAGTCGCACATTACCGCTTCGAACTGCGCGCCGATATTGGCGCCAATGAAGCTGCCCAGCAGGCCGCGCTCGGCCGTGTCGGGGTTTTGGGGGTCGAAATCCGGTCCATAGGACATGCCGCGACGTACCAAACGTCGCGTGTAGTTGGCGATGCGTTGCACAATCCGACCGCCACGCGGGTTGCCTCGTCGTAAATGCGAGCCGGCGGGACAGCGGGAATTGGCGTTATAGTTGAAATTGGTCAGCGAGACCTCATGCTCGGGCCATTGCGCATCCGGTGACAACTCATAAGGAACGCCGTTGCGCCAGCGCCCGCACATCTGGGCCGCGACGACCTCGCGCAGCGCGCCGTGGATGTCCAGGCCTTCGCCGATGCGATCCAGATTTTTCGGATCGACCAGTTTGTCGCGATCTGGGTGATCCATCAGGTCATCGGCGGCTTTGTTCAGATAGGCCTCGAAACCGGCCGCATCCTGCGCCAGAACACGGAACGCATTGAACGACCCGTTGAAGCCAAGCGCATTGGGCGAGGGGACGCGGAACACCACGCCCTCTTGTCGCGTGGGATAACCCAGAAGTGCTGTGCCCAGCGGGTCGATAGGTTCGTCGACGCCAGCCTGTTCGGGATCAAAGACCTGTTCGAACCGGGGCTGGGAAATACCGTCGACATAGCCGAAAAACACCTTGCTATCGGCCAGATTGCGACCGTCGCGTTTGCCCAGAATGGTGAAGGCCGCGCCAACCTGTTTCTCGACCAAGTCGAGGTGATCCTGAACGTCGGAATAGACCGACGCCATGATGTGAACCCGGTCAGGCTGATCAAACGGAGCAGGCCAGTGATCCGGCGCGCTGGTACCGAAATCGCCCAGTTTCATCGCGCGTTTCGTCATGCCCTGCACGAATTCGCTGGGGAAGGTTTTCAGATCCTTGGGCGCGGTGCCAAAGGCACGCAGCCCGGCATAGGTGAGGCCGATGTTGAAACAGAAGGGAGGTTTGACCTCCCACAACACCCCTCGGGTGATTTCGGGGACGGTGTCACTGCCGCCATCAACAGCGGTTGCCAGAAACTGGCGTGCCGCGGCGCGGTCGGTGACTTCAAGAAACAGATGGCGCACCAGATCGCGGCGATAACCGCGCAGTATGTTGCCCTGAATGTCGGCGAGATCGAGTTTTGCAGTCACCAGCCTTGTCCAAATTTTTGGCGCACTTGCGCGGCGGAAACGCCCGGATAGGCGCGATAACCGCCCCCCAGCGACAGGTTAGGGTTCGCGTAGAGTTGCAGAACAAACGCACGCGGGAGGGTTTCCAACCGATGCGGCGGCTGGTTCGGAGGCAGCCCTTTGGCCTCATCCTGCAGGCCGAACAGGTCGGTTGGGAAATCGGGGGCCTGAAACAGGTCGTGCTCATGGACCCAGTCGATGAACTCTTCGACGTTGTGTTCGGTTGGGATCAGGTGCTCCGCCCCGTCCACAAGCGAGATGACGTCATTGAACACACTGCCGATGGTGGTGATGAAATCCCGAATGTAGTTGCTGAAATCGCCGTCATAGACCGAAATCATGCAGATCTTGTCGTCGATCAGCAGAAACCGGGCGAAATGCACCGTTCCGACATTGTCGAGCCCCGCAAATATCTCTTCGACATTTTGCGCGATCGCCAGAGCAGCATGGGCCCGTCCGGCGGGCGAGGGATCTTTCAGCGGCATGATCAGATTCATCATGCGCTGCACGTTCTCGCTGGGTTGCGGTGAGGGGCGCGGGCCACCGGGCAGTTTCGGCTTGGGGTCGCGCCAGTGCCAATAGGGCACAACGATGTAGCGCGACAGGAACTTGAACCATCCCCGATCCGGCAGGGTGTTGACGTAGCGGTTGAACCAGCTGTTCTGACGAGTCATGACCTTACCCCTTCGAGAACGGGCAAGGGGACCCGCCGCGCCAAGCGCTTGAGATTTTGTACGAGTCGATGCGCATTTTCAGTACAGGATCATCCGAGGCCTCGATCCCGGGGGTCAGCAAACCGGGATTGAAGCTGAGCTTCTCGGCCTGTTCTATCTGGTCCTCAGGCACAGCGTTTAGCGTGAGAACGCCCATCATGATCCGTTTGCGATGGGGCGGCCAGGGGCGCGCGGAGTTGTTGAAATCGTCACCGACCTCACCGATTGTCATCATCAGAGAGAACCGCGCAGGTTCTTTAGCAAGACGCTCCCTAAGTTCAGCCTGAAGATAGTCATCCACCGGTGTTTCATCCGGGTCGGTGTTCAGCACGCCTGCGATGGGTTGCCACGAAAACCGCACCCAGCGGCGGACGCCCTCCGCTCCGGTCACGATGAAGGTATGGCAGGCGTGATAGGCCGCGCGCGCATAGCTTGTCGGCGCGCCGATCTGGGCGGCCTGCAATACACCAAGTTGAGAATAAGCGTTCCGGTCGGCAAACCCGATGGCACCTTCGTCCGGGCTTATCGTCTCGCCAGGATAGGGGTCGCGTTCAGGCAGCATCAGCTGAAGGTAGCTCCAGATTTTCTGCCAGGGGGTCTGACCGTTGTAGAGCTTGGGCTTGGCGGCCTCCGCGAAATCCAGAAACGTCTCGGGCGTTGGGGTGAAGAACTCGGGCAGGTTCATTGCGATCAGGTCGGTATCGGAGCCATCAGACAGGTGAAACCGAACCGCCAGCCCCCGGACATCGGACCAGCCGTCATGCACCACAGCGCAGCCCGACCCGTTCGAGAACCGAACAATCACATCCGTCTTTTCATTGGTGAAGTGATCCGCGGTGCAGAAATTCCGGGCGATGGGCGTGGGCTTGAAATAGCCGGTCGCACTGATCCCGATTGTGTGAACGGGGCGCAGGGCCAGATCACCATCAGGACGATGCAGAACTTCTACCAGCTTCTCGGCAAGGCCGGGATCGCTCATGACTTGACCACCTGTTAACTGAAGTTACCCCCAAAACGTGGCGTTAACCATAAGCACTGGCCGGGCAAAGGCAACAGGAAGAATACATAAAACGCGGCGAAGCCACTGTTTGATCAAGCAAAACTGAGGTCGGTTACCATTTGTTCAGCATATCTTTGGCATGGGTCCAGTATTCACTTTGCCGGCAGGTGTAGAATGCTTTCTCCATCAGATCGTAGGATTCAGGTCGGTGTGTTGCCAGCCCCACGACCTTGGGTAGCGGAGGGTTCAGACGCACCATCCGCTCTTTCAACACAAGATGGGCCATCCAATACTGGTTTTCGGCAGATGTGGTCAGCAGCAGTTCGATCAAAGCCCCCCGAGGCGCGCCCGACGTGATCCCGAACCACTTCAACAGGCCCCAGTCGTCGGGGTTCTTGATCATCTCCTCCGAGATGTCGGTCGGCTGTTGGCCAGTGCCGATCGACAGAGCCTCGATATGCGCCAGCCCTTCAGCGCGACCAGCCGCGATGGCCACGTTAATGCCGTTCATCACTGGATTGTTGGCAAAGGCCCCGCCATCCGCGAAATAGCCATAGTCCACCCCGTCCGAGATGATCTGATGCGGCGGGAAATAGGATGGCGCGGCCGAGCTTGCCATGGCGACATCCAACAGGCCGACATCGCTCATATCCAGCCATTTTTCGTATCCAAGCGTCTGGTTGGTGATGGTAAACGGGGACCAGCCCACCTTGTCGCTGCGATGCAGGCACACGGTGTTGACCGCCAGAACCAGATCCGGGGACAGAGAATTGACTTTGCGGTCTCCGACCAGACCTCGCCCGATCTCCTCAAGCCCGGTGGCATTGTATTGCGAGGCGGTGATGCCCGGGCCTCCGCCGAGTTTGAACCTACGCAGCACCTCATCCAGTGCCTTGTCCAGAAAGCTGTGTTCGTTTTCACGAAAAATCTTGTCGGCATCTTCGCGGTAATGCGCGGCAAGGTCGCCGATCAGCCGGCCCATATCCTTGCCCTGCGTCCGGCCATCCGCCAGCGCCACGGCGATCAGCCCACCGGTCGAGGTGCCGGCGAACCCGTCCGCCTTGTCCAGAACGCCGGTCTCCTCCTGCAAGCTTTGCAGGATCAAGCAGGTCAGGTAGCCCCTGATCCCCCCGCCATCGCAGGACACAAGTTTGAATACCATTCGATGCGCCTCATCGCTTTTTAGTTGTAGGAGGTTTTAGGATAACTGGGCTGGGAAAAGCCAGCCGTTTTGCGACCCGTTGAGGCTTATCCCGCATAGCAAATTGGAAAAAGCCTTGCGAAAACCTGTATTTGTCAGCACAGTTCGCCGCGAAAAGGACGGGCTTGGCCCGCAATGGCCGACCCCACCGGGGCCCCGGCGCAATCAGGGAGTTGAGGCTATGGCGTTGGAACTACATGAGATGTGCAGCGGGCTGGGCTTTCCAGAAGGTCCGGTTGCGATGAATGATGGCTCGGTCCTGTTCGTGGATATCAAAGAGCAGACCCTCGTGCGCCTGACCGTCGATGGCACCGTCAGTGTGGTGGCCGAAATCCCCGGCGGCCCGAATGGCGTGGCAATTGGACCGGATGGCGCTGCCTATGTCTGCAACAATGGCGGTGTCTACAGTTTCGTGCCCTACGGACCCGACGATATCACCGTTCCCGCACCCATTCGCCCGCATTACAAGGGTGGGTCGGTGCATCGGGTCGATCTTGAGACCGGAGAGGTCACGATGCTGTTTGACTCCTACGAGGGGAAACGGCTCATCGCGCCCGACGATCTGGTCTTCGACAAGGATGGCGGGTTCTGGTTCACCGATACGGGGATCGAGGACGCAGAGTCCACGCGTTATGGTGGGCTGTACTATGCCACGTTCGACGGCAAGACCCTGATCAAGGCCGCCACGATTCCGATGCCGAATGGGGTCGGATTGTCGCCGGATGGCGGCACCGTCTACGTCTCGGACACGGTGTTTGGGCGGCTTTGGGCGATGAAGATCACCGGCAAGGGTCAGGTTGAACCCGGCCCAATTCCGGGGATGCCGGGGCAGGTGGTTCAGACCTTGCCGGGGTACCAATGGCTCGACAGTCTCAAGGTTGAGGCCGATGGCCGGGTCTGCGTGGCGACGATTTTCAATGGCGGGATCACGGTGTTCAGCCCCGATGGATCAACGGAACATGTCGCCATCCCGGATCTCTTCACGACCAATATGTGTTTCGGCGGTGAGGACATGCAGGATATCTGGATCACAGCCTCCAGCACGGGCAAAATCTACAAGGCCAGATGGCCGCGTCCGGGGTTGAAGCTGGAGTTTACGGCTTGATGTAAGGGCCGTCGGTTTTGCGCGGTCGAGATCAGCATATGCTTGAGCCATGGCCAATCACTGAGGGTGTGTCGCAGGTATAATCCGGCGACAAGGAACAAAAAGGACAAAGGCTTGGCCAGGCTGCGGAGGCTCAGTCTGCAGGCGCGGGTGTGACGAGCCAGGTAATAACGCTGCGGTCCAGTTGTCGGTAGCCAATGTCGAAGACCGTCCCTGCCGTGACCGTATTATTCAACGATTTGGTCAACCGCAGCCTCAGGACGGTTTCGCTGGGCGCGCAGTGCAGTTCGGCATGGGCAAAACCAAAGAACTGTTTTACCGCCGGGAACAGGGCCTTGTAGAATGTCTCTTTGGCGGAGAATACAAGCGTTGCCATCAACGCCTGCGCGTCGCTTTCCCGGATCAGCCGGGTTTCCTCTGGCTGCAAAGCGACCTTGAAAATCGCATCCAGTGAGGATCCTTCGGCGATATCCTCTATATCGACGCCAACCAAAGTGCCGGGCTGATTGGTTACAATCGCCGCACATCGCCCTTTGGAATGCGTGATCGAACCTGCGATGCCTGCGGGCCAGATCGGCTCACGGTTGGGACCCGTGGCGATCTGCGTCGATGCATGCCCATTTGATGCCAAAGCGGCCATGGCTATGGCACGGCCTGCGATGTACTCGGCCTTTCGCTTTTCGACGGCCCTGTGCAAACGATCCGGTCGGTCGACATCTAACGTCGTGAAAAGGCCATCTTCAAAACGAGATTGATCAAACCTTGCGATCACAGCAGTCGGTGTTGCAGACCCGATGTCCAAGGCCCGCACGTCCATTAGGAACCCGTCGGAGCGCGTTTGAAGGGCAGAGAGGTGTTGGGCGGGCGGTGTCATGGTCTTTGGCTTCTCTCAAGCGTCGCGCCGCGTCAATCCGGTTTTGCAAATTGTATTGTGCCTGCCCAGTGGGGCAGCTTGAATTTTCGCGAACCATTTGAGGGCATCCGCCAATACCCACCGCTCGACCAAAGGGTTGGAGGCTTAGTGCGCCTAATGCCCTAGGAACGTGTAGGTGTGCGCAGCCTACGATCGGATTTGGATCAAGCGTCTGAACGCTCGGAGATATCGGCCTTCGTCCACACGCAGTCGTGGTCGGAAAGCGGTGTGCCAGTGGCCGAGATCGAACTCAGCACGCCTTTGTCTATGGGCGTGAAACCCCGGCCGGCCAGCCAATCCAGTTTCATCTTTCGGTCCGGGTGCGGCGTGATCAGACTGGGGCGGGTCGTGTCGCCCTCGGCTGTAAACGCCCACGAATAGCCCTGATCTTCGGCCAGTGCGAACAAGGTTTCGCGGCGCCAGTCGAAATCGGGGGGGAGGTGGTTGCCGGTGTTCAGATCTCCGCCGATCAGAACTGGCATGTTGGGGGCGAAGGCGTCAATCTCCCGTAGCAGAAGTTCGAACTGAACTTGCCGGTGTTCAGCGGCGGAATTACTTTCCAGATGGGTGGAGACCACGCAGATCGGCCCTCGTTCGGTTGGCACCACGGCGGCAATAGCCATGCGCCCTCCTACCCGGGGTTGCTCGGGATCGGCAGCGCCGCTTTCGGGGGTGAACCAGTGGCCGTGGTCGTCCAACCGGATCAACGCCGTGCGCTCAAACGGGACCGAGGACAGCACGGCGTTGCCATGCCAGCCGGTTGTGTTGAAATCATCGGTGCAAAAGGCGCGCTCGGTCGGGCCGCCCAAATCAAGCTCGTGAAACTCGACGCCAAAGGCGTAGGTCATTCCGAGGGCGCGGGCGACCTCTTCGGTGGTGTGGCGTTGCGCGGTGCGGGCCATGCCGCAATCGACCTCAGACAGCAGAACGATATCTGGCGTAATCGGGCCGAGATGCACGGCAGTCTCTTCGGGGAACAGGCAGCGTTCAACATTCCAAGCGGCGACGGTGATTTGCGTGGGCAGCTGAGCCGCTGTGGCCTCGCCGCCCATTTGCAGCGCGTTCATCGCCGGCAAGGATGCCATCAGTGAACGATGTGCCGTCGTTGTGCGCGGGGCAGCCAGGATTTCAGCCCGCTGGTCAGATGTGACAGCGGGCAAAGTCGCGACAGTCTGTGTGATCAAAGGACTTTTCCCGTTTCCACGTCGAACAGACGCAGGGCGTCGTGTTTCAGGGTGATGCGGGTCTCGCCCGTGTGCACGCTATGATCTTTGCCGACCATGACCGTAAAGGGCTGGTCCGCAAGCGTACCGTGCAGCAGACGATGCGCGCCAAGTTCTTCGAGGATGTCGACCTGGAACGAGACGGATCCGTTCTCATCCAGTTCGACATCCTCGGGACGTACACCCATGGTCACCGGGCCGCTGACGGCCTGTGGCGCGGGCATCAGCCCGTCATAGCCGTTGAGGCGGACCTGTCCGTCTGACGCTTCGGCCTCAATCAGGTTCATGGGTGGGGCACCCATGAACGAGGCGACGAAGGTAGAAGCCGGATTGTGGTAGATCTCGGAGGGGGTACCGATCTGCTCAATCCGGCCTGCGTTCAAAACGATGATCCTGTCGGCCATCGTCATCGCCTCGACCTGGTCATGGGTTACGTAAACTGCCGTCGTGCCAAGACGACGCTGCAGGGCTTTGATCTCGATTCGCATCTGGTTGCGCAGCTTTGCATCGAGGTTTGAAAGGGGTTCATCAAACAGGAACAAGGCAGGGTCGCGCACGACGGCACGCCCCATGGCGACACGCTGACGTTGACCACCAGACAGTTGCGCCGGTTTGCGGTCCAGATATTCGGTCAGGTTCAGCATTTTGGCGGCGTCTTCGACCTTGGCGGCGATCTCGGTCGCGGGCGTGCCGCGGTTCTTCAGGCCATATCCAATGTTCTTGCGCACCGTCATATGCGGGTAGAGCGCGTAGTTCTGGAACACCATCGCGATGTCCCGATCCGCAGGGTCTACATCATTGACCACCCGGTCGCCGATTTTCAGCGTGCCTTCGGTGATATCCTCAAGCCCCGCGATCATGCGCAGCAACGTGGATTTGCCGCATCCCGAAGGGCCGACCAGAACGACAAACTCGCCGTCCTGAATGGTGAAGCTGGTGGTCTGAACGGCCTTGAAGCCGTTAGGATAGACCTTGCGGATGCCCTCTAATGATACCTGAGCCATGCGCGTATTCCTTATTTGTCGGATTCTGTGAGGCCCTTGACGAACCAATTCTGGAAGAAGATGACGATCGCCACCGGCGGGATCATCGCAACAATGGCCAGCGCCAACGCTTGTCCATGCTCGGGGATCTGACTGTCGGTGTAGGTCAGCACGATCTGCTTTATACCACGAACCAGCGTGAAGAAACTTTCATCCGTCGTGATCAGTGTTGGCCACAGGTACTGGTTCCAGCCAAAGACGAACATGATGATGAAGATCGCGGCAATCATCGTGCGGCTGAGCGGGACGAGGATGTCGATGAAGAACTTCCACGGCCCTGCGCCATCGATCCGGGCGGCCTCGGCCAGTTCTTCGGGGACGGACATGAAGAATTGCCGGAAGAAGAACGTGCCAGTGGCAGATGCGATCAGGGGAACGATCAGACCGGTATAGGTGTTGGTCAGGCCCAGTTTCTGGATCGCTTCGTAGGAAGGCAGGATGCGGACCTCAAGCGGCAGCAACAGGGTGGTGAAGATCACCCAGAAGGCCAGCGTTGCAAAGCGCAGACGGAAATAGACGATGGCATAGGCGGCCATCATCGAGATGATGATCTTGCCCACGGCAAAGCCGATGCCCAGAATGAAGGAGTTCATCAGCATCAAGGTTCCATCAACTGTCTGCGTGAATCCGCCTTTTTCAAACATGGCGGCGTTGAAGTTCTTGCCCAGGTCGTCGCCTAGGCCCAGTTGGATGCCTTCGCGGTGGATGGTGACCGCGTCGTGGCTGGCTGTGGTCAACGCCAGCAGCGGCGGCAGGATCATCAGCAAGGACCCAAGGATGAGGACAAAGTGATCTCCGATCGTTTCCCAGCGGATTCTGCTGGGTTTGCGGGTCACGGCGGGTGTGTCGAGTGTGGTGTCGGCCATGATATCCTCCCTCAGGTATAGTGAATCCGGCGTTCCACCAGCCGGAACTGGAAGACGGTCAGGATCAGAACAAGGGCCATCAATACTACGGACTGCGCGGATGATCCGCCAAGGTCGTTGCCGCGGAAGCCATCCAGATACACCTTGTAAACAAGCGTCATCGGGTTGTTGCCAGGCTCGCCCTTCATAAGTGCGTCGATGATGCCGAATGTGTCGAACAGCGCATAGGTGATGTTGATGATCAGCAGGAAAAACGCGGTCGGGGCCAGCAGAGGAAAGGTCACGTCCCAGAACCGCCGCGTGGATGAGCGGTTGTCGATCATGGCCGCCTCGCGGACTGAACGAGGGATGGATTGCAGGCCCGACAGGAAGAAGATGAAATTCACCGGGATCTGTTTCCAAACCGCGACGATGATCATTGCGGTTGCGGTGGCGTTGTAGTCAACGCCCAGCTTGAACTCCCAGCCGAACAGTCCGAAGAACTTGGTCATGGGGCCGGTGCTTTGATCAAAGAACAGAATACCCAGAAAACCTGCTACCGGGGGTGCGATCGCGTAGACCCACATCAGCAGGGTGCGATAGGACCTCGCCCCTCGGATCACCTTGTCGGCCTTGACCGCCAGCAACAGCGCGATCGCCAGCGAAAAGAAGGTGACCAGAATGGAGAAGACAACCGTAAACCACGCGATGCGTTTGTATTGATCATTGCCCAGCAATGAGGTGTAGTTGTCCGCCCCCACAAAGGTCGAGCCGAACCCGAACGGGTCCTGCAGAAAGAACGACGATTGCAGCGCCCATCCAGCGGGCCAGTAGAAGAAAATGGCGATGATCATGAGCTGCGGTAGCAGCAGCGCCACAGGAAGCCAGATAGTGTCGAAGCCCGCGCGTTTCATTGTTAGTCCAGTTGCAAAATGGAGGATGGCCGCGCCCAAAGGCGCGACCATCTTGGGGGTGATCCCAGAACCTTAGCCCTGAGTCTTGGCGAAGCGTGCCAGCAATTCGTTGGCTTCGGCTTCGATGTTCTGGAAGGCGCTTTCCACGTCGGTCTCACCGGTCAGGATACGGCCATACTCGCGGTTCATGATGTCGCGGATCTGAACGTAGAAGCCCATGCGGTAGCCCTTGGTGTTGTCACCGGCCTTGGCTTGCAGCTGGTTTACGCCAACTTCGGCGGCAGGGTAGCGGTCATAGTGGCCGTCTGCCTTGGCGGCTTCATAAGCGGCCTCGGTGATCGGGACATAACCGGTTTCCTGATGCCAGAAATACTGGGTCTCAGGCGCGGTCAGGAAGCGGAAGAACTCGGCAGTTGCCTTGTTTTCCTCGTCCGACTTTCCCGACATCGCGAACAGCGCTGCGCCACCGATGAAGGTTTGGGTCGGCTCAGCTGTGACGGCTTCCCAATAGGGCAGCTCAACCGCGCTGAATTCAAAGCCCAGGTCCTTCTGCAGCAACCCGCCGAAGGAACCCGACGAACCCAGCCACATCGCAACTTTACCTTCTTCGAACGGTTTTGCGTTGTCACCCCAACCGGTGCCATACCATTCGAACATGCCGTTGTCTTTCCACTCGGTCACGGCGGTGAAGTGCGCCTTGATCGCGTCGTTGTTGACCAGAATCTCAGTGTCCATGCCGTCATAGCCGTTGTTGTTCGTCGCAAACGGCAGGTTGTGGCGCGACATGAAGTTTTCGGTGAAGATCCAGGGCAGGTGCGACTGGCTGAGTGGGATGTAGCCTGCCTCTTTCAGCGCCGGAGCGGTGGTAGACTGGAACTCTTCCCATGTCTTCGGCGGGGTCACGCCTGCAGCTTCCAGAGCGTCGACATTGTAGTACAGGATCGGGGTCGACGAGTTGAACGGCATCCCGATCATCTTGCCATCGCTGTCGGCATAGAAATAACGCACGCCGGCGATGTAGTCGTTGATGTCGAATTCGACGCCGTTTTCAGCCAGCAGGTCCTGAACCGGAACGGTCGCGCCTTTGGCCGCGATCACGGTGGCGGCACCTGCGTCAAACACCTGCATGATGTTGGGCTGCTCGCCCGCGCGGAAGGCAGCGATCCCGGCGGTCAGCGTTTCTTCGTAGCTGCCCTTGTAGATCGGAGTGATTGTGTATTCGTCCTGCGACTCGTTGAATTTCTCGGCAACCTTGTTGACGGTTTCCCCTAGTTGCCCGCCATGTGCATGCCACCAGGTAATTTCGGTTTCTGCAAAAGCTGCGGTCGCGGTGAACGCGAGCGCGGCAGCTGTCGCGCAAAACTTCAGATTGTTCATTTCGATCCTCCGGTTCGGTATCGGCCCTTTGCAGCAAAAAGACCGTTGGCATTATGTGCCAGTTTTCATGCAGGCTCCCCTGCGGCGTTTTTCGCGCGCAGCCTCCGACCCGCATCAGTGGAACACGTCCGCAAACTGCACACGTGACCACATACTGTTAACGTATGACAGTTCGATGAAAGATTTCTAGCAATATTGACAAATTAAACAAAAAAGATGGACAGCTTAGGCGTGGTTGATGACAGCAAAAAACAACTGGACAGACCGCGCCGCGTTACGGCGCAGGCGGTTGCCGATGCGGCGGGCGTGTCCCGATCGGCCGTGTCCCGTGCGTTTACGGCCGGCGCTTACCTCGATGCGGAAAAACGTACAAAAATCATGCGGATGGCTGACCGTATGGGGTATCAACCCAACGCGTTGGCGGCAGGGTTGAAGGGAGGGCGATCGCACCTCGTTGCGGTCTTTGTAGGCAACAAGCGGAGCACCTACGACTCGGAGTTCGTGAACCGGTTGGTCGGGCAGTTGAACGCGCTGAACAAGTGGCCGATTCTGATTGATGGCAGCGGCGAGAGCGCTGAATCAGCCATGGATCAGGTTTTGCGCTATCCGCTGGATGCTCTGATTCTGCGCGGAGGTAGCATGCCCGGCGCGCTTGTGGAGCAATGCAGCAAATTCGGGGTCCCCATGATCTCATCCGGGCGGATCGTGGATGCGGCGGGGATCGACAATGTGTGCTGCAAGAATGCCGACGGGATGACCATCGCGACCCGTGTTTTGTTGGACAAGGGCCGCACACGGTTCGGGTTCATTGCGGGCGCGGCCGAGTTCGGATCTTCAGATGATCGGAGGGCCGGGGTGGTCAACACTTTGGCGTCGGCAGGATTGTCCCTGATCGCGGAAGAGGTCGGAGATTTCACGGTTGGGTCTGGATACGACGCAGCGCACAAACTGCTGCGTGAACACAGCCTCGATGCGCTGATCTGTGCCAACGATGCCAGCGCGATCGGGGCGTTGACCGCGGCGCGAGAGCTGGGTGTGGACGTGCCCGAAACACTCTCTATTGTGGGCTTTGACGATATTGAAATGGCCGGGTGGCCCGCTTTCAATCTGAGCACGATCAACAATCCGATCGACCTGTCGGTCGAACATGTGATCACCTTGCTGGAAAAACGTCTGGCTGAACCGGCAAAGGCCAGTGAGACCCTTCTGATCGAGCCCTTCTTTGTCCCGCGCGGTACCCATTGACGCTGTTATGGCCCGAGGTGCTTGAAACCGTGAAGGGTTTCTCGGCGCCGTGCTGGATGACAGTATTCTTCACACCGCCGATTGCCTGCTCTTGCAGACAGAGAGAGGTCTCGACACCTAGGCAGCGCCCTGACTCAGACCTCTTGGATCGAAGTCTCTGACAGTCTTTCCACGAGGTTTTGCTCAATCTCTTCCAGAACGCCGCGTACTCGTTTTTGAAGGGCGTGTTCGACAGAACAGGTTGGCGCCTCATCTTCAAGGCCGCTGGCGACAAGGCGCTCGTCCAGCGCTAGGTAGACATCGGCCAGCGTGATTTCGCTCGGCCCGCGGGCCAGACGCCATCCGCCTGCATGGCCTTTCTCGGACGTCAGCAGACCGGCGGCGCGTAGTTTTCCCAAAACGCGGCGTACAACAACCGGGTTGGTTCCGGCATGGTCCGCAATTTCGGTTGAGGTGCGCACACGGTCCGGCTCTCCGGCCATATGGCTGAGCGTGTGCAGGGCAAGTGACAGGCGGCTATTGCGCTTCATAGGGCGGGGTTCTCCAAACCTGCTGGCAACGTAACTTTGGCTGTTGCATTAATCTAGTAACTATGAAAGTTACAAGAACCGCATCCAGAGCTATGGAGACTCATATGTCAGATACGCGCCTTCCCGTCACGGTGCTTTCCGGATTTCTTGGGGCTGGCAAGACCACTTTGCTGAACCGGGTTCTCAACAACCGCGAAGGTCGCCGTGTCGCGGTGATCGTGAACGATATGTCCGAGGTGAATATCGACGCCGACCTCGTGCGCGCCGATACCGAGCTGAGCCGCACGGACGAGACGCTGGTTGAAATGTCTAACGGCTGTATCTGCTGCACCCTTCGTGATGACCTTTTGGATGAAGTTCGCCGACTGGCGGCTGAGGGGCGCTTTGACTATTTGCTGATTGAATCGACGGGTATTTCCGAGCCTCTGCCGGTGGCTGCGACCTTCGATTTCCGCGATGAGTATGGTGAAAGCCTGTCCGATGTGGCGCGTCTGGACACGATGGTGACGGTTGTCGATGCGGTAAACCTGCTCGGGGATTTCTCCTCGCACGACTTCCTGCAGGATCGTGGTGAGACCATGGGCGAGGAAGACGAACGCACCCTCGTCCATTTGCTAACCGATCAGATCGAATTCGCCGATGTCGTGATCCTGAACAAGGTCGACGATGCTGGGCCAGAAAAGGTCGACGCGGCCCGCAAGATCATCCGCAGCCTAAATGCGGATGCCGAGATCGTCGAGGTCAATCACTCCGCTGTGGCGGCTGAGAAAATTCTCGATACCGGGCTGTTTGACTTCGATAAAGCCCATGAGCATCCCATGTGGGCCAAGGAGTTGTATGGTTTTGCCGACCACGTGCCGGAGACTGAAGAATATGGTGTTGCGTCTTATGTCTACCGGGCGCGCCTGCCCTTCGTGCCCGAGCGTATCTTTGAGGTTCTGAACGGCGATCTGCCGGGTGTGATCCGGGCCAAGGGGCATTTCTGGATTTCTACGCGTCCCGATTGGGTGGCTGAGTTTTCGCTGGCCGGGGCGCTTTCCAGCGTGCAGCCTTTGGGCACTTGGTGGGCTTCGGTTCCGGAAGAACGCCGACCGACCCATGACAGCGCCCGCGCCTACATGCAGGCTCATTGGCAAGAACCATGGGGAGACCGCCGGCAAGAGATCGTGTTCATTGGGGCAGGGATCGACTGGCCGACCCTCAGGGCGCGATTGGATGCCTGTCTTGTGCCCGCCGTTGCGGGTTTGGGTCCCGACAATTTGCCGGACTATCCCGACCCGTTCCCGATCTGGCGCCGGGCTGAGGCGGCGGCATGAGCGTTGTACGCCAAACCGTAATCGGTGCGGCCGTTGGGGTTGGCGTTGCGGATACGCCCGAGGCGCTGAGCGCCTTTCTCAACCCGGGTTGCGCCGCGGCACTTTGGCGGCGTCAAACTCCGCCCAGTGTTCAAAGCTGGCTAAATAGTCTTGACCCCGAGGACCTGCCGAACGGGCGGGTGATCCTTCCGTTGGGCAAGGTGGCCGAAACAATCGGCCATCTTTGCGACATGTCCGGTTTGCCAGCATGCCCTGAGCGGGATTGGCTGGAGGCGGATATCGCCTTACTGGCAGAGGTGTTATCAGATCTCGTCTCGGCCCGTTATTTGCGGTTGCGGCTGGATGTTGTCACGACCAACGCTTGCCGCAAGTTCCATATCGACGCCATCACCGCGCGACTGGTCTGCACTTATCGCGGCACTGGTACGCAATACGGCATTTCGCGTGATGGCGCTGAGCCGAAACGTGTCTTTACGATGCAAACCGGGTCTCCGATCCTGTTGCGCGGGACGCGTTGGCCAGAAACACCGCGATCGGGCCTTTTGCACCGTTCCCCTCCGATCGAAGGCACCGGTGAGACCCGGCTTGTACTGGTATTGGATCCGATCACCGACCCGGACGAGGCCGCATGACCGGAAATCTGGGGCAAAGCAGCTTGCGGCGCAAGAAACGCGCGGGCGATCCCTTGGCCGTCTTTGACAGCCTGCCCGCCCCGTTGCGGCAGTGGTTGTCCGAAGCGGCCCTGCCATGGTCGCCCGTCTCGGCGCGCCGGATTTGGGTCAAAGCGCTGGCCAAAGGTCTTACGCCGGAAGAAACGTTGCTATCGCTGAATCGGGCCGAGGCGAGTACACTGGCACGTGACAAGGTGATGGCCCTGCCGCGCCGTTAAGGCACCCAGGCTTTGGGGTTGCTTTGACTTGAAACTGTTACGCTCTGCCGTCACCATCCGATCATTGTTGATTGATGAATTACGGAGGGCGCAATGGCCTATAAGCTGATTAAGGGCGAGTTTCATATTTTCTATCCCGACATTCCAAAGCAGGGCCCGGAACCTGACGGTGATACTCTGAAGTTCAAACCAGATGACCCGTCGTTTGTTCATGACCTTTGGCGTTCGGGTCAGCCCCGGCCCGGCTTCAATGGGCGCGGGATGATCAATCTGCGGTTTGAAGGGCTGGATGCGCTCGAAACTCATTTCCGCAGCGCACATCAGAACAAACCCCTCGCGGAGGCGTCGCGCGATTTTCTATTGGATTGGGCCGGGTTCGGAGACGTGGTGTTCTGGGAGGACAAGCCCAACAAAGTGAAGCAGGTCGAAAACAACCCGGTTCGCGGCTACATCCTGACCAATGGTCTGGACGGCCACGGCCGGATTGTGGCCTTTGTCTACTCGGGCGATGCGCCCGAACCGGACGGTGAGGTATTCAAACTGATGCCGGACCGCGTGGATCAGAGCTTCAACGCGCGCAGCCTGGAGGCTGGTCAGTCCTATCCGCTGTTCTACCTGACGCTGCCGATCTCACTTGCCCGGCATCTCGGAGGGATTGCGGATCAGGCCCGTGCGGCGGGGAAGGGTCTGTATCCTGATGACGCTTCTGCCCCCGGGCAAGACTTCGAAGTAACCCCGGCGAATTATCAGAATCTGGCAATCTGGCCCAAGCTCTTTCGGCGCTTGCATGACTATTTCGCGGATGAATTCGATGATTTGAGCGGGTTCGACACCTGGCTGCGCGCGGATCCGAGGGACCGGGACGATCGCATGCTTCTGCCTGATGACTATGACGCCCATTTCCACAATGTGGTCGAGGTGACCTCGCCCACTTCCATGAGGCTGACAGTCGACCCCAAGGATATCGTGATCCTGCCGGACGATTTCACCATGCCCGACACCGGCCTGCCGTCACAGTAGCGCCAGGTCTAAAGCTTCGCCGAAGGTGCCGGGCCGCGCCAGTCCAGACTGAGATCATGGCGCAGACTATGTGGGAAGGGGATCATCCGATTGGTATCCTCGTCCCACAGCCTCCATTTCAGGCAGTTGAGCGCGCCTCGGACGTCGATCGCCGCGCTGTTCCAGTCCTGCGCGATTGAGGCGTTGCAGGTCTTGAGGTGATAGCAGGGGATTTTGGCGTTCAGGTGATGCAGGTCATGGAAGCCGAAATTCAGCAGAACAAAATCTACAACCGGTCCTAGTCGGAGCGAACTCGCCCCGTTCAAGGCGGCAGCGTGGGCGGTTTTGTCGCCGGATTGGCGCCAATAGGTTTCTTCGAAGTTGTGCCCGACATAGACGACAAATATTCCGAAACTGCCTGCAAGAATGCTGCCAAGGATCAGGGCGTAAAAACTCCACCAACCCAGAAATGTGATGATCAGGCCCCAGAAGACAAACATGGCGATATTCTGCAATAGGACATCCCGGACGCTGACTTTCAGTGTGTTTCGGGGCCAGCGGTATTGGACAAAGTAAATCAGAACCGGGCCGATCAAGAACAAGGTTATAGGGTGCCTGTAGGCGCGGTAGAACAGTTTCTTGGACAGGGGCGCGGCCTCATATTCGCGCCGGGTCATGACATAGACCTCGTGGGCGTCCCGGTGATCCAGATTGCCCAGATGCTGGTGATGCAGGTTGTGGTTATACCTCAGAACGCTATGGGCGATCCCGGAAAAGAGGCAAAGGAAGTTCCCAAGGAGATCATTCCACGTTCGGTTCGTGAAAAAACTGTAGTGCCCACAGTCATGCTGGATGGAATAGAGCCGGAGGATGCCAGCCCCAAACAGAACCGAACCCAAGGTCAGGGAAAGCCATGCCCCGGAAAAAAGGGCAGGGATAGCAAGCCCCGCAGCGACGATCCCTGCGCTGATTGCCAGCGCTTTGCAGGCCATCCTGTCGTCTTGTTTTGTGAATTCCCTCGGAACCTTGATCGAACTCATTACCGTCACTGAAAATGATTGAGACTATGAAAACGCTTAGCGTCCCCAATCGTTAGCACGGCTTTGGATTTCCGCCAAATTCGATGAGGTGCGCGGCTCAGGCATCGGTTCGGGACAGCTCCAAAAACATATAGGGCTGTATGTTCTCGAATGGCCAAACGCGGACCACCTGCGTCAGGCCCAGTTTCTGTGCCCCGCGCCCGATCGTGTTGAACACTCCAATATGTTCCTGAAATACCGGGTCGTCGCTGAACCTGTCGATCATGCGGTCGGTGATCTCAGACCGCACGCGCAGGCGCAGGCTTGACCCTTTTAGGTGACGTTTGATCTGGGCAAGACGAACGAAGTTGAGGCTGTTCCACAAGCCATGGACCTTGTAGGTGTCCTCGACCCATGTGATCCGCTTTCGAAACAGTCGCCCTGTCAGGGTCTTTGAGCAAAGCGCGGGGATGTTGAAATGCGGCTCATACGGGAAACCGTAGTTGGGGCACAGGATCAGGCAGCGGCCCTGTGGGGCCAGAAATCGCGGCAGCGTATCTAGGAAGTGTCGCCAATCCTGCAAATGCTCCAGCACGTTGACCATGTAGATCAGGTGATAGGGTTGTGACGGAGTGAAGGCTTCGTAGGTGTTGCGGTAGATGTCTCCACCCAGCTTGGCGGCGTGATCCAGAACATGCTCCATCGGTGCGAAGCCTTCGGCGAAAGGCTCAATGGCGTCCAGCGTAATGTTAGGGTTCCGCTGGCGCAGCATGGTCAGCAGGATACCTGCCCCGCAGCCGATCTCCAGCGCGCGCGCGCCGGGGGGCAGGGCGCAGATTTCAGGGTCGAGATTCTGGAAATGAAACCGTGCCGCGCTAAGCCAGATGTCTTTCAGGGGAAAGTCGAACCGCGCGAAATCCTCAAGAATGTCGTCGACCGAAAAAAGGCTTTCTTGAGGGCTGACCGAATGCATACTGATCCCAAGACGAGTGGTTTGAAGGATTGATATAACAATGTGTTGGAGCGGGCCAGCGTCCTATACCATTGCTGCCGTCGGGGTGATCGCCACCGTCAAAGCCATACGACAAGGCGAGAGCCCGTTGCTCTGGTCTCCACTGGTGTACTTCACCGCGATCGAGGTACTGCAGGGCTATTCCTATTCTGTCGAGGGGCAATGCGCATTGCCCCAAAATCAGGTCGCCGCGTTGCTGGCCTATATACACATCGCCTTTCAGCCGCTGTTTACCGGTATTCTCGCGTTGTATTTCATCCCAAAGGATGTGCGCGGCATGATAGCGCCCGTGGTCTTCGGTCTTGGCGCAGTGACCGGAGCGTATCTGTTGCTGCAAATTTATCCGTTCGACTGGGCAGGCCCGTGCCGACCGGGGCGTCTTTTGTGCAGCGATCATCTGTGTGTGAAGGCGGAAAGCTGGCATATTGGCTGGCATCTACCGCTGAACGATCTTGGTGAAAGCCTGCCTGCAACGATTCTTGGGCAGCACTATGATCTGAACTTCCCGGTCTATTTTACGGTGATGTTCCTGCTGCCTGCTGCTCTGGGTGCTTGGAAAGTGGCAGGGTTTCAGCTGTTGATCGGGCCGACACTTGCTTGGGCTTCAACCGATAGCCCGACGGAAATGCCTGCGATCTGGTGTCTGTTCTCGCTGGGTATTGTCATGATGATCGTGTTCACGCCGCTCAAGACGGCGCTGCAGGCAAGTTCATGGCCTTTATGGACTGTGCTGCGCTGGGTGAACGGGACCAAAAAAAAACCACTCTAGTACCCTAACAAACCGTTCACCCGCGCACCACTTTCTTTACCTCGTGCCTAACCTGCGAACCGCGGCTCCGATCTGGTTGGAGACCCGGTTCCCCCTCAAGCCGGTGGGAGGCAAGAAACTCTATGGAGGCGACTAAGTCTCGTCGTCATCCTCCAGTTGATACAGAACCCAATCGTCACTCAGGCCTTTCAGTTGTTTGGGTCCAATTTCCTGAAACTCCAGCCCCAGGCCCAAAACCAGATCGCGCACGGTGCTGGAAACCCATGTCTGCCCACCAGTTGTCAGGCTGAGAACACGGGCCGCGATTGCGATCGCGATACCGGTCACATCGTTGGTGGTGCGCAGACACTCTCCACAATGAATACCGGCCCGAAGCTTTAGGCCAAGCGCGTCTGCTGTGATCCGAAAGGCCTTGGCGCAGGCGATGGCGGCACTGGGGCGAGGAAAGACCGCCAGCATGCCGTCGCCCATCAGTTTCACAAGTGTGCCTTCGTGTTCTGCAACGGTTTCAAGCGCTGCAGTATCCAGAGCATCCATGACATCGCGCCACTCTGCATCGCCCAGACGCGCGATGATCTCGGTCGAGTTCACTACATCGGTCATCATGATCGTGACCAACAGGCTTTTGTTTTCACCATCAGCTTCGCATTCGGCGATGTTGTCCTCGAACGTTTGGTCGATCAATGTGCTTGGCTGAGGGTGGATGATCGTCGGGCGAACCGGGAAGGTTTTTACGACCGCCGGTTCGTTGCTCTCCATATCAACGACTGCCAGAGTGCTATGCTTGCTGCATGGCGCTGGAAGTTCAGACAGTTCGGGATCGTCGATGGGCTCAATAATTTCAAAAGATGTATTCAACATAACTGCACCAACAAATCGGGACGTTGAAACAGAGATTAAAATCAAATTGTCACCAAACCGCGATGCAGATGTTAACCAGATGTTAACAGGCCGGGTTGTCGCGCACGCTAGGCTTGTGTCCGTGCCTGAACATATTCCAAAAAGAGGGTGGGGATGGTTTGGACGAAAACACTCACACGTGCCAAGCTGTATTTAGAAACAGACAGGTAGGACCGCAGAGTTGAAGAAGCTGAACGTATTGTTGGTGGAAGACGACCCGTCATTGCTTGCGCTGACGTCCGCGCTTCTTCGGCCGCATTACAATGTTCTTCAGGCGTCCAATGTTGCGGATGCGCGCGCGACGCTGGCGTCTCAATCGGTGGATATCGCTTTGCTGGACCTCGGGTTGCCGGATGAGGACGGTCTGGTGCTGGCGCGTTCGATGCGGGCGAAATCGGCGCATCCTCCGATTATCTTCGTGTCGTCCCGCAATAGCGCGAGCGACAAGATCAGCGGGTTGGACATCGGGGGCGACGACTATCTGACCAAGCCGTTTGACCCGGATGAGCTTTTGTCCCGGATCAATGCGGTCCTCAGGCGCACAAACCCCCAGGCGCAGATGCCGCGGCAGGATACCAGGGTCCGGCTGGGCGAGATCGAGATTGATCTGGACAGTCGACAGGTCTGGAACGCCCAGCACGAGGTCATACCCGTCACGCGGGCCGAGTTCGACGTGCTGATGGCTATCGTAAACGCGAACGGTCGGGTGCTGTCCCGGTCGGTGCTGCTGGATGCAGTTGCCCTGTCGCCGGACCATGACGCCGGAGAGCGCACAATTGACGCTCTGGTTGCCAAGATCCGCAGGAAGCTGTCGGATGGCGGCGATGGTCCAAAGATCATCGTGACGGTCCACGGGGTCGGCTATCGACTGGGGGTGACACGACAGTGAAACCCCGCGCCTTCATATATGATGAGCCGATCAACGCGGTCACCCAGAACTTTCTGGACAAGAAGTTCGAGGCCCAATACCGCGATTGGTACTTCGAATCCACGCGCGGGCAATTCCGCACAGCGCTACTGTTTGGCGCGTCTTTCTACGTCGTCTTTGCTTTTCTTGAGGTGTTTGTCCTGCATTCCCGCAGCTTCTCGGGTCAGGATCTGGCCGTTTGGGGCGCGCGGCTGTTCATCATCTCGTTTATCTTCGGGCTGTTCTTTTTTTCTCACAAACTTCCTGCGCGCACATTGCCCGTGATCATTTCGACCGGCTGGTCGATGATGTATTTGGCCATCTGGGCCGCCTTCGCCTTTTCCGGGGATCATGAATCCAAAGATTTTCTGTATCGCTTTGCGCTGATCAGCCTTGCGGGCACCGTGTTCCTGCCTTTTGTCTTTTCCCACTCGGCGGCCTTGCAACTTTTGCTGTTTGTGCCGGTCTCGTACTATCTGGTGTTCGACAAAACGAGTTTGAGCAGCGGTATTGATACCTGGATTGGCCCCTCCTTCGTTTTGGCTTCCACTGTTCTGATCGGTCTCTATGCCAAGTTCTTTTCCGAACGCACGCTTCGGGCGAATTTTGTGCAGAGTGTCTATTTGGAAAAGGCGCGCAACGATGCGGAAAAGGCGAATGAGGCGAAATCCCAGTTTCTGGCGACTGCAAGCCATGAGCTGCGCACGCCGCTGAATGGCATCGTGGGTAATATCCGTCTGATCAAATTGACCCCGCAGGATCCTGAGTCTTTGGACCAGAGGCTGGATGAGATTGAACGCTCCAGCCTTGCGATGCGCAATCTCATCGACGATGTCCTCAACATCGCGCGTCTTGAGGAAAAGCCCGAAGATCGCGAGTTTCGCACCTTCAACCTGTCCGAGGTTCTGCAAGACCTCGAGGCCGTCTTGCGCCCGCTGGCCCGGTCTAAGAACGTACAGTTGATCATCCCGCAGTTTGACGATGGCGTTTATCTCAGCGGCAACAGTGGCCATCTGAGGCACATTCTGCTGAACCTTCTGGGCAATGCGGTGAAGTTCACGAATGAAGGCTCGGTCACGCTGTCTTTTGAGCAATCAAAGCAGTCGGTGGCCTTCACAGTCAGCGATACTGGGATTGGCGTGCCCGAAGATCAGGTCAAAGATATCTTTGAACCCTTCACGCAGGCCTCGAACATTGACTCGCGCAAAACAGGCGGGACCGGTCTAGGGCTTTCGATTGTACGTGGGTTGGTCTCAACGCTGAATGGGCAGGTGTCGGTCAAAAGCAATCTGGGCGAGGGGACAGTGTTCCGGGTCGAAGTACCCTTCCACGCAGCTCCGGCACCAAGCCCGCAATCCGAGATGGCAGGATTTGCAGCCACGGTCGGGACGAAGCAAAATGTTCTGATCATAGAGGACGACCCGACCAGCATGGAAATCCTCAAAAGCCTGCTGGAGAGGGATGGCCACACGGTCACCGCAACGGCCAACGGCAAGGAGGCAATCGCCCATTTCCGTCCAGACAACACCGATTGCATTTTGACCGATATCCGACTGCCCGACACGACCGGCGTTCAACTGGCGCGCGACCTGAAGCAGATCGCCAAGGAAGCGGGATTGGACAAACCGATCACGACGATTGCAGTGACGGCCAATGTGATGCCCGAAGATCTGGATGAATACACGAGTGCTGGCTTTGACGCGGTTGTCTCCAAACCTCTGGATGAGCGGGTGCTATATGGTGCCATGCGCGCCTCACTCGGGCAGCCGTCGTCTGAGATATCGTACATTCCAAACACCGATGACACCAAAGAACGCCTGAGGAAATTCCTGAGCAATGAAGAGTTGGAACAGGTTTTCCTGACATTCCGAGAGTCGCTCGAAGACTGCTATGTCGAGCTTAAGAAAGCGCGGGGCCAAGGCGACAGGGATCGGATCGAGTTCCTCGTTCACCGGGTCTATGGCAGTGTCTCCAGTTTTGGTGAAACGGAATTGGCCGCCAAGGCACAATCGGTCGAGGGGCTTTTGCGCAGCGGTGCCGAGAATTATAGCGCAGAGTTGGACAAGCTTATTCAATCCTGCGGAGTTGTCATTCAGGGTCTGAAGCGACAGGCCTCGTGATGCGGTTTCTCAAAGTGCGGCCTGCGCCCGTTCGATCATCACCACTGATGCCGGGTCGCCACCGCGTAGGGTGTCTGCAGATTTGAACGCGTCGATGGCCTTGGCAAAACGCCTGGCCCGGAAATGCGTCAGGCCAGATTCATAGGCCACGATCCAGGCGGGCGTTTCAGATGTGTCGTCGGCCATTGCGATCAATTCAAACACGACCAATTCTTCGGTGCGGCCCGCGATCTCCATCGTGTCCAATTCACGGGCGATGATCGCCTTGCCCGCTTCGCGACGGGTTTCGGGGCCGATCAGGATTGCGGTGCCATAGGTTTTGTTCACACCCTCCAACCGGCTGGCGACGTTCACCACGTCGCCTATGGCGGTGTAGTTCAGGCGATGCTCGGACCCGATATTGCCAACCAGCGCTTCTCCGCTGTTCAATCCGATCCGCACATGCAAGGCCTCGTCCGACTGGCTTTGCAGGGCCGAGTTCTCAATGTCTTCTACCAGTTCCAACGCGGCGCGGCAGGCGTGTTCTGCGTGGTTTGGATTCTGCCTCGGTGCACCCCAGAAAGCCATCACAGCGTCGCCGATGAACTTGTCGAGCGTCCCGTCATGGCGTTCGATCGTAGAAGAGGCCGCGTTGAAAAACGGCTCCATCAGTTCCACGACCTTTGGACCGTGTTTCTCGGCCAGACCGGTGAAGCCAGACACGTCGCAGAACAGGACTGAGATTTGTTTGGTCTCGCCACCGGGTTGCGATTTCACACCTGCGGCGACCAGCATTTTCACCAGATCGGTCGGCACGTATTTCCGAAAGGCCGAAAGCCCTGCCGCCATGCTCGCCGTCGCGGCCGAGAGGTTCTCAAGCTCAATCAAACGTGAGGGACGTCGTGAGACTTGCTCGACATCGAACCGCTCAATCCGGCTGAGGTCTTCGGCGACGCGTGACAGCGGGTTGGCAACGACCCGGCGCACCAGCCAGATTGCGGCGATGGTCGCCAAGGCCACCACGCCCAGCAGGATGTAGACCAGATTGACCAGCGTCCGGTCGATCCCGGACAGAAAGGCCGATTCCGGGATAACCGTCGCCACACGCCAACCGTAAAAACCCAGCGGTGTCAAAGCGACCGCATAAGCCACGTCGTCGTAGAGGATCCGTTTCGTCAGGGTGCCCGCAACGACCCCGTCTGCCTCGGTCAGCAGTTTTTGGCCCGAGAGTTTCGCCACTTCGTACAGCTCTCCCTCACCCATGCGGGCGGGGGTGATTTCGTCCGCGTTGGGATCGGGCACGGCAATGACCTTGCCATCGGCGCTGAGGATAAAGGCCGCACCGAACTCACCGGGGCGCAGGGAGCCCAGAAAGCGGGACAGGCGGTCGGTATCAATGGCAACCGACAGCACGCCTTGCCGTTGGCGACGTACATCGATTGGGCCGGAATATGCAAACACCGTCTTGTCGCTGTTTGGCAGATCGCGCACTTCGATCCAATCTGGCGTGTCGCGGTCGATGAAGTTGTCATACCAAGGATGATCGCGCGGGTCGTAGTCTGTCTCGGCAAAGCTGCGTTCTTCGAACTGAATGTCGCCGGGGATAAAGATATAGCGGTCTCTACGCAGCTTCCTGTCGTGAATGTTCTCGTCGATCTCGATCATCTCAAGCCCGCTATCCCCCAGCCGGTGGGCTGCAAAGAAATTACCATCGGGCCAGCCAAAGGTGATCCACGAGATATTTGGCTGAGATTGCAGCTGGGACAGGAACACAAATTCCCGCTTGTCGGCCTGGCGTGTCTCAATCACGTTTTGAATGAAGATCGTCCGGACAGCAGCCCAGGCAGCCTCGGCGGATCTGAGGGTCAGGCCAACCTCGATCCGGACCGTGTTCGAGATCTGGCTGTTGATCTCGGCGGCCAGCATCTGACTGTTGTCCCGTGCCGTAGTCCACCAAAGGGAATGCACAATGAAGGTCGACACGCCGATGGACAAAGCGACGAGCATTGACACAGCGATCCCAACGGTGACACGCATTGAAGCTCCACGGCGGCCTATAGTGACTGGCGCTGCGATGCGGACAGTCAGGTTCTAGGTCAAGTCTAGGGGCTGCAACCGTCTGTTGCCAGTTGGTTTCAATCTGCGCGCTAACTTGTGTAATTGGCGAGAGGAACAGTTAGACAGAAAAAACCGGCAGATCGACGAGCGGGTCAATCTGCCGGTGGTTTTGGTAACTTAGGTCAGCTTCGACCTTTCCATGGGACCAGCACATTCTCGGCCTTGCGCATCAGGATATCGATGCCGTAGCCGATGATGCCGATCAGCACGATGCCCATGATCACGATGTCGGTCAGCTGGAATTTCGAAGCCGCGATGATCATCATACCAGCCCCTTTCTGAGCGGCGACCAGTTCCGCCGCAACAACCGTGCCCCAGCAGACGCCCATCGCGACCCGCGCACCCGTGAAGATCTCGGGCAGAGAGTTAGGGACGATCACATGACGCATGATCTGCCATTTGGATGCACCCAGCGAATAGGCCGCGTGGATCTTGGAGATGTTCACCCCCGAAACCCCCGCACGGGCCGCAATGGTCATGATCCAAAGGGCAGCAAGGAACAGCAGAACGATCTTGCCGGTCTCCCAGATTCCGAACCAGATGATGACCAGCGGGATAAGCGCCAGCGGAGGGACGGGTCGCATGAATTCGACAATCGGGTCGAACCAACCGCGGAACCAGCCCGACAAGCCCATCGCATAGCCCAACGGAATACCCACGATGGCCCCTGCGATGAAGCCTGCGATGACGCGAAGCAACGACCAACCCAAGTGCTGCCAGAGCGAGAAGTTCTGATAGCCTTCATTGGCGATCTCGAAGAAACGCGCAACGACCGTTTCCGGCGCAGGTAGCCAGATCGGGTTCATTTGCAAACCCTGCGCTGGCGTAAAGCTGATGGCGCCCTTCCCGGTCAGCGATACAGTGCCGTCGCCAACATTGACTTTTGCGTCAGGACCGATCGGATTGCCATTGATCGCGATGATCTTTGCGCCATCTGCGCGTTTGGCGTCGTCGTTCTTGTCAAACAAGATGGTCGAGGACCGCCCGGTTGGGGCAGCAAATGCATCGTCTTTGGCGAAGCCCGTACCGGGATCAACCTCGAAATCTTCGGCGTCTTCTCCGAAGGGTGGGACGCGGATGAAGACGGTGGCGTCATCAGTCGTGCCGTCTGCATTCTCGACCGTGTAGGTGAATTGGGTTTCCCCCACAAACGGCCCCGGAACATGTAGCGGGATCAGTTTCGATCCTGTGAATGCCGCCCAGATTACGAAGATAACCAGAATCGAGATGATCGAGGCTGCGCGATCCGCGCGCACAGCGCTTTCGTCGCCAAAGGTCACGGTTTTAAGGCTGGTAAAGTCCTGACGGCTTTGCAGGCCCTTGCGCAGCAGGTGAACGATCAAAAACGCGCCGCCGAACAGGCCGATATAAAACAGAAGTACGATCATGATGCTTGCTCCGTCCGGCCCATGATTTCTTCTTCCATTTCCCAGATCATCGACAGGATTTCATCTCGGGTTTCGGCGAAACCTTCGGACTTTTTGACATCGCGAAGGTCGGCGTTCACGCCGCGTTCCGCGAAAGGCAGGTTGTATTCCTTGTGAATGCGCCCCGGACGCGGGGCCATCACGATCAGGCGTTCACCCAGCAACAGGGCTTCTTCGACAGAGTGGGTGATCAGGATGATGGTCTTGCCCGTCTCTTTCCAGAGTTTCAGGACCAGGCCCTGCATCTTTTCCCGGGTCAGCGCGTCCAGCGCACCCAAAGGTTCATCCATCAGGATCACGTCAGGCTCATTCGCCAGACACCGGGCCAGGGCCACGCGCTGCTGCATACCGCCCGACAGCTCATAGACGGCCTTTTCCTTGAAGTCCTGAAGGCCGACGACCTCAAGAAGATGGTCCGAGATCTTATCGCGCTCTTCCTTGGGCATGCCCTTCATGCGCGGGCCGAATTCCACATTTTCGCGCACGTTCATCCATTCGAACAAGGCGCCTTTCTGAAACACCATGCCGCGTTCCGCGTCCGGCCCTTCGACCACGTGGCCATTTAGCTCGACCCGGCCCGAGGTGGGCGCTAGGAAGCCCGCGACGATGTTCAGCAACGTTGTCTTGCCGCATCCCGAGGGCCCGAGGACCGAGACCAACTCACCTTCTTTAAGGCTGAGCGTGACGTCCTGAAGGGCTTGCACAGAGGTACCGTTGGGCAAGTCAAAGCGCATGGACAAATCAATGATGTCCAGTTCAGGCATTCCGTTTCCTTCCTGCTGTTGTTTCCGAAGGCCAGCCTGATGACCGGCCCCCGGAATATGTATGTTGTATTAGTTGGACGCGGCCGCCAGCGGCGCGCTGTTTACAGCGCCCTCATAGGAGTCCAGCGCCGAGTCGATGCTGCCCGCATCCACAAAGACGTTGGCAACGCCGCCCATGAACTCATGCGCGCCACCACCCAGCCATTTGTCAGACAGCTGCTCTTCGGCGGAGGGGAAGGTGAAGGTCGCGATGGTTGCCT
This sequence comes from Ruegeria sp. BG3, assembly GCF_056538485.1. Classification (NCBI taxonomy): domain Bacteria; kingdom Pseudomonadati; phylum Pseudomonadota; class Alphaproteobacteria; order Rhodobacterales; family Roseobacteraceae; genus Ruegeria; species Ruegeria sp. BG3. Next base: position 247,498 of record NZ_JBQFTE010000005.1, on the reverse strand, counting down.
CGGCATCGGCCAGGTCCATACCTGCATCCTTTGCGATCGCGGCCAGCATCTCATCCTTGGAGTCACCCGCGTTCCACTGCGCGTTTGCGTCAGCAGTCACTTTGAGGAACTTGGACAGCAGTTCAGGCTCTTCCTGAATGAACGAGGTCGGTGCACTTGTGACGTCGAACACCAGAATGCCAAGCTCTTCCTTTTCGGCGCCGGTCAACAGGATGTTGCCGTGGTCGAGCATACGACGCAGCGCGCCACCCCAGCCGCAGACCATGTCCAGGTTACCCTGAGCAAAGGCTGCCGCGCCATCGGCGGGTGCCATGTCGACGATCTCGAGCGAGCTGGTATCCACACCGAAATGGGCCATCTGAGACAGGAACCCGTAGTGCGCGGCTGTGCCGATCGGAACACCGACTTTCTTGCCGTTCAACTCTCCGGCGTTGGTCTTGTCGATTTCCAGAGCTTCGGCGACGACGCAGTTGTCATTGTCCGAATAGCTAACAGCAACGTCTACGGCCTGAAGGTCCTGACCAGCTGATGTGGCCACAACGAAGGGCGGAACGCCTTGGCTCACAGCGATCTGAACGTCACCGGATGCCATGGCAGCCGACATCGCAGTCCCGGTGTCGAAGGACACCCAGTTGATCTTGACGCCCATCTCTTCTTCATAGGTGCCGTTCGCCTTGGCGTATTGGAACGGCATTGGCCATTCGAGGAAATAGGCAACGGTGATTTCATCCGCAGCCGTTGCTTGTGATGCCGAGAAGGCGGCAAGACCGGCGCAGGCCGTTGAGAGCAGATACTTTTTGATCATTGGTTTATGTTCTCCCTGTTGTGATGATCATTTTTTTATATGGCCCGACTTTTTGTCTGACCGATACCTGAGACAATAGACCCAAGATGGTGAAACAGCGAAACAAATTGTGCTGCGGCGCTGTATAAACCGGGGGCCGAGCTGCGAAATTGGGCGCAAAGGCGCGCAAAATCCATTTGGCGGCTCTGCCGGGAATTGCTGTTCGTTTTCAACATGGTCTCATGTTGAACCGTCCCCAAGCACAGTTGAGTCAAAGACGTCTGGCCAAGCGGGATTGCGCTGGTGCCTGTCGCCGGAATCGACATCTCTGAACGCTGTTCGAAAGCGGGCGTCATAGTAGATCCCGTTCCTCCAACACCTTGCGCGCCACACGGAAACACTCCAGCGATTGGGGAACACCGCAATAGATGCCGACCACGTGAATGATCGACTGGATTTCCTCCTTGGTGACGCCGTTGTTTAGCGCTCCGTTACAGTGGATCTCCCATTCATGCATCTTGCCCAACGCACCCAGCATGGCGAGGTTCATCATCGAGCGCGTCTTGGCGTCAATTGTGTCATCGCCCCAACCAAAGCCCCAGCACCAGGCGGTCATGGCCTCCTGAAACGGGCGGGTAAAGTCATCCGCCGCCGCAAGGTTCTTTTCCACATATTCTGCGCCCAGGGTCGATTTGCGTTGCTTTAGCCCGGTTTCGAACAGGGTGTCATCCATAGGCCTTCCTCGTGATTTTGCGACCCGTTGACTATTGGTCAGCCAATCTGGCAGACGGGTCTCCTGCCAGATGGGACTTGCCTTTATATCCAAATTCAAAAGCAATGAGTCGCAGGTCAACCCGCGCATTGGCAGGTTCTACCGTACGGAATCCAAAAGCGTTTCAGGTCAGGCGGGTGTGTCTACGCCGTCCCGCATCCACTGTTGCAGCCGGGCGATGGAATGTTCGCTCATCACGCCGCATTTGGGGTCCAGAACCAGTGGGCCGGGCACATAACCCTTGGACTTGAGGCCGCGATACACGGATTCGACCAAGCGAATATCCTCGGCCACGGTGGTCTCGCGATCCTGAACGGCCAGCCCGCGGATCACATCGCTTTCATGGCCGCCTTCCGTATACCAGCCCCGCCAGACGGTACATGTGTCGACGGTTTCGGCCCGCCAGTGATAGGTGTTTAGCACATTCCCCGGATAGCACTGGAATGAGAACATGGGCCACAGGAACCACGATTGATAGTCGCCAGCATGGGGCACCGACAGGTCGATCGGATAGGTCATCTTGTCCAGCGCCTGACACTCGGTCGTGTGGCGCAGCACGTAGCCCCCTTGTTCGTCAGGCCGGATGTCATAGGTTTCCGGCTTCACCACGCCCTCGGCAAAGGTCGGATGGTTCGATGGGCAGTGATAGCATTCCGAATAGTTCTCGACCGAGACCTTCCAGTTGCAATCCTCCGGAATCTCGACCCATTCCAGCGGCGCGAGGTCATCTATATGGGGTACGAATTCGGCAATCTCTTCGCGCACGCCAGGGTACCAGTCGTCCATCGAGGCGGCATTTTTGTCGAGATTGACGAAGATGAACCCCAGAAAAATCTCGGTACGAACCTCGGTCAGGCAGATTTTTTCCCGTTCAAAGCCCGGGACCGACTTGATGTTGGGCCCTGCGCGCAGCCCGCCAGTCAGCTCATACGTCCATTGGTGATAGGGGCAGACCACGACCCGAGTATTGCCGGTTCCGGTCACCATCTCATGTGCGCGGTGCTGGCACACGTTGTAGAAGGTGCGCACCACCTCATCCCTGCCGCGAATGGCAAACAGGTTCTGACCCGCAATCTGAAAGGCGAAATAGTCGCCAACATTCGGGATATCGGCCGCATGTCCTGCGAATTGCCACGTCCGCGCCAGCAGCCCGTTCATCTCATCTTCGAAGACGGCGGGATCGGTGTAGTAGCGGGCCTCGAGCGAGTGGGTGAGCGGCTTGGTCATGATGGATCCTCAACTTGGAAACCGAGGGGCTTGCCTTGGGTAGCGTTCATTTGTGTCGTTATGTGTTGACCGTGGTACATTTGTTTGATTATCAAATCCACAGAAATCTGCGACTCTGGAACAGGAATCCTGCGATGTCCAAGAAAGAACTGCCCGAACGCGCAAAGGTCGTCATTGTTGGCGGCGGGGTCATGGGCTGTGGCCTAGCCTACCACCTTGGCCACGAAGGATGGGGAGAGGAGACCATCCTCCTGGAAAAGGCCGAGCTGACCAGCGGTTCGACCTGGCACGCGGCGGGTCAGATCACTCATTCCACAAGCTCTTACGGGCTGGGCAAGATGGTCGACTATAATATCGGTCTCTATTCGAAAACGCTGGAAGAAGAGACCGGACAGGCCGTCACTTGGCACGGTTGCGGCTCGTTCCGGCTGGCCTATACCGAGGATGAGATGGACTGGCTGCGCCACACGCTGTCCGTCGGTCGGGCCCTTGGCTTCAACATCGAGCTGGTGGGACCCGAGTTTATTGCCGAAAAGCACCCGTTCTACAATCTCGATGGAGTCCTAGGCGCGCTGTATACGCCCGATGATGGCCATGTTGACCCTTCGAACGTGACCATGGCCATGGCGGCGGGTGCGCGGCAGAAAGGCGTGAAGATCTTCCGCCATTGCCGTGCGACCAACATCACGCAGAACGATGCAGGCGAATGGGTGGTCGAGACCGAACAGGGCACGATCACCTGCGAACATGTTGTCAACGCGGGCGGCACCTATGCGCGGCAGATGGGCGAATGGTCCGATCTGCAGCTGCCAATGACCTCGATGACGCACCACTATTTTGTCACCGAGAACGTGCCGGAATTTCAGGATTTGGACACGGAATTGCCAGTGATCCGTGATGACAAGATGGTGTCGGGCTATATCCGGATGGAGCAGAAGAAGGGCCTGATCGGGATTTATGAGAAAGAAAACTCGAATTCTGTCTGGCATGATGAATGTCCTTGGGAGTACGAGAACTGGCTGTTTGAGGCTGACTATGACCGCGTGATGCCCTGGCTGGAGAATTCGCTGGAGCGGATGCCGATCTTTGCCGAACTGGGCATCACACGTGAGGTGCACGGCGCAATCAGCCACCCGCCCGATGGCAACCCGATGGTTGGCCCCGCACCGGGCGTCAAGAACTACTGGTGCTGCTGCGGTACCCAGATCGGGATCGGATGGGGACCTGGTCTGACCCGCGAACTGGCAAAATGGATGGTTCACGGGGCCGCCGATATCAACATGCGCGACTATGACCCGCGCCGCTTTGGTAGCTACGCCAAGAAAGACTGGCAAGTCGTCAAGGCGCATGAAGACTATAAGCTGCGTCACGAGATCCCCTTTCCGCATTTCAACCGTCTTGAGGGACGTCCGATCAAGCCGTCTCCACTATATGAGATCCTCAAGGAAAAAGGTGCGGTTTACGAAGAGGTTTTCGGCCACGAACGCCCCCGTTGGTTCGCTCGCAATGGCGTGGAGCAGCGCGACCACTACTCGTTCCGCCGCAACGAAGTCTTCGAGATGATTGCGCTGGAATGTCAGGCCGTGCGTGAGCGCGTGGGGATCATGGACGTGACCGCCTTCACCAAGGTCGAAGTCTCGGGACCAGATGCCCATGCGCTGCTGGATCGCCTGACCGCGAACAAGATGCCGCAGAAAGATGGCTCGATCACGCTGACGCATTTTTTGAATCGCAGAGGGCGGATTGAGCTTGAAACCACGATCGTGCGCATGGCCGAAGATCGCTACTATCTGGTCTGCGCGGCCTTCTTCGAGCAACGCCTTGTCGATCACCTGAACCAGAACCTCGCGGGAGAGACCGTCTCCGTCAAAACGCTCTCCGAAGATTGGTCGGCTTTGTCCCTGAACGGGCCAAAATCCCGCGAGGTGCTGGCCAAATGCACCGATGCCGACCTGTCCAATGCCGGTTTCCGGTGGCTGTCGGCGCAGGAAATCACCATCGCCGGGCACAAGGTCTGGGCCTTCCGCATGTCGTATGCGGGTGAATTGGGCTGGGAATTCCACATGCCGGATGAAGCTTGCGTTGACGTCTACAACGCGCTTTGGGCCGCGGGTGAGGCATTCGGGATCGAGAACTACGGCTCGTTCGCGATGAACAGCTTGCGGATGGAGAAAGCCTTCCCTGGCGCTGGTGAGCTGACCAATGAGGTCACTTTGCCCGAGGCGAATGTGGGCCGATTCTTCAAGCTGGACAAAGAGTATCTGGGGGTTGAAGCTACGCGGGCCAGCGCCGCACAGGCCCAAGCCGGTCAAATGCCTTGGATCTGCGCCTACCTGGAAATCGATCCGGACGGCATCGAAGACGGTCATGGGGGCGAGGCAATCCGCATCGACGGCAAGGTCGTGGGCGCGACCGCTTCGGTTGCCTATGGTCATAGCGTCGGTAAGATCCTCGCCTTTGCCTTCGTCAAGCCACATGTGAATGTCCCGGGCACCGAGGTTGAGGTCGTGATCGCTGGCAGCCCGCGCAAGGGGCGTATCCTTGGCGAAGCGGCCTATGATCCGAAGTCCGAGCGTCCCAGAATGGACGCTCCAGCCGCAGTTCCGGCATAAATACGATGGGGGCAGGGCGCGCGTTTCTGCCCCCCTCAACACGCTCTGCGCCAAAAGGAAGTCTAAGTTGAAGATCACCCGTATTGCCGTTTGGGAAGTCCCACTGACCAGCCATGAAACTTACTACATGGCCGATGGGAAAACCTGCGATACCACGACATCAGTGGTTCTGCGGCTTGATACGGATACAGGCTTGCAGGGCTGGGGGGAGGTCTGCCCGATCCCTCATTATCTGCCGGCCTATGCCAAGGGTGTCGTTCCGGCCGTGACCGAGTTGGCCCCGGTGCTTATCGGGGCCGATCCCGTCGGACCTGAGGCTTTGATGGAGAAACTGAACGCATACCTTCCGGGCCACGGCTATGCGAAATCGGCCATTGATACGGCGCTTTGGGATCTGACGGCGCAGGCGGCAAGTCTGCCTTTGCACAAACTATTGGGCGGGCGTCAGGTCAAGGACATGCCGCTCTATCACTCGATCACGTGTGTCGCCCCGGATGAGATGGCTCGGATGGCGCGCGACGCGCATGACAAAGGTATGCGCCAGTTTCAGGTCAAGCTGGGTGCGGATGCAGACTGGCAAACGGATGTCGAGCGCTTGGCCAAAGTGCGTGAGGCCGTCGGCCCCGGCTCGCTGGTCTATGGCGATTGGAACTGCGGCAGCGATGCGTTGACAGCGATCCGCGTGGGACGTGCGGCGGCCCATCTGGATGTGATGCTGGAGCAACCTTGCGCGACGCTGGAAGAATGCGCCCACGTGCAGCGCTCAACCGGTCTGCCGATGAAGATCGACGAGAACGCCTTAGATATTGCCTCTGTCATTCAGGCGCATCAGTTGGGTTGTATGCAGGCCGTTGCGTTGAAACTATCCAAGATGAGCGGCCTGTCCGCTATGCGTCAGATCCGCGATCTGTGTCTGACCCTCGGCACGCAGATGTGTATCGAGGATACCTGGGGCAGCGATATCACTACGGCCGCGCTGTTGCATCTGGCGGCCTCGACCCCTTCGCGAGGGATCATGAATACCTGTGACCTCAGCCACTATGTCGGCCCCCGCCTTGCGGCGGATGGGCCCGTGCGCGAAAATGGCCGTATCGCCCCACCCGAAGGGGTTGGGCTTGGGGTGACCCCCGATACCGAGGTCTTGGGTCAGCCCGTTGCGATCCTTGACTAAGCGGACTAGCCCTGTTGTCTGGTCTCTATCTGCAACGCGCTTGAGATCGCAATGTCCTGAGCCGCCAGCCCGGTCAGATCTGCGACGGTGATCTGATCGGTCGATTGCCGACCGGGATGCGCGCCGGACAGGATATTCCCGAGTGTGACGACATCGGCTTCGGTTAGGTGGCAGGTCTTGGCAAGGGTTTGGAACTCTCCGTGATCCAGGCATTGATCCGGTGAATCGCAGACCAGCAAATCGGCATGGGCGATCAGATCAGCCTCAAGCTCCTGTTTGCCGGGACAGTCGGCCCCGACGGCCGAGATATGCGTGCCCGGTTGCACCCAGTCACTTGCGATGAGAAAGCTCTGAGCAGGTGTTGTCGTGATGATGGCTTGCGCCGTTTTGCAGGCCGAGGGCAGGTCATCGGCGCGTTCAGCCTTTAACCCCATCGCGGTCAGGTCATTTACTGTCGCCTTGGCCTGATCCGGGGACCGCCCCCAGATTTGGAAGGACAAGGGCCGATCCGCGACCAGCTGTTGCAGGCACTGTGCTTGATGGCGGGCCTGCAAGCCGGTGCCGACGATCAGCACCTTCTCAAACCCCTCAACCGCAAGCGCCTGCGTTGCCAAGGCCCCGCCGATGCCAGTGCGGATATCGGTCAGCCAGCTTTCGTCCTGTAAAAAAGCCACCGGCGCGCCGGTTTTGGCGGAAAAGACAAGGTTCATGCCGTTTGAGCTGGGCAAGCCCTTGGAGGGATTGTCGTAAAATCCGGTCGCAATCTTGATGACGAAGATATCGTCACCTTCGATATGGCCGGATTTGACGTGACAATCCCCTGCGGCCTCGGGGAAGCCCAGATAGGTGACGGGCGGGGTCTGAACCCGTCCCTGCGCCACGGCGATATAGGCCGCGCGGATCGCATCGACGGCCCTAGAGAAGTCGAATCGATCCTGAATCCACGCCTTGTCCATCTGAATCATCGGCGTCTCTTTCAGGCGGCGCTGTGGCGGGCCAGAAAGCCCGAGAATTTCTCAAGGCCCGCTACCAGATCCGCCGTGGGATTGGTGTAGCCCAGACGCAGCCAGCCCTCCATGTCCATGGCGCTGCCGGGGGTCAGCATCACGCCGTCCTCTTTCAGCAACGTCACGCACAGCTCACGCGAGGACATGGGAAGGTCGTATTTCAACAGGGCGGTGGTGCCGGATTTCGGTTTCACCCACGAGATCAGAGGCTCCTGCGCGATCCAGTCTTCGACGATCTGCAGGTTCTCACGGGTGATCCGCTGGGCGCGATCCAGAATTTTGTCGCGATTTTCCAGCGCCATGGCGGCCAGCAACTCATCGACCTGACCGACCGAGATGGTGTTGTAGTCGCGGTGGATCATCACGTCATGCAGCATGTCCTTGGGTCCCGCGATCCAGCCAACGCGCAGACCGGCCAGAGAATAGGCTTTGGACATCCCCGCCGTGCTGATCCCTTTTTCGTAAAGATCAGCGACCGCCGCCGTGAAGCCATCCCCGGTCTGATCGGTACCGCGATAGACCTCATCACACAGCAGCCAGGCACCGACGCTGCGCGCGATCTCGACGATTTGTTCCAGCATTTCGCGGTCCATCAAAGCGCCCGTCGGGTTGTTGGGGTTGTTGATCGCGATCAGGCGTGTGTCCGGGCGGACCATGGCGCGCAATTCATCCAGATCGGGCAGGAACGCGTTTTCGGGTTTCAGGTGCAGCAGTTCGATCTCGGCGCCGATGCTTTCGGGGATCGAGTAGTGCTGCTGATAGGTCGGGATCACCGAAATCACGTGATCCCCGCGCGAAACAAGGGTCTGATGCACCAGAGAATTCGCGCCAATGGTGCCATGGGTGGTCAGGGTGTTCTCAGGCGTCTGGTTTTCGTAGAGGCTGCAAATCGCATCGCGCAACCGGTCCGAGCCTTCGATCGCGCCATAGGTCATCTTCATTGCCGACAGGTCGTTCAGAATGCTGTTGTGCTGTCCGGCCATCTCGAACAATTCACCCAGAGTGATGGACTCCACGCAGGTTTCCGCAAGGTTGAGCTCGCATTTCGTCTCGAACTCATTCATCCACATTTCGACGCCGAAAGGTCTGATATCCATGGGTCGTTCCTCCTGATCTCAGTTACGCCGAAGCCGCGTCATAGACGGCACGGGCCATGAAGATGTCCTCTAGCCCCAACCCGATTGAGCGGAAGAAGACGGGTTTGTCGCCTGACGGTGTCTTGCAGGCCTCAACCTGCAATTCTGCCAGATCACCGCGAATGCTGCTTGGCTGCCATCCGGCCTCGGCCGCCAATTTCATCTCTCCGGCGGAACCGGGCGTGGTGGCGCGATAGTCGCAATAGACCTCGGCTGTGGTCAGGAAGGCCGGGTCGACCTCATGCGCGTTGGCGACATTGGTGCTGATTGAGGTAACCAACGCCCCAGCATCTACCGACGTCGTGTCGAACACAGGCGTACCGGACGAGGTGCAGAGCATGACGACATCCGCGCCCTGACCGGCGGCTTCGGCGCTGCCCGCCAGCTGGACGCGGCTGTCTATCTCCTGCCACTGCGCCGCAAGCTCGGCGTTTTGCGCAAGGTTGGGGGAATAGACGCGAATATCGCTCCAGTCGCGCAGGGCCAGCACATGTTTCAGATGCGCTCGCGCCAGTTTGCCGGAGCCGATGATCGACAGAACCTTTGCCTCAGGAAGGGCGAGGTGGTCGACGGCCAAAGCGGTCGTGGCGGCGGTGCGTTCGGTCGTCAGCTCACCGGAATCGCACAGCATCAGGGGTTGGCCGGTTTCCATCGACATGAGAACTGTCCAAGCAGTGATCACGGGTTTGCCGGGACGCACCAGATAGGGCGAGAGCTTGGCACCAAACAGATCGGCCCCGGTGCTTGCCCCCAGATAGGTGATGAAATCGCCCTTGTCTTCAGGGAACAGCGTCAGGGTTTGTGACGGCTGCACGGCTTGCCCGCGCCCAAGCTCGGTAAACAGCGCGCGCATCGCGGCCAGCGCGTCAACTGAGGGCAAAAGCGCGGCAACGTCTGAGGCGTTCAGCACGATTGCGGATTTTGAGGTGTCGGTCATGGCGGAGTCCTTGGTCTTTCGGTGCGGGGTAATCCCCGGAGTGTCTTAACGGGCGGGATGCGGGCAGGAAATGCCCAATCACCGGGGCGGGGGTCAGACCCCGGTGTCTTTGAGCACCGACAGAAATGTCGGCAGGCCAATATTGCGGCCACTCATGACCACGATTGCCCGTTTAGGGGCCATTTCACGGACCTCAGGGCTAAGCGCTGCGATGACCGAGGTGATCGAGCCGCCCTCGACGATCAGCCCTTCGCTATCGGCAAACCGGGCCATTTCAGGCACCAGCGCGTCCTCGGGGATCAGAACGGCGCGATCCATGAAGTCGCGAATGATCGGGAAGGTATAGCGATTACGCAGGCCGATGGCCCCCGTGATGCTGCTGGCGAGGCTTGGGAATTCCTCGACATGGACCGGTTTGCCCGCCTCAAGACTGCGCACCATGCCCGGTTCGACCTCCATCGACGACCCGACAACAGCGATCTTGGGTGAGATCGACTTGGTGGCCAGCGCAATGCCAGACAACAGACCACCCCCGGACAAGGGCGCGATGATCATATCCGCATCGGGCAAATCGGTCAGCGCCTCAACCGCGATCGTGCCTTGCCCTGCGATGACGTTCAGATCGTCAAACGGATCGGCCCAGGTATAGCCGTGCTGCTCCATCAGCCAATCCGCGTGATCCTGCGCCTCGTCCTGGGTGTCGCCATGCACGATTACTTCGGCCCCGAGGTCGCGCATCGCCTGACGCTTGTTTTCCGGACAGAGCGAGCAGACAACCACACGGGCTGTGATCCCCAGACGTTTGGACAGATAGGCCACGGCCCTGCCGTGATTGCCGCTGGACACAGCAATGATCCCGCGTGCGCGTTCCTCGGCGGTCAGTTGCAGAATGCGGTTTGAGGCCCCCCTCAGTTTGAAGCTGCCTGTGGTTTGCAGGTTCTCCAGCTTCAGCCAGATTTCAAAACCCGCGCGTTCTGACAGGGCCTCGGAAAACACCAGAGGTGTCTTGCGCACGATGGGCGCAATCCGTTGTGCGGTGCGCATGATCTCTTGCAGCGAGACATAGCTGTCGGGGGTCGTCATGTCAGGGGTCCTGCCGTTGCGTTCGATGCCATCGGGACACAATGTCAGAAACCGGCCGCGAGAAAATCCATTTTTTTCGAAGTGAACTTATGGCGGCGCAAAAGTGACGGCGTTCAGGTTTGAGTTTCCGCCAGCGCGGCCAGGAACAAATCGAAACGTTTGTCCCCATGGCCCTTGCGGGAGACCAGCTGAATATCGGTGTCATAGGCAAAGACCTGCGGTAAAAGCGATTTCAAATCGCCCCGCTCGATCCATGGCGCGCAGGCGTGGTGGGGCAGGTAGCCGAGGTACAGACCGCTGAGGACCATCGCCAGCATCGCCTCCATCGTGGCCGCCGTTGCGGCGCTGGTGAACCGCCCGTTTGCCTGATGCCGGTCGCGATCTTCGAAACTGCGTTTGGAATACTGCGCCTTGGCCACCGCCTTTTCGACTTCGTCGGGGTCGTGCAGATCATAAATCGGATGCAACCGGCCGCAGCACAACAACTGCTGTTCGACATAGACCGTCTTTGCGCTCAGCGAGGGGGACAAGTCCTGAAACGGCCCGATGGCGATGTTGAGTTCATTGTTCAGCAAGGCGCGCTCCATTTGAGGGGCGCTCATTATGGTGATGTTCAGCGAAATCTCCGGCGCTTGCGCGGCAAACCTCTGGATCACCTTGTAGATCGGGCAGGAGAGATTGGTCAGAATTGCATCGTCCATCGCGATGTTGAATTGACCCTGCATGTCGCTCGTATAGGCCTGAACCGACCTGTTGAAGGATCCGATCGCAACGCTGAGCGAGCAGAGTTCCTGATACACAAGAAGCCCCCCTTCGGTCAGTTGAAACCTTCCACTTCCGTAGTCACACAGCCGCAGGTCCAGCCGCGTTTCAAGGTTCGAGTAATGCCTGCGTCTATCCGTCAACGAGCCAATGACCTTGGCCGTTGGCAAGGACTGGATCAGGCAATGGGTGCTCGAGCAAATGCGCACAGCTTGGCAGGAGGGGAATGAAAGTAATCCTACCGTTGGCGAGGCCGAACAGCGCCTTTTCGCATATGCGGATTTAACCGGCTATGTCGCCATCATCATCTGCAAAGATAGCTTGCGGGACGTTTTCGGTGAGGTGTTTCAGCGTGAGCACGCGGTCGAGGAGTCCTTTCAGCTACGCTAGCCTGTCTGCATTTGCACCATGGAGACTCGGCCGATCATTTGGGACGATTCTTTGTTCTTACTCGTCAAGAAGAAGTGCCTGAGCAAGACAAAGAAGTTATGTCTGTAGGTCTCATCGGCTACCTCATAGGACGCTGCCGATGCCAGCAAATCCTCGATGTTTTTTCTATCAGGACTTACTGATCGTGATTAACAATATTGGCAATTCTGTTTACGGCTGGCACCACCGGCTACCCTCGATCTCGCGGGCTATGCGCTGAATTTCCTGCGTGTGATAAACACTTACTGGACAAAGTGTTTGCTTCGATCTTGCTCCTTCCACTGATCGGGGAAAACACGTCGAACGTCAGCCTTTTTGGGTTGCCGCACCAACATCTGAACGACTTGTTCAAAGTTGGCATTGGACCGTTGAATTGGCTGCGAAAACGGGGGATGGGTTTATGCTTCGTTCGCACCGAGGTCTGCAAGTAGCCCTTAGCAGACCTCCACTGATGTTTTAAGATTCGCTCTTGCAGCATGCCGAGAACTGCGGAAACCGGATGTTGGAATTTTTAGACTGGAATGGCAATTGAGCGGACAAATCTGCCATTGAATTTAACTAAAAGCTGGACAAGTTGCGGCCTCGTACCGCACCTGTTTGCGATAGCTACAACCTCGTTTCTTCAGCATTTGCGCTAACTTTTGACAAAGATCGGGCTAACCTTACTGGCAAAGGTCGAACACAATGCACAAAACGGAACGAGTTGAGGTTGCAGTCAAATCGGGTAAGGCCGATCAAGCCTGCGCTACGGTGTACTACGACGGATCGTGCCCGCTCTGCTCAGTAGAGATTGGGCACTATGCCTCCTGTGAGGGCTCTGATGGTTTGCATTTTGTCGACGTCTCAAACGCCAAGGTGCGTCTCGGTGAAGATCTAACGCGGCAAGAGGCAATGGGTCGGTTTCATGTACGACGAGCGGATGGAAAACTTGTTTCTGGCGCGCGTGGCTTCACAGAGCTTTGGGGCGCTTTACCCAAATGGCGTTGGTTAGCGCGTATCGCAAGGTTGCCAGGGATCTTACCTTTGCTAGAGCTTACGTATCGGGGTTTCCTACCCCTCAGACCGATGCTCTCGCGGATCGCATCTTGGGTCGGAGCAAAGCCGGTCAACCAGAAAGATACGCTTTAATGATCAGCCCGGGCGATAGTCATTTCAAACGGCTGGTCTGGCTCGTGAAAGGGGTTTTCGAGCCCGCTCCCGGCATCGGTCGCATCACACTCGCCCTGTGTTTTGGGTTCCTCACGCACACCATCTTTGCCGCCGCCGTTCTTGCGATGGTGGTGGCCATGTTTTTTGGCAGGAGAAAAAGCCTTGGAGCCGTGCCTTGGCCAACCGCGGCATTCGTCAACGCCATTTCGGTTCTGCAATTTCCGGTGACGCACTCATTCCTTTTGTCGGACGCCGGTAAGAAATGGCTCTCCAGCCTCGTCCCAAGTCCCCATAGCGCGACGTTGAGCACATCCACGTACGCAATCATCGCCTCGCTCCAACTGCTTGTGCTCTTTGCGTTTGGACCCACACAGGTGCCATCTGGTGGCAGGCAGAGGGTTGGGCAGTCTACCTGATTAGCGCGCTCTATGCTGCGTCTTGGGGTTTGCTGGTTAAAGCCAGCTGGGACGCCGGGGCCGAGGTTCAATCAGGCGCATTGGGTTGGATGTCACTAATGCGAAACGCAAAACCCGTTTTCCCAGACATGCCCACAACTGGTTTGTTCGGCGTGATACGCCAGCCAATCTACGTTTCCTTTGCTTTGACGCGGTGGACGGTTCCGGTGTGGACCCCAGACCAGCTTACTCTCGCTGTCGTGTTGACAAGCTACTGCCTTGCTGCACCGAAGCTAAAAGAGCGGCGATTTGAGAAGCTATTTGGTCAGCGTTTCCGAGACTATAGAGACAACGTTCCCTATGCGATCCCACGACGCGCCAGCAGCGTGAATCATTCGGCCAGGGAGTCGAGGCGATTTATGAGCCGTGACTAATCAAGGAATGAATACAAATGCTTGAACTCGCTTTGCTTATTACCGCGCTTATGTTTGGTGGAACGGTACTCTATTCTTTCGGTTTCGCGGCGTTTGTTTTTAACGCGCTCCCAGCGGAGGCGGCAGGATCGCTTATAAGGCGGGCCTTCCCCCACTTTTACCTGTTTGTCACGGCCACAGCAGGCGCAGCTGCTATTCTGCTCGTCGCCAGAGATTCAGTGTCCAGCGCAATTATGGGAGTTATTGCTGTGACAACGGTGTTCGCACGGCAGGTTCTGATGCCCGCAATCAATAACGCTACAGACACAGGTGACACTCACCGTTTCAAGCTGCTGCACACGCTATCTGTCCTAATCACACTGGTTCATATCGGAGCCGCGGGTTTTGTAATTGTTCGACTTGCTGGTTTGGCGTGAATCGTGGCCGTTCAGATGACGTACTTTTCAAGAAGCGTCTTCACGGGTAGCGAGGCATTCAATCGAGTGGCCAACAGGAACATTCCCCCAATCTTTCGCTGGAGGTAAAGAACGTCCATTGGCACCTGGGGTGGGATATAGCCGGCCTCAGCCAAGGACATGCCGTCTTTGTTCAGGCGTTGGGAAAGAGTTCGGTCAGAGAAATCAAATTCATTCGCAGATAGAATTGCTTCGAAAACGCTGCGGATCATTCCAAGGATCCGGTCGTCAAATGGGCCATCACCTTCAATAAGCTTCAGTTGCATGGCAGCCTTACGAAGCGCCGCACGGTCTTCAAGCAAACCGGCGCGCAACAGATCCATGTATCCATCTATTGCAGGTGGTCGCAGTGCGCGTGCCGCGCCAAAATCCAAGAGACTGACTTTTCCATTGGATGGGTTGTATCGGTAATTGGCAAAGTTTGGGTCGCTCTGCATGATACCAAACTCGAAAACCTCGCGCAGCGTGAGATTGACCAAGGCTTCTGAGACTCGATTGCGTTCCTCGCTGGTCGCATCACCCACGGCTTCGATAGGGCGACCTTCCAGAAAGGACATCGTTAGAACTTCTGGCGTGCTCCAATCTGGATAGAATTCCGGGATTTCAAACGCTTCATCATTCTGCAGGAGGTCAGCAAAATGGCGCAGGTGCTGTCCCTCACGTTCATAATCGGTTTCTTCATGCAGTTGACTGCGCGCCTCTTGGATATATGGATCCAGATCAAAGTTCTTCGGGAGTAGACCCGACATCCGAACCAGAGTCGCGACATTCGCAACATCGCTTTCGATACTACGAGCGATGCCCGGATACTGCACTTTGATCGCCACATCGCGACCGTCTTTCAATGTCGCACGATGTACTTGCCCGATGCTTGCAGCCGCTACAGGCCTTACATCGAAGCTTTGGAAGGATTTTCGCCAACCTGCACCCCAGGCTCGGTTCAGGATGTCACGCAATTGTTTCGGCGGCATGAAATGCGCCTGATCTCGCAGACGCGCCATGATGTCTGCCAGTTCAGACGGCAAGACCTCACCTGCATCCATCGAAATCAACTGACCCACCTTCATCGCGGCCCCACGCATACGCGCAAGCTGATCCGCAACGCGTGTCACGTTGCCGGGTGTCATCAACAAACCACGCATATCGGGTCGCGCACCGCGGCCGATCTCTCTTAGGGCGCGTGCTGCCATGTTCCCCGCAATACCTGCCGTCATGCTGCTTAAACCGGCGACACGGGCTAAACGGCTAGTAGGAACTGCCAAAGGGGTTGATGAGGATTTAGGGTCGGTCATCAATACTCACCACAATTCCGTGCCCGGAGCGCCTTTTATGCGACCCTTCAAGTTTTCGGTGACCCAGCCTCCATAGAAGGCCCCGGGTTGCGGGATCACCCGGTACTCACTAACAAAACAAGCGTCCATAAGTCCGGCGTAAAAGGCGAGATAGCTCTTAACCTGTTCAAATCTGGTGGTGGGTGCAGCATAACTCCACGCAGCGTTCTTAGCCGCGGCCGCCCCGCTCTGAACGTCCCAGTAGCTCGCAACACCCTTCCACTCGCAGAATGATCTACCCGAGGCCTTCGTCAGAACGGCATCAATGTCTTGCGGCGGAATATAATACGTGGGGGCGTGATGGGTTTCGAGAACCTGAAACGCCTGATCGGTCTCAACGATGGTTTGACCGCCGAGCTCGATCCGCACCCGATGGGGTACTGCCCGCAGCGCAGGTGGTCGCGGATAGTCTTGGACGTTTTCGATCTTAAGTGACATCATAAGGAACCAGCTACGGTATGACTCATTGCAGTTCTCGCGGTGGACATAGCGCAAGGTCAGCATTAATCTAGGATGTCGAGTTTCAAGAAACGCTTTCCAATCGTTAGCCACAGGAGCAAATTAGGAACAACTACTGTAAGAATTCTGCCCCCTTGGGCTTGTTTCTGTCACTCGCTTGTATTCATCAAATGACAGCTAAGCGTTGCTAAGCAGTTCTTCGTTCACGGCAAATCGAATTTTCTACTCTCAATGACCGCTTCGTGTGATTGCGGACACTTGCGTAAAATGGCACTAGGACCGCTATGTGGACGACGCTGAATTCAGGTTTGATGTTTCCATTGTTTGCTGTGCACGGCTACAGCTTCAAAACCATTAAGCCTAAGAAGAACCCGAGCCTCATTGAGTTTGTCGCAAGTGCCGCCGTTTTTATGGCGACCATTGCGCTGTCGATTGACGTTATGTCGCCAGTGTTTTGGGAGATGGCATCGGAGTTTGGAGTCGAGAGCAATCGGCGCCGTCTTATCATTCTTGTCCTTTTTTTGTGACTGACGGCAGGTCAGCTGGTTTTCGGGTCTCTTTCTGACAGCATTGGTTGTCGACCCGCTATCGTCTTGGGGGCGTCGCTTTTTGCCGCCAATGGACTGGTCTGCGCCATGGGATCGACATTTGATCGTTTGATTGTGGGTCGCATTCTGCAAGGTCTTAGAGCTGCTAGGCCGAGAATTGGCACAGTTGTGCTGATTCGGTATCGTTTCTAGGGTGCCGCCATGTCACGTGTTTTTTTCAGCAATCATGGGTATTTCTAGCATGGTGCCGGTCCTCGCCCCATCTTTCGGGCAGGCGCTGTTACTGGTTATGCCGTGGCTGAGTTTTTTTAACGGTTTTGTCGGTGATTTGTGTTGGTGGAGCCGCATGGCTTCAGCTCAGGCAACCCGAGACCCTGCCTGAGAAGCGTCCATTCAAGCTTGGCCAGTTCTCAGCCGCCTCTGTTGAAGTCCTAGGCAACCGGCGCGCTACGGCGTTCACGACAGCTGGCGGCCTCCGCTGCGGCGCGCTTGTGGGGTACATCAACTCGTCGCAGCAGCTATTTCAGGACACCTACAAGGTAGGCAACCTCTGCGCTATCCTGTTTGGCGGTGTGGCGGTTTTCATCTCTGCCGCCACGGTAACGAATGCGGGGCTGGTCGAGCATGTCGCGATGGATCGTATGTGTGTTCTCGCAGCCAGCGTATTGATCTCCTGGTCATTGGAATTAACGGCAGTGATGTTCGCCGTAAGAACTCTTCCGCCTTTATGGCTGTTTATTGCCGCGAATTTTCCTGTGCTTTTTTACTGGGCCAAACACTCGTTTACTCCAATGCCATCGCACTGGATCGCCTAGGCCATATCGCTGGTCTTGCAGCTGCCATCACCGCCTCGGTCTTGACACTGATGGGGGTCATCTCGGCAGTCACTGTCGGTCTGAGCTACAACGCAACGCTGTAACCGAATTTCTTAGGCTACGTGCTTTGTGGAGTGACCGCGCTTTTGCTCATGCGGTTGCCGTCAGCGCGGATTGTGGCAACTTTGCCTTCAGCGAAACAAGGCAAAAGCGGCAGACCCTAAATTGCGTGCCATCTGAGAAGTAAGGGCTCGACGCCGACGCTCAATAACTTTGACTGGACAATCGCATACTTATTTTAACGAAGAAAGAAGATTGTCTTTGAAGAAATGGACGTATTTTGGAGTTTCAGCGTTGATTTCAGCTTGTAGCCCTCCTATCCAAGCTCCTTTGGTCAATGTCGCAAACGGTCAGACAGCCATTCAAATCAACACAAGTGGGCTGACTTGCTAAATCTCTGGCTGCCTGGAAATAACAAGGGGCAGTGTTCGCGTAGTTGGGCACAAACTGGCGCGGATTCCCGAAGGTATTGATGTTAGCGACGGAACTGTCACGCCTGACGAGTTCCAGCGGATGCGTCAAGCAGCGGTTCTGGCGGGTGGACCTGACTCTGGCAATCGATAGTAGAGGAAAGCTGAGTTATTTTCAAAGATCATGTTCTCGCGAGATGTCCAGAATGCGGATCTCCGAATACGGTGATTGCGGGTGAGAAAGCTGCGTAAAACGCATGTGGTCTCGAAGAATCATTTTTTGCCCGAAGAGGGTGTAAGCGATGGCATGCAAGAACTCGTGGCCAACGCGCAAAAGTTGGCGCGCATCAGAGACGTTCTGCAGGTGTAGGATTTCGCCAGTTTGCTACACTACATATCGGACAAATAATGCACAAGAGCGAAAACTCTCTAGCTTGGATTCTCAGGGCAAACAATGTTCTCGCTATTTCTGATGTAAAGAACCCGATTCAAGAGCAATTTTGCGCAACGGGCAAATTGACCTCTGAATTATGTGTATTTTCCTCGTAGGCGAACAGAAATGTGACAGATCAGCTGACCGGTTTCCAATGAACCCAATCAAATGTGACTGTCAGGTATAGCGCGGCATTAGCCACTTTATGGCTCTACGCGGTTGTTGAGTGAATTCTACCGAGTGTCTGCTTTGCGGAAAAAGCCACCGTCTACATTTCTTATTGGGGGCGACTGATTGCCGAGACGAAAATGCTTAGGCTATCGTGTGCCCACAATTTCCACGGAAGCGTCACCGATCAGATCCTGAAGTTCTATAGTTGATCGTCTGCTGGAACGTCTGCTTGTCCGGATTGCTTCACCAGATATTCGAACGACTTCTGGCGAAGCAGCGAACTTTGAGTGACTGGTGCTCTTAGAATCTCTTACTTGGCTTAAATCGATAACTTTGACTCCAGACTTTGCGAGTTCGGCGGCATCTGTTGCGCCAACGCGGTCTACTCCACCAGAAACGAATTTTGAGAAGTTTAGAATCCTGTCGTCTGACGAAACTAAGACAAAGATCTTTTGATTGTCGTGTTTTATTTTGGAAAGCTGGTTCTCAAAAACGGCCAAATCTATATCCGGCGCCGCAAGAATAATGTTTCGCACTCTTTTTCGAGGATTGAATTCTCCGGCTAATTCCGCTTGCGAGATCGCTTCCATTGTAAGAAACGCTCCCATTGAGAATGCAAGAATATCGAATTGCTGAGCTTTTGATCGCGTAACTATTTCACCAGTTTTCAAGAAGTCCGATCTAGCAGCAAGCGCACTGTTGATATCGTAAACATATTTGAGGGTTTCTGCCGCAGAAGCCCATGACATTAACACCGGAACCCCATCGTACTCAGTATCCTCAACAAATTGGGCCAATCTAAGAATGGCGTCACTTAGGGTCGTATTGTAGCCGTGAACAAAAAATAGGACGTTTTGCTCCGAAGCACCAAGTGCAAGAAGTTGTTTGTCAATGTCCGAAACAAAAGCGTTTTCAGATGCATAAACTTTTGGGTCGATGATAGTGAAATGCTTCGAAGGGTTGGGGGGAGAGCGTTGGTTCTTTCTATTTTGCCAACTTTGTGATTTGGCGGAATGGTGACTACCACCGAAGCTAGTCCAAGTGTATCGCTGCGGTCGCCCGAATAAAAAACACCCTCTGCTCCGGACGCCTGTCGCGTTGTGGCAATAAAGACTGTCTGGCGTTTGGCCTCAACTACATCTGACGCAGGATATTGGGGATTTTCGACGCCTACGAGTTCTGGAGGTCGAATGCATGAAGCTACGCCTAGAACTAGTACTAAAAAAAGAAGCGAAGCCCTAGCGTTTTAGTTAAACCTGAAACTCCATTCCAAAGAGGCTTCATTTTCGAATATACATCCAGCTTGGTTGGATCAGTATCTTTTAGTGTGTTTCTCGTCTGTCAATAAACTAACGACAACGGCCCTCTTTTTGATCTGAGTAGTGATTTCTGTACAAACGCTAGTGCAAGTTTGACATGGTGGTTTAAACGAGAGTTAACGAAGCCGTTTCGCCAACAGAAATGATTTTCGCTTTGGGCTCATCGCTAACCTTTGCTGTTGCCTTCATGAATGGCTGCTTCCTGCGAATCAGTACCATCCTTGACGCGTAGTGCCGCGTGTGCACCGAAAGACGGTTATGAAGTCCCGCACCTCGGCAATGGCGCCTTGGGAAAATGGCAGCCATGAGTCGACAGGAGTTGAACGGCATTCATGAAACTGCTTCTTTGCACCAAAAATTTCAAGAAACTAATTGAAGCTTCTAGACCTTTCGAGGAGTGACGCTAGTCCTGACTTGCCGCCGTTAAAACTAGGTTAACGCTTTGTTAACTCCGGAGGCGAAGTCTTGTAAGATAGCCAACCACAGACCACCTCACTCGGTAACTAATTTCGTAAATTGAGAGGCGATCAATATGAAAAAGGTAGTGGTGGCCAGCATATTTGGTAGCTCATTGCTACTGGCGGCATGCGGAGCGCCAACAACGCCAACTCAGGCTCAGGCACAAAACGACGCTCGGTGTGCTGCGGGTATACTGGGTGGTGCGGCACTTGGCGGAGTGGTCGGGAACCGCTTCGGTGGTGGAACAGGCAAAACGCTTTCTACGGCGGCTGGCGCGGGCCTTGGGATGTACGCTGGTCAATCTGCCTGTCACTGATGACTTTATTTCAGCGGCATTGTCCGAAAAATGAATGCTCTCCTAATATTCAAGTTCTCTACTGCATCGTTTTTCTCATGAAACAGCCTGCCATGCTGCGTCCAACTGAAGCACTCGATGCCTAGAGCGATCTGAAAGAACGGTTGGCGCAGGAACATTGCGCTACGTATGCGTTGCTTAGCAGTTTACCCATCCGGTCTGGATTTTCTCACCGTACTCCCGGGAATAAGCCGGAATCCGACGTCCGTCGTGGACTTGGCAGGTTCGCCGTTGATTTGGGCCAGAACCATTTCTGCCGCGATCTGTCCAATCTTAAGATGGGGTACTGCAATCGACGTCAGCCGATAAGGTTGAATCGCTGAAATTGGCAAGTCGCCCCATCCGGCAATTCCAATGTCGTTCGGGACGCTCAATCCGATTTTTTGTGCATAGTGAAGCCCGCCAATCGCCATATTGTCGTTCTGGTAGAAAACAACTTCGATATCGCGGTGGGAGGCAAGCAGCTGCTCGGTGCCGTAAAATCCGGTATAGAAACTTGGCGTGTCCTTCAGCAGTAGTTGTTTTTCAAGCCGCCCGTTTGCATCTTCGATGGCCTTTGAAAAGCCGTTCAGACGTGCGGTTGCGGCATTTGCGACGTCATGTGAAGTGCCGACATAGCCGAATTTTTGATACTCCATTCCAGCCAGATAGCGACCCATGCTGTAGCCGCTGTCAAAGTGGTTCAGCCCCACGCACATGTCCAACGGGCTCGAGTTGAAATCCCAGATTTCGACCAGTGGGATGCCTGCGCCGCGTAGCATTTGGATCGCTTTTTGGCTGTGCGAGCGACCGGTGATGATCAGCCCGGCGGGTTGCCAGGACAGCACGGTCTCGATCCATTTTTCCTCATGGTCGATTTCATGCTCGGTGAGGCCCAGCACGGTCTGGTGTCCAAACGCACCGAGCTTTCGGTCGATGCCCTCCAGAACCTGCGCGAAAATCTCGTTGCCCAATTCGGGGATGCTGACCCCGACAAAAGTGGACTTCTTGTCACCCGCAAAAACCGTCGCCAAGCGATTCGGCAGGTAACCCAATCTGTCCACTTCGGCCATGACCTTGGCGCGCGTTTTTTCCGAGAAGCCCCCTTCATCGCGCAGGACTCGGCTTGCAGTCATCTTCGACACGCCCGCAGCCTTTGCCACCTCAGCAAGGCTTACTTTATTGTTTTTGCTTGATTTATCAGTTTCACTGCTCATTTACGTTACGGGTAACTCTTTTTTATTGACAACAGCCGGGTCTGCGCGAATGCTAGCGTAACGTTACGGGTAACTCAATACGATGTTGAGGAGCATTGGGGTTACCTAAGTCTAGGAGGAGGCGGCCTGTGCCCGGCACTGCGCAAAACAATCTGTTCTTTGACGGGATAAAGAAGCATTTTGGAGGCACCTATGCGTTGCGCGACGTGTCTCTGAATGTTGAGCGCGGTGAGATTGTTGCTTTGCTGGGCGAAAACGGGGCAGGCAAATCGACCCTCATCAAAATCCTTGGTGGCATTCACAAGGCGGATGAAGGGCGGGTTCTGATCAACGGCGAGCCCTACGAACATCGCCCGGGTGGGTTTGGAGAGCGCCAGTCTGTTGCCTTTATCCACCAGGATCTGGGCATGATCGAATGGATGACCGTGGCCGAAAACATCGCGCTTGCTCTGGGCTATTCCCGAAAAAGCGGTTTGATCGATTGGAAATCGGTGGAGAGCTTTGCGCAAGACGCGCTGGACAAGGTGGGGTGCGAATTCGACCCGACCACGCGGGTGCAGGACTTGTCGCGGACCGAGAAGTCTCTGGTCGCCATCGCCCGCGCCTTGGCCGTGGATTGCGATTATCTGGTGCTGGATGAACCAACCGCATCGCTACCAGCGGATGAGGTCGAGCGGCTGTTCGAAGCGCTGCGCCCTTTGAAAGAAAAGGGTGTCGGCATGATCTACGTTTCGCACCGGTTGGACGAGATTTTTCAGATCGCCGACCGGGTTGCGGTGTTGCGGGACGGAGAAATGGTTGGCCTTCGCAGCATCGACCATACAACGCCCGAAGAGCTGGTTTACATGATCGTCGGCCGCAAGACCCGGCAAGTGATGAAGCCGGACACTCCGCCGGGCGCAACGTTGTTGGAGGTGTCGGGCCTCAACATGGAAGCAGCGCATAGTGTCAGCTTCCAATTGCAGACGAATGAGATTGTGGGGCTTGTGGGTCTTCGCGGCGCAGGGCACGAGAACGTGTCGCGAGCCCTGTTCGGGTCCGAAGCGTTTGACGGTCAGATCAGCTTGCATGGTGAACGCCCGGATCTATGCTCTCCGCAAACCGCGATGGCGTCCGGGATCGGTTTGGTGGCACGGGACAGGACCGAGGAATCCGTCGCCATGTCCTTGACCATCCGAGAGAACACCTTCCTGAATCCCGCCGCCATCGGGCGATCGTTGCTGTCGTTCATGAGCCACAAAGCGGAGACAGAGAGTGCTGCCCGGATCGGCGCTGACGTCGCCTTGTCCCCCAATGATCAAAGCATGGCGATTGAGAGCCTTTCGGGCGGGAACCAGCAGAAGGTCGTCATCGGGCGCTGGCTTGAAACCAAGCGCAAGCTGTTGATCTGCGAAGACCCCACCGCAGGTGTCGATGTTGGGGCCAAAGCGGAAATCTACGCGCTGTTGAACCGCGCGATGGAAGAGGGCGTCGGCATCATCGTCGTTTCAACCGATTTCGAGGAAGTCGCGGCCATCTGCCACCGCGCCATTGTCTTCAGCCAGGGTCAGATCGTGCGCGAACTGACGGGTACCGAACTGACCACTGAAAACCTGATACAGGCTGCCTCGGCCTCGAACGCCGTGGCAAGTTAAGGAATACGACTATGCAATCGCTTGAATCCAACGCGCTGGAACCGACCAAGGCGGAGCTCAAAGATGCCTCGTTAAAAACCCGAATTCTCAGGTTTTTGCCGGTTTATGGGCTGGTTTTGCTGACGGGTTTTCTGATCATCCTGTTTTCGATCCTCCTGCCGAACACGTTCCCGACGCTTCTGAACTTACGGGCGATTATCTCGGACAAGGCGATCATTGCGCTTCTATCCTTGGGGGCGATGATACCGATGGCGGCAGGCCGTATCGACCTCACGGTCGGGTATGGGATTGTACTATGGCACATCCTGGCGATCTCTCTGCAGACTTTGTATGGCATTCCATGGCCGATTGCAGTGGCGATTGTTCTGTTGCTGGGTCTGCTGACTGGTTTCCTGAACGGTCTGCTGGTTGAGGTCGCCAAGATCGACAGCTTTATTGCCACCTTAGGCACAGGCACGGTCCTGTATGCGCTGGCGCTGTGGCACACGGGCGGACGTCAAATGGTCGGCGCGTTGCCGGAGAGTTTCTATGCCATCAACGGCACCTTTGTATTCGGTCTACCTATCACTGGCTTCTACGTTCTGGCGATCACTGTCGCGATGTGGCTGATCCTGGAATACACGCCCATCGGTCGGTACCTCTACGCGATCGGCGCCAATCAGCGTGCTGCGCAGTTGAACGGTATTCCGACCCGGAAATTCGTTATAGGCGCTTTCATGTCATCGGGCCTGATCACCGCCTTTGCCGGGGTGTTGCTGGCGTCGAAATTGCGGATCGGGCAAGCCTCGGTCGGTCTTGAATTCCTGTTACCTGCTTTGGTCGGGGCCTTTCTTGGGTCCACAACCATCAAGCCGGGACGCGTGAATGTTTGGGGAACAGTTGTGGGTGTCGCGATCCTGGCTGTCGGTATCTCGGGCATTCAGCAATTCGGCGGATCCTTCTGGGTCGAGCCGATGTTCAACGGTGTCACGCTTCTGATCGCAATCGGTATCGCCGGTTACGCTCAGCGTCGCAAAGGCGCCAAAAAGTAAACAGCATAAGGGAGGAGATTATGCTGAAACGTACTTCCATGGCGGTATCCGCTGCCGCGCTGCTCACAGGTTTGGGATTTCCGCTCGCCGCCGAGACGGCGTTTGACGGGCCAACCAGTGGACCGACAGCTGCTGAAGGCAAATCCATTGTCGTCGTCGCGGGCGATCTGAAAAACGGTGGTATTCTCGGGGTCACCAATGGCGTCGAGGAAGCAGTTGGCACCATTGGCTGGGATGTGCGCGTACTGGACGGGGCCGGGTCCATTCAGGGCCGGACCGGAGCCATCGGCCAGGCGCTTGCCCTGCAACCCGACGGGATCATCATCAACGGCTTTGATGCCATCGA
This sequence comes from Ruegeria sp. BG3, assembly GCF_056538485.1. Classification (NCBI taxonomy): domain Bacteria; kingdom Pseudomonadati; phylum Pseudomonadota; class Alphaproteobacteria; order Rhodobacterales; family Roseobacteraceae; genus Ruegeria; species Ruegeria sp. BG3. The sequence continues at coordinate 222,578 of NZ_JBQFTE010000005.1, read as the reverse complement.
ACAGCAGGCCGCGCTGGAAGGCGTGGTAAGCGCGGGCATTCCGATGGTGGCCTGGCATTCCGGGCCCAAGATCGGATGTGACGCGCCCGGGGGCATCTTTGCTAATGTCTCGACCGACGCGATGACCGTGTCCGAAGTGGCTGCCGAATGGGCCATGGAAGACGGCGGCGACGGGGTGGGGGCGATCATCTTCACTGACTCGACCTATCAGATCGCCATCGATAAGGCCGATCGGATCAAGGAAACCATCGAAGCTGCGGGCGGTACGGTGCTGGAATATGTTGACACGCCCATCGCCGATACCTCGGCCCGAATGGGGCCTTTGACCACGAGCCTGCTGCAGAAATATGGCGACCAGTGGACCCACGCGCTTGCGATCAACGATCTGTATTTTGACTTCATGGGGCCTGCATTGGCGGCGGCGGGTATCTCGTCCGACGACGGGCCTCAGGCGGGGTCAGCAGGCGACGGCTCGGAGGCTGCCTTTCAGCGTATCCGCAGCGGTAACTATCAGACAATTACCGTGGCCGAACCGCTGAACTTGCAAGGCTGGCAACTGGTGGACGAGTTGAACCGCGCCATTCAGGGCGAGGCATGCTCGGGCTATATCACATCGCCTGCACTGGTGACCGAGGATGGCTTGGCCAAGCTGGGTGACAGTAATCAGTTCGACCCCGACAGCCCCTATCGGGAAGCCTACGCAAAGATCTGGGGCAAGTAACCGATCCGGTGGTCCTTGCCTGAATCGGCAAGGGCCCCGCTCGAAAAGATGACACAGCGCAAAGCCAACTCAGCGGTCTTTCGACCGCAATGGCGGAGCTTTGCGCAAAGGAGGAAACCATGAGCGAACAGCCATTGGTTCAAATGCTGGGAATAACCAAACGCTTCGGCGGGGTGACCGCGTTGCAGGACGTCGATCTGACGGCCTATGCGGGTGAAGTGCTCGCCATCGTCGGGGACAACGGGGCCGGTAAATCCACCCTGATCAAAATCCTGACCGGAGTATATCAACCCACCGAAGGCCACATCCTGATGGATGGAAAACCGTTGGAGATGGCCAGCCATTCTGACGCAATCGCAAACGGGATTGATGCGGTTTACCAGACCCTCGCGCTGGCCGACCATCTTTCCCCTGCTGCGAATATGTTTCTGGGCAACGAGTTGACCAAGAACGTTTTCGGCGTTCCGTTTCTGGACAACAAACGCATGAAATCTGAGGCCGCCCGGGTTCTGGAAGAACGTCTTGGTGTCCGGCTGCGGTCTATGGACGTGATGACGGAAAGCTTGTCAGGCGGGCAACGTCAGGCGGTTGCGATCTCGCGCGCGGTCTATCACGAAGACCTGCGCTTGCTGGTGATGGACGAACCTACCGCAGCATTGGGTCCGCAGGAAACAGCGCGGACGCTGAAGCTCATCAAAGCGCTGCGCGAACAGGGCTTGGCGGTGATCCTTATTTCGCACTCTCTGGATGACGTGTTCGAAGTGGCGGACCGCGTGCATGTGCAACGCCGGGGCCGCGCCGTTGGCGTTGTCAAAACTGCGGAGAGTTCCGTTCAAGATGTTCTGGGCCTGATTGTCGGTGCCCAAGACGCAGCTGCGTGAAGGAGAACGATATGTCCGCGGCGATGACAAACACCGAACAAAGAACAATCATGGACCGATTGGAGCCTTATCTGGCCTTTATCGGGCCGATGGTGATGATCCTGGCCATTCTCATCTTCATGGGGATTGCGGAACCGGCCCGGTATTTCCGCCTGACCAACCTCAATCTGATCCTGCTGGATGCGGCGCTGTATATGCCGATGGCGATGGCGATGACCTTTGTCATCACCCAGCGCGGGATTGACCTGTCGATCGGCTCGATTGCGGCGCTGTCGGCCATTCTCATGGCCTTTCTGGTGAAACAATACGGTTTTCCGGCCTGGGTAGCTGTTCCTCTGGCGATTGTGCTGGGCGCGATCATGGGATTGATCAACGGTCTGGTTATTACCCGTTTCAAAGTGCCGGACCTGATCGGAACGCTGGCGATGGACCTTGTTTATCGCGGTCTGGCGCTGGTGATTGCAAAAGGTCTGGTACTCGCGCGTTTCCCCGACCTGATCACCGAAATCGGACGTGGCCAGATTCCGGGTTTTATTCCGGTGCCTGTGGTGCTGGGCTTGATCACAATGGCGATTGGCTATGTCGTCCTGACACGCACCTATTTCGGGCGCTACACGATTGCGATTGGCTCGAACCCCGAAGCGAGTGAAATGACCGGTGTGGCCGTCGATCGGCACAAGATCTATGCCTATGTGCTGATGGGTGCCGCAGCGGCAATGGCAGGTGTCATGTTGACCGGAAAGCTGAATGCTATTCAGGCGACCTCGGCCCCGTATTTCAACCTGCATGTCATTGCCGCGGTTGTCGTGGGCGGCACGTCCCTGTTCGGTGGACGCGCCTCGATGCTGGGCTCTCTGGCCGGTGTGCTGCTGCTGTCGATGATGATCAACGCACTGGTGACTCTGCGGATCGAGTTCTTCTGGCAATCCGTCGCCTCGGGCGTGGTGATCGTCAGCTCGGTCGCGCTCTACACCTGGATGCAAAAGAAAGACCGTGACGGGGCGCAGGGCCTGCTGGCGGGTCTGCGCAGTAAAGAGGCGCAAAAACTCATCCGCTTCTCGGCCGCTCTGATCGGCGCACTAATCCTGTTGCTTGCCCTAGGGGCGGGACTGGCAACCGAGCCTACGCCAAGCGGCTAAGGCAAACAAAAGTGGTGCGCCCGGAGGTAGGAGTCCTGGCGCACCTGCAAGGCCCCACAATGTTCGCGAAAGGGAGGACTTACCGTGAAACAATTGAACAAAGCACTACTGACGACAAGCGCATTTTGCCTTTGTGCCACTGCAGCCTTTGCTGATGGGCACGGAAAGCTACCGCTTAAGGAACTGCCGGGTATCGAAGATCGGGACTATTGGGTCCCGGGCGAGGTTAACGCCGACGGCAAGTTGGAAGCCTTGCAGGCGATGACAGGGGCCGAAGCGGTCAAGTATGAAGGCACTCAGGATGCACCTTTGCAGATCGCACTGATCTATCCTTCTGCTGACACCTCCGACTTCTGGGCGCGCAACTATCTGGCGATGACCAAACGTCTGGATGAATTGGGCATAGAGTATGAAACCACCGAATTCGCCAGCCGTCAGATCGAACACAGCTTGCAATCGACCTATGCCAACCAGGTGGTTCAGGATGCGGACCTTTATGACTTTGTGATCTTTGGCCCGTCGGAACTGGCCATTCAGGCCGACAATATCGACAAGATGGCCGGGAATGACGGGTTTGCGACCTTCGTCTGGGCCTTCCACACGCCCCCGAAAGGGCTGGCAAATCAACCGGATGCATGGTTCGACTTCAGCTCGGCCGCCGGTGCCCTGACCATGTGCGACTATATGCTGGAACGGCTGGGCAGTGACGTCACGATGGCGATGAACCGGGGCATTCCGGGCATCACCGACGACCAGCGTTCGGGTGATTTCAAGGCCTGCGTCGAAGAGAAAGGCAACTGGACCACGGTTTACGAGCATTACGGTGAATACCAGCGCGAAGGCGGCTTTGAGGGCACCAGCCTGATTCTGCAAGCCTATCCAGAAGCCACCATCATCCATAACGCCAACACCGCTATGGCCATGGGGTCGGTCGAAGCTCAGCTTGCGGTCGGCAAAGAGAAAGACGTGTTCTCGACCGGTTGGGGCGGCACCGGGCTTGAGCTGGACGCCATTCGCCGGGGCGAGCTGGACGCAACGCCCATGCGCATGGGTGACGATGTGGGCGCGGCGACAGCCGAAGCGATCAAGGCGCACATGGAAGGTCGGCAGGACGAACTGCCCTTTGTGTTCTTGGGCCGGATCACCGTCGCTCATGACCAGATGAGCGCCGAAGAGATCGATGCGCTGGAACAGGAAGCGTTCCGGTTCTCGGGCGTGGGCGCGTTGGAGCGCTAAGAAACTCGCTTGTGGCTGGGCCTAACGGGACCGGCCACAGGCACCTGAAATAACCAAAGACGGAGAGAGCCCGAATGGCGCAATCCATGATGTTGATTGAAAAATGCAGCCATTGCGTAAGCTGGTATGACATTGAAACCGGTGCCCGGCAGGGGCGGTTGGATCTGCCTCATTTCCCTCATGAATTCGTGGTCGATGACGAGTTTCACTATGCCTATGTCGGTCATTACGGCGTGCAGAATTCCGGTATCGAAGGCACCGATGGTCGGTCCGTGATCGTGATCGACATCCGCAAACAGGAAATCGTGCACAGCTACGATCTGGGCGAGCATGCCCGTCCGCACGGGATTGGGCTAGACGGGCAGGGGCGTCTCTACGTGCTGTCCGAATGGACAGGCCATCTGCTGGTCAAGGAAAACCCCCGTGCCTTCGATCAAGGCTGGGATCACATCACGCCAACCGGCGGCACCAAGTGCCATCTGTTTGCGCTGACCAGGGATGGACACACAGCGTATTCAATGAACCTAACCTCGGGCAATGTGACCGTGTTCAATCCCTATGATGCGTCGGTTTCGCCGATCCCGATCAAGACCGGAAAGAAACCTGAAGGGCGCTGTCTGCGGGAACAGGCACAGACGCTCTACACCTCGCAGCGCATCTCGAACACCGTCGCCGTGGTCAATACCGACACGCTTGAGATCGAGCGCACCTTTCCAACGCCAGATGATCCCTGCCGCATCTACTACGACGAGAAACGCAACCGGCTGGTGACGATGAACCATTTCGGGGGGTCGTTCTCGGTATTCGATGAAGCCACGGGCGAGATGTTGCACGAACAGAAAACGCCCGCGAACCCGCTGGCGCTGTGCATCGATGATGAGGCTGCCTTTGCCTATATTGCCATCGATTGCGAACAGGTGCAGCGGTTCAACCTTGATACGTTCGAGGTGGTGCAGACCTTTGACACGGGCAAGGAACCGGACGTGATGGTCATCCTGCCTAACGGATTTTCGAAACACTGGGAGAACGCGGCATGAACAAGCCTCGTATCGCTATTGTGCCCGGCGACCCTTCGGGGATCGGGCCAGAACTGATCGCCAAACTGCTCAATCAGGAGGGCGTGCAGGAGGCTGCGGATATTGTGCTGGTGGGCGACAGTCACCTGTGGAAGCGCGGCGCGGAACAGGCTGATCTGGACGTACCACTCAACACGGTGGATGCGGTGGCAGATCAACCGGGCCTGTCGCATCTCGAGCTCTACACCATCGCGCCCAAGGACGTGAAGACAGCCGAAGTCACCGTCGAGGGTGGTACGACATCGCTCCGCTGTCTCGACAAAGCAATGGATCTGGCGATGGCGGGGCAGGTGGATGGCATCTTGTTCGGCCCGTTCAACAAAGCCGCGATGACAGCCGCCGGACTGAATGCCGAGGACGAGCATCGCTATATGGCGCGCTACATGGGACATATCGGATATCACTCGGAGCTCAACGTTCTGGATGAGCTGATGACGACCCGCGTGACCTCGCATATCGGGCTGAAGGATGTGGCGGCCAATATCACTGAAGAGGGGATATTGAAGGCGGTCAATCTGGCCAATGACACGCTGCGCAAAGCGGGCAACGCGCGCCCGAAAATCGCCGTAGCAGCCCTGAACCCCCACGCTGGGGACAATGGCAAGTTTGGTCGAGAAGAGATCGATATTCTGGAGCCCGCCGTGCGCAAGGCGCAGGAAAAACAGATGAGTGTGACGGGGCCATGGCCCTCGGACACGGTGTTCCTCAAGGCGCAGCGGGGCGAGGTCGATGCGGTTGTGACCATGTATCACGACCAGGGCCAGATCGCGATCAAGCTGATGGGGTTTGAGCGCGGCGTGACGGTTGCGGGTGGCTTGCCCATCCCGATTGCCACCCCAGCACATGGCACGGCCTTTGATATCGCCGGACAGAACAAGGCCAATCCGGGCGCAACACGGCAGGCATTCGATCTGCTGGTGCGCATGGCCAAAACGCATCGCGCCGAACGCAGCGCGGACTGAGGAGACCAAGATGACCAAAATCAAATCCGTGCGCACGCGCGTCTGGAACTGGACCGGGCCTACCGTGCCGCCGACGGGTAATTTCTGCACCAATGCCTCGGACGTGCTGTACGAAAAAGGCGATGCGATGTCGTCTTTCCGGTTCCATCAATGGCTGACCTGTGAGGTCGAGGCCGAAGACGGCACAATCGGCATCGGCAACGCGGCCCTAGCACCTTCGGTCGTCAAGGCTGCCATTGACGAATGGTTTGCCCCGCTGGTGATCGGCGAAGACCCGTTCGATTATGCCTACCTGTGGGAAAAGATGTACCGTCGTAGCCACGCCTGGGGGCGCAAAGGGATCGGGATGACGGCGATCTCGGCCGTTGATCTGGCGATCTGGGATCTGATGGGCAAACTGACGGGCAAGCCGGTGTTCAAACTGCTGGGCGGGCGTACCAAAGAGAAGATCCCCGTCTATTACTCCAAGCTATACTCCGGTCCCATCGACGTGATGCAGGCCGAGGCCGCCCAGGCGCAAAAGAACGGCTATTCCGCCTACAAGATGCGTTTCGGCTGGGGCCCCAAAGATGGGATGGTCGGCATGCGCGAAAACCTCAAACGGGTCGAGGCCGTGCGCGAGGTCATCGGCTATGATGCCGATCTCATGCTCGAATGCTACATGGGCTGGAATCTCGACTACACTAAGCGGATGCTGCCCAAACTGGTCAAATACGAACCCCGTTGGCTGGAAGAACCGGTCATCGCCGATGATGTCGAAGGCTACCGCGAGCTGAATGCGATGAACATCGTGCCAATCTCTGGCGGTGAGCATGAATTCTCGGTCATCGGCTGCAAGGACTTGATCGAGAAAAAGGCCGTTTCGGTTCTGCAATATGACACAAACCGGGTGGGCGGGATTACGGCAGCGCAGAAGATCAACGCAATTGCTGAGGCGTTCCAAGTGCCTGTGATCCCCCATTCGGGCCAGATGCACAATTACCATCTGACCATGGCCAACGCCAATTGCATGATCAGCGAGTACTTCCCCGTCTTCGACGTCGAGGTCGGAAACGAACTGTTCTATTACATCTTCGAAGGGGATCCGGCAGCCGTGGATGGGTTCCTTGATCTGGATGACGATACGCCGGGTCTTGGGATCGAAATCACGGACAAACACCTCAAACACTTCCAGATTACGGAGTAAATCATGACCTACACCGGTATCTGGCCAGTTGCGCCAACACCGTTCAACAAGGACGGAACGCTTGATCTGGACGGGATGAAGCGCGTTCTTGATTGTCTGATCGATCAGGGCGCGGATGGAATCTGTATTCTGGCCAATTTCTCGGAACAGTTCCTGATCTCGGATGCTGAGCGCGAGACTTTAACGCGACTGAGCCTTGAGCACGTGTCAGGACGCGTTCCAATGATTGTGACGATCAGCCATTTCGCCACGCAGATCGCGGTGGAACGGGCGCAATTCGCTAGGGAGTTGGGCGCTGATATCGTGATGATGATGCCCCCCTATCACGGGGCGCTTCTGAAAGGTAATGCAAAGCAGACCTTCGAGCAGTTTGCTGCCGTGGGCGAGGTCGGCATTCCGATCATGGTGCAGGATGCGCCTTTGTCGGGTGTCGACCTGCCGGTGCCTCTGCTGGTGCGCATGGCGCAAGAGATCGAGATGGTGAAGCTGTTCAAGATCGAATGTCCCCGTGCAGCCAACAAGCTGCGCGCGCTGATCGCCGAAGGCGGAGACGCGATTGAAGCGCCGTTTGATGGCGAAGAGGGGATCACCCTGTTGGCCGATCTGGATGCGGGTGCCACGGGGTCGATGACTTCGGGTATGATAGTTGATCAGATCAAGCCGGTCATCACCCACCACCATGCAGGCCGTACTGCCGAAGCAACAGCCGCTTATGGGCGCGTTGCGATGGTGATCAACCACGAAAATCGCCAATGCGGCTGGCAATCCTGCAAGGCGGCGATGGTCGAAGGCGGCGTAATCCGGTCCGAGTTCTGCCGCCACCCGATTGACCCGCTGCAACCGGCTATTCGCGACCGGTTGATCGACCTTTTAAAACCTTTGGACCCGATGGTCCTGAAGTGGGGAAAATAAGATGATCCTTGGACAAAACCTGATCGACGGAAACTGGGTCGGCTCAGACAACCTGCGCGCCTCAGATGATCTGGATGGGCAGAACTTTGCGCAGGCGACAGCTGCGCAGGTCGACAAGGCCTGCCGCGCCGCTCGCCGTGACTTTCGCGCTTTTGCGGGCAAATCGCGGGCCGAGCGAGCAGCGTTCCTGCGCACGATTGCCGAGCAGATGAATATTTTGGGGGAGGAGATTACCCAGACCGGCATGGCAGAGACTGGACTGCCCGAGGCGCGCCTGGTGGGCGAACGCGGCCGCACCACCGGGCAGTTGCGCATGTTTGCCGATCTGATCGAAGAGACCGGGTATCTCGATATCCGCAAAGACGGCGCACTTCCTGATCGGACGCCACTCCCCCGTCCTGATCTGCGCCTGACGCACAAAGCCATCGGCCCGGTGGCCGTCTTTGGTGCGTCGAACTTCCCGCTCGCCTTTTCCACGGCGGGCGGGGATACCGCCTCGGCTTTCGCCGCTGGATGCCCGGTGATCGTCAAGGGTCACGGCGCCCATGCGGGTACCGCCGAATTGGTGGCACAGGCCGTCGCCAAGGCGATTGAGCTCTGCGACATGCCCGCGGGCACGTTCCAGATCGTGCAAGGGTCAGGGCGCGAGGTTGGCTCGGCTCTGGTGCAACATCCAGATATTCGGGCCGTTGGCTTTACCGGATCACTGGCCGGAGGCAGGGCGCTTTATGATCTGTGCCATGCGCGCCTAAACCCGATTCCGTTTTACGGCGAACTTGGCTCGGTCAACCCGATGTTCTGTCTGCCCACCGCTATGGATGCGCGAGCGGCAGAGATCGGCGCGGGCTGGGCCGCGTCTCTGACCATGGGGGCCGGGCAGTTCTGCACCAACCCCGGCGTCGCGGTCATGCTGAAAGGGCCGGATGCCGATGCGTTGGAAACCGCCTGTGTGGCAGCACTGAGCCAAACGGCGGAACAGAAGATGCTGACCGACGGTATCCTCGATGCATACGAACAGGGTGTCCGCGCCTTCCGTGATTTGATGACCGAGGTCACGTCCTGCGGTTCTGCCGTGGGCAAACGCGCAGCCCTACCTGCGTTGTTCAAAGTCAGCGCTGCAGAGTGGATGGCAAACCCCAAATTGCAGCACGAAGTGTTCGGTGCGGCTGGCATCATCGTTCTGTGCAACGACACGGATCAGATGGTGGCCCTCGCTGAAGGGCTGGAAGGCCAACTGACCCTGACGCTGCACATGGATGACGCGGATCATGACTTTGCCAGCACCCTAATGCCCATCCTCGAAGAGAAAGCCGGACGTTTGTTGGCCAATGGCTTCCCTACTGGTGTCGAGGTGTGTTCGGCGATGATGCATGGCGGGCCATACCCGGCCAGCACCGATGTGCGCGCGACTTCAGTCGGCACTCTCGGTATTGCGCGATGGCTGCGCCCGGTCAGTTATCAGAACATGCCCGGTGCATTGCTGCCGAATGAACTGCAGGGCTAAGGATACACGTCAGGCTATCTGTGGCCTGACCCCAAAACGCGGCGAACGCGCAGGTTCGGCGGCGGCTAAAGGACAAACAAAGGAGTAAACGGATGTACGGCGTTCTGGACGGCACCGGATTTGAGGTCATAGAAAAAGAGTTCGAAGCCTGTTTCATCGGCCACGCGCGTGTCGAACGGTTGTGGACCGGTGCGCGCTGGTCCGAAGGGCCAGCCTGGTTTGCCGCCGGGCGTTATTTGGTCTGGTCTGACATCCCCAACAACCGCTTGATGCGCTGGGATGACACCGATGGATCGGTCTCGGTGTTTCGGCAGCACTCGAACAATGCCAATGGTAACACGGTGGATCGCGAGGGTCGGTTGGTGTCATGCGAACATCTGACCCGGCGTGTCACAAGGACTGAACATGACGGCTCTATCACGGTTCTGGCGGACGCATGGAAGGGAAAGCGCCTGAATTCTCCCAATGACGTTGTTGTCAAATCCGATGGCTCCATTTGGTTCACAGACCCTTCATACGGGATCATGATGGACTATGAAGGAGAGCGCGCCGAAAGCGAGATCGGAGCGTGTCATGTGTTTCGTGTGGATCCGATAACAGGAGAGGTGACAGCCGTCGCAACTGACTTCGTGAAACCCAACGGCTTGGCCTTTTCGCCGGACGAGAGCACTCTTTACATCTCTGACACGGGAATCACCCACGACCCAGAAGGTCCGGCGCATATTCGCAGGTTCAGTGTCTCTAGCGACGGAAAAACTCTGACGGGGGGCGAGGTGTTTGCCAATTGTTCGTCGGGGCTGTTCGATGGTTTCAGGCCAGACAGTGAAGGCCGCATCTGGAGTTCCGCCGCGGACGGTATTCATTGCCTGAACCTGCAAGGAGAACTAATCGGCAAGGTGCACATACCCGAGATGGTCGGAAACGTTTGTTTTGGCGGGTCTAAATTAAACCGGCTCTTTGCGGCTGGAACAAGTAGCCTCTATGCGATATTTCTCGATGTAAACGGTGTTTCACTAGCTTGATCCTTTTTGCGATAGGAGTATCTCAAGCAACGCGGGCACCTTTGGAATCTATCGCAAATCCCTATCTAATGTTTAAAATGGGTTGCTGCACAAAACTATTGAAAGGCTTCTGCGTCATTAGAGAGGCTGTTTTGAGCGCTCACTTTTGTTCGCTGTCCAAAGTGTAGTATCTGGGTTAGAACAACATCGCGGCTGAGCGCTTTGAAGGTGCGCGATGCGAGAGGCCGCCGCAGTATTTGGGTATCCGGTTGGATGTCGGCTTTGTGCCGAAATCTTCTTGCTGAATGCAAATAGTCGTTTCTGAAGGTTCGTTCATTTCTTCGCGCTCTCAAATTATTCAGCCATTTTATTTTAGCCTGAACATCCTAATGTCCGATTAGAACTCTTGGGATGGACGGCTAAAACCTACTGTGATCCTATGCTGTCGCAATTCATGGGCAGTCAATGCGATCAGCTTCTTATATTGTAGGTATTCTAGTAGCCATTGCCTCCAGCATTGGACTTTATTTGTTTTCTTACCAATACTTCGTTTCGGAGGAGCTTTCGAAAGCTCAAGGCCGGCTCTCTCTCTACCAAAGTTCGGTGAACAGCGAGCTCGAACGATTTTCCCACCTTACATATGTGCTGTCACAAGACTCCTTTGTAATTGGAACAGCCGAAGGCGATGGCACCGGAACCTTAAACCGACGCCTAGAGGATTTTGCAGAGCAGGCCGGTCTGGATGCGATCTACCTGATGGACGAAGACGGGATCACGATTTCCGCATCGAACTACCGCGACACAGGGAGCTTTGTCGGCCAGAACTACGCTTTCCGCCCGTATTTCCAAAGCGCCATTTCCGGGGAACAAGGCCGTTTTTACGCCATCGGGGCAACGACTGGTCTGCCAGGATACTTCATCGCCAACACAGTGTTTAGCGACAAGGGAGCTTCAACTGGTGTCATAGCGATTAAGATCGATTTCTCTGATCTTCAGGACAGTTGGAAAAACTCGGGCGAACAGGTTCTTTTGGCCAATGAAGACGGTGTCGTTCTGCTTTCTTCGAACGCGGATTGGCAATATCGCGCATTGACACAATTGTCGGAACCACAGCGAGAGCGAATTCGAAATGCCAGGCAGTTTCCGGGGCAAGACTTGGATGCGTTGGATTGGGTCGAGTTGCCGGGAGATCAGGCCAGAATTGCGGGGACGAAGCGCTTGCATCTTGCAGCTACGGATTTGCCTCATGGCTGGTCGCTTCACTACTTTGCGAGTGACGATCAGGCCGTAGCGCGCAGTTGGCTTGTAACTGCAATTTTTATCCTTTTTGCGGGGCTTACGTTTATCTTCTTCCAGATACAACGCGCGAGACGCGTAAGCGCGGCCTTGGCGCGGTCCGAAGAAGAAGAAGCAAAGCTGCGCGATGCAAATGAAAGGCTTGCCATCGAAATCGACGACCGCAAGACAGCCGAGCGGAGCCTCAAACGCACCCAGAGCGAGTTGGAACGCGCAAGCCGACTGGCGGCTCTGGGGCAACTCTCCGCGTCGGTCACGCATGAACTGGGCCAGCCCATCGCTGCGATGCGCAATCATCTGGTGGCAGCAGAGATCTCATCTTCTGGTGAGAACAAGCTGCCGCAAAAGATCGGAAGCCTGGTCGACAGGATGGAAGGGATCACGCGCCAATTGCGATTCTTTGCACGGTCAGAGAATGAGGCGTTCGACGATATAGACTTATGCACTTCGGTCAATGCCGCTTTGGCTCTGGTTGCGCCAAACATCGAGCAGGGCAGGGTGAAAATCTCAGTTGATGCGCCGACCGTTCCGGTCTTTTTCCGGGGCAGTGCCCTGCGGATTGAACAGGTCATCACCAATCTTTTGCGCAATGCCATAGACGCTACGGATGGTGCGGATGCGCCTGAAATCCAAATCGCTGTCACGGCTTCTGATGGTGTGGCAGTGTTGGAAATTCAGGATAACGGTCACGGATTGGGCGAGGCAACGCTGGCTGAGTTGCAAGAGCCATTTGTAACCACAAAAGAGAGCGGGCGAGGCATGGGCTTAGGACTGGCGATTTCCACCAGCATTGTCAAAGATCACGATGGCATAATGACGGCCTGTAACCGCGATGGCGGAGGAACAATTTTCTGCGTCACCTTCCCGATGGCCTCAAATACTGAAGAAACTGACGAATGACCCAGCAGCAACCTTTCAAAGTTCTGGTCGTTGATGATGACAAATCGATGCGACATTCTCTTGTCGAGTTGCTTGAAGCCGCTGGCTGGACTGTTAGCGCCCTGTCGCGCGCGACCCAGGTGACGGAGTATCTGGTCAGCGCGTCGCCCGATGTCATTCTGTCCGACGTGCGTATGCCCGGCATGACGGGGCTTGAATTGCTGGCCAGTCTGGACAGGCATGTGGCGCCTCCGGTGGTGTTGATTTCGGCACATGGTGACATCCCAATGGCGGTTCAGGCCATACAGGAAGGCGCGTACGGGTTTATCGAAAAGCCATATGAACCTAGGCGATTGTTGACGGTGTTGAGGCATGCGGCTGAACAAAACCGAATGCGTAAAAGCAATGCCCGCCTAAAAGACAGGCTGTTCAAACTGTCAGGCCTTGACCGTATACTTCTGGGCCAAACAGACGCCATTACAGACTTGCGACAAGAGTTACTTGATCTTGCCGATACATCGGTTGCGGTTTTGTTGCAGGGGGATACCGGCACCGGGAAAGAGCTGGTTGCCCATGCTTTACATGATTTGGGCCGCTCGCCGGAGGCACCGTTTTTGGCGCTGAATTGCGCCGCATTGTCCTCCGAAACATTTGAAGCGGAAATGTTCGGCGTCGCGGGTGAATCCGATGGAAGGCTTGTGGCGGCATCGGGTGGGACCTTGTTTCTGGATGAAATCTGCTCGTGCCCACCAGCAGCGCAGGCCAAGCTACTAAGGGTCATCGAAGATCAACAGGTGTTGCCGGTGGGGGCTGTGTCGCCGGTGCCGGTACGTTTCAGGGTCGTGTCAGCAACCAACGAAGACGTTGTACTGGCCGCCGAGGAAGGCCGCCTGCGTCAGGACCTATTGTTTCGACTAAATACTGTAGTCCTGACTTTACCTCCGCTACGGCAAAGACGGGATGATCTGGTTCTGCTGGCGACGCATTTCTTGAGCGAATACGCGCAGGTTTATGAGATTGACGCGCCAGAACTCGATCAGGACGATTTGGCCGCCCTGCTTGCGCATGATTGGCCCGGCAATGTGCGTGAGTTGCGCCATGTATGCGAACGGCGCATTTTGGCGGCCCGACGCGGAGGCGGATCGATGGCGCAAGCTATTCACAGCGATCAGCACTTCGACGAAGTGCCGGATACGCTGCGCGAAGCGGTTGCTGCTTTTGAACGCGAGCTCATCGGCAAAGCCATCAAGGCACATAAAGGCCGCATGGATGCCGCCGCCGAAGCGCTAGGGATTGGCCGCCGGACGCTAAATGAAAAGATCGTCAAACTCGGTCTCGATAAAGAGGCGCTGTTGTAAGCGAAACCACTCTGCGGATATCCGCAGGGGAACAGTAATTTCTCGCGCGTTTTCCTTCATAGGCAGGCTGCTGCGCATCCTGAATACTCTGCCCAAACACATTGCGTGATCTGGGAGGAGCCAATATGCGCAAACATCTTAACCGGGCGGCCATTGCCGCCCTTTCACTGACCGTTGCATCCGAAGCACTGGCTGTCGAATGGAACGTTTCCCTGTGGGGCAAGCGTCGTGCCTTTACCGAACACGTCGAGAAACTTGCTGAATTGGTGAGCGAAAAGACGGGCGGTGAGTTCACACTCAACATCAGCTATGGCGGTCTGTCGAAGAACAAAGAAAACCTCGATGGGATTTCGATTGGTGCGTTTGAAATGGCCCAGTTCTGCGCAGGCTATCACCGCGACAAGAACCCCTCGATCACCGTCCTGGAGCTGCCGTTTCTAGGTGTGACATCCCTTGAACAAGAAGTCGATCTGTCGATGGCCGTTTATCAACATCCGGCCGTTGTTGAGGATCTGGCCCGCTGGGACGCGACTCTGCTAATGCCGTCGCCGCTGCCGCAGTACAACCTTGTTGGTGTCGGTGAGGCGCCGAAATCTCTAACCGATTTTGAAGGTCTGAGCGTAAGGGCGACAGGTGGCATCGGCAAAGCGATGGAGACGGTTGGGGCGGTTCCGACATCAATGTCTGCATCCGAAGTGCGCCAGGCAATGGACAGCGGCATCGTTAAGGCTGTCAGCTTTGCGCCACATGCGCATATGTCCTTCGGCACCATTGAAAATGGCACGTGGTGGACGACGAACCTCAACCCCGGAACCGTCAACTGCCCTGTCGTGGTGAACACGCTGGCGCTGGAAGATTTATCTGACGAACACCGCGAAGCTCTGCTGGGATCGGTGGAAGAGGCACTGGATCACTACGTGAGTCACTACCAGACCAAAACGATGGAAGCGTGGGGCCCTGAGCTGGATCAACGCGGCATCGAACGGGTCACTTTCAGTGATGAAGAAATCGCAGCGTTCAAAGAAGCCGCTGCCGCCCCAGCTGCCGAGGCCTGGATTGCAGGAAACACCGAGCGTGGCCTGCCAGCACAAGAGCTCTATGACCTTGTGACTGGCAAGATCGCAAACGGCAGCTAATCCACTCACTACCCGGCGCTGGCCAAGCTGGCGTCGGGTGCCTTTTCCCTGACAGCGGAGTTCAACGATGGCCGGGTCATCCCTGGTGCTGTCCGACGACAGCCGTCTCAGCATTCTCGATCAACGTCTCTACAAACTGGAGAGCTTTCTGGCTCTGATCAGCGGTCTTGCAGTATTCTCGCTGATGGTTATGGCCGTGGTCTCCGTTGGTGGCCGGAATTTCGCCAATGCGCCGCTTCCCGGTTACGTGGACTGGATCGAGCAGGCCATGCCGTTGATCGCCTTCATGGGGATTTCCTATGCGCAGCGTGATGGCGGTCATATCCGAATGGACATGGTTGTTGGAGCGCTCAGAGGCCGGACGCTCTATATCGTTGAGTTCATCACAACCGCTGTCATTCTGGCGCTGATCGTCTTGCTGATCTGGGGCAGCTGGGCGCATTTCGCACGCAGCTTTGACTTTGTTGCTCCACTCTGGAGCCGCGACAGCTCCATCGACATTGGTATCCCGCTATGGCCTGCCAAGCTGTTGGCCCCTGTCGCCTTCAGCGTGCTTTGCCTGAGGCTTGTTCTGCAACTCTGGGCCTACGGTCGTGCGATCCGGCACCCCGATCAGGCACCAATTGCCGTCCCACTGATAGCCGATGCAGCCACCCAAGCTGCAATGGAAGCCGAGCACGTCTCGGGCCACGACAACTGAGGTTAAATCTGATGGAACCCATTGATATTGGTCTGATTGTCTCGGGCGGCATGCTTGTTCTTGTGGTGCTGGGGATGCGCGTGGCCTTCGCCGCCGCTACAGCTGGCATGGTTGGTCTGATCTGGATCTTCTGGGCCAAGTTTGGGTATGACCCGGCGCGGTTCGGTAAGGCTGTGACAGTGGCCGTTAAAACAGCGGGGCAGGTGCCGCACTCCAAAATTTCAAGCCAGGCGTTGAGCCTTATCCCGACTTTCATTCTGATTGGCTACCTCGCTTACTATGCGGGGCTAACCAAAGCCTTGTTCGAAGCCGCAAAGCGTTGGCTGGCATGGGTCCCCGGCGGTCTGGCTGTCTCGACAGTTTTTGCAACCGCTGGGTTTGCTGCGGTATCCGGGGCCTCGGTCGCCACTTCCGCTGTGTTCGCCCGTATCGCCATCCCCGAGATGCTGAAGATCGGCTATGATAAGCGTTTCGCTGCAGGTGTCGTCGCTGCAGGCGGTACACTTGCCTCGCTCATCCCGCCTTCGGCCATTCTGGTCATTTACGCGATTATCGTTGAACAGGACGTGGGCAAACTGCTGTTGGCCGGATTCATCCCGGGCATGTTCTCGGCTGTGATTTATGGCTTGCTGATCATCGGCATGGCCGTCGTGATCAAAGGATTTGGTCCCGCAGTGACCGGATTTACTTGGAAAGAACGTTTCCTCTCGTTGCCGCCCGCACTGCCCATCGTGATTGTCGTCGTCACCATCATTTTCTTTGTCTACAACCCGTTCGGCGGCGATGCCTGGGGTACGCCAACCGAAGGCGGCGCAATTGGAGCATTCGTGGTGTTCCTGATGGCGCTGTATCGGGGCATGCGCTGGGCCGAACTCAAAGACGCGCTCTTGGAAACCGCCAAGCTGAGCGTCATGATTTTCACGATCATCTGGGGCGTTTTGGTTTACGTTCGTTTTCTTGGTTTCGCCGAACTGCCAAGTGCATTCTCCGACTGGACTACATCGCTTGAGATGTCTCCGATGCTGATCCTGATCTGTATTCTGCTGGCGTACGCAGTGCTGGGCATGTTCATGGATGCGATAGGTATGCTGCTGCTGACGTTGCCGGTCGTATACCCCGCAGTCATGGCGTTGAACGGTGGTGAGGCCGTAAGCGCAGCCGAGAGTACCTTCGGTATGTCCGGGCCTATGTGTGCCATCTGGTTTGGAATTCTGGTTGTCAAAATGGCCGAGTTTTGCCTGATCACCCCGCCTATCGGGCTGAATTGCTTTGTAGTGGCTGGCGTGCGTGATGACCTAAGCGTGCAGGATGTCTTTAAAGGTGTAACGCCATTCTTTCTGGCGGATGCTGCGACCATCGCAATGCTCGTTGCCTTCCCTGCGATCGTTCTATGGCTTCCAGGACAGGTGTGAACCACATCTGATGACTTTGGAGTACGATCTTTCGGAGCTGCCAAGGTCTGCATCGGTCAGCTATGCTGCAGAATACATAGCTCCTGTTCAACGTCTGCTTGGGGCCACGTGCTGGGAAGTGCATTCTTCTGTTCACCCAAACCCAAGTAAGGCACATTGTGCCGTTTTTCAGATTGCGAAGCGGCTCCTTGACCTTCTGTTATACGTCGACTTGAAGCACTTGAACCATCGAAACACTCAAAAAGCGCGAAAACGCAATGTGATTAATTCAAAGGGAGGCGAGTCTCAATAACTCGGCCCCAGTATTTACGTACTCTGGTTAAAAGTGTCGGACAACTATAGTGGTGGGACCACGGTTCCAACAAAATCAGCTACATGGATTTTTATTTTTGAGACCCTAGGTTCCGAAAGTTATATCCGAACAAATAGTAAGCAGTCCTTTATTTAACGTGCAGAGAGAGTTCGCGATGAGCCCAACATGTAAATTTCTGCAGCGTGCACCAATGCCGGATGTTCAGCCTATAGCTTCCGTTGATTGTTAAGTAGATTTGGCAATCTAGCGATCTAGGCGCGGCGTTCTCTGATAAAGCCACCGTCCCACCTTCTTCACTTTTTGGGTTGTGCTTTTGTTCCCAAGGGGTGTCTCATACAAATTCTAATGTGATCATTGGATCTTAGCCGTGTTCGACGCGTCGACATACCTAGCGATAACATCGATTGCAGTCATCGGCACTGTTCACGTCTTCTGCGTGCCTTTTTACCGGAGATTCCCCGCCTTAGCAGGCTGGCTTTCTGATTTTTCATCAGGGATCGGACTTGGCTATGCTTTCCTTTTCTTACTGCCAAAAATTGGTGAATTGTCGGCCGATTTAGCTGCAAGCGGGAAGTGGGAAAATTCGCTGTTCGGTTATTCGCTCCTAGGATTTCTCATTTACTACTTGCTGGAAGCCAGTCGCGACACGGGGGCCGATAACAGGTTGTCGCTTGGCTTGGACACAGTGGCACTGGGAACCTATAACTGCTTGCTTGCCATTACAGTCATGCAAACGACGGGAACATCACCTGAGCTGTACGCGATTGGAACGTTGGCCTATTCATTGCATTTGTTTGGGGTGAATATCTTTCTCTATAAGACCCACCCCGGACACATGTCTGGATGGCTAAGCGCATACTTTGTCGCGTCGCTTGTAGTCGGCATATTGATCGGTCTTAACGCGGACAAAAGTAGCATGATCTATTCAATTGCGACTGGGTTAACAGGGGGTGTGATAATAGCCCTGTCTCTTCGGGTTAAACTACCCAGCCTTTCGGCAGTGAATACAAAAGCTCTGTTGATTGGTGTGGTGTTTGCTGCGGTCGCAGTCGAGGTCACCCGTTACTAACCCGTCGATACTGTTAGATCTTTCCGAAGTATAAGCCGAACCATTTGGCTCAGCTTACTAGCTTAAGATAATCTGAAATTCATTTACTCAAAGTCTCTGCAATGCCTTTCATCGCAACCATAGAGTCCAGGTACATTGGTGTATTTTGAACGTCTGGCTGACTTGATAGCTTCACCATAGCCACATTGGCTTTCTGGTTCACATACAACAGCTGCCCATAGACACCAATGCCGTAAAACGCACCTTTTTCTCTGTCTTTCACCCAAACTTGATTACGGTAGTGGAAGCCTTCAAACACCTCTACATATGCGCTTTTCTCATAAGCAGCGATAACGTCATCATTTGCTTGAATTGTGTCAGCTATCCAATCTGGAGGAATAACTTGAGTGTCGTTAACTTTTCCGTCGTCCAGCATCATTATGCCAAATCGCAATAGGTCACGAGAGCTGGTAAATAACCCACCACTCGTTTGCACAATCCTTTTGGGCCCTAGTTCGCTATATGCGGGGTTCTCCGTTTCCTAAACATAACGGTGGACCGGTTCAGTTGGGGAGGCTCACACGGCAACAGCTTTGCTGTGAGCAAAAATACACAAACTGGCCGATGCCAGGGCAGAGAAAATCTACCATGACGGCATGGTGGTTGGCCCAATCCAGATCCCCGGGATTGCGGATCTTCCGGCCGGGTCTCAGGAGATGGTAGAGACCATGGTGATCATGATGCTTGCGCCAGACGACATTGCGTTCGCGGAGCAGATTTGAACAAAAAAGCCACAGCCTGCATGCCGGGCGCAGCGTCAAGCAAGCACAGGGTTCCGATTCCCCTCGTTTGTCACCAAATAGCGAGGTTTGGACTTGCTGCGTGCTTTCTTGAAACCAATCTCGACTTCTCGATCCAGTTTCGTCATGAATTCGAGGAGCTTTTCAAGAGAGAAGCCGCGAAGTTTCCCGTTCTGAGGCGCGGAAACCTAGGGCTGGGGCACGCCAAGAGTCTTGGCAGCTTAAGTCTGCGAAAGATGCCGATAGCGAATGATAGAGTTGATCCGACCAACAATTGTGGCTTTCAGCTTCAGCTCAGGGGCGTCTCTTAGGCCAAGGTCTGCAAAAACGTTGCCGCTGCCGCGTTCCATCTCAAGGTTTTCTTCCATTTTCGTTTCCCGTTATTTCAAGCTCTGCCTGACCAAATACAGTCGCTTTTTGACTAGATCTTTCTCCGACTTAGGTGTCTTGAGCCCCGATCTGGATTTCTTATTGAACGCATGCAGCACGTACAAATCGTCACTGGGCTCAACGGCATAAACAGCTCGATAAGTATCAGTATCGTGGTCCGCATCGATCTAAAGAACGCCCGCGTCGAAACCCTTCAGCGGCTTTGCCGTGTCTGCCTTTCTTCCTAACTGCGCCTCGCCAACCGCGTATCCGATTTGGTCGATGACGTCCTCCGGGAAACTCACTAGTTTTTTACTTGAGTCTCCAACCCACACGATTGGTCGATCTGTCATTTAATTCCTTGAATACCGATATAAGTATAAATCTTGACTAAAACTAAATGAAGCAAGTGCAACACAACATCTGGCATGTGGGCTAATTTGGCCGCTACCTTCAAATTAGGAGGCACGTTTTACAGCGGCACGATTATCCTCAGGACACCGATCACAGAAGCCGTTTTTTTCGTGGTCGGTCAACTTGCTGTCTACCTCGCGTCGCAACGCGGTCTTGCTCTCAAGAAATTCTACAAAAGCCATTTACTGATCGCGGATGAGCTGCGCCGATTTCTAGCACATGGAATCGGTGTCGACCGGCACATCCTCGCCATTGAGTTTCCGGTCTTCCAGTAAGCGCGCGACTGCACAGTGCAGTGACAAGGCGTGGTGATGCTCCAGGCCCTGCTCAATGAGTGCACCAGACCTTGTACTTGGCATCATCAATAGCCTCGGGGAAGTCCGTAGCACCTAGAATCGCCCGACAGTGCCCGAAACCATCATTCCGATGGATCACGGGCCGACGATGCACTAACAATCAGGTTCGACCAGTCAGATGAGGCTGCTCAGTCACAATGTACTCCGAAAAATGCTGCCAACACTGTGCCTTGATATAGAAATCCGCGCAGCAGCAAGGCAGGGGGGGACTGCGTTGGAAGCGGCTGCGCTCAGCTATCTTGTAAAAATAGTTCAGTTCAAAAATTGGCTTTCAGGGATGAATTTGGGTGAACTCACAGTTGAGTCTACTATCAACGCAATTCCCGTCAAGGTTGGAGTCTCACTGAAAATATGTTACGGATGAACTAGTTGATTTTTGAATTTTGAGGTAGTTATGCGAACTTTTTTGGTTTGGACGTTCGCGCTGTTTAGTATCACTGGTTGTTCATCAGTAGACATTGAACCGGAAATGAAGATCCTTTCTGAATCCATTTCTGATGTTGAAAAAGATCTCGATAAGAACTTGAAGACGCAGTCTGACACAGACCTTCGGGCACGGACGCGCTTTAATTCACAGAACAACGTTTTGGTTGCGTTATCGCCCGAGTGCCGAGAGTTGGGCATGGCCAGCGGAGATATAGCACTATCAAGTTGTAGGATTACTGAAACACTGCCAGGTGGAGTGACTGCCCCGGTATATCCATCTGAAGCCTTAAAAAGAAAAATTTCAGGCCTGAAATCCTACGTCGATACACTGGTTCTGTTAAGTTCATCGGATAGTGAGGATGCTATAGTAGCCGCAGTAGCCGAATTGGAAAAAGCTTCCGGCAGTCTTGCAAAAACCACCGAGGCTGATGGACTTGTTAGATTTGCCAAAACACTGTCTGACGAGAAGGATACCATAGCTGGAACTACTCGATTTGCGGTCAGCAATCTACGTCGACGAAAGCTTCATTCAATTGCTACTGAATATGATCCTGACGTTCAGCAAGTCATAAAAGAAACACGAGCAATACTGTTTAAAAGCAACGTCGATCCCGAATACCAACGTCTCCATAAAGCATTGTCTCAGGCCGAAACAAGAATGAAAGAGGCAACCCTATCTGGCAACCCGAGGCAAATTGAGACCGAGACTTACAATCTAAGGAGCGCATACGCAAAGTTCGTAAATTACGCTCCTAAATCAATTTATGTGAAAGTATCAAGCATTGGCCAGGCTCACCACGCCCTTGTTAATCGTTTAAAAGCAAATCCTTCGCAGGAGGAAGTCCTTGAATTTTTGAAGTCAATTAAGGCCGTTGCTGATACGTTGTAAGGAGAAGATTATGACTACTGTTACGCCAGGCATTAGCCGTAAAGTAAGTTCTTTGATCTTAATGATGCGAAAGCTCCGGCGAACAATACATAAAAAGATTTTGGAGGCGCAAGAGGAAGGTAATATTGTTGAGCGCGACAGGTTAATTCGCGAGTCTATACGATTTGACGAGCGATATGATCGGCTTGTTCGCATAGAGATTGACATTGTTGGATCGGATCTCGATCCTTCAGAGGCAGAACGGCACCTTCTACATGCCGTGAAAGAAGGCCAAAGACTAATCAGAAGGCTGAAAACCATTGCTGAGGTATTGTCAGCCACGGCACGTGTTATCAATGTGATAAATGACGTGCTAAATCTATTCAGCTGAAAAGTTCACCAGTTTTTCTGATGGAAAGACATTGAGGCGCCAGATTGAATCCGTGCGACTACTTGAACTGAAAGGTTGGGAATTCCGATAAAACACAAATCCGGAAAAAGCCATTTAAACCATAGATGAATTTAGAGTGAAGTGGAGGTAATCGTGATTTTAACGGCTTCATTTGTCGCACGATCTTATACTTTTTTCTTGGATTGGCTTTGGCTATTGGTATTTCGCCTAACAGTGTTAGTGCGCAAGATATTTCATTTCCGTGAGGGCCAAGCTTCCCGCTGCTTTGGGTCCTATTGATTGCAGAATAAAACTACTTTGCCCTTCGAATCTAAACCTTTTGTTCGCATGCGCTGAGGAGAACGTGAAGGAAGGCTCGGTTTCTTTTGAATACTACTGATTTGTTATCTGATTGCGCAATCAAGCCACCGAAGGGCTGCCCCATTAGAACCCTTAGACTTTGAAGGCGGTTTTCGCGGCCGCTTCCGGCCTCAAGCCCCGTCTCTGCGGTATCACCGGACTGACTAAAAGTATGCGGCCGGTCCTACATGGCGGAAAAGATCCAGATTTCTCCCTAGGATCGTCGGAGTCAAACGCCCGTAGAGTTGGATGCTCGGGTTCCAGGGTGGTATGCAAGCAGACATTGACCACTTTCAAGATGGATCATTCCGAACTTTGCCGATGCCGGAAAGCACTGTGGTGTAGCTTTGAAAGACCGGACTTTTGTCGCGGCTGCGTGATCACGGTTTACAAGAATTCAAGGTCTGCGGGTACTCCAGATATTGCAGGCGTATTCTCTCGAAGATGGCGTGACGCGGAAAACGCCCTTTCGGGAGGCGTTGGTATTTGATTCTTGAACCTCACACTCAAAACCGCAAAGAAAGGCAGGACATGCCGCCATCCAGCTTGGCGCAATCGGTGTTGTCGATCTCGACCACCTCATATCCGACACGATCCAGCATCTCGGCGGTGCGGGGAAAGCCAGCCGCCATCAGCACCAGATTGTTGAAACGGATCGCGTTGGCCGCAGCCTCTTCGCCGTCGGCCACATGCAGCACGCGGTAGCCCTCGAAACAGCCCGACGCATCCAGCCGCCGGGTCGACAGGATCGTTTCCGCATCCATCAGCGAGCAATCCGTCTTGAAATGCAGCACACCCTCGGGCGTGAACACCTCGCGCACTGTATGCCCCCAGTCGGATGTGATGCGCACCAGCTCGGCAACGCCCTCGGCATCCGTTCGATCCGACCGGCCCACCAGAATTTCGCGCCCTGTCACAAGGATATCCCCGCCCTCGATATGGCCGGGGCCTTCGATTTCGCGAACGGTCCCATAGCAGGCGCGCAGGGTCGGGGCCATTTCCGCCACTTCGCCCAGACGCGAGGGCGCGCCCGGTCGCATCAGCACCGCGCCCTGTGGCAGGCAAAGCGCGGTGTCTTCGACAAACTGCGCATCCGGGAAGGCGTCCAGCGGGCCAAGCTCAATCACCTCGGCTCCGGTGCTTTTCAAGGCGGCCACATAGGCCGCATGCGCCGCCGTCATCCCGTCGAAATCCGGGTTTCCGGTATCCTCAGCCCGCAACCCGCCCGCTATGGTCGGGGCGGGGCGGCGGGTGATGGCGCGCGAAAACTCATAGGTCGGGTCAGGCATGGTTTACTCTTTCCGGGGTTCAAATATCGGGGATTTCACTTCGATCATGGTTGGTCCGGTGGCCTCTGCGGTCTCGCGCAGCGCCTGCGCAACAGCCTGCGGTTCCTCTGATACGCTGGTGAACGGGATGCCAAACGATCTGGCGGTTGCGGCAAAGTCGGGGGGCGAGGGGTCGCAGCCGATCACCGTTACACCAACATCCTCCATCGCGGTCGCGATCTCGCGATATCCGTGGTTGTTCCAGATCACGAAAGTGACGGGCAGGTTTTCGTCCACCGCTGCCATGATTTCGGGCAGAGAATACTGCGCGCCGCCATCTCCGGTGATGCAGATCACCCGCGCCGAAGGGTCGGCGATGGCCGCGCCAATGGCTGCCGGAATGCCATAGCCAAGCGCGCCATAGCCGGTTGCGGCGTTGAACCAGCCGCCGGGGCGGTCATGATCATAGTAGAGATCCCCGGCATAGATCGGTTGCGTGGAATCTCCGACCATCAATGCATCTGGTGCCGCATCGCGCATCGCAGACAGGATGTCGACCAGATGGCGATACGCGGGGCCGATTTCCTCCCACGCACCGGCGCGCGCCTGAGCCGCCCTTGCGGCACCTTCGCTTTGCTTGCCGGCGACGGTCAGCACATCCAGAATTGCGGGCGCGGCCACCTCAACATCGCCAAGAATAGAAATCTCGGCCTCATGCCGCGCCAGTTGAGCGCTGCACCGATCCACCCGGATCAGGCCAGTCAGAGCCGCCGTCTGGCCGGTTGCATACATGTCATAGTCGGTTGGCCCCAGCTCGGTTCCCAAAGCCAGCACGCAATCGGCGTCTTCGATCAGCGCGCGCACCGCGCCCAAGCTGGGGCTGGCGGGAACCGTCAGGGGATGGCCATGCATCAGCCCGCGCGCGTTGGTGGTTTGCACAACCGGCGCGTTCAGAGCCTCGGCCAGTCCGCGCAAGGCAGCCTCGGCCCGTTTGGCCCCGCCGCCTGCCAGAATGACAACCTTCTGCGCTTCGGCCAGACGTTTTGCGGCTTGCGCGATCTGTGCCGTATCCAACACCGGCGCTGGTTCAGGCGCGGCACCCTGCGCTTTGACATAGTCAACGGCTGCAACATCCAGCGGAACCTCGATATGCACCGGACCGGGCCGACCTGCCGCAAAGCACTCAAACACGCGGTCCATAGCCGGGTTCAGATCGCTTGCCTCGGCGATCTGTTCGGACAACAGCGCAACGGTCTTGGCCAGCCTTTGCTGATCTGGCAACTCATGCAGATGCCCCATGTTCCGGCCCAGCGACGGCGTGGCGTTGACCCCTGACACAACCAGCATCGGCACCGAATCCGCCCGCGCCTGCGCCATCGGCGTCAGCGCATTGGTCAGGCCCGGCCCGGTGATCACAAAAGCCACGCCCGGTTTGCCCGACACCCGCGCATAGCCATCGGCCATGAACCCCGCGCCTTGTTCGTGCCTGGGCGTCACATGCCGAATGCCCGAGGCCGCCAACCCGCGATAGAGCTCAACCGTATGGACCCCCGGAATACCAAAGACGCAGGTCACGCCGCGTTGCCGAAGCTCTGCGACCAGAGCTTCCCCCACTGTCAGTTTGGTCATGCAACCTCGCGCGGTGTTGTGTTGGCGTGTTCAATGATGCGGGTGACGGCGGTGGCAAATTCGGCGTCGCTGATCGTCAGCGCCACCCGCACCCAGTCTTTCAGGCCATCCCCAAAGGCCGAGCCCGGCATGACGGCCACCCCGGATTGCAGCAGATCCCAGGCATAAGCCTCGCCGTCCAATCCGGTGGAGGCGACATGGATCAGCGCAAACATCCCGGCCTCGGGCCGATGCACCGTCAGTTCGGTTTCGGCCTGCAGCCGGTCGGCCAGCATGTTGGCCCGGCTTGAGAACCGCTGGGCCATGCCGGGGGCCACTGTAGACCCATCGCGGATCGCCCTTTCGGTCATATCCGCAATAAAGGGCTGGTTTCCGAACAGCATGGTCTCGGAATAGGGCAGCAGCGCGTCGCAAAACGCCGCCGGACCCACACACCAGCCACTGCGAAATCCGGGGGCCGCATGGGATTTCGAAATCGACGACACCGCAATGACCCGATCCGCCAGCTTAGGATCAGAGAGCGGAGAGACAAAATCGGCCCCCTCAAAAACCAGCTCTTCATAGACCTCGTCCGAGATGATCCACAGGTCATGCTCAATCGCCAACCGCCCGATTGCGGCAAGCTCGGATGCGGTCAGGATTGCACCAGTTGGGTTATGCGGCGTAGTCAGCAAAATGGCGCGGCTGCGCGGGGTGATCCGGGCGGCGATATCTTCGGCCTGCATCCGAAACCCGTGTTCGGGCCGCAGCGGAACCGGCACCATCTCGGCTCCCGACGACCGCACGACGCCCTCATAGGTGGCATACATCGGATCACCGACCAGCACCTCATCCCCGGCCTCGGCCACGCCACCCATGACCGCGAACAGCGCCGTCTGCGTGCCCGGAAAACACAGGAAATTCTCAGGCCCGAACGCCCGCCCGCGCGTGGCGGAATACCGCGCGGCCAGCGCATCCAGGAGGCCTGCCTCACCGCGTCCGTTCGAATATCCGGTCCGTGCCGCGCGCAGAGACTCCACGGTGGCTTCTATCAGCGCCTCGGGCACCGGAACATCCGGCTCTCCGATCGTCATTTCGACGATATCCGCCCCGGCCTTGATAAGCTCGCGCGCTTTCAGGTGAACGCCCCATTTAGCGCCCCCCAGGCCCGCCAGCCGTTCTGTCACCGATGTGGTTTTCATGACTGTTCCACCTCTTTAGTCAATGGAATTCCGACGATTGCGCTAACCGATTCCAGCCCGATCTGTGGCAACTGGCCGTCCGAGAATGCATCGGGCAAAGCCCCGCCCTCAAGCCACAAGCCGTCGATCACCGCGTTGCAGGCAATGGCCAGCCGCGTGGCCTCGGCCGGGCCGACCGTGCGCCCGTACTCCCGCAGCGCAGCGATGATCAGTGTTTCAAGCTGATCCCGGAAATAGCTATAGGTCCGCTGGTGAATGCGCTGCATCTTCGGGTCATGCTGCACCTTGTTGATAAAGCCCGCCCACAAGGCCACCGCGCCCGGATCAATGACGGGGGGGCGCAGCGAGGCATCAACGAAATTCGCCAGCTGAGACACCGCGCTGCCTTCACCGGATGAGGCCGCCGTCTGGTCGGTCAGCGTTGTCATGTGGTGCTCATACGCCGCCTGAACCAGCTCTTCTTTTGAAGAGAAATAGTGCCGGATCAGCCCCTGCGTCACGTTTGCCCGCGCCGCAATCTCACGCACGGTGGCCCCGCGAATGCCGACCTCGGCGATCAGGTCCAGCGTCGCGTGGATCAACGCCTCGCGCCGAAATTCGGCAGATTCGCGTCTGAATTTTGGGCAGGCATCCTGCACGTCGGGCGCATCCATGACATGAAATTATTATACACTTGCATAATTGCTAGATTCGAGGCTTACTTCAACCCGAAATCAGAAGAATCTTGGATATGGACACAGCCAAAGTCATTCCTCCCGCAGATGATGCCACCGCGTTAGAAGAAGCGATAAAGATTGAAAACCTGCACAAATCCTTCGGCCCTCTGGAGGTTCTGAAAGGCGTCTCGCTGACCGCGCACAAAGGGGATGTTGTTGCGATCATCGGGGGCTCAGGCTCAGGCAAATCCACCATGCTGCGCTGCATCAACTTTCTCGAAAACCCCAGTTCGGGCAAGATCACCATTGGGGGTGAACTGGTTGAAATGCACGCCAATGGAAGCCCGGCCAACCGGCACCAGATCGAACGCATCCGCACCCGGCTGGCCATGGTGTTTCAACAGTTCAACCTGTGGACGCACCGTTCGCTTCTGGAAAACGTGATCGAGGTGCCGGTGCATGTACTGAAGGTGCCCAAGGCGCAAGCCATCGCGCGGGCGCATGAGTTGCTGGAGCGGGTCGGGTTGGGCGACAAGGCCGACACCTATCCCGCCTATCTGTCCGGCGGCCAGCAGCAGCGCGCCGCCATCGCGCGGGCGCTGGCGGTGGATCCGTCGGTGATGCTGTTTGACGAACCGACCTCGGCGCTCGATCCTGAACTTGTGGGCGAGGTTCTGACCGTGATCCGCGATCTGGCTGCCGAAGGCCGCACCATGCTGCTGGTCACACATGAAATGAAGTTCGCGCGCGAAGTCGCCAGCCATGTCGTCTATCTCTACCAAGGCCGCATTGAAGAGCAGGGGCCACCTGCCGAGGTCTTTGGCAATCCGAAATCCGAGCGATTGAAGCAATTCCTCAGCTCGGTGGCCTGATCCAACAAAACTCAACAAAATCAACTGGGAGTCACAGAAATGAACATCAAGAAACTGCTCGTATCCAGCGTTGCCGCCGCCATACTTTCGGCAGGCATCGCCAGCGGCGAAGAGGTCAAGATCGGCATCGCCGCCGAGCCTTATCCGCCCTTCGCCTCGCTTGACAGTTCCGGCAATTGGGTCGGCTGGGAAATCGACGTTATCAACGCGGTCTGTGCGGCGGCTGAACTGGAATGCGTGATCACTCCGGTCGCGTGGGACGGTATCATCCCGTCGCTGACCGGCCAACAGATCGATGCCATCATGGCCTCGATGTCGATCACCGAAGAACGGCTGAAAACCATCGATTTCAGCGATCCGTATTACAACACGCCTGCCGTGATCGTTGCCGACAAGTCGATGGATATCGAAGCCACACCCGAGTCGCTGGCGGGCAAGGTGATTGGCATTCAGGCTTCGACCATCCACCAAGCTTATGCGCAGGAATATTTCAAGGATTCCGAACTGCGCGTCTATCAAACGCAGGATGAGGCCAATCAGGATCTGTTCGCGGGCCGTATTGATGCCACGCAGGCCGACAGCATCGCCATGGCGGATTTCGTGAATTCGGATGCAGGTGCGTGCTGCGAGATCAAAGGTTCAGTTGAGGACGATCCGGCCATTCTGGGGCGCGGCGTTGGTGCGGGTGTCCGCAAAGGACAGGATGAACTGCTGGAGTCGCTGAACAAGGGCATCGCGGCCATTCTGGCCGATGGCACGCATGAGAAGATCACCTCGAACTACTTCTCGGCTAGCATCTACTAAGCCGTTGCCGTGACCGGACTGTTGGATTCACTGGGCCTGGCGCAGAGCGTAGAGCTTCTGTCGCTCTCGCCGCCGGGATGGGGCAGCAATCTGCTGCGCGGATTGTCCCATTCGCTGCAAATCGCCTTTGGCGCTTATGCGCTTGGCCTCGTGATCGGATTGTTCGGCGCTTATGGCAAACTTTATGGCGGGAAGGTCACACGCGATCTTCTCGCCATTTACACGACCGTGATCCGGGCTGTACCGGAGCTGGTCCTGATCCTGATCCTCTATTACGTAGGCTCGGATATCATCAACAAAATCTCTGCCGCCATGGGCGGTGGCAGGGTCGAGGTCAGCGGCGTTGGCGCAGGCATATGGGTGCTGGGCGTCGTTCAGGGCGCTTACGCGACCGAGATTCTGCGCGGTGCCATTCAGGCCGTGCCACCCGGTCAGATCGAAGCCGCCAAATCCTACGGTATGCCCGCCTTCATGACCATGCGCCGCGTGACAATTCCCGCAATGATGAGCTTCGCGGTACCCGGTCTGGCGAACCTGTGGCTGATCGCCACCAAGGATACGGCGCTTCTTGCGGTCGTGGGCTTTAACGAGTTGACGCTTGAAACCCGTCAGGCTGCCAGCAGTACCCGCGCCTATTTCACCTTCTTTTTCGCGGCGGGCTTTCTCTATCTTATGGTCACGCTGTGCTCGGGCGCCGTGTTCGGCCGGATCGAGAAATGGGCCCGTCGTGGACAACCCTCTCTGACCGGAGGGGGCGAATGATCGATTTCAAATCCCTGATGCAACCGCATCGCGTCGTGATGATGCTGATCTTCGCCGGGATCGTTGTCTGGTGTGCGGTCTCGCTGCAATGGGACTGGATACCTAAATACACCCCGCTGGCGCTTCAGGGCATCTGGACGACGATCTGGCTTCTGGTCGTCACCGTTGTCCTCGGCTTCCTTCTGGCCGTCCCGTTGGGATTGGCGCAGGCCGTTGGCCCATGGTACCTCGCCGCCCCCGCAAAAGCCTTTTGCACCATCATCCGGGGCACGCCTCTGCTGTTGCAGCTTTGGCTGCTGTATTACGGGCTCGGCTCGCTTTTCCCGCAGTTCCCGTGGATACGCTCATCCGAGCTTTGGCCCTATCTCCGCCAAGCCTGGCCCTATGCGGTGCTGGCGCTGACCCTGTCTTACGCGGGTTACGAGGGCGAGGTCATGCGCGGCGCCTTCAAAGGGGTTGCCAAAGGCCAGCTAGAGGCCGCCAAGTCCTTCGGCATGCCCCGCCTGACCATGTTCCGCCGCATCTGGCTGCCGCAGGCGATCCGTAACGTGCTGCCGACCTTGGGCGGAGAAACCATCCTGCAACTGAAAGCGACCCCGCTGGTAGCAACCATCACAGTAGTCGATATCTACGCAGTCTCGTCCCGCGTTCGCTCGGACACGTTTATCATCTATGAACCACTGCTGCTGCTGGCGGTGTTCTACATACTAGTCGCGGGCTTGATCGCACTAACCTTTCACTGGTTAGAAGTGAAAGTGTTAGGGACTAGAAAGATGTGAGACCCGTTTTGATACCTTTGTCCGTACAAAGTCTTCATCCAAAGGAACTTGCCTCGATGTTCACTTGAGGAATTTGTGACTTGGTCTTTCTAGAACGACGGTTAAACAAGCTTCCTTTTTTGATCAACCTTATTCAGCTTTTCCTAATCCTGCGCTTACTTCAAGGGTGATGGCGGAACGAAGAAACACTAATTTCGATGTCTTTTCTCAAAGTGTATCACGTTTCTTGAATTTCTGCTTTGTCAGTTGCGAGCATCAAACCTCTCAATACCAGCGAATGTATCCTCTCCGCCCGAGGTGTTTTTCGCGTCAGTAGCAGATGCACCAAAACTGCCGCTCGAAGAAATAGTTCCAACGGCAGATTTGTCCCTTTGCACTCATCCGAATACTTGCTCCAATGGACAGCAGTCAGCCCAAAGCGAACGTTAAACTTGTCTTTATTTGCCAGCAGTTTTAGGACAAAGTCGACTTCTGAATTCTGTCTCAGTTTTTTGGCAAGTACTGATCCAGTAGAGCGTCGACTAAACCCTCTTGCAGTTGGTTGCCTGTCGCTTCGTCCACACGCAATATGTCTTCGAGAATAACAAGTTGTTCCATCCCCGTCGTCATGGACAATCGCTTGGCCAGATCGTCAATTTCCTTTGGCGCCATCAATGAGTGAATTGGTGCAAGAGCTTCGGCAAAAGCCACCACTCTTCTGGCGCCACGCATTTTTACTGTTCCATCCTGAAGGGATGCCTTGAGTGATTCAGCCAGAAACTGCCGGAAATGCGCCTCATGAATCCGAGAAAATTCCAGATAGTATCGCGCGACGACATGTACACGGCTCCTAACGTCATCAAGTCCCTTCAGAAGTTCTGAAGTCGGAATGACGTCAAGATCGAGCGTCGCATCCAAAGCCAAGACATTCGGGTCTGAGAAGTAACGATACACCGTCGCGCGGCTGGTTTTGGCGCGTTCAGCTACTTTTGCAAGCGTGACTTCCTTACCTTCCGACATCAGGTCACGTGCAGCCGAAAGAAGTGCTGTTCGCGTTCTGTTGATTTGATTTGTACGAGGCGCCAATTACAAACCTTTTGTGATACACTTGTCTCATAATTAGATACATGTATCATAAGCGCAGATTGTTTCAAGTAAAGGGAGTCGCAGTTATGACTGAACCTCGCCCGCGTATTTATCATCTTCTTGGGAACCTTTTGACCTTTCACGCTTTTCCCAGTGAGACCGGAGATCGTTGCACAATCGTCGAAATAAAGACGGCGCCGGGTGCCGGTGCGCCGCCCAACCATCATGCTGGCGAAGATGAGAGCTTTTACGTGCTCGATGGTGAATTCGAGTTTTTTGTGAACGGTGAGACAGTCGACGCAAAAGGTGGTGATTTCGTCAAAGTTCCAGACGGCGCACTGCACGCCTTTACATGTACCGGGGAACGGCCGGGTCGGTTACTGTGTATTAACGCCCCCGGCGCCATGCATGACTCGTTCTTTACTGAAGCCGGTGACGCAATGCCCGACGGAACGACAGACATTCCGGCGCCTGATGGACCGCCAGACATTCCGGCGATCATGGCAGTGGCAGATCGATTGGGAATGACGATCCTGGCGCCTGCGGACGTTCCCAGCTAACAACGTGCGTGCACAACTCCGGGCCACGGAACGGCTGTTTTGCGTTCAAGATTCTGGTGCAAACCCTACCTGGTGGGACTAGCTCAATCCGAAGCCAATACTCACGAAGAGGTCTTGCAATTCTGGATCGAGGAGAGTCGTTGAGCTTTTTACAAGTGTCCTTTGTTTGAACCCAAGCAATCGTATTGGCGTTGGCGATCTACCGTTTTAGTTTTCCCGCCATCAAAGCTCAGTCGCGTTTGATTTGGCACGAGAGCGCTTAACTCAACATTCTTTCCGAAACGTCCTCGAGAAGGGTATGAAGATCGAACTCTTCGCCTTTCTCGGCAAGCCCTTTGTCATGCAGAATGAAGGACAGCCCGTGCACGAAACTCCACAACAAAAAACCACGGCGGCGAACTTCGTTTGTGATTCCCGGTTCACCGAGACATTTTGCTACCTCAGCCAAAAGAATCCCGAAGCTTTGCTGGCCGCCTTCCTCCAGTCGGGGATCCGCGATGCGGTCTGTGAAGCCGCCAAATTTCAATCTGAAGATACCGGGCTCATTTAACGCGAAGGCAATATACTCCATCCCTATGGCAGTGATGCGCTCGGGAGATCCTTCAGGAACGCCTTCCAGCGCAGCAAGCATATTGTCTCTGTGCCGCTCCATTCCCTCAAGGACAGTGGCGACCAGCATTTCTGTCTTGTCTTTGAAGTGCTTGTAAGGTGCCGCGGTTGACACGCCCGCGCGTCTGCAGGCCTCGGATACGGAAAAACTGTCCGGACCTTTTTCTTCGACCAACTGTCGGGTTGCTTCGATCAGTGCAGCACGGAGATCGCCGTGATGATAGGCTTTCTTGCTGACGGAAAGACCCGCCGTTTGACTGCTTGTCTGATGATTTTTTTCGGTGCTGCTCATGATCCAACATGTGCCAGATCACGTATCTCTTGTCAAAGTGAGAACTTCTAACATATGTTAGAGACACTAACTTGATGAGGTCCCCAAATGCCGAATCCTGCATATTCAACTTCTGAAGCGACCAAACCGAGCCTATTTGCACGTGTGTTACGCGGCACTGTGCGTCTGGGAGTGACCGTCAGTTTTATCGCCGTCGCAGCGGCCGCTGTTCACTTTGGTGCATCCGAACTCACGCGTCGAGCGGAGGCGGTGCCCGCACCGGATGCCGCCGCTGTTACACCGGTTTCCGTGACGCCGATCACGTCCGAGAGCGTCTACACAGTCGACCGTGTGTTCATCGGGCAGGTCGAACCTCAGCGTTCGGCAGATATCTCTTTCGAACTGAACGGGACGCTGGATCAAATTCTGGTGGATGAGGGTGACGAGGTTGCCAAGGGTCAACTTCTTGCGACACTGGACATCGCACTGCTGGAGGTCGAACGCGACCGTCTGACAGCATCACG
Source organism: Ruegeria sp. BG3 (assembly GCF_056538485.1). Taxonomy (NCBI): domain Bacteria; kingdom Pseudomonadati; phylum Pseudomonadota; class Alphaproteobacteria; order Rhodobacterales; family Roseobacteraceae; genus Ruegeria; species Ruegeria sp. BG3. The sequence goes on along the minus strand of NZ_JBQFTE010000005.1, from coordinate 188,854 downwards.
TGATGCCATTGCAGCCCAGCTTGAATTTGCAAGAAAAACGGTCGAGCGAAACGCGAAACTCATTGAACAAGGCTTTACCAGTCAAGCCCGTTTGGACGAGGCCGTTTCTCAGCAAGATGAATTGTTGTCCAGAATTGGCGAACTGGATGCGGCCTTGCGCGATGTGACCGTTCGGATCGAGAAATCCAGTATCGAGGCCCCATTTGCCGGTCAAATAACCGCTCGACATGTGGACGGAGGTGAAACTCTGCGCTCGGGCGAGCTGGTTTTGGGAATGGTCGAGGTCGTGTCGCCGCAGGTTCGGATCGGTATTCCTCTCGATGTTGATCCGGCGCTTCTGACTGATGTTGAGATCGAAATATCAGCTAAAAGCTACCAGGCTGAGCTTGCAACCTTGCGACCCGATATTGACCCGGTGACCCGAACCCGCACTGCGCTGTTCGATCTGAAAAACGCTCCCGACGTTGCTTTCGGACAAACCGCACGTGTGCATGTACTCAATCCTGTCCAAAGTGCGGGAACCTGGGTGCCCACAACATCGCTGAAGGAAGGAACACGCGGGCAATGGACACTGCTGGTTGCCGACGCGCAAAAAACTGTGCGCCTGGCGACGGTCGAAGTGCTGCATGCCGAAGATGACCGCGTCTTTGTGCGTGGCGCGTTTCCGGAAGGCACCGTCCTGATCGATCAGGGGCCGCAGCGGGTCAGCGTTGGTCAGCGCGTCTCCTTCAATACTGGCGAGTAACGGAGCGATCTGATGGAAACCCTTACCTTTCGCCACCCCCGGCTGGTTGCCCTGATCATTTTGGTGCTTGTATCTGCAGGGCTGTCTTCGTTTCTTTCGCTGGGGCGGCAGGAAGACCCCACTATCACCAACCTCTTCGCGACTGTAACGACACAGTTCCCGGGTGCAGACCCAGAACGGGTTGAAGCACTAGTGACCGCAGAAATCGAAGAAGAGCTGCGAAAGATCGCCGAGGTGGATGAGATCAGTTCAGTCTCCCGTTCGGGCGTATCTGTCGTTTCGGTAGAATTGCTGGAAACGCTAGACGAAGCCACCATTGAGCAGGTTTGGGCCGAGGCTCGGGACGCCGTCGAAGATGCGCGCCAGAACTTTCCGGCAGGTGTATTGCCACCGGAATTCGATGCCGAGGGTATTGCTGCCTATTCCGCTGTCATTGCAGTCGCGGCCGAGGACCCCGACTTCCCGTTTACTTTGCTGTCTCGTCATGCCGAAGCATTGGGTGACAGACTGCGCGCGATACCTGCGACACGAGCCGTCGACTATTTCGGTCAGCCGGAAGAAGAGGTGCTCGTAAGTGTCGATATGGACAAGGCCGCTGCGCTTGGGCTTGGCGCCACCGAGATTTCCCAGCGGATCGCCGAAGCAGATGGGAAGGTTCAGTCTGGGCGGCTGCAATCCGATGTCGACCTGACTATAGGCGTCAGCGGAGAAATTGAGAGTTTGGATCGCATTCGAAGCATCGTCCTGCGTGAAAACGCAGACGGTGCCGTGGTGCAGCTCGGAGATATTGCCAGCGTCGACCGGGGCGCACGCGAACCGCAGTCCTCGATCGCGTTTGCCAACGGTAAGCCCTCTGTTTTGGTAGGGGTTCTGGCGCAGGACGGTGTACAGATCGACCGTTGGACAGGTTTTCTTCGCGATGAGCTTGAGGCTGGCTCGGCATCGGTACCTTTGGGCATGCAGGAAATACTGCTGTTTGATCAAAGTAAGTACACGACGGATCGTTTGTCAGAGGTTGGGATCAACATGGCCATTGGCGTGGCTCTGGTCGTGGCTGTTCTGTTTGTTACTTTGGGCGTTCGGGCGGCCGCGATTGTGGCTTTGGTATTGCCGGTTGTTTCATTGGCAACTCTGGCGACCATGAACATGATTGGATTGCCAATTCACCAGATGTCCGTGACGGGCCTGATTGTTGCGCTAGGTCTGCTCGTTGACGCAGCCATCGTGATGACCGATGAAATTCGACGCCGTCTGCAGGATGGGATGGAGCGACTTTCAGCCGTGCGAGATGCTGTTCGCCGGTTGGCTGCGCCTCTGCTGGCGTCGACTGTAACAACGGCGCTCGCCTTCACGCCGATGATCTTGCTGCCTGGCCCCGCCGGCGACTTTGTCGGTGCCATCGCCATAGCCGTGGTGCTTATGCTTGTCTGGTCCCTGGTTGTGGCCTTGACGGTGACCCCTGCGATTGCGGGCTGGGTACTTTCCGACCGCCCCGACGCAGGAATGCTAAGCCGCGGTATCAGCATCCCGCCGCTTGCTCGAATGTTCGAGGCCTCAATTCGATTGTCAGTCACTAATCCGGTGCGCTCCATCGCGTTGGCAATGGTTTTGCCCGTGCTTGGCTTTGCGGCCTTTCCAACGCTAACCGCGCAATTCTTCCCGGGCGTCGACCGAAACCAATTCTATATCGAAGTCGACATGCCGGGTGGAACATCAATTGCCACCACCGAAGCAACCGCCCGCCAGATCGATGAGATGCTGCTGACTGATGACGGCGTCAAAAGTGTCTATTGGACGGTCGGAGAATCCGGCCCGGCATTCTACTACAACATCGTTGGCAACCGTTCACGCGAGCCCGGTTTTGCACAGGCCATGATCACGACCGACACAGCCGATGACGCAGCCCGCCTTGTCGGAGCCTTGCAAGGTCGTTTGGACACCGACTTTCCTGACGCGCAGATCATCGTTCGTAGTCTCGTGCAGGGCCCTCCGGTCGACGCACCAGTTGAAGTCAAAATTCAGGGGCAGGACATCACGGTTTTGCGCGATCTGGGCGACGAGGTGCGTTCAGTTATGGCCAATCTCGACCTTGTGACGCAGGCGCGCGCCAGCGTGAACGGCGGCAATCCTCAAATCCGGTTCGAGATTGATGAGGTCAAAGCCCGTCTGCTGGGACTGGACGTGGCGGATATAGCTGGTCAGCTGGACACGGCGCTTGTTGGCGTCACTGGTGGATCACTGATCGAAGGGACTGAACAGTTGCCGGTGCGTGTTCGTCTGGGTAACGAGGTGCGATCAGACCTAAGCGCCATTGTCAGTATGCCCATCCTGCTGCCCAATGCTGCCGCCATATCCGCCACTAGTGTTTTCCCTGCTGTGCCGTTGTCGGAACTCGCCAGACCGGTGATCGAACCTGCGGAGAGCGTAATAACCCGAACGGACGGCGTGCGCGAAAACACCATACAGGCGTTTATCGTCCCCGGTGTTTTACCCGAAGAGGCGTTGCAGGACGTTTTAGAAGCGCTTGAAGCGTCCGGATTTGTGTTGCCGCAAGGCTATTCGATGTCCTTGGGCGGCGACAGTGATGCCCGATCCAACACCGTGGGCAATCTGCTTGCCTCTGTCGGTTTGATTGTCACACTCTCCATCGCGACCATCGTTCTGACCTTTAACTCATTCCGACTGACGCTCGTGACCTTAGTCGTGTGCGTTTTGTCGGCAGGCCTTTCGATGCTATCGCTGGCAGTTATGCAATTCCCGTTCGGAATAACGGCGATCATCGGAGTTATCGGCTCGATTGGAGTTTCGATCAACGCGGCGATCATAATTCTAACCGGGTTGCAACAAGACGTTGACGCAAGCCAAGGCGACCGAGCGGCCATGGCGCGCGTTGTGACTGGTTCAAGTCGGCACATCATCTCGACCACGATCACAACCTTTGGCGGCTTCCTACCCCTGATCATAGCTGGAGGAGCATTTTGGCCGCCATTCGCCGTGGCCATCGCCGGAGGGGTGCTGTTGTCGACCGTCGTATCATTCTATTTTACGCCGCCCGTTTTCGCGTTGGTGTATCGTGGCAAGCTCGACAAACCGCTTGAGGCAAAGAACCAAACTTACCAGCCTCGAGAAGCAACTGTCGCGCTTGTGGCAGAATGAGGATTGAGACTACTTCTGCTTGCGAATTGGTTTTTGTTTCAAACACCGTTTTTGTTTGAAGCAAAGCTCAAGTCAAATTTCGGCCACACGCCTGAGCTTGCAACGTTTGGTTTCTGCGCATCGCCAACACTGTTGCGCTAAGCAACATCGGTTGATTTGAGATCGAAGCAGCAGTTCACGACACACTGCTTGAACGACCGCGCTGCGGACAGAGCCGCCGTCCACTCAGCGCAAAGCATTGCCCGCACCCGGACCAAATGGTCATTACGCTTCTGTGAAATGACAAAACTGTTGTAGCAGTTCCTTTAAAAGTGATGAGCTTTCATTGCAGCTATCCTTGATCAGGTAAACTATCATGCTCGTCCAGGTCCAACACCGCAGGGTCGATCATGCGTTTGCTGGCGCTTATCTTGACGGAGTTCCGCATCGCTTTGCTCCGCCGGAGCAATCTCCGGAAACGTGCTTCGTCGAGTACAAGCAATGTCGAAGGTGCCAACACCCGCACGTTCACGCGACGGGGCCGTTTCATTAGCATGGCCAATTGCCCAAACATTTCGCCACGACCTAACCGTGTGGTATGTCTGCCGAACTCCACTTCGACTGCTCCAGACGCGATGAAAAACACACTCCGGGTCAATTCATCTTTGGAAAGGATCGTGTCGCCCGCGTTGGCATAGCGGGTACGCAGCGCTCTACTGAGTTTTCGCAGTGAAGCTTTGTCGAGATCAGAGAATAGTGGAAACTGCCTGACCAGATCCCGCCCCTTCAAGGCGATGTCCAGTACAGGACGCCCTTCGGACAAAGCACGTCGTGCCGCCACTTCCTGCATCAACACTGAATAGAGCTCTTCGCCTACCAGGCCATCCTCGCGCATGACCGAGTATTCTCGCTCCTCCAGTCGCAATGCTGTCCTTCGGATGAACCGCCGCTCCAGCTTTTCCGCATAGCCTGGATATTGGAGCCGCAATCCTTCAAGCGCTGTTTCAACCGCCTCGGATCGGCGGTCTAACAGGTCGTCTAGCAGCTCCGCGACCCGGCGACCGTGGATCCGGCGTATGCGACCACGGACAAACCCATCGAGATCCCGAAGGATCAGGCGTTGCATGAGCAGTCTTTCGAACCTGTCCGCTGTTATACGAGTGAGCAGAAACGAGATTCGTAGGCGGTTGTGCAGGAACACAGCGATCCGAAAAGACTTGCCATAGACGACAGATCGATTGGACGCGCGCTGATAGCCGATCCGACCACCGGTCCTTGCGCCTTCAATGAGCCGATCCGCGTCTGACAGAATTTTTTCGCTGAGAACGGATGACATGGTGCGCTCTCGCATTCGGGCCAAAACTGAATCCCGCTCTGCACCGGCCAACGCAATAAGGCCAAGCGTGATCCGGTCGCGATCAAGGATCTCCGCGCTGTCCTCGGCGGCCTTTACAGCCTCGTCGAGGCGTTCGCTAAATTGTTTGGCTTCGTTTCTTACAATTTGGTGGGTCAGGTCATAGTTTTCCGCGGTGCGGGACACATCCTCGCGGACTGATTGCAAGGCGACCGCGACCACCTGGCGCGACAATGCTGTATCAAGCGGAGTGAGCTTGTCGAGCCCTAGCTTTGTGATCATCGTTCGCAAGGTTGTCCCTTGGACAATCAGTGTGAACAGAGTAAAGCCAGTGGCCAAAATGCCGACCAGACGCTTGGTTTCGAGCGGTACTTGAGTGCTTTCGGTGACTGCCAGTGCCAATGCCAAAGTCACAGCGCCCCGGAGCCCACCCCAAAGCATTGCGGTGCGATAGGGGCGTTCCACAACTGGCGACAGACCGATTGTCGTGAGCAAGGGCAACAAGCCGAACAAAACCGCCGCCCGCGCCAGTGTTGCAGCAAGAACTACCACTGCCAGAAGGCCAAAGTCAGACGGCTGCACCCCTTCCAAAAGTCGCGGTATCAACAATGCTGCAAGAATAAAGATCAGCGCTCCGGCCCAGTGCGCCAGGAGATCCCATACTTCTTGCAGATTTGTCCAAGCGATTGGCGACAAACGACCAGGGCCGGTGAGGTTGAGCGTTAGTCCTGTGACCACCACTGCGATAACACCCGAAGCCCCGACGCTTTGTTCCGCAACGATATAGGCGAGGTACGGCAGCGCGACAGAAATTGAAATTTGCGCCTTCTCCCAACGGTCTACGAAAGCCATCATCCAAACCGCCAAACGCGCCATAAGCCAACCAGTGAGTGCTCCGCCAACGATCAACAGCGGAAACTGCCCCACGGCGTCACTTAGTGACGGATCGGGTCTCCCGAGCATCACAAAGCTCATGAATAGCCCGAAAAGAGCAATCGCGGCAGCATCGTTCAGGAGGCTTTCACCCTCGATTATTCGCGACAACCTGCGTGGTGCGGAGATTGACCTAAAAATGCTGACAACCGCCGAGGGATCCGTTGTAGATACGATAGCACCAATCAACAGACAGGCGACCAACGGTAAGGCACTTACCCAACTGAGCGCATAGCCAATAGAGAGGGTAGCCACAATCACGGCCACAACGGCCATCATCAGGATGGGCATCCAGTCATCCAGCATCCTGCGCAGGTTCATGCCAAGTGTCGCCTGGAAGAGCAACGTTGGCAGGAAAACATACAGGAAGACGTCTGACCGGATCGGCAAATCTATAATCGCCTGCGCTCCCGGGTTCAGTGCATCCGTCAAGTCAGTGTTGAGAAAGAACGTAGCGCCAAGTCCGATCACTATGCCCAAGACGGCGAGAATAACGCTGAAGGGTAAACCCAATCGAGCGGCCAGTGGCTCCGCCACGCCGATTACAACAAAAAGAGCAGTGATGATGGTCGTAGTGACGACAATATCCATCAGTACGTATTATCTGAGAACTCGAATTAAGGGAATTCGCCCTTCCAACCGGATCGGCTTTTTGGAATCAATATGGTAGCTCAAAAACATCCACATCGTGCAGTTGCAACGAATGCTTACAATGGCAGGTCGCTCTTTGATATCAGCTCCTGCAAGTGAAATGCTGGAATACGTCGACCACCACGCTTTGCAAAGCACAGCGTAGTGCCGACAGCGGTTATGGCTACAGGTTCAAATACGACTACGCTTCGTTCATCAGACCAGACGTTTGTTCCATCCACCAAATCGAGAGGCGGGCGCACTCGCGAAATGTGGGCATCTCACCCAAAAGGGATGATTCCCAACAACACCCCTGGCGGTCTAAGCTGACAATGAATGGTCTTGCCATGTAAACTAAGTCAACTATTCGGCGTTGTACCATATCGGTGACGTGTAAGCACGGTCTTGGACTTCTGCTGGGACAGCTTCAGGCAACGGGATATTATAGAATGCTGCGTCAATAGTCGTCCAACGTGGCTTTGGAATTTCGATCACTCTCACGTAGTAAAACGCATTGTTGTCCGGATCAAAATCTGGGTCTTGCCAATACGCGGCGAGTTCCACGGAGCCGATTGAGTTGCTGTATGTCGCGTTTTCAATGTCTACCGTCGAGCCCACTGGTTCGCGGGCGCGACCATCCTCTCCAATTTCTCGTCCATCGGAGACGGCCACGTCAAAAATCCGCTCATGAGTTTCGCCACTTTCATCAATCCAGCCTTTGATGATTTGGACACGGTCGAGGTTCGCGCCATCCGGGTCGCGCAGCGCACGGATCAGGAAGCCGGGAGATACCCCATCAGGCGCGTTCTTCAAGTCACCGCCCATTGGCACGCCGCTCTGATATCCATTGGACACAAAATCCGAGGCGTACAGATCGTCGGCATCGAAACCCCAGCCGCCAAAGACGCGGACCCGCATTCTCGGCCCGGTTGTAGCGTAGGCTTCCTTGCGCTTGATCGCACCGTGGACTTCTTCGCGCGTGTTTTCACGTGCCCATACAGCCGTTAGACCCGCAGCCGACTCTTGGGCCGTAATGATACGCAATGCCGGATCTTCGGCAGGGATTACATCGAAGTTGTGACGGTTCGCCGAAGGCTCTGTGTGCTGGTACTTACCAAAGTAGTTATCCTCCCGCGTGGTCGGGAGCGCGGTGTGCGTGTCCGTCGTACCGTAGAAGCCGAACTTGAACGGGTTAACGCCTGTGTCTCGCTGAACCTCAAGTCCAACCTTCAAAGCGGAGCGCCCATATTCATAGCGAAGCATTTCAGGTTTCTTAGCAACGGTTCCAGAGATATTCGCAACGTCCCAGGTTTCGAAATCCGCGAACTCATCATCGGGTGACAAGTAGGGGTGTGTCTCCTCGTCACCCTTGATCTGGGTTACTTCGTGCATAGGCTCCCAACGAATGCGCTTGGCAGCGTATTCCGCGTCCATAGGTGAACCGTCAAACTTTGTAGGTGCGAACATTATACCGTTGGAAATGTTTCCGTTATGCGGAACAGAAACGGCGCTTCCGCCGGTCTCTTCTTCATAGGCGGCCAGATAATCCCACAACGGTTCGGGGTCTTCGCTTTCAAAGAAGGTAAACGGACGAGTGCGACTGGTCTTGTCGGCGCCATCCCCAAAGATCACGACACGGTGAAGGTTGTCGCCTCGTGGCGTCGACGTCCACTCGTACCCTGCCAGCGAGGTGAAAACACCGGGTTCGTAGTAATCGTCTACGGTTTCCACGATCTGTTGCCAGAGGTCGCCGTCCAAACCCAAGCCAGCCGTCGGGTCCCTGCCCTCGATTGATGCAATTTCGATAATGTCGGCAAACGCCTCCATCCGACCTTCCTGCCCGGAATTGAACCTTTCATAGGTCAAGCGGCCCCAGTCATCGGCCAATAGTCGAGGGTCTGACGCGCGAATAGCGGTGGCAAGCCCCAACATTTCCGCGTGTTCGGTGATGGCGAGGAAATCGAGGGGCCTAATGAGTTGAACAGGCTGCCCGGTGTTTGAGGTTACTCTCTCCCCTCGCGCCACGTGAAATGCGTCATGGATGTTCAACGAAGTCCCAACAAGCCCGGCGTCGAACGAGATTTCCGTGTGGAAGTGAAGATCACCGAAGAGAACCTGATCGGGATAAGATCGGTCAACAAAAGGGGAGTAGGTTTGCTCAGGGACCACCTCATCTGGGGGTACTTCGCCTTCGAAACCAACTGCCTGCGTCCCCAGTGAAAGCGCTAAGGCGGTTGTAGCATGCAACAAAAACTTGGATTCAAATCGAGTTCTCATGACTGCCCCCCAGACAGAAAACTAAAGCCGCACTGTATGAAGAAATATGCAAAAAATCAAATATACGGGTGGGAGACGTGCGCGCTCCGGGATCCGCGCTTGGGGGTGGTGATCTTGCACATCAGTTGACACGGCTGCGCGAGGTCAGAGCTGGGGATCAGTGACCTTCTCTATACTCACAATTCAAGATTAAGCGGTTGATCTTCCAAGAATTCGCGGGCTCGAAATTCGTCGCGCCCGCTGATTGGTAACGCATCTTTTTATGCGAATGGAATTGAGTGTTACAGTGCGTTTACAACACCTGCATCGTTCAGCACGGGTGCCGCAAGAAAGTTAGGGGAACGTGAAGTGATTGAATTTTATAGATCCATTTGGAGAACAACGGGACAGCGTCAGGTGGTCAACATCCTGCTGTCGCTGGCTATTGCCGCTCTAGCGGCGTTTCCTCTGAACTATCAAAAGGAAATCGTGAACGGTCTGACCGAAAAGAACATTAGCCCCGCAGGATTGCTGTGGCTCGGCGTTGCAATGGGTGGAGTGATCATCCTGAGCCTCGCGCTGAAATGGGTGCTGGGTTACCTATCGAGCGTTCTGGGCGAAGACATGATCCGTAAACTGCGCAAGCGCATTTGCAATCTGTCGCGCGAAACCCCCGCAGAGGCCAAGAAAGTTGCCTATGGTGCCAAGGCCACAATGGTGTCGGCCGAAGCCGAACAAGTTGGAAAGTTCTCTGGTAGCGCTCTGTCTGAACCCATTGTACAGGCCGGAACCCTAGTTGTGATTGTCGGGTATATTGCGGCCAATCAACCCTCTCTGGGGTTGATTGCAATCGGTATGATTATCCCTCAGGTGTTTATCGTTCTTCTCGTTCAGGCACGCGTAAACTCCCTTGTATCAGACAGGGTTCACACATTGCGAAAAGCCACCAACTGGCTTGTTGATCCGGATCGCTCGGCCGTAGAAATCGCACCTAAATTTGACGAGATCTACGATACGCGTTCCCGGATTTTCGTTTGGAAGCTTTCTTCGAAATTTGTACTCAGCGCCATTAACGGAGCCGGGACAGTAGGGGTTCTTGTTGTGGGCGGCTGGCAAGTTCTGGAGGGGAATACAGACGTAGGCACGGTTGTCGCAGCGACTGTTGGCTTGGCTCGTCTTCAAGGGCCGACGCGTCAACTAATTGCCTTTTATCGACAGGTCAGCGCAACAGCTGTGAAATTTGAACTGCTGCGAGAAGCGGGCGTAGATATGGCTGACGCGACCAGTTGAGTACTGCAAGGTCGGATTGCCGATCTGTTGTTTCAAAGGGGGGTATGGCAATGACCAATGAGGCCGGTTTTGTCTTTGTATTGATTGCCGTCGCTGGCGTGCTGATGGCAAGCAATCGGGTTCGCTATGACTTTGTCGCCTTGATAGTGGTCATCGCACTTGCCTTGAGCGGTACGCTGACAATCGGGGAAAGCCTCTCGGGCTTCGGAAACAGCGTGGTTATCCTTGTGGCGTGCCTTCTGGTGCTGGGGGAAATGCTGGACAGAACCGGTGTGGCACGCGCGGTTGGTGACGCAATCATGCGCTACGGTGGCAGCCGGGAGGCTAATCTTCTGATCCTGATAATGGTTAGCACCGCCCTTTTGGGAAGCGTCATGAGTTCGACGGCAGTTGTCGCTATTTTTATTCCAATCATTCTGCGAATTTCCCAACAGACCGGAAACGACAAGGCGCGGCTTCTGATGCCGATGTCTTATGCCGCTTTGATCAGCGGCATGCTGACGCTAATCGCTACACCGCCAAACTTGGTCGTCAGCGATGAACTGGTTGCTCAGGGCTATCAGCCTTTGGGTCTGTTTTCCTTTTTCTTGATCGGCGCACTCGTTCTTTTGGTTTCCGTTGTTTTCATCCTTTTTTGGGGCCGGCATCGTCTTCGGTCAGCCTCGGAAGCCCAGGAAGAGGACTTGACGACGACCGGGACAACCCTTGCCGGGATGTGGCAGTCTTTTGATCTCCATAAGCTGTCTGAGACTCTTGTGGTCGCCAAGAAAGTTCCTGCGGAAGACGTCGCCGCGATGATCGGAGCCGAGGCCAATATAGTGATCCGGCTGCGGTTAGATGCAAAAGGTAGGCTCATCCCTGCGATGTTCCGCACTGGGATGGAGTTGCTACGCGGGGATCGCATCTTAGTGCGCGGCCCGGAGGAGATACTAAAAACCCTCGTGCAGCGATCTTATTTCTCTGAGCGCATCGACCCTGCAAATATGATCGAGGCATGGATTGATGAGATCGGGTTTTCCGATGTTTTGGTTCATCCAGAGTCCCCTTTGATTGGCAAACCTGTGAGCAATGGACTCGGCATAGAGGCGAACGACGTCGAGACCGTCGCGTTGGTCAGAGATGGCGAACCTTTCGAGGATGTATCGGAGACAACGTTGCAATCCGGCGATCGGCTACTGATCGCCGGACCTTGGGACGCGTTGGACCGGGCCGTCAAACGGCACGACTCGCTCGTTCTGCTGTCATTTCCACAGGAACGGCAATCCATACCAACTGCGGCCTCAGGGTTCTGGGCCGCGATATTTATTATGTCCGCAATGATCGCAGCCACATTGTTTGAGCTTGTTTCGATCACCGCCGCGGTACTGATAGCCGCCGTTGCAGCAGTTGTATTTCGCACCCTATCTGCCGAGGACGCCTATCGCGCCGTCAAGCTTCCAAGCCTCGTTCTTATTGCAGGGATGCTACCCTTGGCGGACGCTCTGCAAGTTACTGGTGGATCCGACATAATTGTCGATCAGTTGCTGTACCTTGTCGGCGATGCCAGCCCGCGAGCGGTAATGTCTGCCATCTTCGTGTTGACCGCTTTGCTGGGTTTGGTTCTTTCCAATACAGCGTCCGCAGTACTCGTGGCGCCCATTGCGATTTCTGCGGCTGAGGCACTTGGAATTTCACCCTATCCGGTGGCGCTGTGCGTGTTGATTGCTGCGTCTGCTTCCTTTTCTACACCCATTTCAACGCCCGTGGTCACCTTGGTTGTTGCACCTGGAGGCTACAGTTTTTCCGATTTTCTAAAACTTGGTGTACCGCTGACCATACTGACCGGAATAGCCGCCGTGACAATCGCGCCGATACTGTTTCCGTATTAAAGTGATCGACAAAGCTATTGGTCGTCGTCTTCATTGCGATTGCGGCCTGGTGCCTGCCATCAAAACATGGCTCCCCAAACCACAAGAAAGACGGTAACTATTGCGCCGATAATAAACTCCATACCAAGAATGTAACGGCACAAAAGTTTGTAAAAAATGCCATTTGCCGCTGATGATCTGCCATTCGGCGCAAAGCTGGGTAGAGGGCTCTTTTGACGGTCAATTTGTTTGTAGGCACTGAAAATGATAGTGTCGGTGATCACATTGGAGGCCAGAGATACAATGTCTGCCAACAACACTGATCCCGACAACAAAGGTTCACGCCATCGTGCTCCTCTCTTAGGAGTGTCTGGAGTGGTCGTTTTCGCCGCTTTGGTATTCGTTGTGTTGTTGTTCTACTTGTTTACGCGCTATGACGGACCCACGCGTGTCGCACCTGCGGCACCAGAAACAACGCAGAGCGACTGAGATCGCAACTCGGCAATTCGCGAATTCTTGTTTGGTTAAACTTAGATCTTCTGCGGGGTGCGGTCGATCGGAGAAACCACTATGCACATCCCGCACCTTCTGGATTTTCAGAATCAATAAAAAATGTCAATTGCGAGGACAAATTCGTCATTCGCGCCGTTTCAACCAAAGCTTCACGAACGTGTGATCACTGTTGCGATAGTGACGTCGAGAAATAACTTACCTATCAGTAGGTAAGTAAAATCAATTTGCACAAGTACAGTGACAATGGAAGGAGACCAAACCATGCGCGTGAACGCCGACTTTGAGGAACGTACCCTTGTACATTTTGAAGAGAACGATTGGGTCCCATCCCCTATGCCCGGAGTTGAGCGCAAGATGCTTGACCGAATTGGAGAGGAAGTTGCTCGCGCCACCACCATCGTACGTTTCGCGCCTGGCAGCGCTTTCTCTGCCCATACGCATGACGGAGGCGAAGAATACCTGGTGCTCGACGGTACATTTCAGGACGAGGACGGTGATTTTCCAACTGGTTCCTACGTGCGGAACCCACCGACCTCGTCTCATACACCTGCCGCACAGGACGGCGCGACAATTCTGGTAAAGCTCCACCAATTCGACGCTAGCGACCGCAATCAGGTCCAGATCGACAGCGGCAAGGCAAGCTGGATTGAAGCAGCAGATGGTGTTTCCAGGTTGCCCCTTCACACAGATGTACGTGAAACTGTAGCGATGGAACACTGGGATGCAGGTACTGTGCGCTCTCTACATGCCTCAGGCGGGCTTGAGGTCTTTGTGATTGATGGGAGCCTGAACGAGGGTGGCGATACCCTGTCCCGCTGGGATTGGTTGCGCCTACCCGTCGGGGCGAGTTTCGAGGCGACTGCTGGCGCTAACGGGGCGCGAGTCTGGATCAAGACTGGCCATCTTAGTCACGTCGCAGAGAGCGCGACATGAAGCCAAACGCAGAGATTGCCATCGTCGGCGCAGGGTTGTCCGGCCTCGCTTTGGCGCATGCGCTGAAGCTTGAAGGGCGCGACGTGCTTTTGCTGGAGGCGCGCGACCGCGTAGGCGGTCGCATTCTCTCACAGAGCGGCTATGATCTCGGCCCTGCTTGGATTTGGCCGCACAACCACCGCATGCTGGCCCTCGTAGACAAGCTTGGGCTGCGAACATTTCCACAATACAGCGATGGACGATTGGCGTTCGAGGATGCTCAGGGCAATGTGTGTCGTGACTTCGATTTCGCCCCCATGGGTGACGCGCTTCGCGTTTCAGGCGGACTCGCTCAGATAACCGACGCTCTCGCCCAAAAGGTTGTTGATACGCTGTGCCTTAGCCACGAAGTTCGGCATGTGATCGAAGAAGACGAATTCGTGACCTTGAGCGGAAACGGGTTTTCATTGCGCGCAAACTTCGTTGTTTTGGCGTTGCCCCCGCGCCTCGCTGCACAGATGGGTGTGGTCGTTCCGGATGTTCCAACATGGATGGCCGGGCACGCCAAACTCGTTGCTCTTTACGACAACCCATTCTGGCGCGACGCGGGCCTGAATGGTGACGCAATCTCTCATCAAGGTCCGCTGGCTGAAATCCATGACGCGTCACCCATGGACGGCGCCGAGGGTGCTTTGTTCGGCTTTGCAATGCCCGGCACGGCCCGAAAATCCGGGTTCGAAGCGCAAGCGGTGGCGCAACTGGTTCGCCTGTTTGGCCCCGAAGCAGCCGAGCCGCGCGGTGTAGTCGTCAAGGATTGGAGCGCCGACATGGCTACCGCCACCTCTGCCGACCTAAAGCCGCTTAACGCCCATCCTATGTATAGTACACTCACTCCTACTCAGAGGGTGCTTTTTGCAGGAACTGAAACCGCACCGTCGCACGGTGGTTTCCTCGAAGGCGCTCTTGAAGCCATGGATGCAGCGCGGAAGGAATTGTCGAGGGTGATGGTATGACATCAGAAGAGAAAATCCTCGTCGCCGCCGAGGCGCGGGTCCGCACTGGCGGCTACAACGGCTTTTCGTTCCGAGACATTGCGCGCGACGCAGGGCTGACTAGCGCAGGCGTACATCATTACTTCCCGACCAAGGCTGATTTGGTCGCTCGACTGGCCAGAAATTACACGTCCCGTTTCCTGGACGCTTTGGATGAATGCCCGTCTCATGCGCGTGTCACGCGCCTACGCGAGCTTTTCGCGGAAAGCTTGCGCCAGGACGGAAAGATGTGCCTTTGTGGACTGCTCGCAGCTGAAAGCGGAGGTCTGCCTGAACCGGTCGCGGAGGCGGCAAAAACGTTCTTTGCAGCATTAGTTGATCGGCTTGTTAGCGCATTTCTGGACAGCGACGATCCGCTTTCTGACGCACTAGCACTGCTCGCAACGCTGGAAGGCGCTGCACTACTTGCGACTTTGCAGGGTGACCCTGACGTCTTCGAAAAAGCAACGTCCCCTTTGGGTTCAATTCCGTAATTCGCCGCGGTATCTTCGAACGTCCTTATCGCGAACGAAGCCCTTTTACGCTGCGGTGGAACCAACTTCTGCACTAAATGCGGCGTTTTTCGTCGAGTAAAATAGCCTAGGCTTCAAATCCTAAACCGGAGGTGCGCTAGGCCTCCCGTGGCAGCGCAAAAAACATCTAGTATTTTCGCGCCGTAAGGTCCCGTCCTGGATCCATGATCGACACCGCCGGGTTTGCGCCAGAAGTCAGCCGCACCAACGGTAACGTCTACACCATCCTAAATTCGGATCCCGCTTCCCTTCAGCAGCACGCCCCATTGCTCAACGGGGTGCGGATGGATCGAGCCTTCGCTGTTCGGGGCGAAGTTAAAGACCGACAAGATGGCCTGTTCTCCAAGAAACGCCCGGGTTTTGATACCTTCAGCCAGGGTGAGCGCGATTCCCTCGCTAAGGTCGGAAAAACTGAAAAATGGGTGAGAGCTATCCAAGGCATCCTCCGACTTCAATAGATGTCATTGTGCGAGTTCGAAGATGTCTAACGTTATTTCTCCTGAGTGGATACGCGCGCGTATTGTCTCTTCGCGCGCAGCCATGCGGGCAACTTTCGCCAACACTTCTGCGGCGACATCGCGGGGCAAGAGCACGACGCCGTCATCGTCGCCGACCACGATGTCGCCGGGGCAAACTTCCACGCCACCAACAACAACTGCGATATCCGGTTCGCCTGGCTCGGTCTTGGCTGTCGCCTCGGGATGAAATCCGCGATAAAACACCTGGAAGCCCAAAGCCGCGATATCGGCGCTGTCCCGGATCGTACAGTCGAAAACGGCCCCAACCATCCCTTTGGCAATGCAGCCAACAGCAAGAAGATCACTGAAGGGTTCGAAACGCATCGAGTCGCCGCCACTTACGACGAGTAAATCCCCAGCTTGCGCGTTATGAAAAGCGCGTTGGATGGCGCTGTTCTCGCCCGGGGTTATCCGCTCCGTGTGCGCAAAGCCCGCAATACGCATCCCGGGGATGAGGGGTGTGACAACGGGGGCAAGGGCACGCACACGCGGGCCGGTATTGCACAAATTATCCCTTGGATAGGTGGCGAAATCAGAAGGGGTCATGGCTGCAAATCGTGCTTTTCCAGAAAGTTTGCCATCGCGGCCCATCGCGCGGGTGGAATTGAGTACATTGGAAAGTGTCCTGCATGCGGGATCTGTATGAACTCGACACTTGCCATAAGGAGATATCCCAGAAAGGATAAGCGTCGGTTTTGCTCGCCAAAAATGAAATATCTCGGACAACGCTGCCCGGTGAACACCTCCATAAACGGAGCATCATCCAACAGCTCCACTATTGATCGAAAAATTGGCTCACAGATTGTTTCACTCACCTTTAATGGCAGGGAGGTTGTATAGAGGAAAGAACCGTATTCCGCGCGCTGCCGCACTGGGTTGATACATCCTACTACAAAATCAGCGTTAGAGTTTGCCGGGTGTTCGATAGTTTGCCGTGATAGAAAGCAGTCTTCAGGTGCGATATTTCCTTCGATATCGACAAAGCTCACTACGCGACCTTGGTGGTCATGGGCAAAAACTATCGGTGTGAGCCCGCCCATCGAATGCCCGGACAGTTGAAACCCCTCAAGGCTAAGAGCATCGCAGGCTGCGAGCGCGACTTGCACCAGAAACGGGATCGAAAACGCACTTGGGTCCGCGACGTGGGACACGCCGCAGCCCGACGCATCCCAGAAGACTATAGGGTGGTCGCTGAATTCAGAGCGTCACCAGATCGGCATAGTCTTCTTTGGTGGAGCCGAACCCATGCTAGCAAACCAGGGGCATTTTCGTCCCGCCACGATTCAGAAAGGCGAGGCGCTCCGGTATATCTTCAATGACAAGATTAAGCGTTCCTGAGTCCACGCCGAAATCCAAAACGACGTTTCGACTACGATCATTCATATCGATAGATGCTTCGCTAGCATAAGGTAAGAGCAGAGCATGATCGATGCTAAAGACAAAGAGATACTGTCACACCTTCTGGGTGATGCTGCGCTCTCGAATGCCGATATCGCGCCTCGGGTTGGGTTGGCACCCTCGGCAATATCGGAACGTGTGCTCCGTTTAGAAAGCGACGGTGTTATCTAGGGTACGAAGTCCGACTGAACCCTGAGACCCACGGCAAGCAGCTCCTTGCCTTTGTCTTCGTAACCGATGCCAAGCCAAGTCCAGGGTTTGATACCGCTTCCGCCTTGTCCCACGTGACCGGCTTGAAGAATTGCACAAGATCGCAGGCGATGTTTGCCATCTTCTTACGACACGCGCCTCGGAGATGGATGAGTTGAACGAAATCATAGAAACCCAAGTTAACCCAGTGTAGTCTGTGACCCGCGTGCGCACAACAATCGAATTGAGCGCGGTAATGGAGCGACCATGTATGGCGGGTCACGAGATTTGACGCTCAATTGCCGATGTCGTCCGATAGCTTCTATGTTCTATGAGTCTGCCATTCGCAGCATCGCAGCAGCTTGGTGAGTTTGGGCTCGATGCAGACAACTATACGGCGAGCATCGATAGTGAATGAGAGCTCCCACGGGCTATTGGTTGCCCTTCGAACTTTTTTTCATGCAACAGATCGCAAAAGTTGCATTCTAGATTTTCGTAGCTCAGTGCCTGATGCCTTCTTCGCTGACAACGCGGTCGGCCTTCATGCAAGATTTACTAATTTGATAACTTTTTAAATTTCAACGGAATCGCGGTTTTGCGATATGGTGTATTGCCGAAAAAATATCCTTGCAAAGTTTGGCAATAATCTAATTCCAGACGAAACCGATTTGGTGCCTAGGGTTCCATTCTGACGGCGTCACGATTGCGCGACGGATCAACCATTTTTTGCTCGATGGTCGGCTTAGTGCCTATTGCTCGTTTCGCGACGTCAGCGTCTAAGTACTCATCCGCCAGCAAAGCAAAAAGTACTTATGGCTATTAATTTATATAGTTTGCCGAGCCCCGCACTATAGTCACCACGTTATCTTGGCAGAGTATCTGCTTCGCGCCTAGCCAGCATTCCGCCCACTAGAATTTTAGAGAGACAGTCGAAATTTGTGACGTGGCAACCCGTACGCGCGATCCCGTGATTGGCAGCGCGCATTGCCCACCGGAGCGTCCCATAGAAGGCACGACGATGAACTACCTATTTTTCGAGCCTAGTGAAACTGTGTTTGCCCGGCTTCCAACGAGACCGTAGTTCCTTTTTCACCACGAACGGCAGCAGGGACATCAGCAAGTGCGCATATGATCGCTCGACCGCCCGAAGATCGCGCGAAGTCTTGCGCGGCTTGTACCTTAGGGCCCATTGATCCTGCAGGAAAATCATATTCATCCAACGCATCAGGAGTGATCGATCGAATACCCGTTTGTTCAGGCGTTCCCCAATTGAGGAACACAGCCTCGGCGTCCGTTGCAACAACAAAGAAGTCTGCGCCAAGATTCTGTGCCAGCAAACAGGACGCGAAATCCTTGTCGATGACGGCTTCGACTCCAACCAGTTTCCGTTCAGCTCCTGCCTGGTACATCGTGGGAATGCCGCCTCCGCCAGCAGCGATCACAGTTGCGCCTTTCTCAAGGATCCAACGGATCGGCTCGACCTGAAAGATACGTTTTGGGCGGGGCGAGGGCACCACGCGCCGCCAGTACTCGCCGTCCGGTTTTACTGTCCAGCCCTTTTCAACCGCTTCTTTCTTGGCGTCCGCTTCAGAATAAACCTGCCCGATGAACTTGGTCGGGTTGTCGAAGGCCGGGTCGCTCGGGTCGACCTCGATCATGGTCAGCAGGGTGGCAATATGATGCTCGAAAGGGAGAATGTTCCCAAGCTCCTGCTCGATCATGTAGCCGATCATGCCCATTGTCTCGCCGACGAGGACGTCCAGTGGGTATTCCTCGACATCGGTGTACATGATCTCTTGCAGGGCCAGCATTCCGACCTGCGGACCGTTCCCGTGGGTGATGACGGTTTCATGCGCTTCGCAAAGCGGAGCAAGGGCTTCGGCAGCAATCTTTGCGTTTTTGCGCTGATTGTCTGCCGTCATAGCCTCACCCCGTTTGAGAAGCGCGTTGCCGCCGAGTGCTACAACAACACGTCCCATGGATCAGCTCCCCAGTGTGGCGACGAGGATCGCCTTGATGGTGTGCATCCGGTTTTCTGCTTGTTCGAACGCAATGTTCATATCGCTTTCGAAAACCTCCTCGGTCACTTCCATCTCGGTGATGCCAAACTGTTCGTGAATGTCCTGACCAACTTTGGTCTCCAGATTGTGGAAGGCTGGCAGACAGTGCATGAACTTGACGCTCGGGTTGCCCGTTTTCTTCATCAGATCCATGTTGACCTGATAGGGGCTCAGCAATTTGATCCGCTCGGCCCAAACCTCTTTTGGCTCACCCATTGACACCCAGACGTCGGTATGAATGAAGTCCGCGCCTTCGACAGCAGTCGTATCGTCCGTGATGGTCACACGTGCGCCCGTCTTTTCGGCCCGCTCCATCGCCAATTCTCGTACATCGTCATGGGGCTGTGTTTCTTTTGGCGAGATCATTCGAACATCGCAACCCATGATCGCGCCCAGCATCAAAAGCGAATTGCCCATGTTCGATCGGCAATCACCCGAATAGGCGTAGACGATGTCCTTGCGGGGCTTGTCTGCATGCTCGATCATGGTTTGCATGTCTGCGAGCATCTGGGTGGGATGCCAATCATCCGTCAGGCCGTTATAGACCGGGACGCCGGCATAGTCTGACAGTGTCTCGACCATGTCCTGACCCGCACCGCGGAATTCAATTCCGTCGAACATACGTCCCAGAACACGGGCGGTGTCTTTCATCGACTCCTTATGCCCGATCTGTGAGCCCGACGGATCAAGATAAGTGATATTCGCGCCCTGATCGTAGGCGGCCACTTCAAATGCGCAGCGGGTGCGTGTCGAGGTTTTCTCGAAGATCAGGCAGATGTTCTTGCCGGTCAGCGACGGCTGCTCGGCGCGGGCGTATTTCGCGCGCTTCAGGTCGCGGGCCAGATCCAGCAGATACAGCATTTCACGCTGGCTGAAATCGGCAATTTTCAGATAGCTACGGCCTTTGAGATTGAATGCCATTTTATCTCTCCCTAACAAAAATCAGAGGGCGCAGGGGCTGCGCCCATGGTAAATTCAATAGGCGGGGTCGCGGTCGATCGGGCAGGTCATGCAGTGGCCGCCACCGCGACCACGCCCCAGTTCCTGACCCGAGATTTCGATCACCTCGACACCGGCTGCGCGCATCTTTCCGTTCGTGAACGTGTTGCGCGCATAGCCGACAACAACACCTGGCGAGAGGGCGACGACGTTATTGCCGTCATCCCATTGTTCGCGCTCGGCCTGGAATTCATTGCCACCGGTAGAAATGACTTCCAGCGAGTTCAGCCCCAGGGCTTCTTTGTAGACGTCGAACAGGTGCCCTTTTTCAACGTTGATATCTAAATCTCCCCTGTCACCCGGGCGGATCGAGATGCAGGTGATCTGGTCCGCAACTTCTGAGAATGCGGTGACCTTGTCATGGTCGAGGCAAGTGAAGACAGTATCCAGATGCATGGCTGCACGGCTCTTGGGCATCGCACAGGCGACAACACGTTCGGCGCCGCCCTTGCGGAACAGCGCTTCTGAAACCTGTGCCACGGCCTGTCGGGTCGTGCGCTCGCCCATGCCGATAAACACTGTGCCGTTGCCCACCGGCTGCACATCGCCACCCTCGACCGAGGCGAGGCCAAAATCGTCGTCGCTGTCGCCCCACCAGAACTCAAAATCGGCGTCTTTGAACATCTTGTGGTGCCGATACACAGTTCGCATGATCAAGGTTTCCGGCTTACGAGCAGGCCAGAACATTGGATTCGTGGTCACACCATCGAAAATCCAGCAGGAGGGGTCTCGCTGAAACTGGGCGTTAGGGATGGCCGGAAGAATGAAATCACCCAGCGACACAAGATCGCCGAACTGCTCATCAATCATGCCTTTGGGAAGGTCTGCGAAGACGATGCCGCCTAGCATATGCCGAGCAAGCAGCTTGGCATCCATCTCGTCCAGCCATGCGCGCATTTCGACGGAGAAGCCCAGACCGACCATGTTGGGCGTGATCAGGCGGTCCAGAAGAAAAGCGCGCGCCGAGGGGTCTGATCTGATCGCGTCTGCCAGAAGGTCCTGAATGTCGTAAACTTCGACCCCGCGCTCACGCATCAAGGAACAGAATTCAGCGTGATCCTTACGAGCCTGTTCGACCCAGATGACATCATCGAAAAGAAGCTCTTCGCAGTTTCGCGGTGTCAGTCGGTCATGCGCCAATGACGGCCGCGAGACGATCACCTTATTGAGCTTTCCGATCTCGGAATGAACGCCGAGCTTCATTGTAACTCTCCTTTCGAACTATTTGTTTTTTGAATGTCTTCAACGTCATTGGCCTGGCTCCAGCGGACCCAGACATGGATGGGAACGCCCAAAAGCAGCAAGACAGAGCCAACCAAAACGGTTTCCGCACCCGAACCGACGAAGGCCCACACGGAATATATGAAGCCAAGGGCGCCCAGAACAACGACCTTCGCCAATTCTGGGCCATGCAGGACTTGCCCACCTTTTAGCCGGATCATGATCTCGGCCACGGAACAGATGGCATAGGGCAATAGGCTTGCGACAACAGCAAGTAGAATAACAAAGTTGAATGCGGCGACCAGCCCTTGAGCATAGTTCATTATGATCAGAACGGAGGCCAGGGCGTTCGACAATATCAGAGCGTTAGCAGGCGTTCCGAATTTGGATTTCCGGCCTAGGGCTGCAGGAAAAACGCGATCCAAAGCAGCGCCATAGGGGACCTGGCCACTGAGCAGTGTGAAACCGTTCAGAGTTCCGAAGGTAGATATCACCGCACCTACGGCCACGAGTATACCACCAACGGTGCCAAACATAACTTCGCCGACTGCTGCCAGCGGTGCGGCAGAAATAGCCAGCAACTCGGCAGGAATGACGCCCATCGAAACGGCGGTCACCGCTATATAGACGCTGGCCGCGATAATCACGCCGATGACCGTGGCGCGCGGGATGGTCTTTTCCGGCTCGATAACGTCGCCAGATGGAACGGTCGCAGACTCGAGGCCCAAATAGGCCCAGAGCGTCAGGGCTGCCGCAGCCGAGATCGCCGTAAAGGCCGTCGTACCGCTTTGGTTAACCGGGATGTAGTTCTCTGTTTCGATCCAGAAGATACCCAACGTGCCAATCAGGATCAGAGGCGCGAGTTTGAGCACGGTGGTCACGATCTGAACCAAACCGGCCCCTTCAACGCCTCGGATATTTACCAAAGTAAGCGTCCAAATCGCGACCAACGCGGTCGATAGGCCGTACATTGGCACTTCGATGATAATTGGAAACAGGAACCCCAAATAACCCACCAACGCGACAGCAACAGCTGCGTTCCCGGTCCAAAGCGCGATCCAATACCCCCAGGCAATTATGAAACCTGCAAAGTCTCCGAATGCTTCTTGCGAATAGGCATAAGGGCCACCGGGTTTTGAAACGATCCGTGACAACCTGCCGAAAATTATCGCCAGAACCAGTGCCCCGGCCGATGTTAGGATCCATCCGCCGATTGCAATTGGCCCAAACGGCGCAAGTGAGGCCGGCAGAAGGAACACTCCTGACCCAATCATGTTTCCGACAACCAAAGCGATACAAGCCGTCACCCCAAGGGCACCCGATTTCGAAGTCGTCTCTGGAGCGGAGCGATCGGTCATTGCGACGGCTCAGTTCGATGTTGTGTCTGAAGTCTCGGTTGCGGGCCCGTCGATCCCCGGATCAGTTATGGCGCCAACGGTGAGCGCGGCGCAGATGATCACGGCTAGAATTACGAGCAGCGGGAAAACAAAGCGCAGCCACCGGTCATATGACACACGACCAATGGCTAGCCCTCCCATGACGACGGCAAATGTCGGGTTGAACAGGTTCACCCATCCGTTTGCTGACTGATACGCTGTAACCACCAGGTCACGACCGACGCCCGCAAAGTC
This sequence comes from Ruegeria sp. BG3, assembly GCF_056538485.1. Classification (NCBI taxonomy): domain Bacteria; kingdom Pseudomonadati; phylum Pseudomonadota; class Alphaproteobacteria; order Rhodobacterales; family Roseobacteraceae; genus Ruegeria; species Ruegeria sp. BG3. The sequence goes on along the minus strand of NZ_JBQFTE010000005.1, from coordinate 165,659 downwards.
TGCCAGTGGTGCCATGATCGGCATCGAAAGCGTGGCCAGCCCTGACGAGGACGGCACCAGGAATGACATCAAGATCTGAATGCCAAACATCGCGTTGATAAAAGCAAACTCGCTCAGCCCCGAGACAAACCCCTCGGCTCCGGCGAGGATTGTGTCGGTGATTTTGCCCGCGTCCATAATGACGACAACACCGCGCGCGACGCCAATGATCAGGGCAACGCCCAGCAAATCGCGCGCGCCATCAACGAAGGTTTCCACAAAGGTCCCTTCGTCCATTCTGGACCCTTCATCCGTTTTCCCGACCCACCAAACGATGATGGACATCACCAGGAAGAGACCGGACATCTCGGCCATCCACCACCCCAGCGCGACAACACCATAGATCATGATGGCGAAGGTAATCCCGAAAAGAACCAGAATGATCGAACGCGTCTTGGTCATCTCGGGGAACGTATCATCGCCTTCCGAACCCTTTAGGAAATGCGCCCGGTTTTCCTCGGCCTGATCGGCCACCACGGACAATGACGGGTCGGCTTTCACGCGTGATGCGTATCGCATGACGAATGCGATGCCCGCAACAAGACAAAGGACAAGGATAATGAACCTAAGAACGATCCCGTTCGTGAACGGAATACCCGCACCTTGCGAGGCAACAACTGTCGCAAATGCGTTGAAGGTTGAGCCCAGGGTCCCAATGCCTGCGCCTAGCATGATCACCGCAACCCCGGTCAAGGAGTCGTACCCTGCCCGAATAAAAACCGGAATGATCAGAGCGTAGAACGCGAGGGATTCTTCGGCCATGCCATAGCTTGTCCCGCCAAAGGCAAAGGCGATCATCAGGATTGGGATCATCAGGATTTCCCGCCCTGCCAACCTGTGCAGCAACCAACCGATGCCGGCGTCGATAGCTCCTGTCTTGGTGACAACCATCAGGAAACCGCCGATGACTAAAACAAACAAAGCGACATCAATCGCCGCGCTGGATGAACTTCCCAGAAGACCAGGATCGTACATACCTGCAATCGGGGCAAGGATAACTGCCGTAAGTCCTTGGGGGTTCGGCTCGACTTCGTGGTAGGTGCCCGGGACAGGCGCTTCACTGCCTAGAGCTTCGTTCAGCTGACGGTCGTACTCACCGGCCGGAATAACCCATGTAAGGGCGGCCACGACGGCAATCAGTATGAACAGAATGGTAAAGGCGGTAGGAAATTTGAACTTGGACATATGAAACTCGCGCTGGGTGAAGCTGAGAAACTGGGCAGTCAAATATTTGAATATTTATGTCTCAACTTAGTACTAACGCGGCGACTTGTCACTTTCGTAAAACGCGAGGTAGTCGAACACTCGAGCAATGTCTGCCACGAACTCAAAAACGACTTTCTCCGCGGTTTGCCTCGGCTGGTCGCAAGAGCCCTGAGCGGCCACTGCTGTGCCAGTTGAATGCTACGGACGCATTCGGCAGGTCCGACCCCAAAGCGGACCCTACAATATTCTGAACATTTTCCTGGTATATGGTCTGCAACCGAGTTTCAAAGCCTAGTGGTTTAGCCAAGTTTGCTATGATGCGTTTGAAAAAATCCCAAAGCGTCAAGGCAAATTGGTTTTCTTGATTTCAATAAGTTATATTCGAATGTGATTACCTGAATGCGGGGAAGGGGCAGGTGAACAGTTCTATTTCTGATGAGGCAATGGCAAGGCTCCCATTTTGGGTAACACCCCCGGGGGAGACAGACGGTTTTCTGATCGTTGTTGGGTTGGTTCTAGTCATAGTGCTGCTGGGTTTTGGTGCGCTTTACTTCACCGTACAGGCCATTCCAGACCGCATGGCAGCAGGTGCTCACAAAGTGCAAATGCAGTTAGTCGGTGTGCTTGGATTGATCTCCCTCTTCACCCTCAACAACGCTTTCTGGATCGCAGCAATTCTGATCGCCGCCGTGCCCTTGCATGAAATCTTTCCGCTCAAGACCGAAGTAGACTTGTCGGAGAGCCACGATGCTTGAGTTGGTCTTCTCTGCACTGATTACAATCGTCCCGGACTACCTTTATCGCCGCTACAAGCAGGGCAAGCGGTGGGGCCAGGAAATTACCCTCTTCAATGTCTGGTATGAATTGCGGTGGGGTTTGACCGCCTGTGCAATATTGGCTGTGACGCTGATCACGGTGATCTTCTATTTCCACCCTTCAACGCGGAATGTCTCAGCTGCATTTCGAACAGTTACCATTCTGTCAGATCGCGTGGGGCGGGTCGCGGAGGTCTACGTTGCCAATAATGAGGACGTTATGGCTGGCGAGCCGATTTTCCGACTGGACACCACACGGCAGGCGGCGGCAGCGGAAACGGCGCAGCGACGTATCGAAGAGATTGAGGCGGCTTTAGGCCTGACCGCAACGGAAGTTGCGAATGCCACCGCCAGGGTTGAAGCGACAGAAGCTGACCTTGCTCAGGCGACGAGTGATTTGGAGCGACGCCTGGAGCTTGCGGGGCGAAACAACACCGTTGTTAGTGAGCAGGAACTGGAACGGTTGCAAACCGCAGTGACCGGCGCAGAAAGTCAGCGCGCAGCCGCTATTGCCTCGTTAGACGGTGCCAAATTGCGCCAAACCACCCTTCTCCCTGCACAGCTTGAAACTGCGCGTGCGGTTTTGAGAGAGGCTGAGAACGAGATATCAAAATCCACCGTTTTTGCCGAGGTGGATGGGACGGTAACACAATTTCTCCTCAAGCCGGGTGATATCGTTAATCCAATACTACGCCCTGCCGGGATTTTGGTGCCTGAGGTTACGGGACAGGGGCGTTTTATCGCAGCTTTTGGTCAGATTTCTGCCAGTGTACTAAAGCCAGGTATGCTGGTGGAAATTACCTGCGCGTCTAAACCGTTGACCATAGTCCCGATGGTTGTCGATGACGTGCAAGGGGCGATTGCCGCGGGGCAGTTCCGACCGGGTGATACGCTGTTGGATCAGCAGGATCGAGCGCGACCCGGTACAGTTACAGCGTTCCTAGCACCTATTTTTCCTCAGCATCTTGATAGCTTCCCGCCAGGTAGTGCGTGCGTGGGCGTTGCGTACACGAGCCGAGCAAAGGAGATCGACGCTGGTGAGATCACGGGCCTGTCTGCCTTCATCGCAAGGATTGTGGATGGCATGGGTATAGCAAATGCAATTGTCTTGCGTGCGCAGGCCATTCTGCTTCCTGTTAAGACATTGGTATTCAACTAGGCCCACAACTGGCAGTGAGGTAGAGTTTCGCTATGGGTTGCGACGCCGGCTACATTTGCACGTTTCTTTCAGTTTTCCTTTGGGACCTGATCTACCTGTCACCGATACTCGTATTCTTGTTGGTTTTGGTGTGCGTGCTCGGGATATCAATTGGTCGGATCGAAGGCTGGTCGACCGGAGCGAGCCTTTACCATGCCTTCATAAACGCAACTACCGTTGGCTACGGAGACATAAAGCCGGAGAAACCCGCGAGCCGAGCTTTATCGGTTATTAACGCATTTGTTGGGCTTATCTTTGCAGGGATTGTTGTAGGAATAGGTGTACATGCAGTCGAGACATCGATGAATATCGAATTTTGATATGTGTAGGTTTCAAGAACCGCGAATGACCGATTTATCTGCGTGGCGGCCGTCAATGACGGCTAATGCTGCACCCGTAACGAGTGCCGGCTGTGTTGCCCTATTAACTTTTGAATGTTGGCAGAAGGGTTCAATCGTAAATGGTGGCAGGCCCTTTTTCCCATCATTTTTCTATCGCGGGCCAACGGAATTTGGGCAAGCCAAACGCCCTTGACCGTCAGGATGAGGTCACTGCGCTCCCTCTTGAGCAACCTTTGTGACAGCGCCGTGTCTTCGGTTGTACCTGCGAAAAGCGACACCGCTGTCGAATAGCGTTGCCTCGCCCCCTCCCGCGTTCGCCACATGGCAGATCAGCAGTAGCAGTCTGCTTCGCAATACCACCTATAAGTCAACTCTGACTCTCTGAAAGAGAACTCAGATCAAACCAAACTGTCTGCCGGAGTGTGAAGGGCGAGGTTTTTGAAGCCGTTGTCGTCAAACTTCATAACAAGCGGGCAGCACTGAAGCTTACCTGGAAATTGATGCGCCGATATGGTGCTGCGTATAAAGTGTTACTGATAGCTTCGCGATAAACCGAGCCGCGCTCAGAGATCTCGGTGCGACGGAAAATCAGAAGACGGGCAGTTGGTTTAATAACAGAGGGTGAGAACTCACACCTTCCGTTCCAATGAAGGGAATGCGCAATACAGCGATTCAGGCGTTTGCAAAGTTTTCAGAAATTCGGCGCCGTCCACTCCTCCGTCTACAACCACTTTAAGCCGGAGCGATCTCTCACCAGTTGAGGTGCCTTCAAGCTGAAACGCGCCACTGCTCTCGTCAAGTGGCCCAAACTTGGCGAGGCATGAAGGAAAGCTCTGCTGGCTCAGTTGAGACCAGTTCGAATTCCTCTGACAGCATCCTCCGAGAGCTAGCTCTTTCCAATTGTTCGCATCATTTGGCGGAAGAAGAGCGCAGGAGCTAGCCGGTTCATAGCGTTCGATAGAGTTGCAACTCGACCAACGGGCACAAATGCTTTTCGTTTTCGACACCCGTGAAGAATGATCTGGGCTGCGTTTTGTGGCGTCATATAGTCAACACCGTCAGTTGCGGATCCCGGACGGGCGAAACCCTTAGCATCTCTTTCGGTTTGCCCGATGTTCGTTGCAACAAAGGAGGGAGCAGCAATAGTAACGGACACCCCGTGACTGGTTTCCTCGGCTCTCAGAGACTTAAAAAACCCTTCCATTGCATGCTTGCTGGCGGCGTAGGCAGTTCTATGGAAAAGCGGCGCAAACCCCGCGACTGATGAGATCGCCAGATGCGTTCCCTTGGACTTCCTTAATGGAAGTAAGAAATGCCGAGCGCACTCAACCGCTGAAAAATAGTTGATCTCAAAAAGGTCGCGATGTGAGTTCATGTCACTGTCGGCAAACGCCGAGATTTGTGTAACCCCTGCGTTGTAAATAACCATGTCAATTGAAGGCCTGTCCTTCAAAATCTGAGAGCATGTATCAGCACACTGCTTAGGTTTTGTTAGGTCGCAAGCGTAGAGACTAAGATTTTTGCCATCCACCAAACCGTCCAGGCGCGGGCCTGGCAGGTCAATGATAGCGGTATGCCAACCTTGTTCTCGCAATGCTTCAGAAAAAGCTTGCCCCAGGCCGCCAGCACCACCAGTTATGGCTGCAGTTTTTTTCACTTCGCGTGCTCCCACCAGAGCTTAAATGCTTCGGCGCTTGAGTATTTGGGTTGATAGCCGAACTTCACCTTAAGTGCAGTGTTGTCCAGCACTGGCCGAAACTGCAGAAATCGAACTTGTTCAGGACCATAGCGAGAAAGCCCTACGGGTCGGGCCACGGCCAGTGCCATCTTGACCAACTTTGGCGGCAACCAGCGCACAGTCTTGCCCATGGCCTTGGCGATTTGGGAAACAGTAAGCGCACCGTCGCCAGAGACGTTGAAAACTCCCGCAGGCCCGTTTGTCGATGCGCGCAGCAGTATTTCTGCCAGGTCCTTGTCCCATATGAAGACAAAGGGGCTCTCAGAACCTTTCAGCCCAAGTAGGCGAGGCTTTTGGAACAGAGACGTTATCTGATTCTCGATATGGTTCCCGAGAACCGTCCCAACCCTCAATACGACTTGCTCTAAATCTGGGGCCGTTTCTCTCGCGTCTGCCAACATCTCCTCGACCAGTCTTTTGTGCCAAGAATAGGCGAATTCCTGATTGCCGCGAATTGCGTCTGTTTCTCGCAATAGCGCTGGATTGTCGGCGTGATAGCCATAGGCCGCGCCTGAGGACGTAACGACCAGTCGCTTTACTCCCGCGGAGATGGCGGCATCGAGAACTTTGCGGGTGCCCTCAACATCGACCTGGTACTCGAGGTCTCGCGTTGTGTCTGGCCCGGGGGTTACGATCGAAGCAAGATGCACGACCGTGTCGGGGCGTTCTGACATGATGACGTCGTGTGGGTCGCTACTGGTCACATCCATCTGGATGAACCGCGCGTTTGGCGGCAAATTCACGGGTTCTCGGATATCCGTAGCTATGACGGCGTAGTTGTCCTTCTGCGCCAGTCGACTTAGCAACGCTGTTCCAACTGCACCTGCAGCGCCAGTGATGAGAAGGCGCCTCATACCGGCACCTCCCGCCTTGCGAAGTAGCCCGCAAGCGCCAATCCAGAAATCGCATGCCATATGCCCCACAAGGCAGCGGCAACAGCCATACCGCCCATCCCGCCAAAAAAGGCGAAGATCAGGATGAGCCCCAGTCCTGAATTCTGAATACCTGTTTCGATGGTAACTGAACGGCGATCCCGCTCGGACAACCCTGTGATCGTCGCCGTTGTATACCCGCCGAGGAATGCCAGCGTATTGTGGACAATAACGAGACCTATGACTGTTCCGGCGACCTGAAGGAAGTTCGCCCAATTGGCAGCCAGCGCGAGCACAATGAAGGCAATAAAGATAGCCATTGAGAGCCATTGCATTGGGCGGCGGATGCGATCAGCCAATTGTTTTAACCGCGCGTTTACTAGCATCCCGAGAACCAATGGTAGGATCAGCATGAACCCGACCGTTGTTGCGACGGCGACCGGGTCAATTTCGGTGCGCTGCAAGATTTCGCGTGTCGGACCATATAGGTTACCCCAAAATGCAATGTTTGCCGGTGTGACAAGGATGGCTCCGACCGTCGCAAAAGCGGTCATTGAAACCGATAGCGCCACATTCCCTTTCGCCCGATGGGTCATGAAATTTGATATGTTCCCACCAGGGCACGCAGCAACGAGGATAAGGCCCATCGCTACAGATGGCATCGGTCGCAGTGCGACAATCATAAGAAAAGTAAGCGCTGGAAGTACCAGAAACTGCGACGCAAGACCGACAATGAGGGGCTTGGGTGCACCTGCAATGCGCCGAAAGTCATCCGTACGTAAATCCAGCGCAATCGAGAACATTACGATCGCTAGGATGGCATTGAGAACTCTAAGATTTCCGGCATCAAAATTCAGAACGACCTGATCTATTCCGTTCATGCTCGGGCCGCCTTGAGTGCCGCGATTTGACCCGTTACCTCCCGCCGATAGGTCGCTTTGTCCACGTAGTAGGCCATGCGCGGAAGGTCGATGTAGTTCATACCTCCTGTCGCTCTCTCATACCCATCGGACTTGGTAGAGCGGATTGCCTGCGCCGCGGAGTTGCCTGACCGCAATCCAGCGATGTAGCGAGCGACCATTTCGGCCTGCTCATGACGTCCTTGCCAGCCCAATCCCGACGCTTCGACCATGCCGAGAACAAACAGGTCATCTCGTTCAGGGTGCATGCAATTTAGATAGAGGTGAGGTGCGGAACCTTTCCAATTCAGATGTTTCTGGTCGATGAATGGGTAGTGCAGTTGATACCCAGTCGCGGCCATTATCATGTCGTATTCAGCCGAGGTTCCATCGCTGAAATGAACGGTTTTGCCGCCCAAGCGCTCGATATCCGGACGGACTTTCAGGTCGCCATGACCCGCGTGGAACAAAATGAGGGAATTGACCACAGGATGCGACTCGTAGAGAGCGTAATCCGGTTTCGGAAACCCGTATTTCTGCGGATCACCGACAAACCATTTCAGGATCGCGCCGTCGACTTTTCGCTTCAGCCACATGGGCAGGCGGATCTTACCCCCCATTGTGTCGGCGGGGACTCCGAAGACATATTTGGGAACAAAGTAGTACCCGCGGCGCATAGAGAGGTCGCAAGAAACGCCGTGGTGAATGGCATCGACTGCGATGTCGCAACCGGAGTTGCCCGCACCAACAACCAGAACGCGCTTACCGGCAAATTGGGTGGGATAGCGGTACTCGGACGCATGGATGAGCTCACCTGTGAATTCACCCTGGAAATCCGGCATGTTCGGTTCCGACAGCGTACCGTTGGCAATCATTAACCCTGCGAAGTTTTGGATATGATGGGTGCCGGTATTGTCTCGCCAGGTTATTTCCCATCCGCCGCGTTCCAATGGTTCGGTCTTCAGAACTTCGGCTCCGAAATGAAAGTGCTGATACAGGTCAAACGCTTTTGCGAAGTCTTGGAAATAGGTCTTCATTTCGCGATGTGACGGATATTCTGCCGTATCCTCTAGCATCGGGAAATCGGTGAATTCCGTCATGCGCTTGGAAGAAATGAGATGGGCGGTCTCGTACATCGTGGACCGAGGTGCATCGATGTTCCACAGACCACCCACATCATCGGCCAGTTCAAATCCTTGAAATGGCACTCCCTGCTCGACAAGCGTCTTTGCCATTGCAAGGCCCATTGGCCCCGCACCGATCAAAGCAAAACACTCTTCGGGGCGGGCCTTTGCCTCAACCAGCTGGCCCGCTCTCACCTGCGCCTGTTCCATTCGCGTCTCCTCCTGCGACAGTATTTATCTTGAACGAACGTTCTAAATAAGGCAAACTGGTTTTTGAGATGCCACAACATGCTGTAAAAGAAAGAAAAAGAGCTCCGTCGCAGCGATCCGTCGCCGCGAGAGAACGAATCTTCGACGCTGCAGAACAGGTTTTTGCTGAGAGGGGATTCGAGGGCGCTTCAATTCGAGACATTGCTGAACGCGCAGGTGTTCAGAAAGCCAACGTGAATTTTCACGGGGGTCCTAAAGAAGAGTTGTTCGAGCGTATAGTGGCGCGTCGAGCTTCCGAACTTTCTGAAGAGCGACTCTCTAGAATTGAATTGTTGGACGCGCAGTCGGACTGGAGTGTCGGTGATTTGTTGTCAGCCTTCATGCTGCCGCTCGTTTCGCGAGCCTTCAGTGGAGATCCTCAGTGGCTTGCTTATGCACGAATAGTGGCGATTGTCTCAGCTGATACGCGGTGGAGAGAATTGGCTCAAACCCACTTTGATCCGGTGGCCATGAGGGTTGTAGAAAAGCTGTGCTCAAAACACCCTGAGGCTAGTCCAGAACGAGTTGCGGGTGCGTTGGTGTTTGCCGTGTCTTCAATGCTCGCCCTGTGTACGTCGCAGTGGCGAATTTTGGCCCTAAGCGGAAACATTGGCGAGGCGGATCGCGAGAGCATGACCTTGAACCTTTTGAGTTTCTGTGAGGCAGGCTTAATCGGCAGTTTGCAGAAAGCGGAGTGATTGACAGCAGCGCCTCGGTCTTGCCAGAAGAACTTGTGTTAGTGGGCGTTGCTGGCATGGACGTACTTTCGACAGCGTCTGCGATCGCCCGAAGCTGTCATTGGAAGCTGAAAGTTCGGTTTTGTGTTTTTATACGATCGCTCAGCGGCGCTTAACTGTCATCTGAGCAAATCACTCGAATGACTAAGGCTAGCCGGTAGGACAATAGGTGACTGAAACAGTTGTCTCCGTGTCGCGACTCGGCAAAAAAATATGGTCTTGCGATCAGGAATCATGGGCTCTAATTTACCTCGCCACCTTGCTATGCGGCCTCAAAATCTGCGGATTTAGGTGTTGATAATCAACTTCAGACTCTAAGAATCAAAGCTTGCAATGGACATTGCCATTCGGAAGCGGAAAGCATTTCAATAAAAACTGTTTGCGAAAGCGGTCCTCGCTGTAGCAACTTCAGATTCGACCAGGTAAATCCAGCCGGTGATAGTAAGAAATAACATGGGGGGAACTTATGACGTATAAATCGATTGCCATTGCCGCATCCATCGGGTTGCTGGCCACAGGGGCATTTGCTGAGACCAAGGTCGGCATGATTACTACTCTGTCTGGTGGTGGAGCCGGCTTGGGGATCGACGTGCGCGACGGTTTCATGCTGGGTATCAAGCAATCCGGGCGGGATGACATCGAAGTCGTCGTCGAAGATGATCAGCGTAAACCCGACGTCGCCGTGCAGCTTGCTGACAAGATGATCCAATCCGAGAAGGTTGATATCCTGACGGGCATTATCTGGTCGAACCTCGCAATGGCGGTTGTTCCGGCGGCAACGGCCCAAGGTAAGTTCTATTTGTCGCCGAACGCCGGACCGTCTGCTTTGGCCGGTCAGGGCTGTCATGAAAACTACTTCAACGTCGCCTGGCAGAACGACAACCTGCACGAAGCAGCCGGCGCCTATGCCAACACGGCAGGGCATAGCAACAGCTTCATCCTCGCCCCGAATTATCCGGCGGGCAAGGACGCTTTGACTGGGTACAAGCGGTTCTTCCAAGGCGATCTTGCCGGCGAGATTTATACCGAGCTTGGCCAAACGGATTATGCGGCCGAGATTGCTCAAATCCGCGCGTCCGGCGCAGACAGTGTCTTTTTCTTCCTTCCGGGTGGAATGGGGATTTCGTTTCTTAAGCAATACGCGGATAGCGGCGTTGATTTGCCCGTGGTGGGACCGGCGTTTTCGTTCGATCAGGGCATCCTTCAAGCCGTCGGGCCCGCAGCACTTGGGATTGTGAATACCAGCCAATGGAACAAGGATATCGACAATCCAGCAAATGCCGCGTTCGTTGAAAGCTTTGTGGCCGAGTACGGGCGGCTTCCGTCTCTCTACGCAAGCCAGGGCTTCGACACGGCACAGTTGATCGTTTCGGCGCTCGGATCGGCTGACGTCTCGGATCAAGACGCGTTCAGAGATGCATTGCGTGCGGCTGAATTCGACAGCACACGTGGCGACTTTGCGTTTGGTCCAAACCACCATCCAATTCAGACTATCTATGCGCGCGAAGTCATTCAGGAAGGGGATGTATTCACCAACCGGATCATTGGTGTGGCGTTGGAGAACCACTCGGACGCCTACGCGGCAGATTGTAAAATGTAATCGGAAGGGCCGCCCCCAACTAAATGGCGGCGGCCCGGTTTTGTTCGAACCGTGACTTTCATCCTTATCGCCGAGCAGATTCTGAACGGAATACAGTTCGGCTTCATGCTCTTTCTCATGGCAGCAGGCCTGACGCTTATCTTCGGCGTAATGGGTCTAATAAATCTTGCGCACGGATCGCTCTACATGGTCGGGGCTTTTGCGGCTGCGGCGGCCGCTGCGGCGACGGGGTCTTTCTTGGCGGCTGTTGCGGCCGCCATTGCTGCGGCGGCTATGGCCGGGGTTATCGTCGAATTGGCAGTCATTCGCCGGCTCTATGCCCGCGATCACCTCGAGCAAGTGCTTGCGACTTTTGCGCTGATACTGATTTTCTCTGAGGGTACGCGATGGATCTTCGGTTCATTCCCGCTGTTTCTCGATATTCCGAGCTATCTGTCCGGTCCCGTTTCATTGCCAGGCGGCATTCAGTACCCGCTCTATCGCCTCGTGCTCATCCTAGTAGGGCTTTTGGTGGCGGTTGGGCTGTGGCTCTTCATCTCACGGACCCGCATTGGCATTCAGATTCGTGCCGGAGAAAATGACCGCGAAATGATTGCAGCACTCGGCGTTGATATTGGGAGCTTGTACACGTTTGTCTTCGCGCTCGGAGCAGCGCTCGCCGGATTGGCGGGAGCACTTGTAGGTGCTATCCAGTCGGTCCAGATCGGAATGGGTGAGCCGATCCTGATCCTCGCTTTCGTCGTTATAGTGATCGGGGGTATCGGGTCCATTCGGGGGGCGCTTATCGGCAGTTTGCTGGTTGGATTGACCGATACCCTGGGCGGCATCTTTTTGCCGGAACTGTTCAAACTGTTCGTGGCGCCGGACGTTGCGACGTCGACTGGTTCGGCACTAGCGTCAATGTCGATTTACGTTCTTATGGCTGGCGTGCTGATCTGGAGACCCACCGGGCTGTTCGGGGCGCGCGCATGATCCCGGAAAAAGCACTAAACGCCATTCTGATGAGCCTGCTTCTTTGTGTGCCGCTTTGGGCTTGGGTCTCGGATGAACCCTTCACAATTACGTTGGCGACCCGCGCGGTCATCTTCGCTCTGGCCGCGGTTGGTCTCAATATCGCGCTTGGTCTAGGAGGGCTCGTGAGCCTCGGGCACGCGGTCTTCTTTGGGATTGGCGGCTATGCGATGGGTATTCTGGCGTTTCACGCTCAGACGTATTCGCCATTGATGGAATGGCCTTTCACGATTTCTGGAACCAAGCTCATGCCTGTGATCTGGTTGGTGGCAATACTGTTTTCAGGTGTTGCCGCCTTTATAATCGGGCTTCTGTCGCTTCGAACTTCCGGCGTGTATTTCATCATGATCACGCTTGCCTTCGGACAGATGTTTTTTTTCTTCGCAATCAGCTGGCCTGCCTATGGCGGAGAAGACGGCCTTTCCATTTACATTCGAAATTCGTTCCCGGGGACGAACACGCTTGATCCCATACAGTTCTTCGGGATCTGTTTTGCAATTCTGAGCCTAGTCCTTTGGCTAAACGTGCGGCTCGTAAAATCTCCCTTTGGGCTTGCGTTAAACGCAGCGCGGCAAAGTCCCGAGCGGGTGGAGGCGGTCGGGCTTGATCCGTTTCGGCTGAGACTGATAGCGTTGGTGATTTCCGGCATGATCTGTGGGCTCGCGGGGGCCCTTTTTGCCGATCTTAATCGCTTCGTCAGTCCGACGATGTTCAGCTGGCAGATGTCAGGTGAACTGATCGTTTTCATAGTCCTCGGAGGGTTGGGCCGGACGTTCGGGCCAGTTGCAGGCGCGACTCTGTTCGTCGTACTCGAGCACGCGCTTGGAGGCATTAGCGAATATTTCCTATTCTTTCTTGGTCTGCTTTTGCTGGTGGTCGTCCTTTTCGCCCGCGGCGGCCTGTACGGCGTCTTTACGGGAAGGTCTGACCGATGATGCGGCCCGTGTTGGAAGTTGAAGGTCTCACTAGACGCTTTGGCGCCCTGATTGCAAATGACGACGTGACATTGGACGTGAGGCCCCGCGAAGTGCACGCTGTGATCGGCCCAAACGGGGCTGGTAAATCAACGCTCATCGCTCAGATCTGCGGCGGCCTGAAGTCTGACGCGGGTTCGGTTCGCCTTCTGGGCCAGGATATCACCCATGAGACAACGAAAAACCGGGCAAGGCTCGGGCTCGGACGCACCTTCCAGATTTCCGCTCTTGCATCAGAGGACACCGTCTTGCAGAACGCCATGCTGGGCGCGCTTGGGGCCAAAGGCCGACCCTGGCAATTCTTCCTGCCCGTTCTTGGCGACAAAAACCTGCGCGATCACGCAGAGAATGCATTGCGTCGCGTGGACCTGATCGACTTTGCAGACAAGCGAACAGGCGAACTCAGCCATGGTCAGCGCCGCCAACTGGAAGTCGCAGTTGCGCTGACCCTTGAACCAAAGGTGTTCATACTGGACGAGCCAATGGCCGGTTTAAGCGCGGAAGGCACGAAGATGCTTACGAACCTGCTGAGCGACTTGCGAAATCAGGCCCCGATCCTACTTGTGGAACACGACATGGATGTCGTTTTCAAATTGGCTGACCGAATAACGGTTCTTGATTACGGACGCGTGATTGCAACCGGATCAGTCGAAGATATTCGCAAAAATCCACTAGTTCAGCGCGCCTATCTTGGAGAGAACCCATGAGCCTTCTTTCCATCTCCGACCTAGTCGCAAGCTATGGCAAGAGCCAAGCCCTCTTTGGCGTTGATCTGACGATCGAAGCGGGCCAAGTCGTCGCCCTTATGGGGCGCAATGGTATGGGCAAGACGACCACCGTTCGCGCTATTTGCAGAATGATCGGAAGCAAAGGCTCGATGGAGTTTGCTGGCACCGACATTCGCAGACTGTCGAGCCACCAAGTGGCAAGGTTGGGCATCGGCCTTGTCCCCGAAGGCCGCCGCGCATTTCGCGATCTAACGGTGCGTGAGAACCTCGTAGCTGTGTCCCGACCTGGCCATTGGGATATAGACAAGGTCGTTGCGCTTTTCCCGCGACTCAGCGAACGCGCCGATCAGCTTGCGGGCTCATTGTCAGGCGGAGAGCAGCAAATGTTGGTCATCGGGCGCGCGTTAGTTACCAATCCACGCTTGCTCATACTGGATGAGGCCACGGAAGGGCTCGCGCCAAATATCAGGCGAGAAATCTGGGAGACTGTGGAGCAACTGAAACGGGAATCTGGTCTTTCAATTCTGGTAATTGACAAATCGCTTAGCGAGTTGCGAGCGGTCTGTGATCGCGCGACAATCCTTGAGCGAGGCAGATCGGTCTGGTCAGGCGCAATGGGTGATCTGGATAGTGAAATCAGCCAGCGGCATCTCGGCGTGTAGTCGGTACAAATGCCCAAGCCTTTAAAGCTACCACGCGGTCCCCAAAGCGCTACTGATGGCTCGACGCAAAATCAGAACAGCTATCAAGAATCGAACCGCATTGTTTTTAACCGGATGGGATGGCTGCTTCGTCCGCAGAGCAGCAATTCAAGGAAGTCGCAGCCAACTTTCGAGATGCGGACAAAGCAGACTTTCAATCGAAAAAATTGAAAGTCCGCTTCTTGGTGGTAGTGCATGCTCTAACTGAGGTGCTGCACTTCTTGCAGGCCGTAGACCGGCGTCGGGATACCCTCCATTCGGGCCTTTATCTGCAGCGACAGGAACTGTGAATAGTGCCGGGACTGATGCAGGTTTCCACCATGCATCCATAGGTTTGGAACCTGTGTCGGCTTCCACATATTGCGTTGCTCGCCTTCCCAAGGCCCTGGGTCCTTGGTTGTGTCAGAGCCCAGACCCCAGCATTTCCCAAGGCGATCTGCCATATCCTGACCCATCAGGTCCGCGACCCAGCCGTTCATCGAGTTATACCCGGTCGCATAGACCACCAGATCGGCATCCAGATGCGTGCCGTCATCAAGGATAACTCCGGTTTCATCAAGCGCGGTGACCTGACCGCGTTTCAGCTTGATCTCACCATCAATGATCAACTGACTGGCCCCGATATCGATGTAGTAGCCTGATCCGCGACGCAGGTATTTCATGAACAACCCGCTGTCATCATCGCCCCAATCCAGCCAGAACCCGGCCTTTTCCAACCCGTCATAGAACTCTTTGTCCTGTTCTTTCATCGCGGCATAGGCTGGAATCTGGAATTCATGAAGAATGCGATAGGGCAGCGAAGCAAAGATCAGATCGGCCTTTTCGGTCGTCATGCCAGACTGCACCGCACGTTCAGAATAGAGATCGCCCAGTCCGATTTCCATGAGGGTGTCAGAGCGGACAATATGGGTTGACGACCGCTGCACCATTGTCACATCGGCATCGTTTTCCCAAAGCGCCGCGCAGATGTCGTGGGCCGAGTTGTTGGACCCCACCACAACGACTTTTTTGCCGGCCCATTTGTCGGGACCTTCATGTTCCGACGAATGCACCTGTTCGCCTTTGAAAACATCCATACCCGGAAAATCAGGCATGCGTTTCTTGCCGGACATCCCCGTCGCCATGATCAGTTGCTTGGGCCGCAGTACAACCTCTTCGCCGTCCCGGTCCACCGTGATGATCCATTCGCCCTTGTCTGCGTCAAACGTGGCGGATTTGGCCGTCGTGCGCGTCCAATAGTTCAGCTCCATCACCTTGGTGTACATCTCAAGCCAGTCACCGATCTTGTCCTTGGGCGAGAACACGGGCCAGTTTTCCGGGAACTTGATATAGGGCAGATGGTCGTACCAAACCGGGTCGTGCAGGCAGAGGGATTTGTAGCGATTGCGCCAACTGTCGCCGGGCCGGTCATTCCGTTCGACGATGATCGTCGGCACACCCAGCTGACGCAGCCGCGCGCCCATAGTGATCCCGCCCTGACCACCGCCGATGATGACGCAGTAGGGCTGTGTTTCGTAGCCCAGTTCAGCCTCTTCCTGCGCCCGTTCTTCTGCCCATGTGGTCCTGTGTTTACCCGCACCATGCTTGGCCCCAAGTGGGCGGTTGAACCCTTTGGGCTCTTCATGACCTTTCAGCTCGACCATCGTGGTCAGCAGGGTCCATATCTTGCCATCCTTGAGGCGGATCAACCCGTAGCCGCGTGCCACTTCGGTTTCGAACTCGATCCATGCGGTGGTTATTCCGCCGTCTTCAGTGGGAACCTCACCTTCGGCTATTTTCCAACCGCTCGGCTTGGTTGTGGCCAGCTGATGCGATAGCATATCTGCAACCTGCGCTTTTCCTTCAACCGTTTTAATATTCCAGGTAAAGCTGACCAGATCGCGCCAATAGCAATCGTCCTGGAACATATCGCAGGCGGCATCGATATCGCCTTGGGACAAAGCCGCACCGAAGTCATCCAGAAACCCCTGAACTTGATCCGAGAGTGTTGTGTCGAGCATGTCATCCTCCCTATCTCCACGGAGCAGAAGGCTGGCAAATCCGCGACCCTTCGGGCAAGCGGATTTGGCGCCTCAACACTTAGTTCAGTCCAAAAATGCAAGGGCTTGTTGCGCGTGCAACAAGGGCGCAACACGGGTACATATGCGTCTAAGTGGGCGGTCTAAGCCCGGCCTTTCGCATACGGCGCAGGATCGTCGATCGGTTCACACCAAGGCGCCTTGCCAATTGGGACATGTTCCAATCGCAGGCACGCAAAAGTGCTTCCAGATCATCTGAGTCCTGCTTTTGCGTAGGGGCGAGCGCCGGGGCGGGCAAATCCGTTAAGTCGATGATGTTATCCTGACACAGGGCGACAGAACTGTGGAGGAGATGTTCTAGTTCACGAATATTGCCGCGCCACAACCGTGACTTCAGGTCGGCGCGGGCAGCGGTCGACAGGCGAATGTCATGGCTGGCAAATCGTCGAAGCAGACGATCAAGCAACCAATCCAGATCCGCACGGTGGCGCAAAGGCGGCAGAGACAATGTAGCCCCCACAATCCGGTGCAGCAGATCTTCGCGCAGACTGCCCTGCAATCCCGCAGGGGGCTGTCGACATGAGGCGATGATCCTCAGATCAGCCCGACGCTCAAGCACTGCCAAAAGAGAGGCCTGAGCAGGCTCGCTCAGGTCTTCAACGCCACGCAGGAACAGTGTGCCGGGTTCGATACCATGGCAGAAATTGAATGTTGGCGTGTCGCAACAGATCACGGTGTGGAAATCCTGTGTCGCAGGATCAGCCATATGGATCGCGCGCGCTAGCTTGGTCTTGCCCGTCCCACTTTCACCGGTTAGCAAAAGCGGCAGATTGGTCGACGCAAGACGCGCAGCTTTGTTCAAAAGTTGCTGAAGGCCCGCATCCGGCCCTGCAAAACTACCAAGGGCACCAGGCAGAACCTTTTCCCGTTTGCGCAGAGCTGCCGTCATCTGCGGCGTCTGCGGAGCAACGGCATGACCATAGAGCGCGCGCCCATCCTTGAGGTGTAGAACGCGGTCTTCGGACGGTCTGCCGCGCATGAACTCGGGCATGTCATCAACACTGATTTCAAGCCACTCCTGCAATTGCGACCCGAACAGGTGACCCGAACCGTCCGGGTCCAGCGCACGTCGGGCCCCCGAGGTCATACCGATGATCTTGCCGCCTCCGTCCACTGCAACCGCCGCTTCGGGATCGACCTCAAGAAATTCAGGGCTGGCTGAAAAGCGCAGGACCCAATCACGCCGCGTCGATGCCATCAGGTTTGCCATCTCGACGCGACGGGCGGAGTTCGTCACCAATGTCATGGCCAGATTTTGCGACGCCTTTGGTGAGGGTCCACGCAACAAGGACACATCCAGAACAGCCGCAAGGGCACCTTTGGTGTCAAAAATAGGCGCTGCCGTGCAAGACAGCGGCGTATGCGTGATCGAAAAATGATCGCCCTGATGGATCGTCACCGGCTGACCTGTAACGATGCACGACCCCACTCCGTTCGTTCCTGCCAACTCTTCCGTCCACTTGAAACCCAGATGAAGACCCGCAGTTCTGAGCTCGTCTTCGAAGTTCCGGTCGCCAAAGAAATCGACGCAGACGCCATCCGCATCCGCAAGCAGCAGGACGTAGTTCTGCCCTGCCACTTGCGCAAACAGCGAATGGAGCCCCGAGCGCGCCGTTGCGATCAGACGCTCGGATTGTTCCAGATGTTCACGGAATTTGGTATCAGGCAAGATGTGCGCGGGTTCCTGTCGTGAAGGATCCATACCATAGGTTTCAACACAGCGCTGCCAGCTATCCGCGACAAGTCGGTCCCGCCCCGTATCGAACCCGCTTAAGACACGGTCAATCTCTTTTGAGTGCTGGCGATCCAACAGCTTCCCGTCCTACAAATCCTTCTAAAAAATAGCATGATTATGGCTTCGCGCCTATGTTCAAATTTCGCCTGGCAAACGTTTGACGCTCTACCTCGTCACGCTGAACTTTGTTGAACGCGACGTATGGGTCGATGTGGGCTGACAACCGACCTCAGAGACGGCGCAGCATCTGTAGCGGCGTGGCGGATCGGTTCACCTTGGAAGACCTAAATCCGCCTTCCATTGCTGCGACCATATGCTATGTCGCGGACTGTCAAAGGAGACATTCACTGAGCTAGATGGCTTAGTGTTGAGCGTACTCACACATCGCGGACAAAGCTCTCTTCAAAGACAAATCAACGTGTACGTGCAGCCAATTTGTAAGTTTTTTTTCTAAGATGTTGTAGCGAGAGCCAACCTATCCTGTTGATCCTAAGGCAAAGGTATACTGTAGCTTTGTATCGAAGGTCATCCCGATTTTAATACGTATTCTTGATTAGTGATGCGTATCCCAGCATGATCCAAAGATGTCGGTCGAAATTGAAAAGTGGTTGAAAGATCTCGAACTGTGTCAGTACGCAGATGTTTTTGCGGCAAATGATATCGATGCGCGTGTTTTACCACTTCTGTCAGACGACGACCTAAAAGAGCTTGGGGTGAGCCTTGGCCACCGCAAGATCATCCTCGCCGCAGTGCAAGAGCTAAGTGGCCAGCAACGCGCAACTTCATCGCCACAAGCATCCCGTGAACACCCCCCGGAAAACGTAAACGCGCCCATCTCAAACCATTCACAAAGTGACGATCCACTCAAAAGTAAGCATGGTGAGCCGGCCACTGCAGAGAAGCGCCACGTAACTGTTTTGTTTGCCGATCTAGTCGGCTCGACGGAACTCACCAATCGTTTCGACCCCGAAGATATGCGGGACTTGCTACAGAACTACCAAGACGCCGTTGCGGGCGCCGTAAGTCGATTTGGTGGCTATGTTGCAAAATACTTGGGCGACGGTCTTCTCGTGTTTTTTGGCTGGCCAAGGGCCTACGAAGATCACGCTATTCGGGCGATCAAAGCCGGTCTTGACGCCGTTCATCGCGTCAGCGAACTCAAAACCCCGGACGGAGAGCGCTTGTCAGTAAGGCTGGGCATTGCGAGTGGTGATGCCGTTGTCGGCGATAATATCGGTGAAAACACATATGAAGAAGGGGCCATGACGGGCCCAGTTGTCAATCTTGCGGCGCGAATTCAAGAATTTGCGGAACCAAACTCGGTCGTGTTGTCGGCAGAGGAAACCGAGACAGCGTTGCATCGGATTTTTGAATACAAATCTCTTGGGAAGAAAGAGCTAAAGGGCTTTGTTGAGCCTCGGACTCTGCTGAAAGTGGTGTCGGAACGCAGTGCGGAAAGCCGTTTCCGAGCCGCACATCGCGATGAAGTCGACAGTGTTATGATCGGCCGGGACTACGAAAAGGGTATTCTGCTGCAATCATGGCAACGTGCCCAGAATGGTCATGGAGAGGTTGTTCTGCTGTCTGGTGAAGCTGGGATTGGGAAATCGCGACTTACAGAGGAATTCCTTACAGATATCACCGCGAATGACCAAGCTGATATCATAAGGCTGAATTGTTCTCCTTATCTCAGCAGTAGCCCCTTTCATCCGGTTGCCCAACGGATATCTCAGGACGCAGGCGTCGAACCGGACTTCGATGACAATCTGATCCTTGAACATGTCAGGAAGATGCTGGAAAGACGGCCGGGACTGGACTGGGAACAAGTTCTGCCTGTCTTCGCAGCGTTGGTCGCACCTCGTAGTGCGCTGGCCCAAAAGGTGCTCGAGATGTCACCTCAGGAGCAGCGCGACACAACAATCCAAACTTTGATTCACACAGTGCAGGTGCGATCAGACGTGTGCCCAGTTGTTCTGTGTGTCGAAGATGCGCACTGGATCGATCCTTCCACACAAGCTTTGTTGGAGCGTTTTAAGTCGATATCCAGCGACCTTCCGCTAATGATCTTGATTACCCACAGGCCTGGGTGGGAATTGGCCCGCGAGGATGGGGACACGCACGTTCAGTCACTCGTATTGCGCCGGTTCGATTCTGCGCATGTTTCACACCTTGTCGCAAACATCACAGGCAAAAAACCGGACGATGCCCTGATTGCTAAAATCATTGAAAAGACCGACGGTGTACCTTTGTTCGTGGAGGAATTGACGCGAACGATTGTGGAGGCTGGCGAGCAAGGGCAAATCCATATACCCTCGTCTCTGAAAGGCGCATTGATGGCGCGTCTCGATGCGGTTTCGCCTAAAGCAAAACAAGTCGCGCTTACAGGGTCTATTGTTGGCAGAGAGTTTGAGCCGAGTATATTGAATGCGGCGATGCGCCTTACAGATTCTGATATCAACGATTGCCTCGAAGAACTTTCGCGAACAGGCATAGTCTTCGAAAGCGGTCACAATCGCGGGCACTTTGTGTTCCGTCATGCCCTTATTCGCGATACCGCCTATCAGTCCATGCTAAGCTCAACTAGAAAACAACAACACGCAAATGTGGCGCATGCGTTGATACAGACAAGGTCCGCCGAGATCGCGCGTCGTCCCGAACTGGTCGCCCGACACCTTTCAGAAGCTGAGGATTGGAGGGCTGCGTTCGAAAAATGGCAAATTGCGACAGAAATGGCGTTGGCGCGATCTGCCAGCCAAGAAGCGATGACGCACGCAAGAGAAACGCTGCAAGCTGCTGAAAAACTTGGCTCAGACTCCAAAACAGAATTGATCAAAGGCAAAATACTGGTTGGCCGCAGCCATGACAGCCTGGGCCAATTACCTGAAGGGATAGCAGTTCTGAAAGACGCCTCCAACGCGGCGCGGGCGGTGCACGATGTGGAATTGGCTGCTGACGCGGCCAACCATTTCGCTGACTCATGCATGATGTCCAGCGAAAGGCACAATGAAGCAATCGATCTTTGCGACAATGCATTAAAAGACTTGCCCGATGCTGATGAAGTCCGTCGGTGCAGATTGATGAGCCAACTCGCGCGCGCGCACATGTTCGTCGGTCAGTTCTCCGAAGGTGCGCGTTTCGGCCAGCAGTCCATGGAACTGGCCGCAAAACTGGGAGACTATAAATCGCAGTTCTCGGTAATGATGATGCATTTTGGGGCCCCATTCGTTGCGCGGAAGGGAAGAGAGACCCGACATTGGCGCGAAAATCTGGAGGCGATGCACGGTGTGGCCGAGCATCTTGGTAGTATCGATCAAGGGCGGGACCGAACTCTGAGCTTGTTTGTAGGCGCCGAGATGGCCGACCGTGAGTTGATGGACCATTCTCTGGGTTTACTTACTGAGATTTCGGAAAAGGACAATCATCTGCAGCTCTATTGGGTTCAGAAACACGCACGCGCCATGGTTGCAATTATGGACGGCGATTTTGAGCAAGCCGAGAAACACGCCACCGAGGCGGTTAAAATTGGTCGAAAGACCCACGGCGAACATGTTGAGGGCGTCTTTGGAGTTCAGATGTTCACGATCCGCCGCGAGCAAAACCGACTGCACGAAGTTGCGCCTGTGATTAAGAAACTGATGACAGACAGCCCCGAAGACATTTCATGGAAGCCCGGTTTTGGTCTTATCGCTGCAGAACTTGGGTACAAAGAACCCGCCGAACGAATACTGAATGAAATGGCCGCCAATGGCTTCGACCTTCCACCCGACGCCATGTATTCAACGACATTGTCCTATCTGGCCGACATATGTGTCGCCATTGAGCATCAGAAACATGCCAAAACACTCTATGGAATACTTGCTCCTTATGAAGACCTGACGATCACCGCAGGGGCCACTACAGTGTGCACCGGCGCCGCTGCGCGACGCCTCGGACGTCTGGCTACGGTTCTGAAGGACTGGGATGCCGCTGAGAAGATGTTCGAGAAGGCCATAGAAATTGACACGCGCATGAAATGCCCCCCTTGGGTCGCGCACAGCAAGGCGGCATATGCAACTGCATTAAGACGACGTGGGCGCCAGAATGATGTGGAACAGGCGTTTCAACTGGAAGGGGAAGCGTTGGCAATTTCACAGAAATTGAGTATGGTTTCCCTTAGGTCAAAGCTCGAAGGAGTAGCGAGTTAAGGTAATTAATCTGGTTTGGGGGACTTTATGCCAAGGTACATAATTGAAAGAAATTTCGCCGAGCAGCTCAACGTCACAGACGATGACAAGATTCACATCAAAGAGATCAATGACGAAGTCGGCGTCGAGTGGATTTTTTCGTTTCTCAGCGCAGACAAGCGCAAAACCTACTGCTTGTACGAAGCCCCGGATGAGGAAAGCCTGAGAAAGGCGGCCGAACGCCTGAACATTCCCGCCGATGTCATAACGCCTGTGGATCGGATTGATCCGGCAATTTTCGCCTGATCAGAATCGTATTTTCCTAATTCAATGAAACGCCGTCGCGAGACAACGCGACGGAAATATCAATTACTTGAGGCAACCCTGCAAGAAGCCCGACCTGACAATAGGGAGGCCAATGCATGTTTGACCTAAAGACACTCGATGGTAGTACGGCAACTGTGAATCAAGACGCTTTAGACGTTCTTGATTTATCGCTTCGCGGCGGAGTCTACCATAAAGGCACTGCGGAATACGAAGATGCCAGGACGACGTGGAATAGCATGTTCGAACGTTACCCCGGTTTCGTGATCCGCGCCTTGGGTGCAAGCGATGTGCAGAAGGCCGTGAACTTCGTACGCGACAATGGCCTCATAATGTCCATTCGCTCAGGTGGGCATCAGATAGCAGGACATGCAGTCGCAGATGAAACGGTCATGCTCGATCTGTCCCAGATGCGGTCGGTTCACGTCGACCCTGTCAGCAAAACTGCTCGGGTTGCGCCAGGAGCACTGCTAGGAGATGTGGATCGCGAAACTCAGGCACATGCACTTACCGTTCCCGTTGGCATAAATTCGACTACGGGCATCGCAGGCCTCACACTTGGCGGCGGCTTTGGATGGACCACTCGGAAATTTGGTATGACGATCGATAATTTGCTCTCAGCGGAAGTCGTGACCGCGGACGGAGCCATTGTAACCGCCTCTCCCAAAAGCCACTCTGAACTTTTCTGGGCCATCCGAGGAGGCGGTGGAAACTTTGGTGTGGTGACTTCTTTTGAGTTTCAACTGCATGAGCTAGGGCCCGAGGTCCTGTCTGGCCTCATTGTTCATCCGATAGAAAATGCTCCAGAACTGCTCGCTGAATTTGCCATCATTGCGGACAATTCCCCGGATGAGCTGACCGTCTGGAGCGTGATGCGGAAAGCGCCTGCTCTACCGTTTCTACCAGCTGAGTGGCACGGACGAGAGGTGTTGATCTTTGCTGCCTGCTATAGCGGGCCCATGGGCGAAGGTGAAAAAGCTATGGCGGCACTACGCGCGCTTGGCGAACCAATTGCTGATGTGATCTCTCCCCACAAGTTTGTAGACTGGCAGGCCGCTTTTGACCCGCTTCTAACAACAGGTGCTAGGAACTATTGGAAGAGCCATGATTTAGATGAACTTTCTTCGGACGCCATCTCAAGTTTACTGAAAGCGATTGCAAATCTTCCTGACCCGGCGTGCGAAGTTTTTATTGCCCATGTGGGCGGAGCGATGGCGCGCGTCGACGCCGGTTCAACGGCCTATCCCCAAAGATCTGCTCACTTCATCATGAATGTTCACACGCGTTGGGAGGATCCCGGCAAGGATGCCGAGTGTATTGATTGGGCGCGAAGACTTTACGTCCAGATGCAACCGCACGCGAGCGGAAGTGCGTATGTCAACTTCATGCCAGAAGACGAAGCAGACCACATGGCCGGGGCATATGGCGATAACGGTGGCAAGCTTTCTAGGATCAAAGGCACATATGACCCGGCCAATTTGTTCAGGGTAAACCACAATATCTTGCCCGCGTGATAGAATTCAAAACTGTGTAAACTGGTCGAGATAGATATTAAGCGTTTTGCCAAAAGATAAAGTGGCTTTCGCCCGATGCGCGATACTCTCAGAAACCGCGACTCCGCCTGGAGTGATAATACTGTGGAACGCATGGGCGCCCTCTTGTTCCTGTGGATCGCCTTTCGATTGGCGTGTTGGGCGGCACTCAACCCGACCTGCTGCGCATCTTACTCCTCAAGTCAGATGACGATGGCTTACTTGCTCGCCCTCTACCACTCTGGCCGGACGCTGTCCCCATCCGTCGCCCCAAGATGCTGCCCTATGAGGCTTTCATTGAAACCGCGTTGTCGAGGCTGCACAACCTGAATATGGCGACCAATGAAAGCGACGAGTTACGCCCGTGGCTTGTCCCGTTCTCGGGCGCGGCGCGGGATCACCTCGACACATTTCGTCACGCCGTGCGCGATTCGGAAAGCTTGATGCTTTCATTCATCGGAAAGCTCTCAGTATCACCGTAAGGATCATGTCTGACGATACGAAAGACTAGAATTGGGCTATGGCAAGCCAACATAGTTAAGCTTGAAATCTGGTTGAAAAGTGCTGGGAGTGGTGTTCTCGGGCCAATCCTGCGAGCGGTTCCGATGACCGCTCGCAACCACAAACCAGTAATCTAATCAAAGCCACCGCACGCCCGCTTTGAGCCCAAAGCGGGCGTTTTCGGCATGTTTTCCTTGCCAAAACCTATGGCAGACAAAGAAAGGTCTGCGCGGTTCCAAATGAGATTTCAACACACTTTTGCCAATTCTGTCATTGGCTCTTTTTTGGACTGCACAGGTAAGTTTGAAGCCGGTTTAGTGTCCAAGCACTTTGGGGAATTCATAAATAATCATTTATATTTAAGTGAACTGTGTGAGCAGGGTGACGCTAGGTAAGCCTCTGTAATGTATCAGTAAATCATGCATTTGTTCGAAAAAACAAATACTTCAGAAATGCGCAGAAAAGTCTTGGGACATCTAGAGAGGTTTAATTCTGCGCCAAGACCTCCAAATAGCCACCAGCCTTTGAACTTCAACCGTGCCTGCGCGGGCGTGAGCTTCGCTCGTATGGCCTCTACTCAAACAGGATGGTCCCCATGAATTTTATTCTGCGTGGTAGCCTAGTTACCCAAATCACCATAGGCCTGGTCGCGGGTGTTCTGCTTTCCACCGTTTGGCCGACTGCCGGGTCAGCCGTCGGCTTGCTCGGCGATTTCTTCGTCGACGCACTAAAAGCCGTTGCACCCGTTCTGGTGCTGATCCTGGTTTGCGCTGCAATCACCAACCACAAAAAGGGCAGCGATGCGCGTATGGGCCCCGTGGTGCTGTTATACCTAATTGGAACCTTCGCAGCTGCTCTAGTTGCGGTTGCGGCGAGCTACATGTTTCCGGTTACTTTGCATCTGACCGGCACGCCCGAGCTTTTAGATGCACCGGGCGGTCTTGCTGAGGTAGCTAAGAATATCTTGCTGAAAATCGTGGACAATCCAGTGAATGCTCTGGCAACCGCAAATTACATCGGCATTCTAGCTTGGGCCGTTGGTCTTGGACTTGTTTTCCGTAACGCCAGTGACTCGACCAAGACCCTGATGTCGGACCTCGACGGCGCGATCACCAAGATCGTCGCAGCAATCATCCGGGTGGCTCCAATCGGTATTTTCGGTATCGTGGCTTCGACGATTGCTGAAACCGGTTTTGAAACACTTGCAAGTTATGGCCAACTCCTGGCTTTGCTGCTTGGCTGCATGACTTTCATGGCGCTGGTTGTTAACCCGCTGATCGTGTTCCTGCGCATCCGCAAAAACCCATATCCGCTGGTTTTCACATGCCTGAAAGAGTCGGGTATTACCGCTTTCTTCATGCGCAGTTCGGCGGCCAATATTCCTGTGAACATGGAACTTTGCCGCCGTATGGATTTGGATGAAGAGACTTACTCTGTCACGATTCCAATCGGTGCTACGATCAACATGGCTGGCGCTGCGATCACCATCACTGTCATGACGCTGGCAACCGTTCACACAATGGGTATTCAGGTTGATTTCATCTCGGCCGTGTTCCTGAGCATCATTGCCTCGATTGCTGCCACCGGGGCTTCGGGCGTAGCAGGAGGATCACTGTTGCTGATCCCAATGGCCGCCAGCTTGTTCGGCATCGACAATGCAACGGCCATGCAAGTGGTGAGCATCGGCTTCATTATCGGTGTGTTACAAGACTCTGCGGAAACCGGTTTGAACTCATCGACCGACGTTCTGTTCACCGCAGCGGGATCATACAAACAAGGAGATCCTTACCCACTAAAGCTGACCGAGGCACAGCTAATCGCTTAGGCATTGCGTGAAACACTTCGACCGCTGGCACTGGTCGGCGGTTGAAGAACGGATCGGTACGCAAGACAGGCATTCGGTGCAAGGCACTGAACGATCGTATCGAGCCTAAACCTTAGTTTCGGCTTACTTTAGAAAATTTTGTTCAATTTTCGGTCTAGACACACGCTTACTTTGGTCGGGTAGTTACGCTTGATGATCAAAGACGCTAAGATTGCAGTTAAGAAAACAGGCAGGTTAACGTTATGCGCAGTACTATCTTCCCACATTTATTTACATTTTTCCTAGGCGCTATGGTCGTTGCTCAATCCGCAACGGCAGCTTCTCTTGGACAATACGAGGTTTTTGGCGTTGAAGACGGAGACATGCTGAAATTGCGTGCAGGACCGGGAATAGGGTTCAACGTTATAGTCGGCCTTCCAAATGGAACCGCTTTACGAGTTCATAGTTGCGAACAGACTGGCGACACCCGTTGGTGCCGCGTGTCTTTGAAACGTGCGCGTGGTCTAAAGGGATTTGTCTCTTGGGCATATTTGAGAAAACTATAGTTTTAGCTTTGTGGAGGAGGCTCATAGATGCCCAGGTTTTGCTAAGACGACTCAAATTGGGTTGGTTAGGATGTTCCCTTAACCTAGACCAATACTTCACTACCAGCAGCGATTGAACCAGATTGAAGCGAATGTCTTCTATTGGGGCAGTTTCGTTCCGGCGACCCAGAACTCATTCCGCCTCGATTGGACACTCGCAGCCAAGAAATCTACGAATAGTCTGACCCGGGCCGTGTTCTTCAAGTCGCGATGTAGCAGTAACCAGATGCTTCTGTAGGGCATGGGTTTCTGAAACGGTGCTCTGATCAGGCTAGGGTGCCGGTCTCCCAGATTGCACGCAAGGTAAGCCATGCCAAGCCCGGATGCAGCCAGCGTTATCAATGGGACAAGTTCAGATACTCGGTGTTTAAGCGTGGCTTTTGGGTAGCAGCTGTCCTTAACCCAGTTCGCCGTAGTCGCCTCTTCTGGCTCATGCCAGCCAATTAGGTGGAGCCCCTCGCCACCGTTATCGGTGACCCGATCAGCATATTCTCGTGTGCAATAGGCAGCCTGCGACATTTGCACGAGCTTTCGGCCCACGACATCCTCCGTCACCTCACTCGCAACTCGGAGCGATACGTCCGCTTCCCGTCGCGTCAAATCACGAACGTCATTTGTGAAGTTCATGTTCAGGGTGATGTTTGGGTAGAGATCGGCGAAGGTGGTGAAATCATCCATCAGAGATGTCATTGCCAGACCATGGGGCAATGTGATGTAGACCGTGCCAGAAGGTTGAGCATCGCGGCCGACAATCATTCGAGACGCCGCTGTCATTTCCGCCTCAACGCGTTCGGCGTGAGGCACTAGGTCTTCCCCAAGTTGGGTCA
Source organism: Ruegeria sp. BG3 (assembly GCF_056538485.1). Lineage (NCBI taxonomy): Bacteria > Pseudomonadati > Pseudomonadota > Alphaproteobacteria > Rhodobacterales > Roseobacteraceae > Ruegeria > Ruegeria sp. BG3. Next base: position 137,858 of record NZ_JBQFTE010000005.1, on the reverse strand, counting down.
GCGCCATGCCTTGCTTTGAGCGATCAAAGAGGCGGCTTCCGACGCGTTCCTCCAAAACCGATAGCCTCCGGGTCAGGGTCGTATGGTTGACCTGAATGCTATCGGCGCCGCCCCGCAATGTCCCAGTTCTTGCAACAGCAAGAAAATACTTCAAATCATCCCAGTTGAGAGAGTGGCTTTCCTTGATCGACATGAGCTTTGTGTTTCATTTTTGAAGCAGCGTGTCCAGAAATACCTATCTACAGATCAATTTTCGAGCGGAATACAATGGGCTAATCAAACTCAAGGACTATAACCGATGAACCATATACAATCTGTGTTGATCACCGGCGCAAATGCCGGATTGGGTCGCGAGGCAGCCCGGCAGCTTGCGCTTCAGAAAGGTATATCCCAAGTCTATCTGGCTTGCCGTAACCCAATCAAAGCGGAAGCCGCAAAATCAGCGCTGGAACGTGAGACCGGGCGCAAGATCTTTGAAGTTGTCCTGATGGACGTGACCAGCCCGGCTTCGGTCCGCGCCGCTGTGGCCGAACTTTCCACCCCGATTGACGCTATAATCCTGAATGCGGGTGGAACGGGCGGGCAGAACCCAAACGGCCTCACTAGCGATGGCGTGACCAACATTTTCGCAACAAACGTTCTGGGCCACGTGGTGTTGGTAGACGCGTTGCTCGAGCGTCAGTTGGTGACATCCACAATTCTATACGCTGGGTCCGAGGCTGCTCGTGGTATTCCCAAAATGGGTATGCACCGCCCCGACCTGTCCGATGGAACCGTCCAGGAATTCCAATCAATCGCCGACGGAAGCAAGTTCGGACCAAAAGGCGACCCGATGCAGACCTATGGCTATGCCAAGCTCACCGCGACACTGTGGATGGGGGCGATGGCGCGTCATCACCCCCATATTCGCTTTGTCACCATGAGCCCGGGAGGCACCACAGGAACTGCTGGCTTCGACGACCTGCCACTCATGAAACGCATTGTCTTCAAACATGTGGGAGGAGTGTTGATGCCCCTTTTCGGCATGATGCACAGCGTTGAAGCCGGAGCAAAACGGTATCTGGACGGGTTGCTGAACCCGGAATTCAAGACCGGCCACTTTTACGCCAGTCAATCCGGTTACCCCACTGGGCCAGTCGTAGATCAAGCTGGCATTGATGGAGCCCTGTCAGACATCACCACTCAAGACAACGCGAACCAAGCATTGCGCCAGTTTGCCTGAATCAAAGGAGAAACAAAGTGGAAACCACACTGAACATTCTCGTCATCCTCGCAACCCTCATGCTATCGGGTCTCGGCATCATGTCGATGTTTGCGCCCCGGCGCATGGTAGTCAATTTTGCTATCGAGCCGGTGGGAACCGCCGGACTCAGTACGATCCGCTCGGTGATTGGCGGGCTTTTTCTGGCGTCTGTGGCTTTGCTAGTGATCGGTCTGACCACCGGGCAAATACTGGGCTATGTGGCTGTTGCGATCCTGATGGCTGTCGTAGTTGCCGGACGCATTGTCGGAATTCTTGCGGATGGGTTTGACAAAGCAGTTTTGCCACCATTGGTCGCTGAACTAGTGATCATCGGAGTGTTGGTCACCGCGTACTACGACCTTGCCGCGTAGCCGGGTTTGCTTCAATCAGACGGTGGCGAAGTTGGAATAGTCGCCGTCCGATCAACCAAGCACCGACTCTATGAGTTGGCATTCTCGAGATATCCGCTTTTCGGACCTCCGTCGGGCGTACAACCTCGCTCATGCAGCGAATGTCTTCTTTGACAGGCCGCGCAGCAGCAGCGGGAATGTGAGGTGGATGTCCGGTAAGGGCCACTTTTTTCGGCGGTGTGCGAAATCGGTTGCCGCAGACTTCGCAAAGAAGTCTTGTGACCCCTACCTGGCGGATCATACGTTTTTAGGCTGTGGCGCTGATTTTTTGCGAACCGACGACAAAAAAATGCGCAAGCGAAAGCCACGATCTGTTGCGGTTAAAGAGCTCGGAAATCCGCCCAGCAGGTGGCCTGTCTTTCTCTTTTGTTATTAGTCAATACAGCCGCTGCGGCTAGACTTGTACTTAGCGGCACGCCCAATTTACCGCGCAGATCGGGATCGCCAAAGCAAAGACGGCGTCGAAAAACCCGCCTATATCGATCTGACCCTCGCCACCTATGTTGAACACACTAGCGCTGCGGCCATCAAGAGCCCGATGTCTTGAAGAGTTGTGTTTTTTGGATCGACAACACCCGTGATCCTACCAAAGGCCATTGAGCCTCCCCAACTGAACTGCTCCACCGTTGTATTTAGGAAACGGAGGACCACGAATGGCAAACAAAAGACCGAAGCCCGAAGAGATCGTCTCGAAGTTACGGCAGGTTGAAGTTCTGATGGGGCAAGGCATGTCCCGTCTTGATGCAATCAGGCAGATCGGTGTTGCCGAGCAAACCTATTGTCGCTGGCGCAAGAAGTACGGCGGAATGGGTGTAGATCAGTTGAAAGAACTGAAGCGGCTTCAGAAAGAGAACGAGCGGTTGAGACGCGCGGTTTCAGATCTGACGTTGGACAAACTGATCCTTACGGAGGCGGCCAAGGGAAACTAGTGAGCCCCGCTCGTCGTCGCGCCTACATCAGCCATGTACGCAACCGGCTGAACGTTTCCGAGAAGGGCCCTGGCTTTCGTGGTCGGCACGGGGCACGCAAGACGGCACCATCCCAGCGCAGTCGTTCTACATTCGTGATGAAAGCAACAAGTCCACTTTCGTCTTCTCGACCGGTGTTGTGATGGACATCCACAACATGAAAACAGGTTGGCAAAAGTCGGCCGGCATCCAGGGTGTTGCACCCGATTGGAAGTGGAACGCAAGCGTTTCGCAGATGATGCCTCAGCCCGGCGATGACTACAAAAAGGGCTTTGAAATTCGGTGCGCTGTTGGCGATGGCGCCACGGCCACTTGGCAGCAGGCGGGTGCTGCTGTATGGGGTGCCCTGACGGCTCTAGTTCCGCAATTGCAGCAGGGTCAAGAAAGCAAACTACCGTTGGTACAGATAACCGGTGCAAAGCCGGTGCAGTTCAAGCGAGGTAGCACTGTAGAGCCCATTCGAACCGTAGCGCAGTGGGTCGATCGTCCGGATTGCTCGAAAGAGGGCGCAGCAGCTGGTATCGCATCTGAGGCCGCGCCACAGCCTGCTCAACAGCCGGCACCGGCACCGCAGCCTGCCGCACAGGCCGCAGTACCGGCTTACGTGTCGTTCTAATCCCTCAAAACAACGCGTCTCGGCCCAAAAGGGCCGGGGCCAACAAAGCATGAATTGCAGGGGCGCGGAAAGTGGTGGCAGTGACAATTACAACGCCGGAAGAACAATAAATTCGCCGTGACTTGAGTACATGGTCGCGCGTTGGGGCGAACTTCCTGAAGCCGCTGTCTTTCAAGTGAGTGCATTCAAGGAAGGCGCCTCACCTCAGATTTCGAAGTATTCACCTGATTGGATTGATGAAGCCGTCGATTGGATCATTGATCTGAACGAGATGGGCTACAACATCTACGTCGTTTGAAATCCAATCCGTCAGGACGTCCGCCAGATTTGTTTTCCGATTGTACTCTAGTATCTTTCATCGATGCCGAAATCAGTACTTCGATCAATGCGTCGCCACAGTCAAATCCTGACCTTCCGGAAAGTTCCGCGCACAGGGTTGGCGCGGCATTGGATACGCGGAGGCACCAGTGGCAGCAGGTGCCTTCAGTATCACTTCTTTAGAGTGGGTCGCTAGCGTGGGTCTGTTTTCGGTCATTTGTTGTCTTCGGGTTCAGGGTTTCTGTTGAAGCTTCTCGACGAAAGAATCTCTTCATCTTGGCTCTTTCAAATGACCTGCCTCTGCCTTTCATGCTTTCCAAAGTGATTGTTCTGGGCGCCCCAATCAAAGCGCACGATGCTACAAAAGGTGACTTCATAGTCTTTCCTCCGTTTGTACTGGTGCGAAACAGTTAATCCAAAGACATTTGAGCCGCATGACCTGCCGGTTAAGGAAGCTTAATTGTCTAGGTCTGAACGGGTATTGGGCAACGCTCTCTAGAGATCGCTGAACGGTGAAATCGCGGACGAGTCTTACAATAGCGCTCATGGCGCGACAGTAGTATTAATGCCTGGATGGCATTCAACCAGCCGCCATAGTCGGGGCTAATGTAGGTGATGAACTGGAGTGAGTGTCGGCTACGCGGACTTTGCTGCCGTTGAGGCTGAGTGAGTTAGCTCTATTCCACAAAGTGTGTTTCGCGCAATCTACGCATGGGAGAACTAACCCTCCATGCTGGTTCCAACTCGTTGCCCCAACAAGACCAATACCAAATTTGCCAACTATGCAAATCGACACGCTCTGAAAGAGACGAAAGAAACGCGCTCCAATCTGAAATGGCTGAAAGCTCGAAGTTTGAGTCTTCAAATGCTTGAATGATCATATCTGTCGTCAAAATCGGTGAAGCTTCTTTGCGACCCGGTAGGTATTGGCGTAAGCCGTGACGGACGCCTCAATGGGGTCGGCATAGCCGCCGCCGATTGCCATCGAGACCGGGATGCCGCGGCCTTTGCAGGCGTTCAGTACCGCCTGATCGCGTTGGATAAGGCCATCATGGGTCAGCGCCAGCCGCCCTAGCTTGTCTTCTGCCAGCGGATCAACGCCTGCCTGGTATAGAATGAGGTCGGGGCGAAATTCGAACACAGCCGGCAAGTGATCGGCTTAGGTGCGAAGGTAATCCTCGTCGCCGGTGCCATCCGGCAGGGCAACATCGAGATCCGCTGGAAACTTTCGGAACGGAAAATTCTTTTCGCCGTGCATCGAAAAGACGAAGACCGATGGGTTGGTAGCGAAAATGGCGGCGCTGCCATCGCCCTGATGGACATCAAGATCGATGATCGCGACCCTTTTGACTATGCCAGCCGCGAGCAGGTGGAGCGCCGCGACGGCCTGATCGTTGTAGACGCAATAGCCAGATCCAAAAGTCGGATGGGCGTGGTGCGTGCCGCCAGCGAGCTGCCCCGAGATGCCGTACTCCAGAGCTGTCTCGGCAGCAGCAATTGCGCCACCGGCCGTGGCGCGAACCCGCCTTACAAGCTCCGGACTCCACGGGAAGCCAATCCGTTTCATGGCTTTTTCTTCCAGTTCTCCGTTTTCAAACTGCGCGACAAAATCGACGGCGTGCGCGCGCAGTATTGATTCATCGCTGGCGGGCAAAGACTCCGCCAACTGCGCTTCCTGAAGAATACTGTCCTTCAGCAGTAGCGTGTGGAGCATTTTGTACTTGCCCTTCGGAAACCGATGTCCGGAAGGCAGACTAAGGGAAGATCTGTGAGGAGAGTAAAATCTCATGGTTTGGGTGAAGAGAAACTCAGGCAATTCGCCAAAGCATAGCTGAACTCGTTACTGGTCTGCAACTTCGGCCGCTGATAGCTTTGCGTTTCAAATGGTGGGCGAATGCAAGGGAAAGCTAGAGTTGAAATCTAATGCGAATGTCTGTTTTGCGGGACAAAGTCGACGTTCGCTGCGTCGCAGCATCAAGGGTCGACCTTTCCTGCCAGCTACCTAACAATCCCTCAAATATTGCTTCTTTCCGAGAACTTGAATAGCAAACCCAACGGGCGGCTAAGCCTTGGCGTGGCAGCTACGACTCTATCCGCAACTCTGGCATATAGGCGGGTTTGAGGTGAAGTTCCTTCTATCAACAGTCAAAGTTGCGTTTGCGACTGCATTGCTACCTTGTGCTTCTTACTCGCAAGTCAGTGAAGAGGTCTCCAGTGTTCTGGAAAACATGGGAATGGTCGATGTTCGTCTTGAAGACTGTATTTTGGAATACTCCCGTCACATCAAGCCGACTGATAGAAGTAGTGGATTCTACTTTACGACCAAGTTGCTAAACCTGAACTCTTTCAATCGTTTCGATGGGTCAGAAATAGAAGAAATCAATGCTCAAGGCCGAAAGCTTTTTGCTTTTAGGGTTCTACTCGATGATTGGTACATAGAGGAATACAAGGAGGTTGAAGATTTAGCAGTCTCAATAAACAGGAGGCTCAACGGTCAAGTTTGGCCGTTCACACATCCGTATTATCAGTCTGAATCTGTTCCTTGGCTGAGCGAATTTATAGTTGATTCTGGCGTCATGAACCTCGGCTTAAACATGAGATTGGATAGATCAAACTATGGAGAAGTTATATTCTTCTATGCAAACATTAATTTCAATGACGACGACAAAGATACGCTGATTGACTTGAAGGAAAGCATCAGCAGTTATGCTGAGTCACATGGCTGCCAAAATAACTAAGAACAGTAGAACTGGTGGTTCAGATTTGAGAGCCTCGCAGGTTGCTCTCGTAAGACGGAAAAATAGATTTATGATGAAATCGCTTATTGTTAGCAAACATACGCGTGAGGTACAGCATCCGGAACTTTGGGCTCAGAGCGGTCATCTGACAACTTCAGTCAGCATTCAAAGGGTACCCAGTGTGCCAGAGGTCGGCTCTGCAGACTTTGCGGACAATCGCATTTTTTCTCCAAAGGACCGCAATCAGCCCAAACCGGACTTACAAAACAAGGCTTTACAATATCAGCTTTCGCAAAACCTGGCATTCGACAATCACTATTCAAGAACCTGTTCTCTTTACTAAGGCCTCCTGTAAGTGCCTTGTGAATGCGCGAGCTGAAGGCTTCGTGTGACGACCACCCGCCAGCAACGCATTCACCTCAACGTTTCCGATTTTCCAATCAGGCAACAATTGGACGAGAGTCCCTGCTTCCAACTCATTCCTGCAACTCCAGTAGGAGGTGCTTACAACACCCAAACCTGCGACCGCCGCAGTCGTCGTGCTTTCATTGACGGAAATCATCAACTGGCCTTCGACACGAATGGACTGAACCTTACCGGCCTTCTCAAAACTCCAACCGGCCTTTCCGACGCTAGATGGACCGAGGATAACTTGGTGGTCCACCAAATCAGAGGGCTGTTTCGGGGTGCCCGTTTTTGCCAGATATGAAGGTGCGGCAACAACGACCCTAGGTGTCGTACCCAATTTGCGGGCGACCATTGTTGAATCTTCAAGCTGACCAAATCGGATGGCGACGTCGATAGCCTCATCAATCAAGTCCTGCATCGAATCCGTCAGAACAAGATCCACTTTCAACTGAGGGTGTTGTTCTAAGAACGGAGGCAAAGCGGGTATGATTTCCCGTTGCGCAAAACTCGCTGCTGACCCAACTCGCAAACGACCACGCAGCTCGCCAGTGCCCCTGACGAAGTGATTGGCCTCCTCAATGTCCGAGAGGATCCGCTCAATGCGAGTCAAATATTCTTCCCCGGCTTCCGTCAGTCGAACGGCATGGGTGGAGCGCACAAAAAGCTGAACCCCAAGGTCTTTCTCAAGATTGGAAATTATGCGGGATACCGACGGCTGAGACTTGCCAGTTTCTTTGCCCGCAGCGGTAAAGCTACCGGTGCGCGCAACTCGTGCGAACAAACGGAGAGTGGAGAAGTTATCGGACATTTGCTTTTCGAATAACTGTTAGACTTTTTAACAGGCTACCGTCCGACTTTCTTATGAGCAACATTTGAACGCAACAGCAAGCTCACCCAGAAGGTCACATTCGGAAACTGTGGCTAAGAAGGTTTTTCGAAAAGGATCATTTGACATGGCAAACTCACCAATGAGCAGACGGCATTTTCTTACCACTTCGCTGGCCGGGACGACGCTTGCATTGGCGTCGCGAGCCATTGCAGCAACCCGCATCAATTTGGGTGAAAAGCAGATCTTTGCCCTGTCCGATGGTCACTTCGACATGCCTGCAAGCATGTTTCTGGGCACGCCTGAAAGCCTGAAAGCGCGGATTGGCGATCCCGCCCGGATCGCCGCCAACACCTACGCATATCGGATTGGGAACCGTACCATCTTGTTCGACGCTGGCGCTGGCACTAGCGACTTCATCACCAAAGCCTTCCCGACAGTGGGCGAGCTTCCCGACGAGCTCGGCTCAGTTGGTGTCTTTGCCGAAGATGTAACCGACATCGTGATCACGCATATGCACCCGGATCACGCTGGTGGTCTTGCCATCAGTGATCGGATGGCGTTTCCGAACGCTCAGATCCACATCGCGGCTGCTGAATGGAACTTCTGGAATGCGAGCGGTTTTGCAACCGGCGCACCGGAACCGATGCGGCCTATGGTAAAGAATGTTCAATCGCTTTCGAATATCATCGAAAGCAATGTTTCCCTCCATAGTGGATCGGCCGACTTGGGCGATGGCGTGAGTGTTCTGCCCGCGCCGGGTCACACCCCTGGACATACTGCTATCGTCCTTGATGGCGGTCGCGAACAATTCGTTGCTGTTGGTGACCTCACGGTCCACGAAGACGTTCATTTTGCCAATCCGAACTTCGGGTGGGCTTTGGACGTTGATGGTGAGCAGGCCGTGGCTACGCGGATCACCATGCTCGACATGATCAGCACCGATGGTCTGATCATGGGCGCCGCCCATATCACCAAGCCCGGCCTAGGCCGCGTGGAGCGCAAAGGCTCCGGGTTCCGCTTCCTTCCTCTTTAACCGCACTCTTTCAAGGAAAAACAAATGACGACGTATTCCCAGCACACCGTGGACACAGCACCCGAAGGTTCAAAGCCTATCCTCTCAGCGATCAAGGGCAAAGTGGGCTTTATTCCAAACCTGATGGCGACAATGGCGGAATCCCCCGTTCTGGTTGAAAGCTACATGACCATGATGGGTATTTTCGAGAAGACTGATCTGACGCCAACCGAACGCGAGATCATTCTGATGACAAACAATCGCCTGAATGGCTGCACCTATTGTATGGCTGCGCACACAGCCGTGTCGAAGATGGCCGCTGTGGACGACAGTGTCATCGAGGCGCTGCGTGCAGGCACGCCAATATCGGACCCAAAGCTCGAGGCGCTGCGCAGCTTCGCTGAGATCATCAACGAGACACGCGGGTGGGCCAGCGATGCGCAAGTCAATGCACTGATCGAAGCCGGCTATTCAAAGCAGACCGTTCTGGAAGTCATCGCCGGAACCGCCCTCAAGGTTTTATCAAACTACACGACCCACATCGTGAACCCACCGCTCGACAGAGCTTTCGAACCGATGGCGTGGACTCCTAAAGCCGACGTGGTGGCGGAGTAGTTCAGAGTAAGACTTGCGTCCCGTAGTTTCCAACTGCCTGTAGTCAGGCGAGCATGCAAACGCCGCGCTTTTGGCGCGGTTTTTTTTGTGCGACCGAGTTCGCCGAACAAGCAAGGCATAATCCCATTCATTCATTTTGTGGATAACCGTTACACGAAATGGGCGGCTACCACCTCTCTCTCAACTGGCCAATTATTGAAACAGGCGGCAGGAAAACCCCTAAGCCAGCCAGAGAACGCAACTTACGAAGTGGAACACAACATGACCCTCCAGAACCAACTCGACGATTTCAAAGCACAGTTCAAAACAATGGCCCCTGAAGGCGCCTTCGAAGCTTTTGCCCGTTCGACCCAAGAGTTGATTGACAGCGGCCAAGCTGAACGCGCCCTGAAAGCTGGTGACGCGGTGCCCGACTTCGTTCTGACGGATTCAGACCGCAACAATGTCGCGTTGAAAGATCTGCTGGCCAATGGGCCGGTCGTTCTGACCTTTTATCGCGGCGTTTGGTGCCCTTACTGCAACATCGAACTAAAAGCCCTTGAGGCCGTTGCCGAGGACATCCGCTCACGTGGCGCAACCCTGGTCGCAATCTCGATGCAGGGCGCGGCGGACAGCCGGAAGTCTCAGAAGGACAATGAACTGAGCTTCCCGATCCTCACGGACAAAAACGGCGAATTGGCTGAAAAGCTGGGTATTCGCTGGACGCTGCAAGACTACGTCATTCCGGTTCACGACGGTTTTGGCGTCCACCTGCCGCGCATCCACGGAGACGGTCAGTGGAACCTTCCGATGCCCGCACGGTACGTCATCGATACGGATAGCAAAATCGTCTACGCGGAAGTGAACCCTGACTATACCCGTCGCCCTGAGCCCGCGGACCTGTTCCCTGTTCTCAACAGCCTGGCAGCAACAGCCACTGCCTGATTTGGTCGCGCGCCTCGCATTGAGGCGCACGCCGTTCGACTTAATCCACGCGAGAAAACACTTGCTCAAGCACCGCTGCTTGCAACTCGATTAGGACCTTGAAAGGAATAAGAAAATGAAGGGTAAACTCATACTCCCCTATATCATGTCGAACCTGCTCTCGGGCGTTGGTTCGGCCGTTATGTTCTACCTGTCTGGCTTCGATCCGATCTGGATCGGTACATTCTTTGCCACGTTCACCATGCCATTCTTCCTGATGGTGCTTGCCGGTGCGTTGGGAATTTCCCGGACATCCAAGAACCTGCCTGTCATTCAAATCATCAACCTGGCCGCAGTGGCGTGGGTGATCTACAAAATCAGTGCGCGCGGGGGTTTCGCAGCCACCAGCGAATACGTGGCCGTGGGTCTGGCGTTGTACGGTGCCATCACCATGCAATGGTACATCCACATCTTCTCGAACTATGGCCGCAAGCCGAGCGCGGCCATCGTGAAAGGCAAGGCGTTGCCCGAACTACGGCTGCAACGCCTGGACGAGACCACCACGACGTCTGCGTCCTTTGTCGGCGAAAAGACCCTGCTGGTGTTCTTCCGTGCAAATTGGTGCCCCTTTTGCATGAACCAGCTCAAAGAAGTCAAAGCGAAGGCGGATCAACTGGCAAAGGCAGGCGTGCAAGTAAAGTTCATCTCAAATCAGGGCATCGAAAACTCAAAGAAGCTCGCCAAAAACCTGGACCTTCCGGCGCAGTACGAAATCCTGCAAGACAATGATCTGGCCGCTGCCAAAGCACTGGGTATCGAAGATATGGGTGGCGCTCCGTCTGGTATGCCGGGCTACCCTTCCGACACAGTCAAGGCGACTGTCACTGCACTGGATGAAGACGGAACGGTGATCTTTGGAGACGAGACGGACAATTACCGCATTCGCCCTCATCCCGATGCGTTCCTACATGTCTTCGAACCGCGAGGCAGCGTCCGCGCATTCTCAGCAGCGTAAGAAATGCTACGACCCATCACTTAGTGCCGCGTATCACAGCGCGGCACTTCAAGGGTCGTCGGCTCAACTTTGCAAAGTCCGCTTTCTGCGCATTGCCGTCGTTAGCGCGGGCCGCAGCACCCGGTAACTTTGGGCTCTTAGCAGACATCTGCGCCAGTTTGCCGATGGGACACGATTTTCATGGCCATTTTCCTGCGGGATCCGATTTCTCGCGCTCACCAGATCGAACAATTTGCTTTTCATCTGAATTGTAGGGCTTCAACAGTTTAAACGCGTCCTCCGCACTGCCATCCATCCATTGTTCATAGTCCTCCGGCTTGAGGATGACCGGCATTCTCTGCGGGTGTAGGTTATGCCTTGCAACGCTAAGGGGAATCCATAGTAGTCTTACAGCGGATTTGGATCACGAGGCATTACAGGAAATGAAAAGCGAAAAGCGGCAGCCTAGTAAGCTATCGGCTCTGCATCAGATCATTGATAGTGGAATACCAGTTAAAAGCATCGTCGACGTTGGTATTCACCACGCGACATCAGAATTGATGAAATCTTTCCCAACTCAGAAACACTATCTATTTGAGCCGGTGTCCGAGCACTTCGAGCAAATCAATGCGAACTATACCGCTGCCGGTATCAACTACGAATTGAACCCTGTCGCGGTGTCCGACCGCGATGGTGTTGTTGATTTGGAACTGACCTCTATCACTAGCGACGCGGCTGTTACCCATTCTAATATTGTAACGGGTTCCAGCCCGACCGGAGCAGTCCGGCAGGTCCCGACTGTTAAGTTAGATACGTTTGTTTCAGAAAACAAAGTGTCTGCACCCTACCTTATGAAGATTGACGTGGATGGGGCAGAAGACCTTGTTCTGGCGGGCGCACGTAGGGCCTTGGAGCAGTGTTCGATACTAATCGTTGAGGCTGCTCGCGACAAAATACCCGAACGTATCGCGACAGTGACGGCAGCGGGTTTTGAGATGCTGGACATCGTGGATATCTGCTACAATAGGGGGTATCTGTGGCAAGTCGACCTTGTGTTTATCAATCCGTCTTTTGCGACAGAGGGTTTCGCTTCTGCATTTGCAGGGCCGGAGACAATGGATGATTGGCGATCCCTTAAGTTGCAGCGTCCACCCCTTATCGAACGCGGGCTACGCAAACTCAAGAATAAGCTAAAGAACCGTTGACGTCTCGGGCACGAAACTAAGGTAAGAAGACTCCTCTCTGACGGGGATTTGTTGGAGAACTCAGGGCTCTGCTTTTGCGGGGCCTTTTTTTTGGAGACACGGAATGCCAATCAACTCCGTAGCAGAGTGGAACACCGATCAAACCCTTAACGTCGACGTTGGGGGATTTGGCATAATCCGCGAGTCAGTCGGGACAGTGAAGGTATTCGGCGGCAAGCTGCAAATCTACAACGACCATCATCTGTTAACAGAGGTTCATCTAACCGACAGGCAGAAGCTACAGCTTATCGCGGAACCGACAGACGAGCTTCGATATCCAAAACAACCATCCCCCCCGACTCGCCCCGGCTTCGCGCTTGCGGGCCTTCTTCTGTGGAATGGCAAGTCCTGTAATCAGTTTGTTTCCAATTTATTCGACAATATGCTCCAGAACCGTGGTACAACACGTGTTTTTTGTGAGTGAGACAGTTTTCTTGAATAAACAAAGCGTTATTTCCGATCTCTCAATCGTTGTGGGCCAGATGAGCAAGCTCAACCTCTCTAAGCGCCAAATGTTTACTAAGCTGGTAGCTGATGGATGGGCTGCGGGTGCTGTTATCAGCGTTCTCAAGATTCCAATGTGATTAAAAGACCGCTGTGATCAAATCTGAAAAGAGCCCGTCCGCTTCGGCTTGATCTTTGGTGCCTGTGGCTTTGCGCTTCTTTTTACCTGTAGTGGGATCGTCAAAGACGATTTCCCATTAAGAATCAGATCGTTGGCGCACATATGGGGCAGAGTTCTTCATAAGAACATCCTCGCGATTTAATGCAGCTCGTGCAATGTTGCACAAGTTGCAAGTTTCAATTTCCGCGTAAGTTCTTGATTTTATTGGTCGGAGTGAGAGGATTCGAACCTCCGACCCCTGCCTCCCGAAGACAGTGCTCTACCAGGCTGAGCTACACTCCGACCGTGGCGGCGGGTCTATACGCGTGGGTTGGGATGCGCAAGGGGGTTCTTGTGCGCGAAATCGGAAAAGTCTTGGCGCGCTCAGCCGGGTTGCGTTTAATGCACTATTGTAGAATCTCGGTTCTATACAGACGAATTTTCGTGCCGCCGTGATCGACGAACGGACCAGTGGGCAGAAAAGGCAGGCGCGTCGCGCGGGCGAGGGCAGGGGTGCTGGTGATGACGCCGACGCGCCAACCCTGGAAGCGGTTCATCAGCGTTTTGCCAAGGCTGCCATATAGCGAACGCAGACGTTTTTCGTCACCGATCCGTGCGCCGTATGGGGGATTCACGATGACTAGACCAGCGGGCCCATGGGGTGGTTTGATATCGCTGACTGAACGATGCTGAAAACGGGTGTGCTCCGCCACACCAGCCTGTTCGGCGTTGGCAGAGGCGGCCTCGACAGCGCCTGTGTTTCGGTCGGAGCCGTAGAACTGAAGGGGGCTTTCGGATGGGTGGCACGCGCTCCGCATTGCCTGCCATGCCGCTTTGTCGAACCCGGACAGCTGCTCGAAAGCGAAGGATCGCGAACGTCCCGGCGCCAGCCCAAGGGCGATCTCGGCGGCTTCAATGACAAAGGTGCCCGAGCCGCACATAGGGTCGACAACCGGCTCCGTCCCCTCGAACCCGCATTCACGCAGGAACATCGCAGCCATGGTCTCGCGCATGGGGGCCTTGGCAACAGCGGTTTTGTGACCGCGCTTGTGCAGCGGCTCGCCTGAACTGTCGATCGAAAGCGTGCAGAGATCCTTTTCGATGCGCAGTAGAACACGCAGATCGGCCTCGGGAGAAATCGCTGCGCCCAGGGTGTCAGAGATTGCGCCCTCAATACGCTGGCGCGCCGCCCCGGCATGGTAAATGCGAGACTTGCGGCTTGTAGCTTCGACCTTGACGGGCACGTCGGGGCGAAGAAAGTTCGACCAGGGAAACTTACGCGCGCGTTTATCCAGCTGGGCCAGATGGACGGCAGGAAAGCTGCCGATGCGCACCAGAACCTTGTTGGCACCGCGCAGGACAAGATTGGCCCGCAAGACCTCAGACCAGTTGCCCGTACAGCTGACGCCGCCCGGCACGATACGCGCGCCTGCGAATCCGTGTTGGGTGGCCTCGGCGCAGAGCGGGGTTTCGAGGCCCGGTGTTGCCACCAGGAAGATATCAAGATCGTGGGTCATGCTCATTTTTGTTGCTTACACCGGATGCGGCAGAGGTGCGACCGGCAAAATATCGGTGTGTTAGCGCCAATATGAACATTCGATTAAGACAAAGTGACAAACAATAGATAATTTCGAGCCTAACGGGTTTGCGTTTCTGGTCGTCGGCGCGTAAAGGACCGACATCAGACACACGCCTGCGGATTCCGACCAGCAAATAGCTCTTTGCGACCCGGTCGGTTTATCATCCGCGCTATCAGATGCCTCTTCTAATTGGGCGATGATAGCTGGCGCAGGAGAGAGGCTTGGAAGACAGTAGCGAGATGCAAACTTTCAAACTGAAAAAAGGGCTGGAATTGCCGATCGAGGGTGCCCCGGATCAAACGATCCAGCCAGGGCCGGAATTCAGCCAGGTTGCGGCTTTGGGCGGCGACTATTTGGGGTTGAAACCCCGCATGCTGGTGCAGGAAGGCGATGAGGTGCAGCGTGGCACCCCTCTGTTCTGCCACAAGGATATCCCCGAGGCGATGATGGTTGCCCCGATGACCGGCAAGGTCATTCAAATCAACCGTGGTGCGCGCCGCGTTTTGCAAAGCGTTGTGATTGAAATCTCCGACCCAAATGACGCGGGCGTCGATTTCTCGGGCGTGGGCAATGGCGACACGGCCGAGGGCGTGGCAGAGAAACTCTGCGCGGCGGGTCTTTGGACGGCGTTCCGCACACGGCCCTATTCGAAAATGCCGGGGCCCGACACCAAACCGGCGGCGATCTTTGTAACGGCGATGGACAGCGAACCGCTGGCAGCCGATGCCGCCGTAGTCATCGCCGATGCAGGGGAAGCCTTCGCCGCCGGTCTGGCGGCGGTTGCCAAGCTGTCGGATGGCAAGACCTACCTGTGCCACAAGGATGGCGACGCAATTTCCGGTGCAGACGTTGCCGGAGTGGAAATGGCGTCCTTCGCAGGTCCGCACCCTGCTGGCCTGGCGGGCACTCACATCCACTTCCTGGAGCCGCTTGCAGGCGACAAGCAGGTTTGGACCATCGGATATCAGGACGTCATCGCGATTGGTCGCCTGATGCAGTCCGGCCATCTGGACCCGAACATTGTGATCGCTCTGTCCGGGCCTGGCGCACGTCAGCCGCGTTTGATCCGCACCGCAATGGGTGCCTCGATCGATGAACTGACCAAGGATGAGATCAATGTGGACGGGACACCCCGGATTATTTCGGGTTCGGTTCTGTCGGGTACTCAGGCCGAGGGGCCGACGGCCTATCTGGGCCGGTTCGCGCGTCAGATCACCATCATACGGGAAGACCACGATCAGATTCCGATGGGCTGGATCCGTCCGATGCCCTCGAAATACTCGTTCCAACCGGTTCTGGGTTCGGCATGGTCCAATAAACTGTATAATCTGACCAGCAACCTGAATGGTGGCCGTCGCGCGATGGTGCCGACAGGTGTGTTCGAGCGGCTGATGCCGCAGGACTACCTGCCGACGCAGCTGCTGCGGGCCTTGCTTGTGATGGACACCGATACCGCTCAGGCACTGGGTGCATTGGAGCTGGACGAAGAGGATCTGGGCCTTGTCGGCTTTGCCTGTCCGGCGAAATACGAATATGGGCTGGCGCTTCGCGACTGCCTCGCCAAGATTGAAAAGGAGGGCTAATCCAAATGGGTTTGCGCAGCTTCTTTGATCGGATCGAGCCAAACTTTACCAAGGGCGGCAAGTACGAGAAGTACTTCCCCATCTACGAGATGGTGGAAAGCTTCATCTACACTCCGAAAACTGTAACCACCGCCGCGCCGCATGCTCGGTCGTATATCGACATGAAGCGGATCATGACCTACGTCGTGATCGCGACGATCCCCTGTATCCTGTGGGGGATGTACAATACCGGCTATCAGGCGAACTCGGCCATTGCGCTGTTGGGGCCTGAATCGGCGACCGGATGGCGGATTGCTCTGTTGCAGATGTTTGGTATCTCGCTGGACCCCTCCAGCGTCTTTGCCAACGTGATGCACGGGCTCACTTATTTCCTGCCGATCTACATCGTGACGCTTGTCGCGGGTGGTATCTTTGAGGTCATCTTTGCCACCGTGCGGGGCCACGAGGTGAACGAGGGTTTCCTTGTTACCTCAATGCTTTATACGCTGATCATGCCCGCAACCGCGCCTCTTTGGCAGGTGGCCTTGGGCATCATCTTCGGCGTCGTGATCGGGAAAGAAGTCTTTGGCGGCACCGGCAAGAACTTCCTGAACCCGGCTCTGGTCGGTCGTGCTTTCCTGTACTTTGCATACCCGGCGAGCATGTCCGGAGACACAGTCTGGACGCCGGTTGACGGCTTCTCGGGCGCAACCGCGCTGTCCGTCTCCGCGTCGCAGGGCTTTCAGGCGCTGGCCGCTGATGGCATCACCTGGTGGAACGCGTTCTTCGGCTCGATCCAAGGCAGTTTCGGTGAGACTTCGACCCTTGCCTGTATGATCGGTCTGGCCTTTCTGCTGGCCACTCGGATCGCCAACTACCGCCTGATTGTAGGCTGTCTAGCAGGCACGATCGGCTTTACCCTGCTGCTGAACCTAATTGGTTCGGACACGAACCCGATGTTCGCGATGCCTTGGTACTGGCACGTGGTCATTGGTGGGTATGCTTTCGGTCTGGCCTTCATGGTGACCGAGCCGGTTTCAGCCAGCCACACCAACATGGGCCGCTACATCTACGGCGCGCTGATCGGTATCATGGTTGTGATGATCCGTGTCATCAACCCGGCTTTCCCCGAAGGCATGATGCTTGCGATTCTGTTCGGCAACGTCTTTGCTCCGCTGATCGACTACTTCGTCGTTCAAGCCAACATCAAACGGAGGGCGCGTCGCCATGTCTGATACGCAATCCCCAGATCAAAACGAGGCACCTAAAGGCGCAATTGCCAAGTTTCTGGCAGCCTCGCCAGACTCTGTCGGCAAGACGATTATCATCGCGGTTGCTGTCTGTCTGGTCGCTTCGATGGTCGTGTCCGCAGCGGCCGTTAGCTTGCGCCCGGTGCAGGAGACCAACCGCCTGAAGGACAAACAGGTCAACGTTTTGCAGGTAGCGGGTGTCTATGAGCCTGGCATCGACGTGACCGAAGCCTTCGCCGCGTTTGAGCCTCATGTGCTGGAACTGGCGACTGGTGAGTTTGTCGACGATCAGTTTGATCCGGCCACATTCGACGATATCGCAGCCGCTAGCGACCCTGAGCTGAGCGTCGCGTTGGATGATGACCCGGCGGGCATTGGCCGCAAGTCGAACTACCGCGTGATCTACCTGCTGCGTGACGCTGCAGGTGATCTGGACAAGGTGATCCTGCCTCTGCACGGCTATGGCCTGTGGTCCACTCTCTATGGCTTTATCGCGCTGGAAAATAACGGCAACGATATCTATGGCCTGCAATTCTATCAGCACGGCGAAACCCCGGGCCTTGGGGCCGAGGTGGACAACCCGCGCTGGAAGGCCCTGTGGAATGGTAAGAAGCTGCGCGACGATAATGGTGATCTGCAAATCACCGTGTCGAAATCCCAGCCTGCCGCCGGACCCGACTTCTATATCGACGCCTTGGCGGGTGCCACTTTGACCTCGGTCGGTGTCGATAACCTGGTGAAATTCTGGATGGGCGATGCGGGTTACGCACCGTTTCTGGCCAAACTGCAAGCAGGAGAGCTCTGATGTCCCAGACCAAGAAAGAGATGCTGGTCGACCCGCTTGTCGACAACAACCCGATCACGTTGCAGGTGCTGGGCATTTGTTCGGCGCTGGCAGTGACCTCGTCGCTGCAGGTGTCGATGGTGATGGCGCTGGCGGTGATCTTCGTGACCTCGTTCTCGTCCTTCTTCATCTCATGCCTGCGCAACCAAATTCCCGGCTCGATCCGGATCATCGTGCAGATGGTGATCATCGCCTCGCTGGTGATCCTGGTGGACCAGATCCTCAAGGCCTATGCGTTTGAGATCTCGAAAACCCTGTCGGTTTTCGTCGGTCTGATCATCACCAACTGTATCGTGATGGGCCGCGCCGAGGCGTTTGCCATGAAGAACCCTCCGGTTGCGTCCTTTATCGACGGCATGGGCAACGGTATGGGCTACGGCCTGATCCTGCTGCTCGTCGGCTTCATTCGTGAGCTGTTCGGTGCCGGGTCGCTGTTCGGTGTCACCATTCTGGAGACCGTCAACAACGGCGGCTGGTACGTGCCCAACGGCATGTTGCTGCTACCCCCGTCGGCGTTCTTCATCATCGGTCTGATCATCTGGGCCTTCCGCACATGGAAGCCGAACCAGGTGGAAGAGCGTGAATACAAAATTCAGCAGGTAGAGGCCCACTGATGGAAGGTCTGATCTCACTGGCCGTAAAGGCCATCTTTGTCGAAAACCTTGCGCTCAGCTTCTTTCTGGGGATGTGTACCTTCATCGCCGTGTCGAAGAAGATCTCGACCGCGCTGGGTCTGGGGATATCGGTCATGGTCGTGCAGGCCATCACCGTTCCTGCCAACAATCTGCTGCTGAACTACCTTCTCAAGCCGGGTGCGCTGTCCTGGGCCGGGTTCCCGAATGTGGACCTGACCTTCCTTGGCCTGATCTCGTATATCGGCGTGATTGCGGCGATGGTTCAGATCCTCGAGATGGTTTTGGATAAGTACTTCCCGCCGCTCTACAACGCGCTGGGGATCTTCCTGCCGCTGATCACGGTGAACTGCGCCATCTTGGGTGGTTCGCTGTTCATGGTGGAACGGGATTACAACTTTGCCGAGGCAACCACCTATGGACTGTCTTCGGGCTTTGGGTGGGCACTGGCGATCACCGCAATGGCGGGCGTTCGTGAAAAGCTGAAATACTCGGACATTCCCGACGGTCTGCAAGGTCTGGGGATCACCTTCATCACCGCGGGTCTGATGGCGATGGCCTTCATGTCCTTCTCGGGCGTGAAGCTGTAAGGAGGGCAAAATGGAAACTTTTGGTTTAGGCGTCGCCCTTTTCACAGTGATCGTCATCGCGCTGGTGACGGTCATTCTGGCGGCCCGTTCGAAACTGGTCTCGACCGGTGATGTGAACATCACCATCAACGGCGAAAAGACTATCTCGGTCCCTGCCGGTGGCAAGCTGCTACAGACCTTGGCGGCCGAAAAACTCTTCGTTCCGTCTGCCTGTGGTGGCGGTGGTACCTGCGCGCAGTGTCGGGTAAAGGTGCATTCCGGTGGCGGGTCGATCCTGCCGACCGAGGAAAGCCACATCACCAAGCGTGAGGCCTCCTGTGGTGACCGTCTGTCCTGTCAGGTTGCGGTCAAGCAGGACATGGACATCGAAGTCCCCGAGGAAGTCTTTGGTGTCAAGAAATGGGAATGCACCGTTCGCTCGAACGAGAACGTGGCGACCTTCATCAAGGCTCTGACGCTGGACCTGCCCGAAGGCGAGGACGTGAACTTCCGCGCGGGTGGTTACATTCAGATCGAAGCCCCCGCGCACCAGTTGAAATACACCGATTTCGACGTGGAAGAGGAATATCGCGAGGACTGGGATCGCTTTAATCTGTGGCAGTATGAGTCTGTCGTCGCTGAACCGATTGAGCGTGCCTACTCCATGGCGAACTATCCGGACGAAAAGGGCATGATCATGCTTAACGTCCGTGTTGCCTCGCCCCCTCCGGGATCCGATGGCATCCCTCCGGGTCAGATGTCGTCCTACATCTTCAACCTGAAACCGGGTGACAAGGTCACCATCTCCGGCCCGTTCGGTGAGTTTTTCGCCCGCGAAACCCAAAAAGAGATGGTCTTTATCGGCGGTGGCGCTGGCATGGCGCCCATGCGCAGCCACATCTTCGACCAGCTCAAGCGTCTGGAAAACCGCGATCGCAAGATCAGCTTCTGGTACGGTGCCCGGTCGAAGAAAGAGATGTTCTTTGTCGAGGATTTCGACCAGCTGGCCGAAGAGTTCGACAATTTCGATTGGCACGTCGCCTTGTCGGACGCGCAGCCCGAGGACGATTGGAAGGGCTATACCGGCTTCATCCACAACGTTCTGTTCGAGGAATACCTCAAGAACCACCCCGCGCCCGAAGACTGCGAGTTCTATATGTGTGGCCCTCCAATCATGAACCAGTCGGTCATCAACATGCTGCTGGATCTGGGCGTGGACCGCGAAGACATCATGCTCGACGATTTCGGCGGGTAAAAAAATAAACCGGCGCATTTTGCGCCGGTTTTCTTTTGTGGAACTGGGTTAGAGCCTCAAGTCACTCGCGTCCTTTGGCAGGCAGGACTTGATGTCGAATACCACGCTGTTGGGTTTGCCGAAAGCTCGGAATGTTGAGGGATCAGCGTCTTTGTATTCCTGATGCGCGACGGCCAGAACGACTGCATCATAAGTTCCGTCTTGAGGGGAACTTGAAAGCGAGAGGCCGTATTCAGCCTCGGCTGCGGCGGGGTCGGCATGGGGATCGTGGACATCAACGCTGATGCCATAGCTCTGCAATTCCTCAATGATATCAACGACGCGCGTGTTCCGCAGGTCCGGACAGTTTTCCTTGAAGGTCAGGCCCAGAACCAGAACCCGTGCCGCGCCGACGTTTATGCCGTTGCGGGTCATGCGTTTGACCAGTTGAGACACAACGTAACTGCCCATCCGATCGTTCAGCCGCCGCCCAGCAAGAATGATCTGAGGGTGATGGCCCACGGCCTCGGCCTTGTGGGTCAGGTAGTAGGGGTCCACGCCTATGCAGTGCCCGCCGACCAGACCGGGGCGGAAAGGCAGGAAGTTCCACTTGGTTCCCGCCGCGCGCAAAACGGCCTCGGTGTCGATCTCCATCCGACCGAAGATCATCGCCAGCTCGTTCACAAGCGCGATGTTCAGGTCGCGCTGGGTATTTTCAATCACCTTTGCAGCCTCAGCCACGCGGATGCTTTCAGCTTTGTGCGTTCCGGCAGTGATGATCCGCGCATAAAGCGCATCGACCAGATCCGCCACCTGCGGGGTCGAGCCCGAGGTCACCTTGCAGATATCCGCGATCCGATGGGTCTTGTCGCCGGGATTGATCCGTTCGGGACTGTAGCCGGCAAAGAAATCAGTGTTGAAACTCAGGCCCGAGGTACGCTCCAGCACTGGCACACAATCTTCCTCGGTCGCGCCGGGATAGACGGTGGATTCGTAGATCACCAGATCGCCGGGTTTGAGGGCCATTCCCACGGTTTCTGAGGCCGCGAGTAGAGGTGTCAAATCAGGTTGTTTGCCTGCGGTGATTGGGGTGGGCACTGTGACGATGAAGGTGTCGCATGCCGCAAGGTCGGACGCTTGCGTGGTGAAACTCAGGCCCGATGCGGCGGCAAGGTCTTCGGGCTCGACCTCTTGCGTTGCGTCCATGCCATTTCGCAAGGCGTCGATACGTGCCGCGTTGATATCAAACCCGACCACGGGGCCGATTTTTCCAAAAGCGACCGCCAGCGGCAGGCCGACATAGCCCAACCCAATCACGGCGATTTTGCGGGCGTCAGGATTGGTTTCCAGCATTCCGGTCTTGGCCCTCTACTTGCCGTGATAGTCGCGGAACCACGCGACAAACTGCGCAATCCCGTCTTTGAAATTGGTTTCCGGGCGATACCCTGTCAGGCGTTGCAACAGGTCAGTATTGGCCCATGTGGCGGGGACGTCGCCCATTTGCATGGGCATGTAGTTGCGGATGGCCTTTTTCCCGACCGCCGCCTCAATGGCTTCGATGAAATCCAACAGGCGCACCTTGTCACCATTGCCGATATTGACAACGCGGTATGGCGCGACCGGAGACAGGCTGTCGCCGTTTTCGATTTCATCCGCATTGGCAGGTCGCACCGGAGGCACGTCGATCAACAAACGGATGCCACAGACCAGATCCTCGACATTGGTAAAGTCACGATACATGTCGCCGTGGTTGTAGATATCAATCGGGCGATCCTCGAGGATCGCGTCCACGAACTTGTACAGCGCCAGATCGGGCCGCCCCCAGGTGCCATAGACTGTGAAGAACCGGAACGTGGTGGTTGGTAGCTCCCAAAGATGTGCATAGGAGTGCGCCATCGCCTCATTGGCCTTCTTGGTCGCTGCGTAGATCGTCAGCTGCGTGTCGGCCTTTTCAACCTCGGTAAAGGGCATGTCCTCATTCGCGCCATAGACCGAAGAGGTCGAGGCCATCAGAAGGTGCTGAACCTTGAGCTGGCGCGCGACCTCCATCACGTTGAAGGTGCCGACGACGTTTGAGTTGATGTAACTGCGCGGCTCTTCAAGGCTGTAGCGCACACCGGCCTGAGCGGCGAGGTGGATGATCACCTCGGGCTGAAATTCATCCGCGACCTGCATCAGCCGTTCATGGTTTTCCAGCATGTCCTCAATGGTGGTAAAGCCGGGATTTTGCAGCAACATCTGGTGGCGGCGTTGCTTAAGGGCGACGTCGTAGTAGTCGGTCATCCCGTCATAGCCATGCACACGGAACCCTTCGGACAGCAACAGCTTCGCCAGGTGAAAGCCAATAAATCCGGCCGTGCCCGTGATCAAAACCCGCTTCATACATCCCTCACACTTCGGCGACCCGTCTGCACTGTCTATCAAGGTTGCGCGCCCATTGGTCAACCGCCCGTTTCCGGACCGATTGCTGATTGTCCGTGGCCGCCGGTCAGAGTAGAGGTCATTGCATGGTGAAGGGCTGGATCAGAGGGCTGCTTGGGCCGGGCGGAATGCGCGGCGCGGATGTGTCGGGCATAAGGCCCGAGGCGCCTTTCGTGGCCGTCGGAGATATCCACGGACGTCTGGATCTGTTGCAAGCCCTGCTGCCGAAGCTCGATGAGGGCCTGCCCTGGGTGTTTGTTGGTGACTATATCGACCGGGGCGACTACAGCGCGCAGGTGTTGCGGCAGTTGAAACACCTGAGCTTGACCTCGAATGGGCGGGTAACCTGCCTGCTGGGCAATCACGAAGAGATGTTGCTGCGGTTTCTCGAAGACCCGTTCGGCATAGGCCCACTTTGGATGAACAACGGGGGCGTCCAGACGCTTGCCTCCTTTGGCATTAAGGAATTCGACGCCGATAAGGGCGATCTGGCAGAGCGTTTGCGCATTGCCATGGGGCATGAGCTTGTGGACTGGCTGTCGGAGCGCCCGTTGATGTGGACCAGCGGCAATGTCTCGGTCGTTCATGCCGCTCTGGACCCTCGGGCATCAGCGGAAAAACAGGACCGGAAAACCTGTCTTTGGGGCCATCCCAAGTTCCGACAGCAGCCGCGCCGGGATGGTCAATGGGTGGTGCATGGGCACACGATCGTGGATCAGGCCGAGGTTCGGGACGGGGTGATTTCGATCGACACCGGCGCTTTCGCGACAAACTGCCTGACCGCTGCTGAGTTGTACCCCGGAGGGGTCACGTTCACGGCAACAGCTTAGCTTGTCTGGCCCGAGGCGTCAGGTCGCCGCGGGCCGGGTTGCTTTAGCCCACGATCATCTGCTTCATGCGCAGCGCTTCGTATTCCAGCTCTTTCAGACGGAAATGCACGACGTCACCGATGGTGATCATGCCGCACAACAGACCATCGCGGACGACTGGCATATGACGGAACCGGCCTTCGGTCATGGTTTTCAGAACCGCATTCAACGTATCGTCGGGCGAGCAACTCTGAACCTCCTTGGTCATGAGATCCTCGACCGATTGCGGCAGGGTCTGGCCGGGCGTGTCAGCCATACGGCGCACGATGTCACGCTCGGACAGGATGCCCTGCAGCGCTCCGTTCTGATCAGTGACCAAAACGGCACCGATGTGTTTTTCCTTGAGAATATTGACCACCGTGTGGATCGTCTCGTTCGGACGGACCGAGAACACCGCGTCGCCTTTCCCCTCAAGCAGTTTCGCCACGGTCGTCTGCGACTGCGACAGGTTCGATCCCGTCGACTGGCTGTAGGTGGACTTGTCCTGCTTGTCGCCGCGTGTGGGGGCCTGGTATGAGGTTGGGGCCATGGGCAATCTCCTTTTTGGTTCTTGCAAAGTCTTTCCCTTTCACCTTAGCGCAGCTAAATGGCCTGTATAGGGTGCAAATGCCCGCATCGGCGAAAACCCGGAGTCCTAGCCTTTGAGTGAAATCTATCTGACACCCCCCATTGCGGCGCTGATTTTCTTTGTTGTGGTCGTCTGCGGCCATAATTTCCGGATGGTGTGGAAACAGCAGCCGGACGGGTGGCTGAAGCGGGCCTGGCTGTTCGGGCTTCCAGCCGGGATCGGCCTTTTGATGTTGGGCTTTTTGCCGCTAAAGCTGTGAAGCCGGTTTGACTCTGACCGGGGTGGCTGGCATATGCCGGGCACTGCTTTTCCCGGAGACTGATCCATGCGTCTACTGCCTGCGCTGGCCCTTGCCGCCCTTTTGACTGGCTGCCTGTTCGACAAGGAACCCGATGTGGTGCGCCTGTCGGGTGAGACCATGGGCACGACCTTCAATGTTACCGCGATTGGCGAGGATCTGGACGAAACCGCGTTGGCTGCATCGGTCGAAGAGACTCTGGCCGCAGTTAACGCCAAGATGTCGAACTGGGATCCGAATTCCGAGGTTTCGACCTTCTCGGCGTCCGACAGCACCGACCCGGTTGCTGTATCAGAGGAATTCGCGCTGGTTCTGGCCGCTGCAAATGACGTCCACGACAAAACCGATGGAGCCTTTGACGTCACCCTCGGCCCATTGATCGAGCTGTGGGGCTTTGGCCCGCGCAAACCCGAAGACCCTGTGCCGTCGGATGCTGATATCGAGGCCGCGCTGGCAGGCGTTGGACAAAATCGGCTTTTGACGCTGGATGCTGAGGCAGGAACGCTGGCAAAATCCGAACCTGGCGTTGGGATCAATCTGTCGGCTATCGCTAAAGGCTATGGCATTGACGCCGTCGCCGAGACCTTGCGGGACGCAGGCATCGAAAACTATCTGGTCGAGATCGGCGGTGATCTGGTCTCAAAAGGCGAGAACGACAAGGGCGAAACTTGGCAGATCGGGATCGAAAAGCCTCAGGCCGGGTCCCAGAGCCTGCAGTTGATCGTGTCGCTGGACGATCGCGGTATGGCCAGTTCGGGCGATTACAAGAACTACTTCGAACAAGACGGCGTGCGCTATTCGCATATCATCGACCCGACAACCGGGCGTCCGATCACGCACCGGACGACCTCGGTCACGGTTCTGGCGGAAACCGCCATGATGGCGGATGCCTGGGCGACTGCAATGCTGGCGCTTGGTCAGGAAAAGGGTATGCAACTGGCCGAAGAGCATAAACTTGCCGTGTATTTCATCTCGCGGGATGTGACAGGCGGCGATGATGCCTATATAACTTCGCACAGCAGCGCGTTCAAAGACGCACTGGGCACCAACTGATTGGTAGGAACCGAAATGAGCACATTCATTCTGGCCTTTATTCTTCTGTCTCTGGTCATGGTCGGCATGTCGCTGGGTGTGATGTTGATGGGTAAAACCATCAAAGGCAGCTGCGGCGGTTTGAACGCGATCTCGGGCGCGGATAAATGCGTGGTCTGCCAAAAGGACATCGACCCGGACAGCCCTCTGCGCGATCAGCTGCAATGCAAACGCGCCAAGAAGATGTTGGAGCAGATGGAGCGTCAGGCCTAATCAGCATTTGCGCTGCCCTTCGGGAATTGGCTAGATAGCCTCCGGACCAGACCGGAGGCGCATGTGGCCAAAGCCAAGAATATCCTGTTCATCATGTTCGACCAGCTGCGCTGGGATTACCTGAGCTGCTACGGGCATCCGCATCTGCACACCCCGAATATCGACCGTCTGGCCGCGCAGGGTGTGCGATTCAATCGCGCCTATATCCAATCGCCGATCTGCGGCAGTTCGCGCATGTCAACCTATACGGGACGGTATGTGCATTCGCATGGTGCCTCGTGGAACGGGATCCCGTTGAAAGTCGGCGAGATGACCATGGGAGACCACCTGCGCAAGGCGGGGATGGAATGCTGGCTGGTTGGTAAAACCCATATGCGCGCAGATGCGGAGGGCATGGCGCGGCTCGGCCTTGAACCGGATAGCCTGATTGGTGCCCGTGTGGCGGAATGCGGCTTTGACGTGTTCGAACGCGATGACGGGATGCGCCCTGAAGGGCCGGATGGGTTTTATGACCCCGATGGGGCCAAGGCCTACAATGAGTATCTGCGAGACAAAGGTTATGAAAGCGACAACCCCTGGCATGACTTCGCAAATTCCGGGTTGGACGCAGATGGCAATGTTCTGTCTGGCTGGTTCCTGAAAAACTCGTCCGAGGCTGCGAACATTGCCGAAAAAGACAGCGAGACTCCCTATCTGACCGGGCGCGGGATCGAGTTCATGGAGACCCATGACGCCCCATGGTGCTGCCATCTGAGCTTCATCAAACCGCACTGGCCCTATATCGTGCCAGAGCCATATACCTCGATGTACGGACCTGAGCATGTGCTGCCGGTGGTGCGATCCGACGAGGAACGCCAGAAAGCGCACCCGGTATTGAAAGCGTTCATGGAGACCAAAATCGGTGAGACCTTCTCGCGCCAGGATGTGCGTGAGGCGGTGATCCCGGCCTATATGGGCCTAATCAAGCAGGCCGATGATCAAATGGGCCGGTTGTTCGACTGGATGGAGCAGACCGGTCGGATGGACGATACGATGATCGTCCTGACTTCGGATCACGGGGATTTTCTCGGCGACCATTGGATGGGCGAAAAGACGTTCTTCCACGATACCTCGACCAAAATGCCGCTGATTATCTACGATCCCTCGTCCGAGGCCGACGCGACCCGAGGCATGGTGAACGATGCGCTGGTCGAATCCATTGATCTTGCTCCGACATTTGTCGAGGTGGCCGAAGGCGACGTCGCCAGCCATATCCTCGAAGGCCATTCCCTGTTGCCGATCCTGCATGGACAGGCGCAGGAGCTGCCTCGGGATGTGGTGATCTGCGAATACGACTATTCCGCGTCGCCAATTGCCAAGCGGATGAACGCCTCGGTCCGCGATGCGGTGATGTTTATGGTCGCCAACAAACGCTGGAAGCTGATCCATTGTGAGGGCGGGAACCGTCCGATTCTGTTCGATCTGGAAAACGACCCGGAAGAGCTGGTTGATCTGGGCGACAGCGAAGATCATGCCGAGGTGATCGGAGAAATGTATGACCACCTGTTTGCCTGGGCGCGCCGCCCGTCACAGCGCACGACGCGGTCTGAACAGCAGTTGATCGAGATGCGAACCAAAAGCCGGGGCAGGGGGGTCGTAGTCGGGATCTACGACGAAAATGACATGCCGTTGGACCTGACGGTCAAATACCGAAACCGCAAAGCCAAGCCGTACAAGAGTTATCTGAAGGACTAGCTGCGCCGCGCTTTCCACTGAACATACCGGGCCATGCCGCGTTCTAGCAGGTTCGGGGCTTTGCCGTCATCCAGATGCAAATCTCCTCCACCAGCCCGGTACATCTCGGCAAACACATCCAGCACCTTGGATTTCACCATGCCGCGCAGCGGGACATGGGCCATCATGCCATAGGTCGCGGCCCCTCCGGTATTTGCGAGCTCGGGGTTGGCGCGAACGGTCGCAACCGCCTGGGCTAGATCGCTCAGGTATTCATCGGTGACATGCCGGTGTTTGGCGGTGACCATGCAGTGTATGCCGTCGGGGTTCTGAACGCGGTTGATGCTCCAACCGGCGCGCTCCAACTGGTCCGCCACGGCATAGATGTTCAGTTGCGGATCGGTTGAACCATAGGCCAGCAACGGTCCCTGTGGGTTCCCCAGAATGCGCAGGCCGTCTATCGCCGCTATTCCCGCCTTCAACGTCTCGACCGCTTCGGTCGTCTCTTTCGCCAACCGGCAATAGCCGTCTTCGCCCAGTTTCTGCATCACCGCCCAGGCGGCGGCATAGGCTCCGCCCGGTCTGGTACCCAGCAGGGCGGGTGAGGCAAAGACCCCTCCGGGCCAGTCCTGACAGACGAACATCTGGTGCTTCAACAGGTCCAGATTGCGATAGAGGATGGTCGACGCCCCCTTGGCCGCATAACCGTATTTGTGCAGATCGGCCGAGATGGACGTCACCCCCGGCACCCGGAAATCCCAATCGGGCAGGTCAACGCCGTTCCGCTCCATGAAGGGCAGGATCAGCCCGCCGACGCAGGCGTCGATATGCAAGGGGATGCCTTTGGACTGCGCGATTGCGCCCATCTCGGCGATTGGATCAATGGTTCCATGCGGGTATTCCGGCGCGGAACCGAGGATCATCACCGTGCCCGCGTCAATCATCCTTCTAAGTTTGGAGATATCGGTGGCGTAGTCCGGTGTCATCGGCAAAAGGCGCGCCTTGACGCCGAAATATTCGGCCGCCTTGAACCATGCGACATGCGCGGTCTTGGGCAGGATCATGTTCGGGCGGGTCACCTTGCGCTTTTTGCGCGCCATGTCCCGGTAGGTTTTGACCGCCATCAGGCAGCTCTCGGTGCCGCCCGCAGTGACCACGCCGCAGGTGTCCGGTCCACCCTTCAGCAACCCAGCCATGGTTGAGATGATCTGCGTCTCCATCCGCTTGAGGCTTTGGAACGCGGCCGGGTTCAGCCCGTTGGCCGAGGAGAACGCGCTATAGGCCTTGGCTGTGAAGGCGTCGTGGTCATCGTCCAGATGATACACAAGGCTCCACGTCCGGCCCTCGCGGTAATTCGGGTCGTTTTCGGCAAAGGATTTTAACTGGTCCAGGATCTCGCCCTCGGGGCGGCCTGTCTCTGGCAATTTCTGATGATCCATATCCTATCCTTTCCCGGCCAGAAGCAGCGCCAGTGAAATGCCCAGATAGTTCCCGATGGCAAAGCCCAGAATGCCGGTCGCCATGCCGGACATCAAGATCGCAGGGTTGCGCAAGCTGCGCGCGACCATGGGCACAAAAGCAGGCGACATAACGGCAGCGACCGAGGTGATAAGGAACGTATCCCTGTCGACCCCGGCGGCACGTGCAAGCAGCGCGTGCAGACCGAAGCTGCCGAAGGTGGCGATCAGCACAAAGCCAAGGACGGACAGATCCATGTCGCGCAACTCCGCCAGATCCATCGAAGCCGCGACGCTGAATGAAAATACGTAGAGCAGGTACATGCCCATATGAGATGCGGCCCGGTTTTTGCGCAAAGACGGCGTGACCGAGCCGAGCAGACCTAGCGACGTAAGAAGAACCACGGTCATGACCTGTGATGGCGCAAAGCTGAACATAGGGGTCAGTAGCACCGCTGCGGCCACGCAAAATGCACTAACCACAAAAGCGACCAGTCCCTGACGGAGCATATTCGGCGCACTGACCTCGTCCGTGTCGGGCACTTGTGTGTCGCGATCACCCGGGAACGGCTTGAGAAAGCGGGCGAAAACCAACGGGGCGAGCGTCAGCACAAACAGCAGGTAACCTGCGCCGACAACTGTATCGACGGTTGCAAACAGCAGATATCGGTTCTCGGGGATATCCAGTGCCAGTTTGATCGCGCCCATATTCGCAAGGCCGCCCGTGTACATCCCTACAGCCATGCCGGACAGCTGCTCACTTTGCGCTGTACCGCCTGTTTGAAACGCAAAGAAAAGGCCCGTCGCAACTAGTGTGACCGAGACGACGGCCAGCGCCATCGACAAGAGCGCAGAACCTGCGATCCGCCCCCATGCCCCAAGGTCGACTCCAAACAGCAGCAACGGCAGGGCAAGTCCCAAACTGGCCTCCATGACCCCGTCACGGACCTGACCAGCCACGTCAGGCTGCAGACCAGACAGCCCCAGCGCCAATCCGGCCATATAGCACAGCACAATCGGCCCCAGCCGCCCGGCCAAAGTCGAATGCCGCGTAAGCAGCATCATCGCGGCGGGCGCCAAAAGGTAGATCAGTGCAAAGACTGCGATCTCTGGTTGCATAGGTTCCCTCTCCCTGAAGGTGAGACTAGGCAGCACCGCGCGGTTCGCACAAGGTGGTCTGACGTAAGGTTCACGTTCGTTTCGGGTAGGGAATTCCGGGTGTCAGGGTCATTTTACGAAACGATTAAATCTGCGCCGATGGGCGCAAAGGCGGTTCACCCCAAAGCGGTCAGGCGATAGAAGGTTCGCCAAGAGCAGTTACCGGAGACCAAAATGGCCACGCCCAAACCCGTAGTTCTGTGTATTCTTGATGGTTGGGGATTGTCCGAAGACACTCAGGCCAACGCGCCATATTTGGCCAATACACCTACATTCGATGCGATCATGCAGGGCCTGCATGCCACGCTGATTACGCATGGCCCGGATGTGGGCTTACCCAGCGGTCAGATGGGTAATTCCGAGGTTGGGCACACCAATATCGGCGCGGGCCGTGTGGTGGCGATGGACCTGGGCCAGATTGATCTGGCGATCGAGGATGGCTCATTTTTTAACAACGCAGCGCTGCAAGCTTTCATTGCTAAGGTGAAAGCGACGGGCGGGACGGCGCATCTGATGGGGCTAGCCTCGGATGGCGGTGTCCATGGGCATGTGAACCATATCGTTGCAGCGGCCAAAGCGATCACGGATGCCGGCGTTCCGGTGGCTCTGCATGCAGTGACCGACGGGCGCGATGTCGCTCCGAAATCGGCTTTCACCTACATCTCCGAGCTTGAGGAACGTCTGCCCGAAGGCGCGCGTATCGTCACCGTCTGCGGGCGTTACTTCGCCATGGACCGCGACAATCGGTGGGAGCGTGTCAGCCAAGCCTACAACGCCATGATCAAAGGTCAGGGCCGAGCCGGTAACTCGGCGCATGGAGCGGTTGACTACGCTTACAACCAATCCGAAACGGATGAGTTCATCGTGCCGACCGTGCTGGAAGGCTATGATGGCATCAAAGATGGTGACGGGTTTTTCTGTCTGAACTTCCGCGCCGATCGGGCGCGGGAAATTCTGCGCGCGATTGCCGAACCGGGCTTTGACGATTTCGAAACCGGCACACGTCCAGCGCTGTCTGCTTTACTTGGCATGGTTGAATACTCCGACGGCCACAATGCCTATATGACGACGGTGTTCCCAAAACGAGCCATCGTGAACACTCTGGGCGAGTGGGTGGCCAAACAGGGTTTGCGTCAGTTCCGTCTGGCCGAAACCGAGAAATACCCCCATGTCACCTTCTTCCTGAACGGCGGCAAGGAGACCCCCGAAGCTGGCGAAGATCGCTTCATGCCCAAATCGCCCAAAGTGGCCACCTATGATCTACAGCCCGAGATGTCCTCGGCCGAGGTGACGGACAAGTTCGTTGAGGCAATCGAGGCTGGCTATGATCTGATCGTCACCAACTATGCCAACCCCGATATGGTCGGCCATACCGGAGACCTGAGCGCTGCGATCAAAGCCTGCGAGGCCGTGGATCAAGGTCTGGCTCGCGTGGTTGCTGCGTTGGAAAAAGTCGGGGGGGCGATGATCGTCACCGCCGATCACGGGAACTGCGAAGTGATGGTGGACCCGGAGACATGTGGCCCGCATACCGCGCATACATTGAACCCGGTGCCGGTGGCTTTGGTCGGCGGGCCTGTAGGGGCGACGCTCCGTGCCGG
Organism: Ruegeria sp. BG3; assembly: GCF_056538485.1. Taxonomy (NCBI): domain Bacteria; kingdom Pseudomonadati; phylum Pseudomonadota; class Alphaproteobacteria; order Rhodobacterales; family Roseobacteraceae; genus Ruegeria; species Ruegeria sp. BG3. Next base: position 105,895 of record NZ_JBQFTE010000005.1, on the reverse strand, counting down.
GCGTCTGTCGGACCTTGCGCCCACTTTGCTGGCACTGATGAACCTACCCAAACCGCCTGAGATGACTGGGGAAAGCTTGTTGTCATGAAGATTCTGGCCGCAGCCTTGGCGGTGGTTTTGTGTGGCCCGGCGGAGGCGCAGAATACGCCGTCTCAGGCGGCGCTGGCGGCGGCCGAGATGTTGGAACAGGCGTCAATCTCACTGTCCGAAGCAGAAAGCGCCCGCGACCGGGTGCGCGCTCTGACCGAGACGATCCAAGCCTACGAAGCAGGGTTGTCTGCCATGCGGGACGGATTGCGCATGGCCGCCACGCGCGAGGCGCAGCTGTCTGCCGAGTTGCGCGCACGGGAACAGGATGTGGCGCAATTGCTGGGCGTGTTGCAGACCATTGAAACAACCACCCCGCCGGTGCTGATGTTGCACCCTTCGGGCCCCTTGGGGGCTGCGCGGGCCGGGATGATGCTGTCCGAGGTGACACCGGGCCTGAATGCCAAGGCGCAGGCTTTGGCACAGGATTTGCAAGAGGTTCAAACCCTGCGCCTGTTGCAGCAGGATGCGGCGGAAACCCTGACAGAAGGTCTGACCGGGGTGCAGTCCGCCCGCACCCGCCTGAGCGAAGCCATCGCGGATCGCACCGGGTTGCCGCAGCGCTTTGTTGAAGACCCGATCAAAACGGCGATCCTGATCTCTTCGACCGAAACACTGGATGGGTTTGCTACAGGCCTGTCGGAAATCTCGGAAGGGGAGATCGCGGAAAGCGACGACAATATTCAAAGCCGCAAGGGCGACGTGCCACTGCCGGTTCAGGGCGTCCTATTGCATCGGGCCGGGGAAACAGACGCAGCAGGCGTAACGCGGCCGGGTCTCGTGCTTGGTGCGCGCCCTCGCGCCTTGGTAACGACGCCCACGGCGGCTACAATTCGCTACCGAGGGCCGCTTCTGGACCTGGGAAATCTGATCATTCTTGAGCCTCAGCCCGGCCTTCTGTTTGTCTTTTCGGGCTTGCAGGAAGTCTACGGAGACATAGGTCAAGTGATACCAGAGGGCACTCCGGTCGGTTTGATGCCCGGTGAAACGCCGGAAATCGGTGCTATTTTGTCAACTCGTGGTGATGGCACTGGAACTGACCGGTCAGAAACGCTCTATATAGAGGTCAGAGAAGATAACAGCCCCGTGGACCCCGAGTCGTGGTTTCGGACCAGCAAGGATGGATAAACGAGTATGAAGAAATTTGTGATGGCCGGACTGGCCGGAACGGTTGCAGGCATCATTGCAACAACTCAGATCGCAGGACCCCTGCTGGCGCAGGAGGCCGAGAGCAAGGCCGATGTTTACCAGCAACTCGACCTGTTCGGTGACATTTTCGAACGCATCCGCGCGCAATACGTCGAAGAGGTTGAGCCGGAAGAGCTGATCGAAGCCGCGATTGACGGTATGCTGACTTCACTTGATCCGCATTCAAGCTACCTGTCGCCCGATGATGCCGAACAGATGCGCGTCCAGACCCGGGGTGAGTTTGGCGGGCTTGGTATCGAGGTCACGCAAGAGGAAGGCTTTGTCAAAGTCGTCTCTCCGATCGACGACACGCCTGCTGATGAGGCCGGGATTGAGGCCGGAGATTTCATCACCCATGTGGATGGCGAAAGCATTCTGGGCCTGACGCTGGATAAGGCGGTTGAACTGATGCGCGGCCCTGTCGGCTCGGAAATCGTGATCACCGTTGTGCGTGAGGGTGAGCCTGATCCGTTCGATGTCACCATCATTCGTGACACGATCAAACTGACCGCCGTACGCGCGCGGACCGAGGGTACCAGCGTTGTCATGCGGGTGACCACGTTCAACGATCAGACCTTCCCGAACCTGCAGGCCGGAATGGAAGAGCAGATCGAGGAAGCAGGCGGGATCGACAAGGTCAACGGCTTTGTGCTTGACCTGCGCAACAATCCCGGTGGTCTGCTGACTCAGGCGATCAAGGTCTCGGATGCGTTCCTGAACGAAGGTGAAATTGTCTCGACCCGTGGGCGTGACCCGCAGGACGGCGAGCGTTTCAACGCTACCCCCGGTGATTTGGCCGAAGGCAAGCCGATTGTGGTGTTGATCAATGGCGGTTCTGCCTCGGCCTCTGAAATCGTTGCCGGTGCCCTGCAAGACCACCGACGCGCGATTGTTGTTGGCACCAAGAGCTTTGGTAAAGGCTCGGTGCAGACGGTGATGCCGCTGCGCGGTGACGGTGCGATGCGTCTGACCACCTCGCGGTACTACACGCCGTCTGGCCGCTCGATCCAGGCGTTGGGTGTCAGCCCGGACATTATCGTGGAACAACCGCGCCCGGCTCCGGAAACTGAAGAAGAGGATGATCGTCCGGCACGCTCGGAAGCGGATCTGCGCGGCAGTCTGAACAATGACAGCCTCAGCGAGGATGAAATCCGCCAGATCGAAGAAGACCGCGCCAAAGCTGAAGCCACCGCTGAGCTGCGGGAAGAGGATTACCAGTTGGCTTATGCCATCGACATCCTCAAAGGTCTGTCTGCGTTCAATCCTGACGGTCCGTCTCAGTAAAATCCAAAGGGTCGCGCCAGGCGCGGCCCTTTCAACTTTCGATCTTGTGCAGCTTGGCTTCGTCCAGCATCAGCGCCAGAAGAATGCCCAACGAGACCGAAATCGTGGAAATGATGAAGGCCATGCTCATGCCGCTGTCAAAGGCGGTTGTTAGGGCGGATTTGACCGTATCGACCTGATCCGCGCTCAGCTTTGCCATCACCGCATGTGCAGAGTCGGTGCTGAGGGAACCGCCATTGATCGCCCGTTGTTCGGCATCGGTCAGATCAATGCCGGCGGCGGCCAGTTTGTCTCGTAGGGTAGACAGCGACGCCGCATACATGATAGCGGTCGCACAGGCGACCGAAATTGCCCCATAGACCAGATGCGTCATGAAGCTGAGGCCACCAACCAGCCCGGCGCGTTCGGGTTTGACCGCACATACCGCAGCGGTTCCGGACGGCCCGACCGTCAGGGTCGCGCCCAACCCGATCATCGCCATACCCGGCAGGATGTGGAAATAGCCCAAACTGCTGGGCAGGATCACGATACTGGCCGATCCGACAGTCGCCAACACATAGCCCCAAAACAACAGGCGTTTTGGTCCGAAATCATTGTAAAGCGTGCCAGAGACGATCGACCCCACCGCCAGCAGGATGGTCAGAGGGGCCAATCCAAGCGCTGATTGGAAGGTCGACCAACCCAGCACCTTTTGCATGTATTGCGGGAAATACAGCAACGCGACGAAGGCGGCTGAGACGTTGAACATATTCAGGCCAAGCGTGATCAGAAATTCTCTATTCTGCATTAATTGCGGCAATAGGAGCGGCTCTTTCACCCGCTTTTCAACGCGCGGAAACAGCAGGAACAGAACGGCGCTGACAAAGAAGAGCAGCAAAAGCGGGATTGACGACCAGCCCCAATCGGCCCCCACATCCAGCCCGTAGAGGAGAAGAAGCACAGCAAAGGACAGGATTCCCATACCGGCAAAGTCGATGTGTTCGCCCTGTTTGTGCTGGGTCTCCCGCTCCATCAAAATCAGTGCGGTTGCCATCGAGATGCAGGAGAACACGACGTTGGCGAGGAAGAAGTATCGCCATTCGCCTAAACTGACGGCAAGTCCGCTGATCATTGGGCCAAACACATTGCCCGTGGTCACGCCCGCCAAGATCAGACCCATGACAAGCGCGCGGTGTTCCTGTTTGGAGACTTTGGTGGCCCCAAAGGCCAAGGTGCAGGGCCAGACGCACCCAGCGCCGATGCCTTGTAACGCGCGCGCGCCGATCAGGAAGTCGAGGCCGGGCGCGAAGAAACACATCACCGAGGCAAACAGAAAGATCGACAGGCCGACAATCATCACCTTGCGGTGGCCGTACATGTCGCCCAAACGTCCACCGGCGACCATGGTCATGGCGAAGAACAATGCGTAAATATTCAACACCCATTGGGTGCTGGTGATATCGCTGTCAAAGCTGCTTTCGATCGACGGAACCAGCATCAGGGCTCCGGTGAAGTCGATGCCGATGCCAAATGCGGTCACCATCAAGGCAATGACTTTGATGATACTTTTGCGATCCATGGCGGCTTCCGGAGTGTTGCGGCTGCCTCAATGATGCATGTAAATGGCGAAAAAGATAGGAAAACCCGGGTCTCGGCTCAGCGCGGGTCCCGGCAAATTCTGCGAAAAGCCCGCTTCAGCATGTCAAGCTCACCGCGCAATAGCTCGACTTCCGTGCGCAGATCATCGGCGGCAGGTTCGCCCGATATAACCGTGAAATCACCCAGTTTCCGGGCCGTTGAACGCTCGGATATGACAAAGCTATGGACCCCGTCCGACAGAGCTGTGACCGGCACAGGGATGGTCACGGTCCAACCGTCCTCGACATCAGAGAGGGCAACGCCATCGACGTCCTCACCCCGGTACAACACCTGGATATCCGGCTGGGTCTGGGCGCGCAGATGCCCTTGCCAAATTCCGTTCTCAAACCGGGTCCGGGTCAGTAGTGGCTCAGTCATTCCCAAGGACCTCACAAATCAGCGCGATGGTGGCGGCACAAAGTCAGATCACGCAGAGTGACGCTGTTCATGCCGGGGTTTTCAAGGATTAGGTCCAACCAGACCTTCTCGATCCGTTTCTCATTCAAAGGCAGATGGGCCAGATCGAAATCGACGCTAGGCGACGGGCTGGCCAGATCAAGCTTGCGCAGAACCTGTTCGGTATTCGGACCGCTGAGGATGTTGAGCCGGGCGAAAAGGTCGACCTCGTGTTCCGCGTCAATCTGTGTGTCCAGACGGATTAGGTGCTGCAAGCTCAGGCCCTGAGAGGCATCGCTTGGCAGTTGGATCGAAAGCGACAGAAAGCTGCCTTCGAAGCCAAAAACCTCCACGCCCATGTTGAAAGGGGCCAGATCACTGGACAGACGGTTGCGGTTCTGACGCAGGGCGATCTCGGCCTGTGGGCAGTCATGAAACACCTGCACTTGATCGCCCAGGGACGCCTTGCGCGATGGTGAGGCAAGGCCAGGTGTGGCAAGGGGCCATCGCCACAGATCGGGCCGCCAGCACCAATCCGTGCCGATCGGTTTGGGAAACTGGTTCGAGCCGATTTGAGGGTCGCGCAGCCGCATATCCGCAGTGTCAATCACCTGCCTGAGCTGTGTTTGCAGGGCGCGCGCGCTATCGCGCTGGCGTCGCAGTTCGGCCTGAGGGGCGTCGGCCGCCATCTGCGCAGCCCTGCGCCAGCGGTCTAAAACCCTGCGGTGAAAATAGCGTTCGAGAATCCTGCCCATGGTCCATTCGTCCGACGTAGCACCTCTTTAGTCAAAGACCGGGCGGGGGACAAACCCGGAATTTAGATCTGTCGGTTTTCGGTGCGTGAGGCGACCGTCGGTTCTTGCATTACGTCAGGTCTGTGCTTAGGGTCGGGCCTCTTGAAAAAGCGGGTCGCCAGCAACCACGCCACGCATCAGTTTTTCATTCGACAAGGCCCGGCCATGGAACCCACCCTGTTTTCGTTCATTTGGAAACACTCCAAAAAACAACAGCTTGTGCTGTTGGTTCTGACGGTTCTTTCGTTTCCGTTCCTCTATGCCTCGCTTGAGCTGCCCAAGCAGATCATCAACGATGCAATTGGTGCACCCGCGGATACGGTCACGATCTGGGGTGTGACCGTCACGCAGATTCAATACCTTATGATCCTGTGTTTTGCCTTTCTGGCCACGGTGATCGCCAGCGGCCTGATGAAGATGCGTATCAACACGATGAAGGGCGTTTTGGCGGAACGGATGCTGCGTCGCTTGCGATTTACGCTGATCAACCGGTCGATGCGCTTTCCGAAATCGTATTTCGCCACCACCAGTCAGGGTGAACTGGTTTCGATGATCACCTCCGAGGCCGAGCCGATGGGCGGTCTGATGGGCGACGCTATCGCTCAGCCGGTGTTCCAGTTCGGTCAGATGATGACCATCGTCACCTTCCTGTTCATGCAGAGCGTCTGGTTCGGGCTCGCCAGTATCGCCCTCATCCCGCTACAGGCGTGGTTGATCCCGAAACTGCAACGCCAGATTAACCTGCTAAATAAAGAGCGCATTCAGGAGGTCCGTCACCTGAGTTCCGAGATCGGCGAGAGTGCCGCTGGGATCAGCGATCTGCGCACCAATGGTGGCTGGCGCTACCGGTTGGCGCAGTTCAGTTACCGTCTGGGGAACCTGTTCGAGATCCGCTTCAAGATCTACAACAAAAAGTTCTTCATGAAGTTCCTCAACAATCTGATCACTCAGATGACGCCGTTCCTGTTCTACTCGGTCGGCGGGTATTTGGCGATCACTGGAGAGGTGACGGTAGGTGCTCTGGTCGCTGCCTTGGGGGCGTACAAAGATCTGAGTGGCCCGTGGAAGGATCTGCTGACCTACTACAATCAGGTGCAGGACATGTCGCTGCGATGGGAGATCGTGACCGAACGCTTCGCCCCATCCAACATGATCCCCGAACACCTGTTCGAAGGCCGGCCCGAGGTCATTCCGCACCTCACCGGTGATATTGAGCTGCGGAACATCACCGTTCGCGATGATGACGGCAAAACCATTCTGGAAGATATCGATCTGAGAATTCCCAAGGGCGCGCGGGTGGCGATTCAGTCAACCAACGCGGCCGAACGCACCGCCTTGGCGCAGCTTCTGACGCGTGAGGTGGTGCCGGTTCAGGGCGAGGTCCTGCTGGCCGGGCACAATCTGAACGAACTGCATCAGGCGGTGATTGCTGCTCGGATCGGATACGCCTACTCGCGGCCCTACCTGTTCGATGGAACTCTGGGTGACAACCTGCTGATGCCGCTGCGCCCATATCCTCAGCACGAGACTGAGGCCAAGAAGGCTCCGACCCACCGCCAGATCGAGGCCGTTCGGTCCGGCAATCCGATAGATTCGCTCGAGGATGAGTGGGTCGATCCGGGGCTGGCCGGGCTGGACGATATCGACGACATCCGAGCGTGGTGGTTCCAACTGGTCGAGGCGATGGGCATTGACGAGTTCATGTTGCGACGCACCCTGCGCACGCAGTTTGACCCGAAATTGCATCCAGGCTTGGCGCAAGAGCTTGTGAAACTTCGCGAGACAGTGGCCCAGAAATTGCAGGACAAGGGCCTCGATCGCTATGTCTACCGGTTCGACCCGGATCAGTTTAATCCGGCAGTGCCTTTGGGTGGCAACTTGCTGTTTGCAACGCCCGCGCGGGATATCACACCGGAGTCGCTGGCTGGTGATCAGCGGTTCCGCAACATGTTGCGCAGCCATGATCTGGCCGAGGAAGCAATGAACATGGCCAGCACCGTGATCGAGACGTTGGACCAGGCCTTTGGTCGCGATGGCACCGATCACCCGTTGTTCCTGCGGTTGGGCATGTCCAAGGACATGTATCACAGGCTTTTGGATATCAAGGATCGCCTGAAGACCAAAGGGGACGATGCGGTCTCAGAACCGGATTGTGCGATGATGCTGACAGTGCCGTTTCTGTTGACGGCTGAGCAAATTGGCCCTGACTTTCCGGATGAATACAAGGACAAGATCCTTGCGATCCGAAAACAGCAATCTGCCGCCATGCATGAGGCGCTGGATGGGATGTTTGTTCCACTGTCGCCTGACGCCTACTTCCCGCGCCTGACCGTGATCGAGAATGTCCTTTACGGACGCGTTTCTCTCATGGCGGGTGCCCACGCCGAAGAGATTGAGGATCTGGTTGCCCAGGCCGTGAATGAGGCCGGTCTGCGCCGTCGCGCTGCGGCCACCATGTTCGATCTGCCCTCGGGCTTGGGGGGGAACAACCTGCCTACAGTGTTCCAGGAACGCGCATCGTTCTCGCGTGCAGGGATCAAGCGCCCCGATATCCTGATCCTCGATAAGGCGCTGGCCAGCCACGATTCGGAAAGCCGCCTGCGCACCCGTCTGCGCCTGCGGGAATTGCTGCCCGAGTCGATCATGATCTTCATGGAAGATCACTTTGCCCATCCCGAAGCCTATGACCTGTTCGTCGAGGTCAAGGATGGCCGCATCGATGGTGTCTCACGCACGCCTGTTTTGCATCAGGAGGGGGCGACTGCCGACCTCAGCAGAAAGCTCGAAATCATCTCGACGACCGAGCTTTTCTCGGGCATCGACGCGCGGAACCAACGGCTGCTGGCGTTCTCGGCACAATGGTATGACGTCGCCGCGGGGCAGGTGATCTTCTCGCGCGGGCAGACGGCGGACGCAGCCTATCTGTGCATCCGGGGTCAGGCCCGGTTGGACTGGTCGGATGAAGATGGCAACAAACGTCCCATTTCGATTGTTGAGCCGGGTCGCCTGATCGGGGACCTGTCAATCATCACCGGTGACCGCCGGCAACTTGATCTGGTCGCCAGTACAGATTGCGCCTTCCTGCGGATCGGGGCCGAGGAGCTGCGCGCCGTGGTCGAAAGCGATGCCTCGGTCGCAACGCAGTTGCTGCAGACCGTCGCGGGATACCTGACCACGCTCGCCACGCGCGTGAACACGGTTGCCAACCCGGCGGATGTCTTCCCGGACGTGGTGCAGGAAACCGTTTTTGATGAGGCCGGTGACAATGATTGAACCCGCCGCCTATGCCGCGCATGAACATCTGGTGCGCGATGCCCGCGCGCGCCCTGATCTGTGGCGGCTGCTGGTCGGGCTGGTGATTGTTTGCGCGCTCTATTTGGCGGCGAACACTGTTCTTTTTGCGATCATCGGAGCCCTAATCCCTCCCTCTCAGGCCCAAGGGTTTTTGCGCGGAACGTCCCCCCTCGCGACATTTGTCCTGCTTGCCAGTTTTGGGTTTTTGACGATTGGCGTTGCTGTTGCTGCAAAACAGATGCAGCAAAGGTCACTTTGGGCGATTCTCGGAGAGCGTCGTTTGGCGATCAGTCAATTCACACGGGTTTTGGTGGCCTTGGTGGTTCTCGGTCTGGTACTGGCAACCCTACCGCCTTACGGAATGGGGGATCCGCTGACCCAGAACCTGGCGTTCTCGACCTGGATCGTGCTTCTCCCGATTGCGGCTGGGGCCGTGCTGATTCAGACCAGCGCCGAAGAGATCCTGTTTCGCGGCTACCTGCAGCAATCCTTAGCCGCGCGGTTCCACTCACCGCTGATCTGGGTAGGCGTGCCTTCGGCCTTGTTTGCAGCGGGTCACTATGCGCCGGGGATTGCTGGCGACAACGCGCTGCTGGTTGCAGTCTGGTCCTGTGTGTTCGGCGTTCTGGCCGCTGATCTGACGGCTCGTTCTGGCACTTTGGGTCCAGCTATCGCCTTGCATTTCTTCAATAATGTGATCTCTCTCCTGATTATTTCATTGCCCGATACGCTCAGTGGTCTGGCCCTTTTCGTGCTGCCCTACGATATGTCGGACGGTGGCGCGCTGCGGCAGTGGTTGTGGGTGGATTTCGGCTCGATGATGGTTTGCTGGCTGACAGCACGACTAGTCATCAGGCGCTGATTGCATTTCTTTCCGTAGCGTCTTATTTGACGTCAACGCCGCACAATCCAAGGCTCTGATATGAACTGGATCACAAACTACGTCCGCCCCCGGATCAACTCGATCTTCTCGCGCCGAGAAGTGCCAGAAAATCTGTGGCACAAATGCGGTGAATGCGGAACGATGCTGTTCCATCGCGAATTGGCCGAAAACCAGAACGTCTGCACCCAATGTGGTCACCACATGGCAATCACGCCGCGCGACCGGTTCGGCCACCTGTTCGATGGCGGGATTTTCACCGAAGTTGCGGTGCCTGCGCCCAAGGATGATCCGCTGCAATTTCGCGATCAGAAGAAATACCCCGATCGCATGAAGGCGGCCCAGAAGAAAACCGGCGAGAAAGAAGCCATGCTTGTGGCCACTGGCGAGATCGGGCGCACCCCGATTGTTGCAGCGGCGCAGGATTTCTCGTTCATGGGCGGGTCGATGGGAATGTATGTCGGCAACGCGATCATCGCCGCCGCGCAAGAGGCGGTAAAGTTGCAGCGCCCGCTGATCCTGTTCTCTGCCGCGGGCGGCGCCCGAATGCAGGAAGGTATCCTTAGCCTGATGCAGATGCCGCGTACCACCGTGGCCGTCGAGATGCTGAAAGAGGCGAACCTGCCCTATATCGTCGTTCTGACCCACCCAACCACCGGTGGTGTGACTGCGTCTTACGCGATGCTGGGCGACGTGCATATCTCGGAACCCAACGCGTTGATCTGCTTTGCCGGTCCCCGCGTGATCGAGCAGACCATCCGTGAAAAACTGCCCGAAGGGTTCCAGCGCGCCGAATACCTGCTGGATCACGGTATGCTCGACCGCGTGACCAAACGCACCGAGCTGCGTGAGGAACTGATCACTATTACGCGCATGCTAATAAACCAGCCGCCGGCGATCAAAGGCGATCTGCCTGCGCCGGAACCGGAAGCGGCCGCCGTAGACGCGCCTGCTGAAGATACGGATCAGAAATGACCGCCCAAACATCTGACGCCATCCTCGACCGGATGATGGCGCTGCACCCCAAGATCATCGACCTGACCTTGGATCGCGTCTGCCGTTTGCTTGGGGCATTGGACAACCCGCAAAACAAGCTGCCTCCAGTGATCCATATCGCTGGAACCAACGGCAAAGGCTCGACCCAAGCGATGATCCGAGCCGGGCTTGAGGGGGCAGGGCTGTCGGCCCACGCCTATACCTCACCGCATCTCGCCCGGTTCCATGAACGTATTCGTCTGGCCGGAGAGCTGATCTCGGAACCCGACCTGACGTCGGTGCTTGATGAGTGCTACGCAGCCAATGGCGGCGAGAATATCACCTATTTCGAGATCACGACCTGCGCGGCCCTTTTGGCGTTCGCGCGGGCCAAAGCGGACTATACCCTGCTCGAAGTCGGCCTCGGCGGACGACTGGACGCCACCAATGTGATCGAAAAACCCGCCGTGACAGTGATCACTCCGATCTCGATCGACCATGAGCAGTTTCTGGGCAATACTCTGGCGAAAATCGCCGCTGAAAAGGCCGGTATCATCAAACGCGGCGTGCCTTGTATCGTCGGCCCGCAAACTGATGAGGCGATGGACGTGATCGAGCAGACCGCCGCACGCCTCGGCGCGCCTCTCGTTGCATGTGGCCAGCATTGGCACGTAACCAAAGAAAATGGTCGCCTAGTTTATCAGGACGAAACCGGCCTGCGTGACCTGCCTCTGCCCAACCTCTTGGGTGCACACCAGATTCAGAACGCGGGAGCGGCCCTGGCCGTTCTGCGCCACCTCGGCCTTAGTGACGCCGCTTGTGAGGCCGCAGTGACCAAGGCTGAATGGCCCGCGCGGATGCAACGCCTCAAAACCGGCCCGCTTGTGCAAGCCGCAGGGCAGGCCGAGCTTTGGCTGGACGGAGGGCACAACGCCGCAGCAGGGATCGCTCTGGCCGAGGTTCTGTCGAACCTGCCGAAGCGCCCGACCCATATGATCTGCGGGATGCTGAACACCAAAGACGTGACAGGCTACCTCGCGCCGCTAGCCCAACAGGCTCAAAGCCTGACCGCTGTTTCCATACCGGGTGAGGCCGCAACCCTCAGCGCCGAAGAAACAGCAGCAGCAGCCGCCAAGGTCGACCTGCCCGCATCAACCGCCAACAGCGTGGCCGAGGCGCTCGACTCAATCGTCGCCAAAGACCCGCAGGCGCGCATTCTGATCTGCGGGTCTCTCTACCTTGCGGGCAATATCCTACGTGAAAACGGCTAGACCTGCCCCTAAGGCTTTATCTGGCTGAAAATATCTCGGGGGAGTAGCGGCTTGCCGCTGCAGGGGCAACGCACCTACTTCCCCCAATCCTGATCCTGCATTTCTCGTAGGCGAGACGCGGTACGCTCAAATTCAAAAGTACCTTCGCCCTCGACATACAGCATCTCGGGTTCAGCCGCTGCAGAACAGATTAACCGAACCTTGGCCTCATACAGCGCGTCGATCAGCGTTACAAAGCGTTTGGCCTCATTGAAGTTGTTGCGCGACAGGCGGGGAATATCCTCTAGCACCAGAACCTTGACCGTTTCAGCAATGGCCAGATAGTCCCCAGGCCCTAACATCCGTCCACACAGGTCATAGAACGAAGCCCGCGCGACCCCATTGCGAAAAGCTGGTAGTTCAACGGCGCGACCTTTTACCTGCAGAACCAAGGGTTCTGCCGTGCCTCCCGACAAATCCGCCCAAACGGCGCGTATCTTCTCACGCGCCTCCGGGCCGATTGGTGAGAAATAAACCGGCGCGCCCTCAAGACGGTTCTGGCGGTAGTCGGTCGGTGAGACCAGCTCCCACACCTGAAGTTGCTCTTTGATATGGGCTATGAAGGGCAAAAACAGCTGTCGGTTCAAACCGTCCTTGTACAGGTCATCCGGATGCCGATTCGAGGTCGTTACGATGACCACACCCCCCGCATGTAGCAGATCAAACAGGCGTCCGACGATCATTGCATCGGTAATATCGGTGATCTGCATTTCGTCAAACGCCAGCAGCTTGACCGATTTCACGACCTCCTGCGCGACCGGAGCCAGCGCGTCTTCAACACCATCCTTGCGTGCCTTGTGCATACCCGCATGGATTTCCTGCATGAACGCGTGAAAATGCACCCTCCGCGCCGGTATATCTTCCAGCGCATCGACGAACATATCCATCAGCATGGACTTCCCACGCCCAACCCCGCCCCACAAGTACAACCCTTTGGGTGGTGGCGGAGCCTTGCGGAACAAGCCTCGCTTCACCGGTGCGCTCAACTCGGCCCTGATACGTTCAAAATGCGGCAGAACAGCTTCCTGCGCGTCATCCCGCGTCAGAGACCCATTGGAGATACGTTCATCATACAGCGAAATCAAATCCGTCATGGGTTTGAGCCATAGCGCCCGCACTACGCGTTGAAAAGCGGGCATTTTCAGGCACGCATCAATTTTCCTTATGTCGAACCGCAAATCTACTGAATTGACGGGGCGACGAAAAACAGTAGCGTCGCAAAACTTGTTTGTCTGAGGTCCCCATGCCGCACTCCGCACGTTTGCTGAATCCAATTCTGATCGTGGGCTGTATCATCATTACAGTCAGTTTCGCGGTGCGTGCCTCGTTCGGGGTGTTCCAGATCCCGATCGCCTCTGAGTTCGGCTGGCTGCGGACAGATTTTTCGCTTGCGATTGCGATTCAGAACCTGGCTTGGGGGATTGGTCAGCCGATCTTTGCCGCCATCGCCGAAAAAGTCGGAGATCGCAAGGCAATCATTCTGGGCGCGTTGACTTATGCGGCAGGTATGGTCCTTTCCGCGTGGTCAGTCACACCATTCGGCCATCAGATATATGCGTGGCTGGTCGGTTTCGGCATCGCTGGCACCGGGTTCGGAGTCGTCTTGGCCGTGGTCGGGCGGGCTTCATCCGACAAGAACCGGTCAATGTCGCTGGCGATCGTTACGGCGGCGGGCAGCTTTGGTCAGGTGATCGGTGCCCCAACAGCGGAATGGTTGCTCAGCTTTCTGCCATGGCAACAGGTTTTCGTTGTCTTCGCGGTCGCAATCCTTGCGCTTGTGCTGACACTGCCCTTCATGCGGGCCCCGCAACCGGTTAGCAAAGCCGAGCTAGAAGAGAGCATGAGCCAGATCCTCGGTCGCGCGTTCCGAGACCCATCTTATGCACTGATCTTCCTAGGGTTCTTCAGCTGCGGCTACCAACTGGCCTTCATCACCGCGCACTTCCCAGCCTTTGTCACTGAGATGTGCGGTCCGATCCAACCCGGTGGTGTCCTGCATTCCCTCGGGATTACAACGACATCGGCCCTTGGTGCTGTGGCAATTTCGCTGGTCGGCCTGGCAAATATCGGTGGCACTTTGTTGGCTGGCTGGGCCGGGAACCACTTCCCCAAGAAGTACCTGCTGGCTGCAATCTACACCGCGCGCACTCTGGCAGCCGCGGCCTTCATCCTGATGCCAATCACGCCCACGTCTGTGATCGTCTTCTCGATCGTTATGGGATCTCTGTGGCTGGCAACCGTTCCGCTGACATCGGGCCTCGTCGCGCATCTGTATGGCCTACGCTATATGGGCACACTCTATGGGTTCATCTTCCTGAGCCACCAGATCGGAGGGTTCCTCGGCGTTTGGCTGGGTGGTCGGATGTACGACATCTATGGCGACTATACGATGGTGTGGTGGATCGGGGTCGCCGTGGGCGCGTTCAGCGCAATTGTCCACTTGCCCATTCGCGAGAACCGAGGTCCAACCCCTGCGGCTGCATAGCTGGTCGCACCCGCAGCGCGGCACGCGCTGCCTAGCCCAACAGGCGAGGGCGCATCTTTGATGAGTCCTTAACTGGCGGGAGGGTCAGCTGCGTTGCGCCGCCCGCAATTCCCGCTCCAACGCATCCAAGAAACGCGAGCGATCGGCCTTTCCAAACGGTTTGCCACTACCCCCTGTGCCCAGAGGGCTAGCCGCGCGCAAATCCGCCATCAAGTCGCGCATCGCCAGTTGCTGGCCGACATTGGCGGCAGTGAAAGCCTCACCGTTGGGCCGTAGCACACGGGCACCGGCCTCGACACACTTGGCGGCCAACGGGATGTCCGAGGTGACCACGACATCTCCGGAACCGCAGCGCTCGGCGATCCATTTGTCCGCCTCATCCGCGCCCTCGGCGACAATGACGACCTGTACCAGAGGGTTTGCCGATGGCCGTAGCCCGCCATTCGATACCAGCGCCATAGGCACTTTGTGTCGGGTCGCGACCCGCTCAGCCTCAGCTTTAACCGGGCAGGCGTCCCCATCGACATAGAGCGTTGTCACGCTTTTTTCGCCTCTTTCTTTGCAGGTTCAACAGCCTTTTTCTTGACCTTGAACTCTTCAGGGATCGGCATCCGATTGAAGGCATCCAGACCCGCGATCTTATAGGCCTCGGCCAGCGTCGGATAGTTGAACGTGTTCTGCACGAAGTAGTCCACGGTGCCCTTCAGGTTCAGTACGGCTTGGGCAATATGGATCAGCTCCGTCGCGCCTTCGCCTACGATCTGCACACCAAGCACCCGGCGGGTTTTCAGGGAAAACAGCATCTTCAACATGCCATGTTCCAACCCCATAATATGCCCGCGCGAGGTTTCGCGGAACCGCGCCACGCCAACCTCATAGGGGATGCCGCGCTCCTGCAACTCTTCCTCGGACATGCCGCAGGTCGAGATTTCGGGCACGGAGTAGATCCCGTACGGATACCAAGGGCTTTCCGGCAAGGTTGGGGTTTCAAGCGCGTGACAGGCCGCCACGCGCCCCTGTTGCAGAGAGGTCGAGGCCAGCGAAGGGTGCCCGATCACGTCTCCCGTAGCGTAGACATGCGGCACTTCGGTCTGGTAGGTCTTGCGATCCACGCTGATCCGGTTGCGGTGATCTGTTTCCACACCCACAGCTTTCAGATTCAGCGTTGAGGTCGCGCCCATCCGACCGGCAGCAAACAACAGCATCTCGGCCCGGACGTGACGGCCATTCTCAAGGGTGACCTCGACATGCTCGCCCGCATCTTCGATCTTTTCGACGGCCGAGCCAAGCCGCAGATCCACGCCATTTTCGCGGATCTGATGTGTGAAATCGTGGATCAGCCGTTTGTCAATGAAATCCAGGAAGGTGTCGCGCGGCTCGATCAGGGTGACACGGACATCCAGGGCCGAAAACATTGTGGCGTATTCAACGCCGATCACCCCGGCACCGATTACGACAAGCGACCGAGGGATCTCGGCCATTTCAAGGAATTCATCGCCATCCACAACGGTTTTGCCGTTGAAAGGCACATAGTCCGGGCGATAGGTCTTGGTTCCGGTCGCAATCAGGAACTTTGCAGCGGTCAGGCGGGTTTTCTCTCCGCTATCCGTCGCCACTTCGATCTCATGCGGGCCCGTGAACGAGGCCAGCCCGTTCAGAGTATCTACATGGTTTCGGTTGAACTGATGCTCTAGCACGTCAACTTCGTGGTCGAGTGTCATGTGCAGCCGGGCCTTCAGATCCTCGGCGCGGATCTGTTCCTTGACCCGGTAGGAGCGGCCGTAAAAGCTGCGCTCGCGCCAGCCCGAAAGGTTCAGCACGGTTTCACGCAGGGTCTTGGACGGGATCGTGCCGGTATGTACGGACACACCTCCGAAACGGTCGTGCCGGTCGATTACCAGCACCCGACGCTTCAGCTTGCCCGCCTGAATCGCTGCCGACCGGCCCGAAGGGCCAGACCCGATGATGATCAGGTCATAGTCATACTTGCTCATGCCTCAGTCTCCGTACAGCGCTTCGGCGTGGAACGTGATGTGGTCTTCCATGAAGGTGGACACAAAGAAATAGGAATGGTCATAGCCTGGTTGCAGACGATAGGTCGCCTGCTGGCGGCGCTCGGCGATGGCCGAAGCCAAAGTTTCGGGGCGCAGGAGGTCGATGAACTGGTCGTTCGCACCGGTGTCGATCAGGACAGGGCCGTCAAAACCGACCTCTTTCATCAGGAGCGAGGCGTCGTGCTTGGCCCAAACGGCCTCATCATCGCCCAGATAGGCGCTCAGCTGTTTGCGGCCCCAATCCGCGCCGGTCGGGTTCGAAATGGGCGCAAAGGCCGAGACCGAGCGATAGCGCCCCGGCAGGTTCATCGCCAGAGTCAGCGCACCATGGCCACCCATCGAATGGCCGGTGATGGCCTGACGTTCCATGTCGATGGCAAAATTCTCGGCGATCAGTGCGGGCAGTTCCTCGGCCACATAGTCCCACATGTTGAAATGTGGGGCCCAAGGGGTTTGCGTTGCGTTGACGTAGAAACCCGCGCCTTGGCCCAGATCATAGTCTTCGTGATCGGCGACGCCTTCGCCACGGGGCGATGTGTCGGGGAACACGATGGCGATGCCCTGTTCGGCGGCCCAGGCCTGTGCACCGGCCTTGGTCATCGCGTTTTCATGGGTGCAGGTCAGGCCAGACAGGTACCACAAAACCGGAACGGGGCCGTCCTTGGCCTCGGCGGGCAGAAACAGGCCAAAGGTCATATCGCATTGGCAGGCGGTCGAGGCATGGCGGTAGACACCTTGCACACCACCAAAACAGGCATTTTCCGAAAGGGTTTCCATCTGGTCGAGTCCTTAATCTAGGGTCGCGCCATGGCTATCGCCCTAAGGACGCCGCGTAAAGTGCGGCGGCGGCCATGTGCATGACTTTTTGGTGGGGTTGCACGCTCACAAAGCGGTAAGCCATCCGATGATCAGCGGAACCGTCAGAATACTGGCCGCCGTAGACAGCAGGATCGCCGCCGAGGCGCGATGAGGTGCAACCCCGTAATGCGCCGCCAGCATGTAGACATTGCCCGCAACCGGTAGCGCAGCGGCGGCAATCGCAACCGTGGCCGAGAAGGTATCGACTGGAACCAGCCAAAGCAGGGCGACGGCAACACAGGCGGGGTGGACGATCAGCTTGCAAATGCTCAGCCAGCCCGCGATTTGAACCCGCTCGGCCGATTTCCCAGCCAGCGAGGCGCCAATTGCGAACAGTGCTCCGGGCGTTGCGGCCCCACCCAGAATAGTCAGAAAATCGTTCATCGGACCGGGGACCGGGATCTGCAGCGCCGACCAGATCAATCCGGCCGAGATCGACACGATCATCGGATTCTTAAGCAACCCGACCCCGATCAGGCGCAGCGTTTTGACCGTCAGCTTTCCGTCCCGGCCGCCATTGATTAGGATCACAATCAGTGAGGAAAACACCACCAGATCCACCGCAAGGATCAGCATGACGGGTCCGATCGCGGCCTCGGACAGCAGCATAGCCAGCATGGGCAGGCCCAGAAAGCCGACATTGCCGATGGCGGCACACTGGGCCTCAACCGCGGCGGTAGGGATGTCGAGGCCCCGTATCCAAGCCACCAGCGACGCCAGAGCATAGACCGCCAGTGTGCCAATCAGATAACCGATGATCAGCCGCCCGTTGAAAATCTCAGCAAAGGGTAGGGTGGCGGCAAAGCGGAACAGCATGGCCGACAGGGCAAAGAAAAAGACGAATTTCGTCAGATAGGCGGTGGCTTCCTCTGTGAAGAACCGCGTGCGCCCGGCCCAGTAACCCAGGCCGATGATCACGAAGAAGGGAAGGGTGCGCAGAAAAATCTCGACCATGGGTACCCTCCTAGCATGGATTGCGCGACCTGCAAGTCACGGATCGAACGGCGTTTTGGGTGACGGCCCGTCAGAAAACACCAAGAATCCTTGTGTCTGAACAGATCGGTTTATAAATTCGATCCACAACCCGCTGAAGGAGCCATCATGACCCAATCCGCCACCATCCTGCGCACCGGCCGAAAATTCGACCAGGTTCTGCGCGGGGCCCGAGAAGTTTTTCTCGCGGATGGGTTCGAGGGGGCCAGTGTGGATGACATCGCGCGGGCGGCGGGTGTTTCGAAGGCGACGCTGTATAGCTATTTCCCCGACAAGCGCCTGCTGTTTATCGAGGTTGCGCAAACTGAGTGCCGCCGCATGGCTGAGCGTGTGATCTCGATGATCGACGAAACCAAACCCGTGCGTGAGGTTCTGACGATTACCGCGACGCAGTTGGTCAGCTTTTTCGTGTCGGACTTCAATCGCCAGATTTTCCGCGTTTGCGTGGCTGAACGGGATCGTTTCCCGGAACTTGGACGCGTCTTTTACGAAGCTGGGCCTCAGAACGGTCAGCGCAAGATGGTCGAGTATCTGGAAAAGGCCGTCGCCAAGGGCGAATTGGTAATCGAGGACGTGACGATCGCGGCCGAGCAATTCGCCGAGCTGTGCAAAGTGCGCCTATGGCTGCGCGCTGCCTTTGGCATTCAGGAAGAGTTCTCCCAGGCCGAGATCGACGAGGTTGCCCTGCAAGCTGTCGACATGTTCATGGCCCGCTACGGCGTGTGACGAAGTGAAATGGCCTGCAGCCCCATCTGCAGACCATTCCCACTGGTTGAAATTTTACTCGTTACCTGAGTACCCACTCACTCAATAAAAGTTTTGGCCAACCGGTCACTGATGGGCTGTGACAAATAGGCGATCACGGCCCTCTCGCCGGTATTGACGAACAGATCAGCCGGCATGCCGGGCACCAGTTCCAGCGCTGCCACCGCTTTGGGCTGCTGGTCGTCCAGTTTGACCCGCGCTTTGTAGTAGGGCTCGCCCGTGCGTTCGTCTTCCAACGCGTCGGCCGAGATGTCGAAGATCTTGCCACTGGCCTCGGGGACATCTGCCTGTGCAAAGGCCGACAAGCGGATGCGGGTGGACTGGCCGATCCGCAGCTTGTCGATATCACCGGTTTTGACCCGTGCTTCGACAATCAGCACCTGATCCGCCGGGACAATGTCCATGATGTGTTCGCCCGGACGAATGACTCCGCCCGTGGTCGAGGCCGCCAGATTGACCACCCGCCCGCTGGTCGGGGCCAACAGCTCGATCCGCTTGCGACGCTCGGAGGTGCCTGCATATTGCGGGCGCACGAGATCAAGCTGCGCTTCAACCACCGCAAGCTCACCCGCGATCACCTCATCCCGCAGCTTTTGCTGGCTGATCAGCGTCAGTTCCAGTTCTCTGACCTGATTTTCGGCCTGCGCGATCTGCGTGCGCAACGAGGCATCGACACCGTAGAGCCGCTGCAGCTCAATCTGGCGTGAGCTGACGCGGGTGGCTGCCACCAACCCTTTGTCCAGAAGGGTCTGTAGGCTGTCCAGTTCGGTTAGAGTGATCTCGATCTGGTTCTGGGTTCTGACGCGCTGTTCGACCAGCCCTTGGGCCTCATCTTTCAGGCCCGAAATCCGCTGCTCATTGATCCAGGTTTCGGTCTGGCGGGCGCGGGCTTCGGCGTCAAATAGCTGCTTCTGCGTCAGATATGCGGATGCCCAGTGCAGGCGCTCCATTCCCGCCTGAAAGCCAACCATGGCCGAGACCTCATCAAACCGATCTTGACCGCTCATCTGTGCCAGCAGGCGGGCGCGGCGCACCGAAAGCTCACCCATCTGACTGCCCAGCACATTCAGGTCGACGTCGATATCGGTGCTGTCCAGCCGGATCAGGGGCTGACCGGCCTGAACGAAATCTCCGTCGGCAATCAGGATGTCGCGGATGATGCCGCCGTCCAGATGCTCGACCGTTTTGCGATCGCCTTCGACCACGAAAGAGGCAGGGGCAACCACCGCCCCGTCTAGTTTCGAGGCGAAGGCCCAGTAGGCGCTGCCTCCGACAAAGGCCATCAGGGTGATCACGCCGACCCAGACATAGCGGCCGATCCGAGGGGAGGCGTCCGAGATGTCGATGAACTCTGCCTCATTCAGCGACAGCGCATTGCGAGAGGCGTTGTGCGGGACAATCTGTGTCATTGGGCTGCTCCTGTGATTTGCGTTTCGGGAACTGGCTGAGGGGTCGGGCGGGTGCCCTTGCCCGAGCTATCCAGAACATTGCGGCGATTGACTTTCAGCACGTCGTCCTTGTCGCCAAACTGGGTCTGGGACCCGTTGCGCATGACCATGACCTTGTTGGCGGCCTGCAAGGTTGCGGGGCGGTGGGTCATTACGATGGCGATGGCGCCACGGGCCTGAGTGGCCAGAATGGCATCGCGCAAGGCCTGTTCCCCTTCGGCATCCAGGTCCGAGTTCGGTTCGTCCAGTACCAGCACAAACGGATCACCATAGAGCGCGCGGGCCAGGGCCAAACGCTGTCTTTGACCGCCGGACAGGAAGAACCCCTGACCGATGCGCGTTTCATATCCTTCGGGCAGGGCGCTGATCATCTCGTGAATGCCAGCCTCCTGCGCGACGCGGAAAACCTCAGCGTCGTCGATGGCGACCGAAAAGCGCGCGATGTTTTCGCGGATCGTGCCGTCGAATAGCTCGACATCCTGCGGCAGGTAGCCGATCTGTTTGCCCAGATCCTCGGCGTTCCATTTCGACATCGGGCTGCCATCCAGCAGAACCTCACCCCGTTGCGGGTGCCAGATCCCGGCCAGCATCTTACCCAGCGTCGTCTTGCCAGAGCCGCTATGGCCAATGACAGCCAGAACGTCGCCCGCGGCCAGATCGAAGTCGATACCCCGAATGGTGGCATTGATCGCGCGCGGCGGCCCGGCTTGAGCGATTTTCGCGTCCAGCGTTTTGAAGGCGCGCGGCAGATGCAGATTGGAAGCGTCTTCGGCGAACTCCTCTGTCAGCGCTTTGATCTTGGCGTAGGAACCGCGCGCGGCCAGAAAACCACGCCATTGGCCGATGAGCTGATCAATCGGCGCCAGCGCGCGTGCTAACACGATGGTGGCGGCGATCATGACGCCAGCGGTGGATTCGCCTGTAATGGCAAGGGCCGCGCCCAGGCCAAGAATGGCTGATTGCAGGCCCATGCGAATGGTCTTCGACAATACCGAAAAACCGGCGATACGATCAGCTGCGCGTGTTTTGTGCGCGTGGGCGTCGATTTGGAGGGCGGTCCAGCGGCGCACCAGATCGGATTTCATGCCCAGCGCGTGGACCAGTTCAGCATTGCGATCCGAGGTCTTGAACAGCGCGTCCGAGCGCCCTCGGGCCTCGGCCGCGTTTCGCATCGGTTTTTGCGCGCGGGCGTTGTTGATCAGCGCCATGACGGTCAGGGTGACGGCTCCGGCCAGTCCCAGCAGACCCAGCAGCGGGTGCAGGACATAAAGGACCAGCAGGTAGATCGGGATCCACGGCGCATCGAAAAAAGCGGTCAGGGTCGAGCCCGAGATGAACTCACGAAATCCGTTGACGTCATCGACCAGATTCTCGGCGCTTTGTGCCTCGCCCTGAACCCGGCGGCGCATGGCGGCCCCCAGAACAGGCGCGCCGACGGCCATCTCGAACCGGGCGGCCAGACGGCCCAGGATGCGCATCCGCATCAGGTCGAGACAGGCGATCACGACAAAGACGCCGCCCAGCAAAAGGGTCAGCGCGATCAGCGTGTCGACATTCTGGCTGGTCAGGACCCGGTCATAGACCTGCAGCATGTAAAGCGGCCCGGCCAGCATCAGCAGGTTGAGAAACAGGCTGAAGAAAGCGACGGCAACAAACCCTTTGCGCAACGAGGCCCATGCGGTTTGTACGGGGTTGGATTTCTGAAACATCGTCTTGCCCTTTTCCGGTTTGGCAAACGGGGCGGTGTGACCCGCCCCGTCCGTTTTCGATTAAGCGACGAAGTCGTCTTCGGTCAGGTCGGTGGTGTTGACGCCCGCCAGACGGACCGAGCCTTCGGTTCCGAACGAGATCACAGCGTCGTTGCCATCCTGAGCGACATTCACCGCGCCGCCGAAGTCGGGACCGAAGTCACCGAACTGCAGCTGGTCGAGGCCAACTTCGAAGTCCTGGATCACGTCATCCCCGAAGTTCGCGCCGAAGGTGAAGGTATCCGAGCCTGCGCCACCGATCAGGATGTCATTGCCACCCTCACCCGAGATCAGGTCATCGCCGTCACCACCGCTGAGTTTGTTGTCGAGATCGCTGCCGATGATGATGTCTCCATCGTCGGACCCGATCACATTCTCAATCGACTGCAGAACATCGACCTCGATCTGGTTGTCGATGACGTCCTGACCGATGACACCTGTGCCGCCTGTGGCGTTCACGTCCAGCGTGGCACCCGCATCCACCAGCGTGTCCTGCACGACCGGGCCATTGTTACCAGCCGGCGCGTTGTGCAGATGGATGGCCGAGACAACACCCGGGATCGGGGTGTTCAGGTCGGCTTCGTTAAGGCCCACAACGCTCAGCTCGCTGGAATAGGTCACCTCACCTGTATTCAGGTTCTGGGTGATGACCAGAGAGGCCTCGCCAGTGGCTTCGCTGTCCGAGGTCGGTCCCGGTTCCTGCGCCGCGTCCAGACCGCCGCTCAGGGTGACGGTGCGGATGCCATGCTCGGTCTCGACACTGTCCACCAGCAGCTGCCCGCGGATTTCACCACCGGGGAAATCCGATGTGTGGATGTTGTAGTACAGGTTGCCCTGAAGCGCCTGTTCCACAAAAGCCGCACCATTGGCGATATCCGCTCCGAACTGACCGGGGGCAGAGACCACGGCGTCCTTGACCGAGACATTGAAGCCCGTGTCGCGTGTTGCTGTGCCATTGCCATTGGCGCCCAATTGCACCTCGACCGCGACATCCAGATCCGAGAAATCGGCCGTGTCGATGCCGTCGCCACCGTCGATGAAGTCATTGCCCAGACCACCGGTCAGAACATTGTCCGCATCGCCAGCGATCAGAACGTCGTCGCCTGCGCCACCATCGATATTGCCGTTGGTGGTGCCCAGATCGACAAAGATGTCATCGCCAGCACCCAGTAGAACGTTGCCGTTGATCACGCCTTCGTCGTCATTGACGATGGTCACGTCACCCGCATCCGAAGCGTCTATTGCATTGACCGTTCCGCGGATCTCTCCTTCGTTCAGGATCGCCCCAAGAAGGTTCAGGCCACCGTCAACGCGGATACCTGCGGCGGCGTCCGAGGTCTCGGACCCTGCGATCAGGCCTGCGTTGACGACTACTCCGGCAAATCCGGCTTCGGACTGGCTGGTAAACAGGCGCAGGCCATCACCGACCTGATTGCCCTCAACCGCGTCGCCGCGACCTTGCAGGGTGCCTTCGTTCAGAACCGCCGCCGACACGATATCGCCTTCGACATCGCCGGTTTGCAGCGACACGGCCGAGCCGTTGTTGCCCAGACCCGCATCAACCAGACCGGTGTTGTTGAAGGTATAGTTGTCGGCAGTGCCATCGGCATAAACGGTGCCATTGCGCTGGTTGCCGGTGCCCAGGATTTCGCCTTCGTTGACGACCTCAAGCCCTTCGCCATCGATGTTCACCGCACGGCTGTCCGACGTGACTGTTCCACGGTTCACAAACGAGCCGCCCGTGTGATCGCCGGTCCCGAAGTAGACGCCGTTTTGTACACCCGCGAAAACACCGCCTTCTTCGTTGACCAACTGGCCCTGGAAGTTGACGTTGTTCACCGCGCGGAACGCGCCGACGGTTCCGTTTGCACCTTCCGACAGGACGGTGCCTGCATTGGTAATGGAGCCGGTGAACGTGCCAGCGTTGCCGACATTGCCGATGCGGATACCGTCACCTGCGGCATTGGTGCCCGCCGCCGCGTTGCCGCGACCCTGGATCAGACCGTCATTGTTCAGCGTGAACGCATTCTCGCCTGCGATCTCGGCGCCAAAGCCCGAACCTTCATTGCCTTTACCCGCATCGACGACGCCGGTTTCTTTGTTGTTGAAGGTGAAGTCTTGCGCAGTGCCATCAGCATAGACGGTGCCGTTGCGCTGGCTGTCGGTGCCGACGATCTCGCCTGCGTTGTTCACTTCCAACCCGATGCCGTCGATATTGAACGCGCGGCTGTCGGACGAGATCACCCCGGTTTCGAGGTTGTTGAACACACCACCGGTGTGATCCGCACCTTCACCGGCAACCGGGTTGCCGAAATAGACGCCGTTCTGAACGCCCGAAATCTGGCCCGAGTTGTTGAACTCACCCTGGAAGGACACACCGTTGACGAAACGCACACCGGCAACGGTGCCGTTTGCACCCTCCGAGTCGATAGTGCCCGAGTTGTTGATGACCGCATCGGTGACGCCAATGTTGCCCACATTGCCGACCCGGATACCGTCGCCTGCCGCGTTGGAGCCTGCCGCTGCATTACCGCGACCCTGAACGGTGCCGGCATTGTCCAGCGTGAACGAGGATGCGCCATCCGCAGTTCCGCCGATTTCAACGCCAAAGCCCGACCCTTCATTGCCTTCACCCGCGTCGATCGTGCCGGTGACCAGGTTGTCGACTGCGAAATCATCGGCGGTGCCGTCGGCATAGACGGTGCCGTTGCGCTGGCTGTCCGTGCCAAGGATATCGCCGCCGTTCACTAGGTTCACACCCGTGCCGTCGATATTCACCGCGCGGCTGTCGGATTGGATCGTGCCGAAGTTCAGAACATCCAGATCATGCGTGCCCTGACCGATGTAGAGCCCGTTTGCAGCACCTTCGATCACCCCGGTCGAGGTGTTCAGGATCTCGCCCTCGGCGCTTGCGCCATCTGCGATGCGGATACCGGCTGCGGTGCCTTGGGTGCTTTCTGATGTGATCAGCCCGCTGTTGAGGATCTCGGTCTCGAGGATCGTACCTTCGGCACCGTTGTTGATGCGGATACCGTCACCGGCCAGACCGGTGTTCGACGCCGCCTGACCACGGCCCTGAATGGTGCCGCCAAAGCCGTTGAATATATCGGTTTCCACACGGTCGCCAACCTCATCCCCGACCTGAAGCGAGATCCCGGCGCCCTGATTGCCCTCACCGGCATCCACGGTTCCCCCCGTGAAGTTCGAGATCGAGATATCCTCGGCGGTGCTGTTGGTGTAGATCGTGCCGTTGCGCTGATCTCCGGTGCCAAGGATGTCGCCGAAGTTGCGAACATCAATGCCCTGGCCCTGAATGTCCACGGCGCGGCTGTCGGATGAGATCACACCACCACGGAAATTGTCCAGGCTGCCCGAGCTGTCAGGGTCTGCAAACTGAACACCGTTAAAGTCGCCCGAGATCTCACCGAAGTTGCGCACGGCTGCGCTGCCGGTGACCTGAACGCCGGTCGCCAGTGCATCGGGGCCGTTATTCGCCTCAATGACGCCCGAGCGGAAGTTGAATACGTCAACATCCTCGCCCTGCGCCTGAACGGCTGCGACGGCGTTATTGGTGACGATCTCGCCAAAGTTCAGCAGGCGTGAAAAGTCATTGGCCAGAACAAAGGCGGGCGTGTCATCCACGATCGAGTTCTGGAAGAAGTTGTTGAAAAGGGTTTGGCCGTCACGTGTGGTCTCTTGCGCCAGTGTTGACGTGGTCAAGAGACGGGCGCGCAGGCTTTCTACGAATTGGGACAGCATGGGTCACTCCGTCTGGTTTGTTGCGTGATGCAGGTGGCCCATTCGATCGGGCAACCGACGAAACAAATCAGTAGGCCTGGACCGTGGTCAGCGGAAATTCATGGTCCAAATCGGGGGTATAACCAGCGCGAATAGTCACGAATTTCGTGAAGTCTTCACGGGCCGCAGCCTTGATTCAAACGGCGATGCGATGGGAAAACGCGGGTCGCTCACTTATTTGATGACTAAGTTTCACCTATTTGTGACGAATTGTGGGGGTCAAATTCACCTCAAACCACTGTCCGGGCTTCTGAAACAAGAGGGCAGCGCGTAGTGTCACAGGTACCTTGGTCTATTTATTTGTTTGAATTGCCCCACCATGAACCTGAGAGACTTGGAATACGTCATTGCCATCGCCAAGCACGGCCAGTTCAGTCAGGCCGCTTCGGCCTGCAACGTGTCTCAGCCGGCAATGTCCAACCAGATCAAGAAACTCGAACAGGAGCTGGGGGTCGAGCTATTCCTGCGCCTGAACAATGAGGTCCGCCCGACAGCCTGCGGCGCGCGGATCGTTGACATCGCAACTCGGATGCTGAATGACGCGCAAAAGATCCGTGACACAGCAACCGAGTTCCGCGACCCCGAGGCGGTGCCCTTCACCATCGGCATGACTCCCACACTGGCCCCATATCTGACGCAGTATTTCTCAGAGCTGTTCAGCACTTTGTTTCCGCGCATGCGGGTGACAATGATCGAAGACTTGCCGCAAAACATGTTGCAGATGGTCGAAGACCACACTTTGGATCTGGCGCTGGTGGCCAAGATCAACAACAGCGACGCGCTGGATTTCACCTCGATCTGGTCCGAGCCTCTGTTTCTGGCGCTGCGCGAGGGGCATCCGCTGCATACTCTGCCTTCGATTTCTGCCGATGAGGTGCCAGTGCATGATTTCATCCGTTTGCCCCATAGCTTCGGCTATGCGCTGGAAGATCGGTTGCCCAAGCAGGATCCCACCAGCCGTATCAGTAAGCGCTTTGATCTGACCGCTTTGCGGTTCGAGACGATCTGCCGTCATATCTGCCACTCAGACGATTGTACGATTGTCTCTGCTCTGGCCGCCGAGCAGTTCAAGCGGGATAACTGGCCGCTTTGCTTTATTCCGTTCCAAGCGCCAGGCCATCTGCGCGATCTGGGGGCGGCGACGCGACCGAATTGCCCGCGCAAACCGATGCTGGCGCGGATCGGAGAATACATTTGCGAAAAACCCCCGATCGGAGTGATCCCGACCTATCAACCCGAGGAAGTTGATCCGCCGAAACAGCCAGCGACGGTCTGAGCGTTTTCGGCAAAGGGGTTAGTACGTCGTCCGCATCTGATAACCTTGATGGAAGGTCATTCTGACGAATGTGACCGGTTTGCTTTGGAACCATGTCGTGCGTTCCAGTTGGAACAACGGTGTGCCCGGTGGCACTGACAGAAAGTCCTGCAACTGCCCGGTGGCCGGAACCGCCGAGAAGGCGATCTCAGCATTGGAAAAGGGAACCTCGGATAGCAGCCATTCATTGGGGCCGGTGGTAAGAAAGCTCTCGTTAACCACGTGAGGTACGGCATCAACGCTGATCCAACGCTCTTCAAACTGAAAGGGGCGGTTGTCGGCGTGATGCATGCACTGCAAATGCAGGATTTGCGCGCCTTCCTGCAGGCCCAGCTTGGCCTGCAGCCACGCGGGGCAGTCGATCTGCGTGCGGCTGACAAGCGCATAGCGGTATTCGGCATTCATCTCCTCGATCGTCTGGCGGACAACGGTGATTGGCAGTTTTGCCTGTTTGACCGGGGTCGTGACGACCCGGGTGCCGCCTTTGCGCTTGCGGGTGATGATGCCCTGTTCCGCCAATTCGCGCAGCGCGCGGTTCACGGTGGCGCGGGCGCAGCCGAACTCGGCGGCCAGTTCCAGCTCGGTCGGAAGCAAACTTCCCTGAGGCCAGATGCGGCTTTGGATACGGTTGATCACCTCGTCACGGATATCCTGAAAACCGATGTTCTTCTGTTCCGTCAAGATCTGATCCCGTTTCCTCAATAAGATTATTCATAATATGTATCGCAGGTGACCCTCGCGTAAAGAGGATGCCGAGCGTTACAAGTGAGGCAGTATCTCGGCTATGGCTTTTCTGTATCGCGTCACGATCTGGTCGCGTGCTACGTGTTGCCCCTCCTTGACCTTATGTCGTCCAGCCGACCAGAGGTCGGTCACAACCCTGTCTTGCGCGGCAAACACAAGCCCGTCCAGCAACTGGTCCGGTCGCAAAGCGCACAGCGCCGGATCACTGCTGTCGATTGCAACGAGGTCGGCCAAAGCGCCCTCGGCGATCTGCCCCGCATTTCGGCCCAGCGCTTGCGCTCCACCCGTCGCGGCTCCGCAATAGAGGGCTTGTCCGACGGACCCTTCGCCAACCACCAGCACGTTGCGCGACAGGTCGTGCAGGCGTTGGGAGTACTCCAGCATCCGAAGCTCCTCGGTCAGTGAAATCCGCACGTTCGAATCCGATCCCACACCGAATGCGCCGCCTGCGGCCAGATACGTCGCGCCATTGAACGGGCCGTCGCCCAGATTGGCCTCTGTGATTGGGCAAAGGCCAGCGACAGCGCCGGAGGCCGCCAATGCGCGCGTCTCTTCATCCGTTATGTGGGTGGCGTGGATCAAGCACCACTGCCTGTCGACCGGGGCATTGCCCAGCAGCCATTCGACCGGGCGCGCGCCCAGGCCAGCCTGCACCTGCGTAACCTCCTTGGGTTGCTCGGCTATATGGATATGGACCAAACCGGTGTGATAGCTCAGCACTTCTTTCAGATCGGCGGGTGAGGTCGCGCGCAGCGAATGTGGGGCAATACCGACCCGGACATCCTTGGGAAGTGAAGCGCTGGCCGCTTTGGCCTCGTCCACCAGTCGCAGGAAACGCGTCACGTCGTTGCCGAACCTCTGTTGGCCGGGTTCCAAGGGGACTTCTCCGACCCCGGCATAGGAGTAGAGGACGGGCAGATGCGTCAGGCCGATGCCTGTATCGACGGCGGCTTCCATGATGCGGTCGGATAGCTCGGCCAGCCGCTTATAGGGCGCGCCGCCGGGTTGATGGTGCAGGTAGTGAAACTCTCCGACTGAAGCGAACCCGGCCTCCTGCATCTCCATATAGACTAGTGCCGCGATGGCCTGAATCTGATCAGGCGTCAATTGTGCAGTGAAGCGATACATCACATCGCGCCATGTCCAAAAGCTGTCGCGCCCGGCGCGTCGGTATTCGGTCATGCCAGCCATGGCCCGCTGAAAGGCGTGACTGTGCAGGTTGGCGAGCGCGGGCAACAGGGTGTCGACCGTGACATCTGCGTCCTGCGCTTTGGCGCCTGCGACCACAGTGGCGATGTGCCCGTCCTTCAGATCCAGCCTGACATTTTCTGCCCAACCCGTTGGTAGCAATGCGCGCTTCGCGAAGATGGTCATTCGGCTCTCCATTTTATGGATAGACATAAAACACATTGGAATGTACTAGAAAAGAGAGAATTGCATCCACTGCGAGAATCAAATGCCTACAACCCACATCCTGAAGGACTTGAGCGCCGCAACCATGGTGGAGAATGGCGCGCCCTATGGGATGATCGAGTCAGCAGCGATTGTGATCGAAGGCGACAAAATCGGATGGGTTGGGCCGCAGGCCGCATTGCCCGAAGCCTATGCCGGGTTGTCCGAGACGTCCTGCGCAGGGCGTCTGGTGACACCCGCTCTGATCGACTGCCACACGCATGTTTTCCACGGTGGCCACCGCGCGGTCGAGTTTGAGATGCGCTTGAATGGGGCGAGCTATGAAGAGGTTGCCCTCGCCGGCGGGGGGATCATCTCGACCGTGACGGCCACGCGTGAGGCCAGTCTGGATGACTTGGTTGCGCAGGCGCTGCCGCGTGTAGACGCGATGCTGGCCGAAGGTGTCTCGGTCATCGAGGTGAAGTCCGGTTACGGGTTGGATTGCGAGACCGAATTGACCATGCTCCGCGCCGCGCGGACTTTGCAAGACCACCGTCCGGTGCGGGTCGTAACCAGTTTCCTTGGCGCCCATGCGGTGCCGGTGGAGTACAAGGGCAATCCGGACGAATATATAACTGAGGTTTGCATTCCGACTCTGCGGGCCGCCCATGTCGAGGGGCTGGTTGATGCAGTTGATGCCTTCTGCGAAGGAATTGCCTTTCTGCCCGACCAGCTCGTGCCGTTGTTTGATGTGGCGCGTGAGCTTGGCTTGCCGATCAAACTGCACGCCGAACAGTTGTCCAACCTGGGCGGCGCAAAGCTGGCGGCCAGCTATGGCGCACTGTCTGCGGATCATATCGAGTATCTCGATGATGAGGGCGCAGCGGCGATGGCGCGCGCGGGCACGGTTGGTGTGATCCTGCCTGGTGCTTTCTATACCCTGCGCGAAACGCAATCTCCGCCTATTGACCTGCTGCGCAAGCACAATGTCCCGATGGCTTTGGCGACGGATTGTAATCCGGGATCTGCCCCAATGACCTCTCTGCTTTTGGCGATGAACATGGGCTGCACCCTGTTCCGCATGACGCCCGAAGAGGCGCTGAAAGGCGTGACCCTCAACGCGGCCCGCGCGCTGGGTTTGCACGATTGCGGCCAGATTGCACCCGGCATGCGCGCTGATCTGGCGATCTGGAACGTCACTCACCCGGCCGAGCTGTCCTATCGCATCGGCTTCAACCCGCTACACGCTCGCATTTTCGGAGGCGCAGTTTGACCACCCTGACCCTTACACCCGGCGCTGTTTCTCTGGCGCAGTTGGAGCAGGTGTTCTTAGACGAATGCGCCGTGCAGCTAAATCCGGTATGCCATCCCGGCATTCTGGCTGCCCACGCGCGCATCGCGGATGCCGCTGCGGGTGAGGCCGCAGTCTACGGCGTCAACACAGGCTTCGGCAAGCTTGCCAATGTCAAGATTGCGGCCGAGGATACGGCGACCTTGCAGCGCAATCTGATCCTGTCGCATTGCTGCGGCGTCGGCCCTGCGATCCCGCGGGCGCATGCACGGTTGATGATGGTTTTGAAGCTGCTCAGCCTCGGGCGCGGAGCCTCGGGCGTGCGACTGGAGTTGATCGCGATGCTTGAGGCGATGCTGGCCAGGGGCGTCACGCCTGTGATCCCAGCGCAGGGCTCGGTCGGGGCCTCTGGTGATCTGGCTCCGCTATCCCATATGGCCGCTGTCATGATGGGCGCGGGTGAGGCCGAATATGGCGACAAGGTCATGCCGGGTGCTGAGGCGCTGGCGGCAGCTGGCCTGACGCCGGTTGAGTTTGGCCCGAAAGAAGGCCTGGCGCTGATCAACGGCACCCAGTTTTCGACCGCTTTTGCTTTGGCGGGCCTGTTCGGGGCGTGGCAAGCGGCGCAGAGCGCGCTGGTTACTTCGGCTCTGACCACGGACGCCATCATGGGATCCACCGCGCCGTTGCAGCCTGAAATACACAGCTTGCGCGGCCATCGCGGCCAGATTGAGGCCGCAGCCACCATGCGCGCCCTGCTGGCCGGATCGGTGATCCGCGAAAGCCACCGCGACGGCGATACCCGCGTGCAGGACCCGTAT
This sequence comes from Ruegeria sp. BG3, assembly GCF_056538485.1. NCBI lineage: Bacteria > Pseudomonadati > Pseudomonadota > Alphaproteobacteria > Rhodobacterales > Roseobacteraceae > Ruegeria > Ruegeria sp. BG3. Next base: position 74,358 of record NZ_JBQFTE010000005.1, on the reverse strand, counting down.
TGCATCCGCTGCCAACCGCAGGTCGTCGGTGCGGCAATGGACGTGATCCGACAAGCCGCCACGACGCTTGAGCTTGAGGCGAACGCCGCCACCGACAACCCTCTGGTTCTGTCCGAGGCCGGGCTGATCGTCTCGGGCGGTAACTTTCACGCCGAACCGGTTGGGTTCGCCGCCGATATGATCGCGCTGGCTGTGGCCGAGATCGGAGCCATCGCCCAACGCCGCATCGCGCTGATCGTGGACCCCGTCCTCAGCTTTGATCTGCCGCCGTTCCTGACCCCCAATCCCGGGCTGAACTCGGGCCTGATGATTGCCGAGGTCACGACGGCGGCTTTGATGAGCGAAAACAAACATCTCGCCAATCCCTGCGTGACGGATTCGACGCCGACCTCGGCCAATCAGGAGGACCATGTCTCAATGGCGGCCCATGGCGCGCGGCGTCTGGGTCAGATGGTCACCAATCTGGAGCGTATTCTGGGGGTCGAACTGCTCTGCGCCACGCAGGGGATCGAATTCCGCGCGCCATTGCCCACTAGTGAGACGCTACAAGGCGTGATGGCCCGGTTACGCGCTGTGGTGCCGCCTTTGGGGGACGACCGCTATACCGCGCCGGATATCGAGGCAGCCTCAATCCTGATTTCTAGTGGCGAGATAGCGCGAAACACAAGTGTTGCCATGCCAGAGCTGGGCGCGTGATGGATCCGTTTGAAGTCACCCGAGGCGACAGCCCCATCGTTCTGGGCCTGCCCCATTCGGGCACCTATGTACCGCCCGAGATTCAGGCCAAGCTGAACGCGCAGGGCAGGGCGCTGACGGATACGGATTGGCATGTCCACACGCTCTACGACGGGTTGTTGCCCGGGGCGACGACGGTTCGAGCGAGTTTCCACCGCTATGTGATCGACGCCAATCGCGATCCGTCGGGCGTGTCGCTCTATCCCGGTCAGAACACGACTACACTGGTTCCGCTGACCGATTTCGATGGGAATGGGGTCTGGGATCAGCCGCCATCCGACAAAGACATCGCAGATCGCCTCGCCGTGTTTCACGCGCCTTACCATGCAGCGCTAAACGCCGAATTGGATCGGGTTAGGGCGATCCACGGCATTGCGGTCCTCTATGACTGCCACTCGATCCGCAGCACCATTCCGTACCTGTTTGACGGAGTTTTGCCCGATATGAATCTGGGCACAAATAACGGCACGACCTGCGCGCCTGAGATCGAGGCAGCGGCCCATGAGTTTGCCGCTTCATCACCCTATAGCACCGTCTTGAACGGAAGGTTCAAAGGCGGCTGGACGACGCGCCACTATGGCCGCCCGGCCGAGGGTCTCCACGCCATTCAGATGGAGCTGGCCCAATCCTCCTACCTGACGACCGAGCGCCCGCCATGGTCCTATGACGACCGCAAAGCCGACCGTTTGCGCCGCTGGCTATTCGACATTCTGGACGCCGTCCAAGACACAGCATTGGAGCTTGCATCATGACCGACCCTCGCAAGAACACCCGTGATATCTATCCACCCACCGGGCCAGAGTTGAACGCCAAAAGCTGGATGACCGAAGCGCCGCTGCGGATGCTGATGAACAACTTGCATCCGGACGTGGCCGAGAACCCGCATGAGCTGGTTGTTTATGGCGGCATCGGGCGCGCGGCACGGACGTGGAACGACTTTGATACGATCGTGGCCAGCCTCAATGATCTGGATGAGGATGAAACGCTGGTTGTGCAATCCGGCAAACCCGTGGCCATTGTGCGGACGCATACGGATGCGCCTCGGGTGTTGATCGCGAACTCCAACCTCGTGCCGCATTGGGCCAATTGGGATCACTTCAACGAGCTCGATAAGAAGGGTCTGATGATGTACGGCCAGATGACCGCTGGCTCGTGGATCTATATCGGCACGCAGGGCATCGTGCAGGGTACCTATGAGACCTTCGCCGAGGCCGGTCGTCAGCACTATGGCGGTGATCTGACCGGGAAATGGATCCTGACTGGCGGTTTGGGTGGAATGGGTGGCGCGCAGCCTTTGGCGGCGGTTTTCGCCGGGGCCTGCTGTCTGGCAGTTGAATGCAACCCCGACAGCATCGACTTCCGCCTGCGCACCAAATACCTGGATGAAAAGGCCGAAACGCTGGACGAAGCACTTGAGATGATCGACCGCTGGACCAAGGCGGGTGAGGCGAAATCCGTCGGCCTGTTGGGCAATGCTGCCGAGATCTTCCCCGAGATTTACGCCCGGATGCAAGCCGGCGGCATGCGCCCCGATATCGTCACCGACCAGACCAGCGCCCATGACCCGGTCAACGGCTACTTGCCGCTGGGCTGGACCATGGCTCAGTGGAAGGACAAACGCGAAAGCGATCCCAAAGCGGTTGAAACCGCAGCGCGCGCCTCGATGAAGCAACATGTTGCTGCGATGGTCGATTTCTGGAACGCGGGCGTGCCGACGCTGGATTACGGCAACAACATTCGCCAAGTGGCGCAGGACGAAGGGCTCGAGAACGCCTTTGCCTTCCCCGGTTTCGTGCCCGCCTATATTCGCCCGCTGTTTTGCCGCGGGGTCGGCCCGTTCCGCTGGTGCGCCCTGTCTGGCGACCCCGAGGATATCTACAAAACCGATGCCAAAATGAAAGAGCTGTTCCCCGAGGACACCCATCTGCACAACTGGCTCGACATGGCGCAGGAGCGTATCGCCTTCCAAGGCCTGCCTGCGCGGATCTGCTGGATCGGTCTTGGGGATCGTCACAAGGCCGGGCTGGCCTTCAACGAAATGGTCCGCACCGGAGAGCTAAAGGCCCCGGTTGTCATTGGTCGGGATCACCTCGACAGCGGGTCCGTGGCGTCACCGAACCGTGAGACCGAGGCGATGAAGGATGGCTCGGACGCTGTTTCGGACTGGCCGTTGCTGAATGCGCTGGTGAACACGGCCTCGGGCGCCACATGGGTGTCTTTGCACCATGGCGGTGGGGTCGGGATGGGCTTCAGCCAACACGCGGGCGTTGTGATCTGCGCGGATGGCACCGATGCAGCGGCCAAACGGTTGGAGCGGGTTTTGTGGAACGATCCGGCCTCAGGTGTGTGGCGTCACGCGGATGCGGGCTATGAGGATGCCAAGGCCTGCGCCCGCGAACACGGGCTGCGGTTGCCGGGTATTCTGGGATAGACCTCGGTCAGCGATCAGCGAATTGATGCGTCATATTGAACTTGTGATGCATGCCGGGTTGCGTCGTGACATTTTGTAGATAATAAACTCGACGCAACGCAAGCTGCCGAGAGTTTTATAGATAAAATGATCATCCCTCATTCCGGCTGGACCAAAAAATCCGCGCAAGCTGTTCATGATCTTCCGCTGATGGATCTGTTGTTCCGGGCGCAAACCGTCCATCGTGAGCATTTCGATCCCAACAAAATCCAGACCTCGAAACTGCTGTCGATCAAAACCGGAGGCTGCGCCGAGGATTGTGCCTATTGCTCGCAATCGGCGCGCAATGGCTCGACCCTACCTGCTTCCAAATTGATCGAGGTGCAGCGTGTTCTGACCGAGGCGAAGAAGGCCAAGGATGGCGGCGCGACGCGATTCTGCATGGGCGCTGCTTGGCGTGAGCCCAAGGCGCGGGACATGGCAGCTTTGGTCGCGATGGTCGAAGGCGTCAAGGCCATGGGAATGGAGTCTTGCATGACGCTGGGCATGCTGGACGACACTCAGGTCGTGCAGCTGCGCGATGCGGGGCTGGACTACTACAACCACAATATCGACACGTCCGAGCGCTACTACTCCGAAGTCATCACAACCCGGACCTTCGCCGACCGGATCGATACGATGAACCGAGTGCAGGAAGCGGGGATCAAAGTGTGTTCCGGCGGCATTCTGGGCATGGGTGAGCATACGGGCGACCGCATCGATATGCTGTTGACGCTGGCCAACATGCAGCCTGCGCCGGATTCGGTTCCGATCAACATGCTGATGCCGCAGGCCGACACACCTCTGGCCGATGCCGAGCCGATCGACCCGATCGACTTTGTGCGCATCATCGCGACGGCGCGTATCTTGATGCCAACCTCTTACGTTCGCCTGTCCGCAGGCCGCAGCGAGATGAGCGACGAGATGCAGGCGATGTGTTTCTTCGCCGGTGCGAACTCGATCTTCGTTGGCGAAACACTGCTGACGGCCGAAAACCCCGAAGAGGACACCGATATGGTCCTGTTCGCCAAACTTGGTCTACAGGCCGAGAAAGCCGGCGATCAGGCGGGCCGGGAAGCCGCTGAATGAAGGCTGCTGCTCGGCTCGAATCTATGCTCGGCGCATTGCAGGCCCGGCATCGCCGCCGGGTCCTAACGCCTGCGTCGGGGTTGGATTTCGCGTCGAATGACTATCTGGGCCTCGCCGGATCGCAACTACTGCAAGAGGCCGCGCAAGAAGCCTTGGCGCGCGGTGTTCCGGTTGGCTCTAGCGGCTCGCGGTTATTGCGCGGCAACCACACCGAGCATGAAGCGCTTGAGGCCGAGGCAGCCACCTTTTTCGGGGCCGAGGCTGCCTTGTTCATGGGGGGCGGCTTTCAGGCCAATCAGGCGATTTTCGCAGCCCTTCCTGCGGCCGAGGATCTGGTTCTATATGACGCCCTGGTTCATGCCAGCGCGCATGAGGGCATGCGCTCATGCCGAGCCGATCAGCGGTCGTTTCGGCATAATGATATCGAGGACGCGCGTGAAAAGGCGCAGGAGTGGCGAACCGAGGGCGGCGCGGGCCAAATTTGGATCGCAGTCGAGAGCGTCTATTCGATGGAAGGGGATCTGGCCCCTCTTTCCGATCTGGCGGGCTTGGCGCGGGAAGAAGACGCCGTTTTGGTCGTGGACGAAGCCCATGCGACCGGCGTGTTCGGACCTCAGGGGCGGGGGATGGCGCATGACCTCGACTGTCCTCTGTTGACGTTGCACACCTGCGGCAAAGGTTTGGGCGTGGCCGGAGGGCTAATCTGCGGCCCCAAGGTCATGATCGACACGCTGATCAACCGCGCGCGGCCCTTCATCTTTGCCACCGCGCCGTCGCCTCTGAATGCTGCTTTGGTTCGTGCGGCCCTCGGGATGCTAGCTACTCAGACAGGTCTGGTCGAAGCCGCCCAGAAGCACATTGGCGTTGCCCATGATTCGGCGCGCGCAATTGGGATACCCGAGGCTGCGCTCAACAGTCAGATCATTCCTGTCATTCTGGGCGATGACGCGCGCACGATGACGATGGCTCAGGGCTTGCAGACGCAAGGGTTCGATGTCAGGGGCATCCGCCCGCCAACCGTACCGCGCGGAACGTCGCGGTTGCGGATATCCATCACCTGCAACGTGGATCGCGCCGATATCTCGTCCCTGTTCAAAGCCTTGGCGGTATATCAATCGGAGGCCGCATGAGCGCGCTGATCATCACCGGAACCGACACGGGCGTCGGCAAGACTGTGTTTTCTGCCGGTCTGACCGCCGCTTTGGGGGGCACTTATTGGAAGCCGGTGCAATCCGGGCTTGAGGATGCGACCGACACCGACATCGTGCGCGACCTGTCTTGGGCCGAGGTCCTGCCTGAGGCATACCGTCTGAACATGCCCGCCTCTCCGCATCTGTCCGCCGAGGAAATGGGGGTCGAGATCGACCTTTCCCAACTGGCGCTGCCGCAGGTCGATGGCCCTCTGGTTGTAGAAGGGGCAGGGGGGGTGATGGTCCCTCTGAACCGGCAGGTGTTCTATCTGGACCTCTTCGCGCAATGGCAAGCCCCGGTGGTCTTGGTTGCACGCACGGCGCTTGGCACGATCAACCATACGGCTTTGTCCCTTATGGCCCTACGCAATGCGGGGTGCGATGTCGTTGGCGTTGCCTTCGTTGGCGATCCCGAACCGGAGGTCGAACAAACCATCGCGCAGATGTGCAAGACCCGCCATTTGGGGCGGCTGCCCTATCTCTCTGATCTGACCCGTGAAAACCTGTCGGATGCGTTCCAGACCATCGACCTTAATACGATCCGGAGGGCTCTATGACCCCGCTGGAGTTTGACGCCCGCCACCTGTGGCACCCCTACACCCATGTGCTGGATCCCGGCCCGATGCATCTGATCACCGGCTCCGAGGGCGTCTGGCTGACGCGTGAGGACGGCGGGCAGGTGATCGACGCCATGTCCTCCTGGTGGTGTACCGTTCACGGCCATCGCCACCCGGCCATTATCGAGGCGATGCAGGCCCAACTGGCGCAACTGCCGCATGTTATGTTCGGAGGTCTGACGCACGAGCCCGCCGTTGAGCTGGGTCGCAGGCTGATCGGAATGCTGCCTGAGGTTTTGGATCGCATCTTCTACAGTGACAGCGGCTCGGTCGCCATCGAAGTCGCGTTGAAAATGGCGGTGCAGTACCAGATCGCAAAAGGCCGAAGCGCACGGTCAGAGTTCGCCACCATCCGGGGCGGCTATCACGGCGACACGTGGAAAGCGATGAGCGTTTGCGACCCGGTGAACGGGATGCATGGGCTGTTCAAGGGCGCTCTGTCCATCCAGCATTTTCTGCCGCGCCCGACAATCCGGTTCGATCAAGACTGGTCGGAGGATGCTGCCGAAAACGGGCTGAGGGCACTTGAACAGTTGCTGGATGAAAAAGGCGACAGGATCGCGGGGCTGATCCTGGAGCCTGTCGTGCAGGGTGCGGGTGGGATGTATTTCTACCATCCGAACTGGCTGAAGGGGGCACGGGCGCTGTGTGACGCGCATGACGTGCTGCTGATCTTCGATGAAATCGCCACGGGCTTTGGCCGCAGTGGTGAGCTGTTTGCCATGGACCACGCGGATGTGGTGCCCGACATCCTGTGCCTCGGCAAAGCCCTGACCGGTGGGCACATTACTCTGGCCGCCACCGTCGCGACCGAGGCGGTTGCGCACGGTATCGGCGAAAGCGAGGCCGGAGTGCTGATGCATGGCCCGACCTATATGGCCAACCCTCTGGCCTGCGCTGCGGGTGTTGCCAGCCTCGATCAGTTGGTCCAACGCGACTGGCGGGCCGAGGTCACAGGGATCGCGCAACAGATGCAGGTCGAACTCGCTCCGGCTCGTGACTTGCCCGGTGTTGCGGATGTGCGGGTTCTGGGCGCCATCGGCGTGATCGAGATGAAGGACCGTGTCGATCCTGCCGTGGCCCATGGCCTCGCCCCTAAGACCGGCGTCTGGTTGCGTCCGTTTGGGCATAATATTTACTGCATGCCGCCCTACATCATCTCGCCTGATGAGTTGAGCCGCGTCACTGCCGCCATGGTCGATCTCGCCGGAGGGGTCGGATGAGGCATCGCTGGCTGGCACGCTCGGATAACCCCGATCTGATCCTCGTGTTCGGGGGGTGGGCGTTGGGCTCTGCGCCGTTTTCTGGCCTCACAGGTGGGGAAAATGTGCTTTTCGTTGAGCGTTATACCCGGCTGGATGACCCGCTGCCGGACTTGTCGCGGTTCGACGGCGTAGACTTGCTGGCCTTCTCTTTCGGCGTCGCCTCGGCCGCGCATTGGCTGAACCAAACAGGGATGCGCCCGGACCGCTTGGTTGCAGTCAGCGGCACGCTGAACCCGGCAAGTGCCGAGCATGGGATCGCGCCCGATATGATCCGCGCAACGGCAGATCAATTGTCTCCGGCCAGCTTTGCCAAATTCTGTCGTCGCGCGGGCGTCAGCGGTGATGTTGACGAACTGGATATCCCGTCGGCTCGGGCCGAGTTGCGCGCGGTGATCGACCGTGGCCCAGCTGCAGATCCGGGTTTTGATCGTATTTGGGTTCCCACCCGAGACCGCATCGTGTCAACAAACGCGCAACATGCCGCATGGGCCTCACGCTCTGATAGTGTTCGAACGGTCGAAGGTCCTCATTTCCCGTTCCGCGCGGGGCAAAGCTGGGCGGAGTGGCTGGCATGACAGTGCAACTCTCGGATCAGGTTCAGCGTAGCTTCAGCCGCAGCTTTCAAAGCTATCACGACACCGCCAGCCAACAGGCCTGGGTGGCCGAGAAACTGGTGGAAGAGATGCGCCGACACGGCGCTCCGGCCAAGTTTGAACGCGGATTTGAGCTGGGGTGCGGAACGGGGCATTTCACGCGGCTTCTGTGTCAGAACCATAGTTTCGGCTGCCTCACATTGAATGATGTCGCACCCGAAGCCCGCCAAACAGCAGATGAGATTGGCGCGCAATTTGTCTGCGGGGACGCGCGGCAGGTCATCTGGCCCGAGAAGGCTGATCTATTTGCCTCGGCGTCGATGATCCAGTGGATGGAAGACCCACAGGCGTTTTTGGAACGGGCGGCGAGGTCTCTGGCGCCTGGTGGCTGGTTGGTGATTTCGGGCTTTGGGCCGCAACAATATAGAGAACTGAACCAAATCGGCACCTCGGCCCGTGCCCCCGGTTTGTGCAACCCTGACCAAATGGCTGCCGCCGTTAGGGCGCATCTGGAGGTGCTTTCGACAGGCGAGGCCCTTCGTCCTTCGTACTTCCCCACGCCGCGCCATGTTCTGCGCCATCTGCGCAAGACAGGCGTCAACGGGCGCGCGCAAAGCGTCTGGACCAAATCCGCACTCGCCAGGTTTGAGGCAGAGTACACACGCCAATTCCAGACCAAAAACGGCGTCTCTCTCAGCTATCACCCCGTCTGGATCGTCGCGCGCAAGCCGCAGTACTGAAGCCTTGCGGCTACTACCTCGCGTCCGTCTTTTCAGCGTTTGCAGTCACTCAGGCGCAGATTGTGAAATCTCATACCGAAACGTCGCAATGATCTGTTGCGTTCGCGGTCACAGGTCGCCACGGTAGCATTTGAGATTTTGGCGTTGCTGTGGCCCGCCATCAGGAATTTGAAGGAGGGGGCAGAATGACCGCGACACTTACATTCGAACATCTCAAAACACAGGTATCAGCGGGTGAGGTAGACACCGTTCTGGTGTGCTTTGTCGACATGCAGGGCCGTCTGATGGGCAAGCGCTTTCACGCGGGTCATTTCGTTGCGGGCGCATGGGAAGAAACCCATTGCTGCAACTACTTGCTGGCCACTGATCTTGAGATGGGCACACCGGATGGCTACGCCTCGACCAGCTGGGAGCGGGGGTATGGCGACTATGTCATGAAGCCCGATCTTTCGACCTTGCGCCCGGTTCCGTGGCTTGAGGGCACTGCGATGGTGATGTGCGATATTCTCGACCATCACACGCATGAAGAGGTGCCGCACGCGCCTCGGGCGATGTTGAAGGCGCAGGTCAACCGCTTGAAAGCCATGGGCTATGAGGCGATGTGTGCGACAGAGCTGGAGTTTTTCCTTTTCGAGAAGAGTTTCGATGAAATCCGCAAAAACGGCTTTCGCGATCTCGAGCCGATTTCAGGCTACAACGAGGATTATCATATCCTCCAGACCACCAAGGAAGAGCATGTGATGCGCCCGATCCGTAACCATCTGTGGGATGCGGGGATACCGGTTGAGAACTCGAAAGGTGAGGCCGAAACCGGGCAAGAAGAGCTGAACATCAAATACGCGCCTGCGATGGACACGGCCGAGTACCACTCGATCGCCAAGAATGCGGTGAAAGAGATCGCCTGGCAGCGTGGTCATGCGGCGACCTTCCTGCCGAAATGGCATCACGACAAGGTCGGCAGCTCCAGCCACGTGCATCAATCCCTGTGGAAGGACGGCACGCCTACTTTCTATGATGAAAGTGATCCGCTTGGCATGTCGGATGTGATGAAAAGCTATTTGGCTGGCCTGCTGAAATACGCCCCGGATTACACGTATTTCATGGCCCCTTATATCAACAGCTACAAACGCTTCATGAAGGGTACCTTTGCGCCGACACGGATCATTTGGTCCGTAGACAACCGTACGGCTGGCTTTCGCCTGTGTGGAGATGGGACCAAGGCCATTCGGGTGGAATGTCGAATCCCGGGGTCAGATATGAACCCGTATCTGGTGATGGCTGGAATGCTGGCGGCGGGAATTGCCGGCATTGAAGAGGGATTGGAATTGCAACCTGCGGCAACCGGCGACGTTTACCAGGGCGATACGGGGATGATCCCCGGCAATCTTGGTGCGGCATTGGGCGCTTTGCGTGGTTCGGCCATGTTGCGGACTGCTATGGGGGATGAGGTGGTGGATCACTACGCTCGGGCCGCTGAGGTGGAGATCGAAGAATTTGCGCGTGTGGTGACTGATTGGGAAGTTGCTCGTGGGTTTGAGCGCGCTTAGAAGGCAGGAGCGAGGGGCCAGCCCCTCGCGCTCCCCGAGGTATTTTTGAACAGAAGAAGCAGGGATCCTGTTTTTGTCGGAAATGGAGTGACTATGGGGCAGATGTTGAAATGTGTCTCGCCGATTGATGGGTCGGTTTATGCGGAGCGGGAGGTGCTATCGCGGGACGCGGCGTTTGAGGCGGCGGCTCGGGCGCGCGCGGCACAGGCTGCTTGGGCGGCGCGGTCTTTGCAGGAGCGGGTTGATCTGGTGATGGCCGGTGTGGCGGCTGTGGGTGCGATGAATGATGAGATCGTGCCTGAGCTTGCGCATATGATGGGCCGCCCTGTACGCTATGGTGGTGAATTTGGTGGGTTCAATGAACGCGCCAGCCATATGGCGGATATTGCTGAAAGCGCGCTTGCCGATATTGCGGTGGGTGAGGATGAGACGTTTCGACGGTACATCAAGCGCGTTCCGCATGGGGTGGTCTTTGTGGTGGCCCCCTGGAACTATCCCTATATGACGGCGATCAACACGGTGGCTCCGGCGCTGATTGCTGGGAATACCGTGATCCTGAAACATGCCAGTCAGACGCTGTTGGTGGGCGAGAGGATGGCGCAGGCGTTCCACGCGGCCGGTGTGCCGGAGGATGTGTTTCAGAATGTGTTCCTTAGCCATGATGTGACCAACGATCTGATCGCGGGCAATGCGTTTGATTTCGTGAACTTCACTGGCTCGGTCGGCGGAGGGCAGGCGATGGAACGTGCAGCCGCGGGCACGTTTACCGGTGTCGGAACCGAGCTTGGCGGGAAAGATCCGGGCTATGTCATGGAGGATGCCGATCTGGATGTCGCGGTGGATACCTTGATCGACGGGGCGATGTTCAACTCGGGTCAATGCTGTTGCGGAATTGAGCGAATCTATGTGCATGAAAGCCTCTTCGATGATTTCGTTGCCAAGGCGGTCGAGATTGTGAAGGGCTACAATCTGGGTAATCCTCTGGACTCTGAGACAACGCTGGGCCCGATGGCCAATGTGCGCTTTGCCGATGAAGTGCGCGCTCAGATTGCCGAGGCTGTAGCGGATGGCGCGGTGGCCCATATCGAGAGGTTCCCCGAGGATGACGGTGGCGCCTATTTGACGCCTCAGATCTTGACCAACGTCACCCATGATATGCGCGTGATGCGGGATGAGAGTTTTGGGCCGGTCGTGGGGATTATGAAAGTGCCCTCTGACGAAGAGGCCATCGGGCTAATGAATGACAGCGAATTCGGCCTGACCGCCAGCTTGTGGACCTGTGACGTGGACCGGGCCGCGCGAGTGGGTGATCAGATCGAAACCGGCACTGTATTTATGAACCGGGCCGACTATCTGGACCCGGGTCTGTGCTGGACCGGCTGCAAGAATACCGGGCGAGGGGGTGGCCTGTCGGTCATCGGCTATCACAACCTGACCCGCCCAAAATCCTACCATTTGAAGAAGGTAACATCATGAGCCTTGTTGGAAACTGGTCCTACCCGACCGCGATCAAATTTGGCGCTGGCCGCATCAACGAACTGCCTGAGGCCTGTGCGGCGGCAGGGATGAAGCGCCCTCTGCTGGTGACGGACAAGGGGTTGGCCGATTTGCCGATCACCACGGCGACATTGGATATTCTTGAGGCCGCCGGGCTGGGTCGTGGTCTGTTCAGCGATGTGGATCCAAACCCGAATGAAAAGAACCTCGATGCCGGTGTCGCGGCCTACAACGCGGACGGGCATGACGGGGTGATTGCTTTTGGAGGCGGCTCGGGCCTGGATCTGGGTAAGATGGTTGCCTTCATGGCGGGTCAAACGCGCCCCGTTTGGGATTTTGAAGATATCGGCGACTGGTGGACCCGTGCGGATGCCGACGTCATCGCGCCTATCATCGCGGTGCCGACAACTGCCGGTACGGGCTCCGAGGTAGGACGTGCCAGTGTCATCACCAATTCCCAGACCCATGCCAAGAAGATCATCTTTCACCCCAAGGTTTTGCCAACCGTGGTGATTTGCGACCCGGAACTGACTGTGGGTATGCCGAAATTCATCACAGCAGGCACCGGGCTGGACGCCTTTGCCCATTGTGTCGAGGCTTATTCCAGCCCGCACTACCATCCGATGTCTCAGGGCATCGCGCTTGAGGGGATGCGGTTGGTCAAGGACTATCTGCCGCGCGCCTATGCGGATGGCACCGATATTGAGGCGCGCGCGCAGTTGATGAGCGCGGCGGCCATGGGGGCGACGGCGTTTCAAAAGGGCCTCGGCGCGATCCACGCCATGAGCCATCCGATTGGCGCGGTGTTCAACACTCATCACGGCACGACAAACGCGGTCTGCATGCCCGTGGTGCTGGAATTCAACGCACCCGCCATCGCGGATCGGTTCCAACAGGCCGCCGCCTATCTGGGGATCGAGGGCGGCTTCGACGGCTTCCGCGCCTTCGTGCAGGAGTTCAATAATGCGCTTGGGATCCCGCGTCAGTTGTCGGAACTGGGCGTGACTGAGGATCGTATTCCGGAACTGGTCGAAGGTGCGATCATTGACCCCTCCTGCGGGGGCAATCCGATTGAGCTGACGAAAGACAACCTGACGCAACTGTTCCACGCCGCGCTTTAGGTGAGAAGGCCCGGCGGATTTCCTCGCCGGGTCTCTTAGGTGTTACTCAGCCGCCATGGCGCTGATCTCGGCCCGCGCCATCGCGACCCATTCCAGATCCTTGGTGTAACGCCATGCCAGATCGCCGTTTTCATCCATCGCGATCAGGTGCAGCCAGCGATTGTCGAACAGCTCTTTCACGGTTTCGTTACGTCTGAGGATGTCGTTCATCGCCTCCCGTGGGGCCTCAATGATGACCGACAGCCGCAGCGGATCGTGCTGGAGCGCTTCTCCGTCATGCACAGATTGCCAGGGCAGACCGGGGCGCAGCGCGCCGCCATTTCCCTCGACCACGCCGATGCCGCCAACCACGTTGTGCAGTAGTTTGTTGCCGCCGCCAAACAGGCTGGGCGCAACGGTTGAGCCGTAGTACTGCAGGCTGATCCAGCTGGCGACCACGACCGGGGCGGTCATGATCAGTTCCAACACGCCAAAGCCCTCATCCGCGCGCCAGTCATAGCTGTGCAGGAAGGACTGGCCCGCAAGACCCGTGCCATCAGTCCGGGACCGCGGCGCGGCAATGAAGGCGCGGCATCCGGCCAGACCCCATTCGGGGCGCAGCTCAGCCCAATCGGTGGCGCGGCGGGCGATGTCATTCGCCCCTTTGGCACGCGGCAGACGCGCGGCGCGCTCGGACCGCGCGAGTTGCCCGGCCGAGGTCAGCCAGGTTTTCAACTGTGCAATCTGCGCGGCCCACTGACCCGTCGCCTGATCCTGATCGAACAGGGAGACTTTGTCGGTTGTGGTGTGGTGCATAGCCGCCAGAAACAGCGTGTCCGCAGGGATGTCGATCCCCTCGGCGCGCAGCCCTTCACGTACCGCATGATCGTTCAACAACCCGGCCAGAAGGCGGGCGCTGACGTCACCGGCATGACCGCCACAGGCGCCACATTGCAGGGCGCTTTCATGGGGGTTGTTCGTCACATCCGCGCCATGACCGACGAGCATCACGATACGAGCGAAGTTGCTAGTCAGAGACATCGCCCCAAGGATGGCCTTGGCCGAGGCGACGCGTGTAGGCAGGTCGATCCCGTCGTCAAGCTTCGGCGCGGGGTCGAACTTCGCGGTCCCGTGGCCCTTGCCCAGAGCGTCACGCAGCAGTTTGCCCGCATAGACCGGACCTGTTGCCTCGACAAAGGCGAATGAGGAGACGGCGGCCAGTTTGAACCGGCCCCAGGCCCGTTTGGCCCGTGCGGTGTAGCGGCGGTTCAGGTCGGCCTGCGCGCCCTCGGCCGCGTGGGAGCACACGTTCGGATTCAACAGGACTGGCCCCCGTATTTCAGTCACGTCGGAACCGGCTGCCTTGTGGGCGCTGGCGAGGCCGAAGAAGCCAGCAAAACCAATGGTCTCGATCCCGCTGTCCTGCGACTCCAGCGCGCGGCGGAAGACTTCGGAACGGACGTCGATGCAAAAGGCCGCTTGCACCTCGGGACGGCCTTCGACCTTGCGCGGCTGACGTGCGCTGAGGGTTTGCGCCAGTTTGCGTTGTTGCGCGCGCTCCGAAGCGTCCTGTAGCACCGCGTCGATCACCAGATCACGAGTCGGAGTGATGGGGGCCTCATGCTGGGCAATGGTTTCGGCCCAGCGATCGGCAATCTGATCGTGGTAAAGACCAAACAGAGCCTCTTCGAACACCATGCGAATGGCCAGCAGTTCGGTTGTGCTCGTATCCGTCTGCCCTTTCAACTCGGCCTGCCACAGCAGATAGCGGGCATATTGCGCCCAACCGCCCAGTGTCATCAGCCAGCGATGGAAGGCGGTGCTTGCCGCCTCAGGGGTGACACCCAGTGCCTCAGAGGCGCGGCCAATCGCCCGCCATTGCGAGCGGTTGGTGCCAGCCACGAAGGCTCCGAACCCTTTCAAGCCGTGAATTTCCGGGGTCAGATCGCGAGATGCGAACTCGCGCCACGCGCTATAGGCACCGCCTGTGCGGTTGGGTTGCCACAGGGCCTGACCCTGATCGAAATGGCTGGCGGCCCAGGCCCCGATCCGTTCGTCAATCAGACCGGGCCAGTCGATCCCGGAGACCTCGGCGGCCAAATCGGCAACCGTGGGCAGGGGAGACAGCTTCGCGGTCTCGGACCCAAGCGCAGCTTGCAGATCTTCGAAACTGGGTGCGTCAAAGCGGCTTTCGACGCTGGCGAGGGCATCCCGCAGATCGACCTCAGAAATCTCTCCGCTTGCCAGTTTCTGCGCAAATACCGCCCGGTTCGGAGTGATCCGCGTGCCCGCAACCCGTGCCAACCGGGCGGACGTCACAGCCAGCGTCTCTTGTGTTTGCCCCAGAAATGGGTTCACCGCGACGTTGGAGGTAAGCGGGAACAGCGGCGGGATTTGACGCACCGCGTCATTGGCCAGTGCGACCAGTTCTAGGAGGGCTGCAGGATAGCTTTCGTGCTTCATATACATTTTGAGAAACCCTTCTTACACGGTTTGGCGCTTGGACCATCCGTCCAGCAGCCGGTCAAAGATTGCGTTGGCATAGAGCCCGTTTGAAAGATGCACCCGAATGCCTGCCGCCGCCGGGTGCGAGGCCCAAAGCGGGAAGGTGGATTGCGCCAGAGCGACCGCGCCAAAGCTGATCAGGGCGAGAATGATCAACGTCCACTCCAACGGCCCGGGCGCAGGCGCTGCGGGCAAGGCGCCCTTGGTCAGATGCACGGCGATGATCTGCAAGACGAAGTAGCTGATTGAGGTTACGCCAGCATAGACAACAGTACGACGGGTCAACGCGCCGGGTGCGGCATCGGCAAAGCCCTGCGCCAGCAGATAGGCGACGCCGAAGATCAGGATCACGCCAAGGGCAATCGCCTGAACGGATTTGCCGTCTACGCCGAACGTCATGGCGACGATGCCGTAGATCAGGATGCCGGTGGCAAATGCCAGCAACACGTTCCGCGCGCTTGGCACAGCGACTGGGCCGGGCCTGCGGATGGCTGCTACGTTGCGCACGGCCTCTCCCGCGCTGAGGAAAGCATGCGCCTTGTAGAGCGAATGCGCCACGATGTGTAGCAGTGCCAGCGGAAACAGGGCCAGCCCGCATTGCATGATCATGAAGGCCATTTGGGCAATGGTCGACCACGCCAGCGAGGTCTTCACCGCCGGTTGCGTCAGCATCACCAGACCGCCGAACAGCGCGGTGAACCCGCCAAGCATCACCAGCAGCGCCATGATGCCCGGTGCCGCCAGCATCACGTCGGCAAAGCGGATCAGCAGGAACCCTCCAGCGTTGATGACGCCCGCATGCAGAAGGGCCGAGACAGGGGTCGGGGCCTCCATCACCTCGGTCAGCCAACCGTGGACCGGGAACTGGGCCGAGGCCATGATGGCGGCCAGCGCGATCAGCAGGGCAGCGGCGATGGTCAGCCCGTTTGGTTCGGCCGAAGACAGGATCGAGACTATGTCCGTAGTGCCATAGTTTGCGATCAACAGGACCACCGCGAGGGCCAGCGCGCCTTCACTGATACGCGCCACAACAGCCTTTTTCCGCGCTGCCCGTCGGGCTGTGGTTCGATCGGGGTAGAAGAGTAGCAGTTGGTGAAGCAGCAGGCTGGTCGCAATCCACGCGGCAAGCAATTGGATCAGGTTGCCCGACATCACCAGCAACAGAACCGAGGCGAGTGTTGCCGACATCCAACCGGTGAACGCGCCCTGACGGGTCTCTCCATCCATATATGTGGCCGAGTAGCGCAGGACGACCCATCCGATGAAGCTGACTAGAACAAGCATGGTGGCGCTGACCGCATCAAGCCTTACGGAGAGGCCAACTCCCCAAAACCCGATCAAACCAGAGGTTCCGGAGCCGTGAAGAACCAGCATCAGAGCCGACAGCGCAGCTGCTCCAAAAGCCGCCAATGCCGCCCATTCCGACAGTCTCGAGGCATGGGTTGGCCGCAGTCCCGGATTGCGGCTGGCATAGTAGGCCGATGTCAGCAAGATCAGCGGGCTAAGCAGGGGTAGAAACAGGTAGGTCATGATGCGCGTTCCTTGTGAGTCCAGCCTGATTTGGCTGGTTGAGCAGGACATATTGCGCAATCCTGTGTATGAAAAATACATTGTTATAGAGATTACGTTCTACTAAATAGAACGATATGCCGCTTAACTATCATCACCTACGTTACTTCTGGGCGGTCGCCCATGATGGCAACCTGACCCGCACAGCCCAACGGCTGAACCTGTCGCAATCCGCACTGTCCGTTCAGATCAAAGAGCTTGAGGAACGGCTGGGTCACCCCCTGTTTGAACGCCGCGGGCGCAAGCTGCATCTGACCGAGGCCGGGCGCATCGCGCTGGACCATGCGGACGCAATTTTCGCGACAGGGCAAGAACTTGTGGCCACTCTGCAGGATGAGGGCAACGCTCGTACTGCGCTTCGGGTTGGCGCGCAGGCGACGTTGTCACGGAACTTTCAGATCGGCTTTCTGCGCCCGATGCTGGCGCGCTCAGATGTCGAGGTGATCCTGCGATCAGGCAATCCCAGCGAGTTGCTTGAGGGGCTGGAGACGCTGAATTTCGACCTGGTTCTCATGAATCACGAGCCTGCCAGCGACAGCCTAACCAGTTTTGAAACGCACCATCTGGCGGAACAACCCGTCAGCATCGTCGGCACGCCGGCGCGACTGGATCCAGAGCGCCCGATCCGGGAACTGTTGGAGGAGCAGCCCTTTATCCTGCCAACCACAAATAGCAGCGTCCGCACGGCGTTTGATTCGATGGCCAGCCGCATGTCCGTCCGACCTCAGATCGCGGCCGAAGTGGACGACATGGCCATGATGCGCCTGCTCGCGCGTGAGGATATCGGCCTTGCGTTGGTGGCTCCGATCGTGGTGCAGGATGAGCTGTCCTCGGGCCGTCTGGTCGAGGCTGAGGAGCATCCCCGCATCAAGGAGAGCTTTCACGCCGTCACCTTCAAACGTCGTTTTCCCAATCCGCTGGTGCGGGAGTTGCTGACATATAGCCTGCCTCAGTAGAAGTGGGGCAGGTTCTTTGCACGAGCGACGCGAACCCAGTTGGGCACGAAGGGTATGATCTTGTCTTGTGAGGGCACCATCATCTCAATGAAATTCGCGCCAGGATTGGTGATGGCGTTGGACAGGATTGGTTCGATATCGGCCTCAGAGGTGATCCGGGCGGTTTTGAAGCCGAACCCTTCGGCCACCTTGCAATAGTCGACGCGTCCGAAATCGGTGGTCCAAGGCTCATCCACATCGTCGAGCAGGATCGCCTCACCCCTGATCCAGCCAAACGTGTCGTTGCGGGTCAGAATGACGGTGATGTTCTTGCCGCTACGCTTCAAGGTCTCCATATCGCCGATGACGAACCCAAACGATCCGTCTCCGGTGAAGGAAATGACCGGGCCGTCATGGGCATAGATCGCACCAACTGCGGCAGGCACCGAATATCCCAGCGCCCCCATCGAGTAGTTGGTGATGTAGCGCCGCCCCGGTTTGCGGAACGTCAGCAGCGCCGATGGATAGATCGCACTTACGCCGGGCTCAGACGTGACAATCGCATCATCGGGCATTATCCTATCCAACACCTGAGACAGCTTGACCGGTGAGATCGTGCCTTCGGGCATCGGGATGTTCGAGTTGAAGACCTTGTCCAGCGCGGTTTGTTTTATCGGGTTCAAATCCAATGGCGTCCGTTGAAGGCCGGGATGCTCAGCCTTAAGAATTTCAACCATATATTCGATCGTTGCGCGGGCATCACCAACAAGGCCAACCTTCAGCGGGAAGGTGTTTCCGACATGAGCCTCTGCAATATCAAGGTGTAGGAAGTTTTTGGTATAGGGATCGCCGTAGAGTTTCCAGTGATCCGTTCCGGCGCTGTCGGTATTTGAGCCGACGAAGAAGATTGTGTCGGCCTCAAGCAGGTACTGGTTCGAATACTCCATCCCGCCGCGGCCACCGATGACGCGCAGGGCCAGCGGGTGATCCTCTGGGATGGTGCCTTTGCCTGGTGTGGTGGTGCCGACCGGGATTTGCAGCCGTTCAGCCAGTTCAAGAATCGCGTCAGAGGCTTGTGAGATCAGCGCGCCCTGACCGCAGACAATCGCAGGTTTTTGCGCCGCCAACAGCACGTCGATTGCAGCGCGGATCTTGCTGTGATCCGCGACCGGCCGGTGCGCGGGATAGGTACTGTAGTCGGGTTCGGCATACAGGTCGGTGATCTCAGCCTCCTCGCCAAAAATGTTGATCGGCACACGGATATGAACAGGCGCCGGACGGCCTGAGGTTGCCACGCGAAAGGCCCGCCGGATCAGGAACGGGATGTCTCGCGCATTGGTCAGCACGAAGCTTTCCTTGCAGATGCTGTCATAGAGCTTGGTCTGATCGACGCCGGTCAGTCCGTGCTTTTTGTCCTGATTGATCGGGATGTCCGAGCTGAAATAGATCACCGGCACCGAGCTGAGGAACGCCTCGGTAATGCCCGGAGTGCAGTGGGTCACACCGGGGCTGGGCGCTTCAAGTACGGCGGGCCGTCCTGTGATCTTTGCATAGGCCTCGGCCGCGAAAGCTGCCGTGCGTTCATCGCGGGTCAGCACGAACTCGATCCCGCTATTGGCGCGCCATTCCTTGTACCAACCAATCGTTGTCTCTCCGGGCAGACCGAAAACATGGGAAACGCCGTGAAGCTCCAGCATTTTCAGGATGATCTGCGCGCCATTCATGCGCGTTGTATGGGGCTGGTTCATCAGGTGGACCTTCGTTGGTGGCGTGTTTCGGGCAAACCCTTTTGAGGGGGTTTGCGCACATCGCCACCATGTCTAGGCGAGGATCGGAAGTCCAGAATTTGCTTATCCTACAGCGCCCTTGGTGTTCACGTGAACTGCGTAAACACTGGTGGTTGCGGTGATGAACAGCATATTGCCGCGCGGGCCACCGAAACAAAGGTTCGCGACGGTCTCGGGCGTTTTCACCTTGCCAAGCAGCTCTCCGTCGGGCGAGAACACATGCACCCCGTCATCCGCTGAGCACCAGACATTGTCGTATTGGTCTACGCGTAGCCCGTCGGGCAGACCCTTATCAATCGCGGCGAAATCGCTGGGTTTGCCAAGCCCGCCGTCCGGCTGGACATCAAAGACCTTCAGTAAAGAAGGAACGTCCGGGTCATGGCTGCTGCCGGATTCGGCGACGTACAGGCAGCCTTCATCTTTAGAGAATGCCAGCCCGTTCGGCTGCACGAAATCGCGTGAAACAATGGTGGGTTCCGGACTGTCCGGATCAAGGCGGAAGACAAAGCTGCCTTCCTGTTCGGGTTTGGCTTTGTGACCTTCGAGATCAGAGAGGATGCCGTAAGTCGGATCCGAGAACCAGATCGAGCCATCCGACCGTGTGATCACGTCGTTGGGCGAATTCAACCGGCGGCCATCATGACGGTCAGCCATTGTTGTCAGTTGCCCGTCATGTTCGGTTCGTACAACCGAGCGGGTTGCGTGCTGGCAGGTCACCAGCCGCCCCTCGCGATCACGCGTGTTGCCGTTGGAATAGTTCGAGTTCTGGCGGAACAAGCTGGTGCCGCCATGCGGGGTCCAGCGATACATTCGGGCATTCGGGATGTCCGAGAACAGCAACGTTTCATGCGCGGGAAACCAGACCGGCCCCTCGGTCCAAACATGGCCCGTTGCGATCCGCGCCAGCGTGAGGTTTGAGTGGATCAGGTCCCGAAACGCAGGACGGATGACCTCATATATCTGCGAATGACTCATGCGCTATATCCCTTTCGGCTGGCCAGAGTGACCACACCCACAATCACGAGCCCGGTCAAAATTAGGCGAATTCCGGCGCCCAGACCGTATGAATTCAGCATCGATACGATCAGGAACATGAACAGCGCCGCCCCCCAGATGCCGGGTACGTTCGAATTGCCTCCGCCGATGGACGACCCGCCAATGACGACGACGGCAATGGACATCAACATGTATTCGGTGCCCATGTTCAGGTTGGCCCCGCCCGAGAAGCTGGCCAGCAGAAACCCCGCCAAGGCGGCACAAACGGCTGAGTTGACATAGATGCCAAAGCGCACCGCGTTCACCGGGACCCCGCTGAGCCTTGCCGCGCGTAGGTTTTGCCCGATGGCCGAGATCCACCGTCCTGCAATCGCGCGTTCGAGCAACAGCCATGCGCAGACGGCCAGCGCAATGCCGACCCAGGCGACATTCGGAACCCCGAACGTCCCGCCAGAGGCGAACTCGGCCAGGGGTTCCGGTGGTTTGATGCGCAGCCCCCGGTTCGACCAGATCGCCAGCGATTGGTACAGGAACGAGGCGGACAGTGTTGCGATGATGGGCGGGATGCGCAGTACCAGGATCAGTGCAAAGTTCACGATCCCGCAACCGATGCCTATTCCGATTGCAACCAGCAGGCCGGGCAGGATCAGCGCGGACTGCGTGTCCATGAACTTTAGCGCCAAAGTGGCGGCCAATGTCATTGTGGCTGGAACAGACAGGTCGATATTGCCGGGACCAAGCGTAATCACGAGCATCTGTCCGATGCCGACAATAGCCGAGAAGGAGGCAAAGGTCAGAGCCGCATAGAGTAGTGACCCCGCCCCGGACCCGGCCAGCAGACTGGTGGCGACAAAGGTAATCCCTGCGGCCAGATAAGCCCAGAGCCACGGTTTCTGAACAATTGCCCGCAAGGGATTGTGTCCGGTGTCAGGGGTGGTTTGATCACTCATGCCGAGACCTCCTTGCGGACAAAGAACAGTCGCACGGCCAGAACGAGGATCAGGATCGCGCCCTGTGCACCGATCTGCCAATCCGGCGAGAGGCGCAGAAAGGACAGGAAACTGGCGGCAAGGGTCAGGGTCAGCGCCCCGATAACGGCCCCGAAGGGCGAGACACGACCGCCGACAAATTCGCCTCCGCCAAGGATCACGCCCGCAATCGACAACAGCGTATAGCGCAGCGCGATATTGGCATCCGCCGCAGTGGTCAGTCCGACAAGGCACATGCCTGCCAGCACTCCGAACAGGCCCGCCAATCCATAGGCAGAGGCCCGCAGGCGGACGACCGACCAACCAGCGCGCTCCATTGCGCGTTCATTGCCGCCAACACCCTGAAGAACCACGCCCACCCAGGACCGTTTGATCAACAGATGCACGGCAAAGGCCACGACCAGCGGAGCAATCACGGCAACCGGCACCAGTGGGGTTTTGAAATTCATCAGGGTTTTCAGCCATTCGGGCGACGCTCCTCCGGGTGAGGGCAGGATCAGCACCGCCAGCCCGCCCCAGACAAAAGACATGCCTAAGGTCACGACGATTGCGGGCAATCCGCGCAGTTGGATCAAGGCCCCCAGTGCCGCGTAGGCCAGAATCGCAGCGGCCAGAATCCCATAGCCCAGCAGCGGCGTGTCATGCACGAATGTGGCCGTGACACAGGCGCAGAAACTGACGAAAGTGCCGATCGATAGGTCGATGTCGTTGACCATGATGATCATCATCTGCGCAATGGTCGCCAGGGCCACGGGGATCGCCAGATTGAACAGCAGGTTCAGGCCAAAATAGCTCATCGCGCGGGGTTGCAGGTAGAACACGGCGCCCAACAGGACGGCCAGAGACAGAACGGGCAGCAATAGGCGCAAACGGTCGCTGGTCATCTCAGGCCTCCTGCATCTGGAAAGAGGCGTTTAGTATGTTCTCCTCGGTGATCTCATCACCTTCCAGCTCGGCGGCAATCTGACCGGCGCGGAATACGAAGACCCGGTCACATTCGAGGATTTCGTCGGTCTCGGTCGAGTACCACAGGAAGCTGCGGCCTCTTGCGGCTTCTGCCTGTATCATTTGATAGACGTCTTTCTTGGTGCCCACATCCACGCCGCGCATCGGGTCATCCATCACCACAATCGGCGCGGAGGAGGCCAGCGCACGGGCAAACAGAACCTTCTGCTGGTTGCCGCCCGAAAGGGACAGGATCGGGTTCAACAGGTTGTCGGTGCGAATGCCGATACGGTCTTTCCAGGTCTGAACCATGTCCGCCTCGCTGCTGCGATCCACCATCACTTTCTTGCCGAACTCGGGCAGGATGGTCAGCGAGAGGTTTCGCATGATCGACCAGAGCGGCATGAGGCCGTCGCGGGCGCGGTCTCCGGCGACAAAGACCACCTCGGGCTGGCGTGCGGATTTCCATATTGGGGCGTGGTCGAAGAAGATTTGCGCCAGTGCTTCGGCCTGTCCGTGACCCGCAAGCCCGGCAAGCCCGACGATTTCACCCGCGCGGGCGTTCAACCCGTTCGCCGCGCGCACAACCTCGGCCCCAAGGGTCCGATCTGCCCGTCCGGCGCCCGAGGCGTCGTCATCAGGCGCGACATGCCCCATCGCATCCACGATCGAAGTGCGGGTGAATTGGCTGGCAGGTTGGTCATCAACGATCTGGCCATCTTTCATGACAATGATCCGGGTCGAGACTTCGAAAATCTCACCCATCATATGCGAGATGAACAGCACCGCGCCGCCCTTGGCACAGAACCGTTTGATATGGTCCAGCAATTGTTGCGCGATGGCGGCGTCAAGGGACGAGGTTGGCTCGTCCAGAATAACAAGGCTAGGTTCTCGGTCGCGGTCGGCAAAGGCGATGGCGATCTCGACCATCTGACGCTCGGCTATGGTCAGGTTTCCAACCGTGGCGCGGGCGTGGATGCCATGACCCGGAAAGACTAGATCCAACGAGTCGAGCATCTTTTGTCGCGCAACCCGCCGCCAGCCTTTGCGCGGCATGTTGCGATAGGGGATACGCAGGTTCTCCAAAACGGTCAGGTTCGGGCAGAGCGACAGCTCCTGAAACACGCTGCGAATGCCTGCATTCTGCGCGTTCCGGCTGTTGCGCAGGGCGGGATCTGCGTTCCGATGGTGGACGGCGCCCTGAGTTTGCGTCAGGCGGCCGTTGATCACATTCGCCAGCGTGGATTTCCCGGCCCCATTGTGGCCGACAAGTCCAACGCATTCCCCTGCGCTGATGCTCAACGTCGCACCGCGTAGGGCAAGAACAGGCCCATAGGACAGATGGGCCTGCTCCAGAGAGACAACCGGTGCAGCGGTGGCTCCGGGTCCCATTTTCTTGTCAGTCTTCACGCGCTTACTGGGCCGACGCGATGACGTCTTTGGCCTGATCCTGCGTGTATTCCACGTTCGCGACCGAGCCTTTAGGCGTTGTTTTCAGGGCGTCCTTCAAATCTGCCTGATCGATTCTCAGGAATGGTACGGTCAGGTCCTTCGGAACCTCTTGCCCATCCAGAATCTGCTGGGCGACCCAAAAGGCCAGCGTGCTGACGCCTGGCGCAATCGACAGAGAGGTTGTCTGATATCCGTTTGCGTCCTGCTCATCCGACCACCACTGAAGTTCGTCCTGACGGTTGCCCATCACGATGGTTGGCATTGGACGATCCGTGGCCCCGATGGCCTGCGCCGCCCCATAGCCGTCACCACCCTGGGTTACGACGCCCACGATCTCGGGCAGGCTGGGCAGGATACCGGCGACGGCCTTCTGAGCCACATCCTGCGCCCAATCCCCATGGACCGAGCCCACGATCTCGAAATTGGTGTTCTTCACCTCATCATGAATACCTGCGCTGATCTCGTCATCGACGAACACCCCGGCCAGACCGCGGATTTCCAGCAGATTGCCGCCATCGGGATAGCGCTCGGCGAGGTATTTCACCTGCTCGCGCCCCATCTGCTGAAAGTCGACCGCGATACGCCATGCGCAGGGTTCCTGAACGATGCCGTCGAAGGATACAACCGTGATACCCGCATCGCACGCAGCCTTGACCGCGCCGTTGATTGCGGTGGGCGAGGCGGCGTTGACTACGATCGCGTCATAGCCCTGTAGGATCATGTTCTGAATCTGAGCCGCCTGTTCGGTGGCTTGATTTTCCGAGGTCGTAAAGGCGTCAGCAGCGGCGACCACACCATCCGCGACGGCCTGATCTCCGTTTTTCTGCCAGCTTTCCAGCATGGCTTGCCGCCAGGAATTACCTGCATAGTTGTTCGACAGGGCAATGCGTTTGTCGGATGTATCCGCTTCGGCAGCCGGGGCTGTCAGGGTGATGATCCCGGCCGCAGCGCCGAGCAATATGGCCTTTAGTGTCATGTTTTCCTCCCAAAGCGGCCCAAGCGCCGCACGATTTTGGTGCCAGCCTGACGGGGCCGACGTGCCTAAAGTCTCTGAAGGGCACGCGCGGCGTAAGAGTAGGACGCGCGCATTCCTTGCGGGTTCCCGCAAATAGGCTGCGGCGACCCGCATGACACTCGATCCGCTGGTCGATATACTCGCCCATGCCGGTTGCGGCAGGCTGGCGCTGCGAAAGAGAACACATGGCCGATCTTGCCTATTATTTGCGGATTTCGAACCATCTGGCAGGCAATCTGGATATCAAATCCGCGTTGCGGTCAGTCAAATCCGAGATCGTGCGTATTCTGGAAATCGATCACCTGGATGTCTGCCTGATCGACGAGGAAGGGCGGCTCAACACAAGTTATGAGGTCGGCCTGCGAACCAGTTGGAGCCGCACACGCGCCCCTGTCGAGGTCTCGCCCGTGCGCGATATCCTGCGGGGAGATTGCGACTACATGCTGACTGGAAACGCGCCGGAGGACCCGCGATATGTGTTCGAAGGCGGGGACTATGATCCCATCCTCAAACACAATATGCGCAGCCGCGTGAATGTGGCGATGAAAGTGCTGGGCCGCACCATCGGGTCGTTGAACTGTTCATCCCAAAAGCTCGATTTCTATGATGAACAGGCCGTCGAACAGGTGCGCAATATTGCGGATATTCTGGCCCCGTATTTTTATGCTCTACGTGCGAATGAACAGGCTCGGCGTGAGGCGATCATGCGGACCGAGGTGCAGGCGCGGGAAGAGGGGTTGCGGCTTGGGGCCCTCAGCCTGACAGATGCGCTAGAGCTGGAACGCCAACGGATCGGGATGGATCTGCACGATCAAACTCTGGCCGACATGACGCGGATCAGCCGGGATTTGGAACGGTGCGAAACGCCTCAGGATCTGGACGGGCTGCGCAGCAGTATGAGGAACTGCATTCAGGGATTGCGTGAGATCATCGACACTTCGATTCCGTCCCTGCTGGAGCTGTTCGGTTTTCAGCACGCCGTGCGAACCCATCTTGAACGCGCGATTGACCCGGATGAAGGGGTCGAGATTGACGTGCGTGACCTGTCCGGCGGGATGGTCGACCAGCTGCCGCAAACCAAGCGCATCGCCTTGTTCCGTATCGCACAAGAGGCGATCAACAACGCGGTCCGACACGCCTCGGCCAGTCGGATCGAGGTCGAGATTGTATGTCAGGACGGGCTGCACCTTCGCGTGCGGGACAATGGGCGCAGCATGGGGGCGATTGAAATCCGGCAAGCCTCGGGCGGGTTGACGCATATGCGAACCCGCGCACGACTTATCGCGGCGAAGTTTGACATCCGCTACAATGGCGGGACCGAGATTACGGTCTGTCTACCGGCTTCTGAATGCCCGAAAACCGAGGTGTTGGCATGAAGGTTCTGCTGGTCGAAGACGATGCAATGCACGCGAATTACCTGCGGGAGTTGGTTCAGGATGCCTTGCCCGAGGTGACCGATCTGAGCCTCGCCTCGAACGGCTGGGAAGGGGAAGAGCAGGCCCGGCAGAACGGTGTTGAAGCCATTGTCATGGACCTGCGCATGAAAGAGCGCAACGGAATCGAAGCCGCGCGGACCATTTGGTCTGAACGACCTGCAACCCGCATTTTGTTCTGGTCCAACTACTCGGACGAGGCCTACCTGCGCGGCATCGCGCGTATCGTTCCGAAAGAGGCCGCCTACGGCTATGTTTTGAAAACGGCCAGCCCCTCACGCATGCATCTGGCCCTGCGCGCCGTTCTGATCGAGGCGCAGATCATGGTGGACCGGGAAATCCACCAGATCCAACGCGAACAGAGCCGCTCGGGTGAGGCGCTGACGGAGGTTGAGCTGGCAATCCTATCCGATCTCGCCCTTGGTTTGCCCGACAAGACCATCGCGCTGCGTCGCAAGCTGGCTCTGAGGACGGTGCAGAACCGGCTGCTGTCGATCTATGAAAAACTGGATGTGGGCGATCTGCCGGTGGATGCCAGCGATATCGCGATCAACAAACGTGTCCGGGCGGTTTCAAAGGCCATGACCTCTCAGATACTGAACCGAGAGAGCATCTTTTCGGCGGAAAAAGAGCTGGGCAGCTGGCTTGAACGTCGGCAAAACCTGGGATGAAGGTCGTGTTAGTCAGATCGTGAGGATTTGAACAGGTAGAGGAACACAAACAGCGACCCGATCGAGGTCGTGACGATCCCCACCGGCAGTTCCTGCGGGGCCAGAAGCAGCCGTGACAGAATGTCTGAAAGCGTCAGCAGGATGGCCCCGACGACGGCGGATGTGATCAAGAGATTGCGGTGGAGCGTTCCCGCGATGCCTCGGGCGATATGCGGGACCATCAGGCCGACGAAGCCAATCACGCCTGCCACCGACACAAAGCTGGCCGTGGCCAAGGCGGCGACCAGAAACATCCGAAACCGCAGGCCTTGCACTGGAATACCCAGTGTTGAGGCCGTAAAATCCCCCGTCAGAAGCGCGTCGAGCCAGCGGCTGCGATAGAGGGAATAGCCCAGGATCAGGGTCAGCCCTAGCACGACAAGTGGAAAGGTCTCCCACCGGGCCAGACCAAGGCCGCCTAGCATCCAGAAAATGACGGAATGCGCGGCGCGGCTGTCGCCGGCGAAGATCAGATAGTTGGTGATGGCCGAAAACAGGAAAGACACAGCCAGGCCTGCAAGGATCAGCTTTTCCGGCGCGCTGGTACGTAGGCTCTGAACCAGGGCCAGAACAATGCCGGACGCGATCAGGCCCCCGCAAAACGCCGCCAGCGGCAGGGTCCAGATGCCCAGAACATCGCCTGTTACAGTGATGACCAGAACGGCGCCCGCAGCGGCCCCGGACGAGAGGCCAAACAGAAACGGGTCAGCCAGGTCATTGCGCGTTGTCGTCTGCAAAACGACCCCGACAACACCCAGCCCGGCCCCAATCACCGCCGCAAACAACGCGCGGGGCAGGCGCAGGTCAAAGACGATCCGGTGCAAAGGGGACATATCGCCCTCAGTTACGCCAGTACCCAGCCCAATCGCGGTGAAAACCTCGGCCAAGGGGATCGGAGTGGTGCCGTAGATCGTCGACAGCAGCAAAAGGGCGGTCAGAATGACCGCCCCCAGCAGGACCGCCTGGCCCGTCTTCGTCATCTCAGCTGTTTCCCCGGTGCATCGCCGTTGCCATCTTCTCGATCGCTTCGATGTTTGCCGGTCCCGGTGTCAGCTCTTCGTAGCGCAGGCCGATCCAGCGCTCGTTCTTGACCGCATCGGTCTGCGACATCACCGGATGTTCCTGAAGGAACTTGAACGTATCCGCCGCGCCGTTGCCGGTTTGATAGTCCAGCAGGACAAGGAATTCGGGGTTCGAGGCGGCGACAGCCTCCCACGAGGTGCGGCCCCAGCTAGTGTCCATGTCATGGGTAACGTTGACGCCGCCAGCCGCTGCGATCATCGCGTCGGGAATGGCATATTTGCCTGCGGTAAAGGGCGCATCAGCCGGGCCGTCCAGCAGGAAGACCCGGGGTTTTTCCAGATCGGTGGTTTTGGCCTCGATCGCGGCCAGTTGGTCTTTCCAGCCCGAGACCAGCGCGGTCGCTTTGTCCTCGACCTGCATGACATTGCCCAGACGCAGAACGTCGTCAAACAGCAGATCCATGCTGGCTTCGGGACGGTCTTTGTTAAGGTGGATGCAGCTTTCGGTCAGCACCATGGTCTTGATGCCAAAGGGCTCCAGCGTGTTGGGGGTAACGTCACCGCCGGGCTTCATACCGTAGTACCACCCGGCGAAGAACATGTCGGGTTCGACTGCGACGAGGTTCTCGACCGTCGGGTATTTCGGGGCGAGCTCGGGAATGTCACCGCGCTGCGCGTCGAAATCGGGGCTAGTTTTGTACCAGCCGGTGATGCCGGTCAGACCAACGATGCTGTCCTGAAGACCCAACGCAAAGGCCATGTCGGTCATGTTCATGTCATGAACCACGATCCGCTCGGGCTTGCTGTCGAACACCAGAGGTTCACCGCAATTGTCGACGGTGATCTCTTGCGCGGCAGCGCCGCTTGCCAGTGCGCTTAGAACCGCAGCGGACAAGAGTTTCTGTTTCATCAATCTCTCCTGTTAAGATGAAAGCTTTCGTTTTCGGATGTCTAGCGCGGGGATCACGCGTCCTTCGTGCTGGAAACACAGATAGTCAACACCAAAAGTCTCGCGCACGCGGTCTGGCGTCAGAACTTCGGAGACCGGGCCAAAGGCCGTCAGTTGCGCGTTCTTCATCAGGGCCACGTGGCTGGCGAATTCGGGGATCATGACCAGATCGTGGACGATCATCACAACCGTCACGCCCAACTCGGCGACCAGAGACAGCATGTGCCCTTTG
The DNA here is from genome assembly GCF_056538485.1 of Ruegeria sp. BG3. NCBI lineage: Bacteria > Pseudomonadati > Pseudomonadota > Alphaproteobacteria > Rhodobacterales > Roseobacteraceae > Ruegeria > Ruegeria sp. BG3. Next base: position 44,997 of record NZ_JBQFTE010000005.1, on the reverse strand, counting down.
GCATCAGGGTCGAGATGATTGGTGGGTTCGTCCAAAAACAGCAGCGAGGGGTTCTGCGCCAAAGCCCGTGCGATATGAGCACGCTGGCGCTCTCCGCCGGACAGTTTTGCCATCTGTTTGCCGGCCAGATGGGACAGTTCGGTGGTGTCCAATACGCGCTGCAGGTCCGTCTTAAGAGCTTCGGCGGATTTGTCGGCCTTGATCGGGATTTGCCCAAGGGCCACATAATCGCGCAGTTGCAGCCGCCCGTCGGGCATTTCTTGCTGACCGACAACGGCAATCCGTCTGGCCCGCTCCAGCGACGACAGTTTCCGCAGGCTTTGCCCCTGAATGCGCACATCCCCCAGTGCCAGCTTTTCGACGCCGCACAAGAGGTTGAGCAGCGTCGTCTTGCCAGCTCCGTTCGGGCCAGCGACGGCCAATATCGCGCCTTCCTCAAGCGTGAACGAGGTGTCGCGCAGCAGAACATCGCCGTTCAGGGCATAGTATTCCAGGTTTTCAGCGACCAGAAAGCTCATGCCGTGTTCTCCGGTGGCAGGCAGGGCATGCGCGACAGGGTTTTGGTATAGAGCGCCAAGGGACGGGTCGAGGCGCTGGTCCAGCCATCCTCGCTGTCGCGGAATTGATGGGCGAACTCAGCCAAAGCGCTCAGATCGGCGGGGGATTGAATGTCGCCAAACAGATATTGCGCCTTTCCCTTGGCCTGCAGCCCAACCGTCATAGGTCGGTCGCACCCGGCCATACAGTCGATCAGGTGTGTCGAGAACCCCTCGGGCAGCTGGCTATCCAGCGTTTCCTTCGCCTTATGTGCGGGGATCGGCCCAGTGCAGGTGCCGCATATCAGGACAAAATGATCAGCCATGGCACGGGTAGCCAACTTGAATAAAAGCCAAGTGAAGGCAAAAGCCATGAATTGCATCAGCACGCAGATGTGCCATCGAGCCTCCTTCCGGGACACCCCGCCCCGGGTTGGTTAAACTGTGATGGCAGGTCTCCTGACTTGCGGGTCATTGCTCGGCCAACCTTCCCGACCTTAGGGGCCAGTGGTTTTGTGGCGTCGCTCTCCACTTACAGTTGCGGGGGCAGTCACGGCATTGGCACTTGGGCCGCACCGTATTCCCATTTTCATCCCTAAGGCACAGGCCGTCGGGAACCATCCAGAGCAGCTAGTCTGCTCACGCTCCTGTTGTCAAGCGCCGGAATCGCGCTATCGGACCACGCGCAGGGTTGGCCTGCGCGCGCTTTGGCCCGGTCCGACGCCATTTGTCGGGAACTGGCTGGCCAGGGTCAAACCGGCCTGTATCAGATGGGCGTCCGGGTAGTCTCCGGTCAAATCATTCAAGGCATCGCGCGCTGCCGGAGTTTCGTCGCGGCGCATGTGATGCAGCATCCGGAGCAGGGCGTGCTCGTCACATGTCAGTTCTTGCCGTGTTTCAACACAAAGCGGGTCTTTGAAGGCCAGACCCAGAGGGCGGGTGTGTAGCGTGGCCTTGATAATCTTGAAGACCAGATGCGCCAGAACAAGCCCCTGATCGCGCCCCCAACGCTCGGTCGCTACCGAAAAGGCATGTTGCCAAGCCTGCGTTTCCGGCTCTGTGAAGCTGAGGATGAAGTGCCGCATGACAGGCAGCAAACCGCGTTCGAAACCGTCAAATTCGACGCGGGGCAGTGTGTGGTTGAATGCCGAGTGTTTCATGCGCGTTACCTTTTGGGGTCGAGGGCTTTCGCGGCCAATAGGTGGACGTTTTGCGGAAGCGTATTGGGATCAACTGGCGTTTCAAGACGCGGTGATGCAGCGCGGACGGAAAAGCTGAGATCAGCCTCAATCGCCTGCCTCAGTTTTGGTTTCAATGCGCAGCCATGGCGACTGGCAACAGCGTCCATGGCCAACAGGTCGGCGTGGGATTTTCGCATGTCAGGTTATCTTTCGGTCGCAAAAATGGGACCGGGCGATGATTCCAACTGAATCTGACTGGGTCAGCCGTTAACTGACTAAATTAGTCAGAAAATGCAAGCGCGAAATTCTTAATGAAGTCAGTAGTCGGCAACCAACAGGAAATCCGGTGATGCATCTTCTTCGATTGTTGCAAAGCGGGGGATCGGGTCTTCAAATACGTTGTCCGTCCGGTCGTCATTCACGGTTGAGACTTCGCCAATCAAGCAATCCCCACCTTCCGCCCAGAAGGCATGCCAGATGCCGGGCATCAAGGTCACGCTCTGACCTGGCTTCAGGCGCAGATGCTCTCCGGGCCGTATGGTGACAGGGCAGGCATCGCTGGGAACAGTGACTGGGGTATTGCGGTCGATACCGCCATCGGGGTCCGAGGCATAGATTTCCATAACCAGATCGCCGCCGCCTCGGTTGATGATGTCCTCGGCTTTGACGATATGGCGGTGCATCGGCGACAGCTGTTTGTCGCGAGAGATCAGCAGCTTTTCAGCATAGAGCATACCGCGCCCTCGACTCAGATCGCTCACGTTGCCGTTGCGTAGGGTGAACAGGAACAACCCAAGCTCATCGAACTTGCCCTGACCGTAGTCGGTGATATCCCATCCTAACCCATGGGCGCGGATGCTGTCGGCATCGGCGCTGCGCATTTGCTCAGGTGTCCAATCTGCGAAAGGCGGCAGAACGGCACCAAATGAACTGATGAATGCCTGGGCTTCGGTCTTGATACGGTTGATTTCGGATCGTTTCATCTCGGACTCTTCGTAGGGCTATAATTCGTGCGACCAGGGCGGGTTGGCTCCGGCGCGCGAGACGGTCACAGCGGCCACCTCTGCACCCAAGGTCAAAGCGTCGCGTAGTGCATCCGGGGACAGTGTTTTCAAGCCCGGCTTTGTCAGCTGGCCAGCCTGTTCCAGCGAGGCCAGAACCCCTGCATTGAACGTGTCCCCCGCGCCAACCGTATCCACAACTTGCACCGGTTTGACAGGGACTGAGACAAACGTGCCGTTGGCCAGATAACCCGAGGCGCCCTCGCTCCCGCGTGTGACGATGACGGCAGAGGGGCCTGCTTGAAGCAGCAGGGGAACTTTCTGATCGTGGCTTTCCGGGCCGGGGATGATCCAGTCCAGATCCTCATCCGAGACTTTGACGATATCGGTCTGTTCGATCATCTGGTTCAACCGCGTGCGGTAGCGGGTCTGATCCTGTATAAAACCGGGTCGGATATTGGGGTCCAACATCACAGCACAGTTCGCGCCATGTTGCGCCACCAACGCGGCATAGGCATCCGCGCAAGGCTCACAGGCAAGGCTGATGCCACCAAAGTACAGCGCTGAAACCGCGGGGAGTTGGCGCGGCATATCCTCGGCCCGTAACATCCGACCCGCAGTGTTTTCGTCGACAAACGTGTATGTGGCGTGGCCGTCCTTCAGTTGAACAAACGCCAGCGTGGTTGGTCTGTCCGAGGCAATCACATGTGTCGTGTCCACGTGGCTGGCCCTCAGGTCATCGGCCAATTGCTGCCCGAACATATCCGAGGACAGGCCGGTCAGCAGTCCAACGGGCGCGCCCAACCGGCCCAAAGCGATAGAGGTATTGAATATGGCGCCACCGGAATGTGGAACAAAACCGTCCCGCCCGGACAGGGTCGGTTCGGCAATCATGTCGATCAGGGCTTCTCCGCAACACAGGATCATCCCACATCCTCTTCCAAAATACGCTCAGTTATCGCTGAAGCGCATTTTTACAGAAGTTGTTAGCGCCAACAATGCCAAATTCGGCCTGTTCCGATATATAAAGGTTCATCGACTGCCGCAACTCGCTGAAACGCCCACCTGCATTGAACGCGTTGCGGAAGGTTTCGCCAAACATCCAGCGGTTTTTCTCGGCTACGCCACCAACAAGGAAGACGCCACCGGCAGGCATCACTGTGACGGCCATGTCACCCATCAACGCACCCAGATGGCTGATGAACAAATCTGCGGTGCGAACGGCGATCGGGTCACTACCGTTTTGCGCGTCCTGCAAAATATCTCGGGCGGTACGAACGGGAGGCTTGGCCTGCCCAGCCGCCATGCCAGCGGCCTGATAGAGGATCGGCAAGCCGGTTCCGCTGAGGAACATTTCGGCCTCAAGTACGAGGCTGTTGTCGAAAGAGCATTCGGGCGCCAGATGGCGGGCGGCGTCGAAGATATCGACCTCATCCCGCGTGCGCGGAGACAGGCCAACATGGCCGCCTTCGCCTGAGACGGTGTGGAAATGCCCCTCCGAATAGAGCAGCGCGCCGACACCCAAACCGGTTCCAGGCCCCACGACCAATCGCGTACCCATCGGCGGAGTGGCAGAACCTTGCAGGACGGATACGTCAGCCTCTGTCACTTCGGCCACGGACCACGCTGCTGCCGTAAAGTCATTGATCACGTAGGTGTTGGTGGCCCCCGTCGCCTTGGCCAGAGCGTCCTCGGACAGGTCCAAATTCGCGTTGGTCAGTTGGATGCGCCCGTCGCGCACCGGTCCGGCCCCAGCCGCTACAACGGCTTGTGGCGCGGTGCCAATTTCATCGCGTATACGATGCAACGCGTCCAGCAGATCGGGCAGGGTGCCCGTCGGGTGTTTGTGCAATGCGGTCAGCTTACCATCAGAGACAATGCCCAGACGCGTATTCGTACCGCCTATATCGGCCACCAATGTCCAATGTGGTCGCAAAGAGCCAGACGGCTGGCGATAGGCCTGTCGTTCGGTAGAGCCCTTGGAAAGTGCGGCCTTTACAGCCGCGAAGGAGGCTTTGGGCCTACGGTTCAGCGTCTCAAAATCCACGTCTACCAATCCAAACCGTTTTTCATAGCCATAGGCCCATTCGTAGTTGTCCAGCAAAGACCAGATGAAATACCCCTTTACGGGCACATCCGCAGCCAAAGCCTGTTGCACCGCCGTCAAGTGATCGTCCAGATAGGCGATGCGCTCATCGTCTTGCTGGCGCTCGGCGCTCGCCATGCCGTTTTCTGTAACATAGATCGGAAGATCACCGGTATAGTCTTCTGCGGTTCTTTTCAGAAAACGGGTCAGGGCGTCGGGGTCGATCTCCCAACCCATCTGAGTTTTGGGCAGAGGGCCGGGCACTTCGGTCAGGCTTGGCCATGCACTGTCTGCCGAGGTGATCAGCTTGCGGGTGTAGTAGTTCAAGCCGCACCAATCGACCGGTGCCCCGATTGTGTCGAAATCATCTTGCCAACCCTCGGGCAAATGAGGCTCCAATCCCTGCAGCACGTTGTCGGGATAGGCTTTTTTAAACACTCCGCCCAAAAAGAACCTGTTGTAGATCCCGTCATAGAGTGCTGCCGCGCGTTGAGCAGCAGCACTATCATCAGTGGGCTCCGCCCATTCGAGGTTGAAGACAGCACCCAGATTGGACATGCCCAAACTACGCATTGTTTGAATTGCGCTGCCATGGGCCAGAAGAACATGATGCATCGCACGTGCGGCCGCGCGAATATCACGCAAACCCGGCGCATGGTGGCCTTCGAAATGGCTGAGCCAGCTGACGCACCAAGGCTCATTGATCGGCGCGACCGAATACATGCGGTCTCCGATCCGGCCCATGATCACTTGGGTGAAATCGGCGAACCACCCGGCGATATCCCGATTGCGCCAGCCTCCCAGATCTGCAAGTGCCGAAGGCAACTCCCAGTGGTAGAGCGTCGCACAGGGGCGGATGCCACGTTCAAGCAGCGCGTCCGCCAGGCGGTCGTAATAGTCCAGCCCGGCTTGATTTACATGTCCGCGACCTTCGGGCAACACACGCGCCCAACTGGTCGAAAAGCGATAGCAGTCAAAGCCTGCATCCTGAACCAGATCAAAGTCTTGTTCGAACCGATTTAGGTGATCGCAGGCGAGTGCGCCATTTTCCGCGCCGACGACATTGCCGGGGGTGGCCGCGAAACTGTCCCAATGCGTCCGGCCCGCACCGCCTTGAGCGTGGCCTTCGATCTGGTAGGCGGATGTTGCGACGCCGAACAGAAAGTCGCCGGGGAAGTCGTTGCGTGTGTATTTCATCATCGAACCCCAGTAGGCGCAGGCCCGGTTGACCGCCCGACGACCAACTCGGCCTCAAGCAACCTCGTATGTACCGGTGAAGACGGAGACTTGATCCGCTGGATCAGCATCTCGGCCGCCATTTCGCCAGCGTCCCGAACCGAGGACCGCGTTGCAGTGAAGATCGGCACATCCTGTCCGTTTTTGAGATAGGAAAGATCATCGTCATGGGCGATGACCGAAATATCTCGCCCCATCTGCAGCCCGGCTTCTTCTAGCGCGCGGCGCACGCCTATGGCTGTGATCATCGACGATGCCAGTATCGCAGTCGGAGGTTCCTCGATGTGCAGCATCTGATGGGTTTCCCGGTGACCATAGACTTCGGTCATTTCGGCGCTGCGCATTAAGGCGGCATCCGGCGTCAGCGCGGCCTGTTGCAGAGCGTCCAGATATCCGGCGCGACGGCGTTGGGCAAAGTCCATATCCTCCAGCCCATTGATCAGGGCGATGCGACGGTGGCCCAGGTCAATCAGAAACTGCGTCGCGCGCTGGAACGAACTTTTGTTGTTCACATCAATCCAGTCATATTCAGCCTGCACACCGGTTGAGCGGCCATGAACGATAAACGGCACCGCCATCCGCATCAGAACCTCAATCCTTGGCTCGTTGACCTTTGGGCCCTGCAGCACGACACCGTCGACCGCTCCGCGTTGAAATAGATTGCGATAGGCCGCCTCGATCGAGGTGTCATCGGCGTTGGTGAACATCATGTCATAGCCATGCTCGGCATATGTTTTTGATGCTCCGGCGACGAAATCGCCGAAGATCGGGTTCACCATTTCATGCCTTGATGAGCTGGGGATGACGTGACCGATGACCATGGACTTGCCCGTCGCCAACCCTTTGGCGCGGCTGTTAGGGCGGTAGCCATGTTTGGCTGCAGCAGCCTCAACCCTCAGACGTGTTTCAGCGTTGACCTCAGGGTAGCCGTTCAGCGCCCGGCTGACCGTGGTTTGCGAAAGACCCAGTGTTTCAGAGAGCTGCTTGAGGTTCATAGGTAGTCAAAGCGCCTTCAAATCGAAGGCTTTACTGGTGAAGTCCTGTTTTGTGCGCCTGCCAACCTGTTGTGATAACAGACAAGCCTGTTTTTCTGACTTATTCGAAAATACGACTCATTGACAGAGTAAAAATGTTAGCGGATAACAATAATCATTCAAAGCGCTTTGAAAAACGTGAAGCGAAGGCGCTGGAGAGTATTGGGAGGAGATTTCATGAAACACACGCTGTACGCAGGTGTGGCCACGTTTGCCCTGACTGCCGGGGCTGTTCACGCACAGGGTCAAATGATCCACCCCGTTGGAGAGGGCGGCTTTGACTGGGACGGATTTCAGGCCTTTGCAGACGCTCATGATCTAAGCGGTCAGGACCTGACCATTTTCGGCCCTTGGCTTGCGGGCGAAGGACAGTCCTTCGAAAATCTGGTCGCCTATTTCGATGAGGCAACAGGTGCAAACTCCAGCTATGTCGGCTCGGACTCGCTGGAACAGCAGATTTTGATCGACGCTGCAGCTGGATCAGCGCCAAACCTGACGGTTTTCCCGCAGCCTGGCCTTGCGGCGAACATGGCCAAGAACGGCTATCTGACGCCGCTTGCCGAAGGATCGGCAGACTGGATCAAGAACAATTTCGCCGCCGGTCAGTCCTGGGTCGATTTGGGAACGTTTGAAAACGCAGACGGAGCCAAGGATTTCTACGGCTTCTTCTTCAACGTGAACGTCAAGTCTCTGGTCTGGTACATCCCCGAGAATTTCGAGGACTTCGGCTATGAGGTCCCTGAGACGATGGAAGAGTTCAAAGCGCTTATGGATCAGATGGTCGAAGACGGTGAGACGCCACTCTGCGTCGGCCTCGCATCCGGTGGCGCGACCGGTTGGCCCGCTACGGATTGGGTTGAGGACCTGATGCTGCGTACGCAACCGCCCGAGGTTTATGACCAGTGGGTGTCGAATGAGATGAAGTTCGACGACCCGCGCGTGATTGCCGCTATCGAGGAATATGGCAGCTTTACCCGCAATGACGACTATGTGGTTGGGAACGCAGACGACACGGCTGCGATCGATTTCCGCGACAGCCCCAAGGGCCTGTTCGACAGCCCGCCTGCCTGCATGATGCACCGTCAGGCCTCGTTCATCCCGGCCTATTTCCCGGAAGGGACAGAGCTGGGCGTGGATGCCGATTTCTTCTATTTCCCAGCCTATGCCGAGAAAGATCTTGGCACTCCGGTTCTGGGTGCGGGCACCTTGTTTACCATCACGAATCCAAGCCCTGCGACTGAAGTGTTCATGGAGTTCCTCAAGACCCCATTCGCGCATGAGATCATGATGTCTCAGGACGGGTTCCTGACGCCGCATCTGGGGGCAAACCCGGAAAACTATGCCAATGACACACAGCGCGGTCAGGGTGAGATTCTGACCAACGCCACCACGTTCCGCTTTGACGGCTCAGACTTGATGCCGGGCGCAGTCGGTGCGGGCACGTTCTGGACAGGAATGGTCGACTATTCCTCGGGCGCGAAGGACGCGGCCACTGTTGCGGGCGAAATCCAGTCGTCATGGGATGCCGCGAAGTAACTGACGCTTCGGGGCGGCTATTTGGCCGCCCCGTTTCCAAACCGACGAGGGCATCATGACACCGGCACTTCAGGGCCTGCTGACCATCATCATCGGTGTGTCGGGTTGCGTGGGCTACTTCTATCTCTCGAACCAATTCCTGGACAAAGTCCTGTTCCCGCCGCGCGGGCCGAACGCAGGGCGCAACATCAACCGCGCGAACATGATCCGGCCATGGCTGTTTTTGTTTCCCGCGCTGGCGGCGCTTGGCCTCTATCTGGCCTATCCGGTGGTTGAGACGTTGCGCCTATCCCTCACGGAGCGCGTGCCTGGCGGCGGGTACAGATGGGTTGGTCTGGACAATTACACCCAGATGGCGGCAGAGCCGAAATTCTGGGAAGCCATGCGCAACAACATGTTCTGGCTGATCGTGGTGCCCGCGATGTCAACGGGTTTTGGTCTGCTCGTAGCGCAGCTGACCGATCGCATCCGCTGGGGCAATTTTGCCAAGTCGCTGATCTTCATGCCGATGGCAATTTCCTTTGTGGGGGCCTCGGTGATCTGGAAACTGGTCTATGACGCTCGGCCGGCGGAACAGGATCAAATCGGCATTCTAAACGCCCTCTATATCTTTTTCGGCGGGACTGAACCGCAGACATGGCTGACCGTTCCGTTCTGGAACAGTTTCTTCCTCATGATCGTCCTGGTCTGGATTCAAACCGGATTTGCCATGGTGATCCTGTCGGCGGCCTTGCGCGGCATCCCTGAGGAAACGGTCGAGGCCGCCATTCTGGATGGGGCTAACCCGTTCCAGATCTTCTTCAAGATCAAAGTGCCTCAGATCAAGACAACCATTCTGGTGGTTTGGACGACGATCACAATCACTGTTCTCAAGGTCTTCGACATCGTCTTTGCCATGACCAATGGCCAATGGGAGACGCAGGTGCTGGCCAATTACATGTACGACAAGCTGTTCCGCGCCAATGATTGGGGGGTGGGGTCGGCCTCGGCCATGGTGATCATGTTGTTGGTCACTCCGATCCTGATCTGGAACGTGCGCAATGCGCGCAAGGAAATGGAGTGAGGCCATGAGCGATATTGCAGGAACCAAACCGGCACTACGCTGGGTCGTCCATGCCTCGGTCATTTTTCTGGTGGTGCTTTGGGTGATCCCGACCCTCGGTCTGCTGATCTCGTCATTCCGGACTGCGGATCAGATCTCGGGCAGTGGCTGGTGGCGGTCGATCTTCCCTTCCGAGCAAAACCTGACCCTGCGCAGCGCTGCACCTGATACACAGGTGCTGGAGAACGGCCTCTACGTGATCGAAGGCCAGCTTTTCGGGGACGACGAACAGGTCAAGATCTCCAACTGGGGTATCAGTGCCCGTGAGGTTGACGCCTTTGTTCCCGGCGACACCGCTGAACTGCGTCGAGGCGGCACGATCACCGTTGATGCGGACGGCGCCTACAGGATGGAGAACACTGAGGAGTTCACCGGAAACCGAGGTGTCCGTGTGTTCGTCACGGCCGAATTGCCGCCGGAATTCACGTTGGACAACTATCGAAAAGTCCTGCTGGATCAAAGCAGTTCCGACAGTATGGCCAAAGCGTTCTTCAACACGCTAACGGTGACGATTCCTGCGACAATCATCCCGATCCTCGTTGCGGCCTTCGCAGCCTATGCGCTGGCGTGGATGGAGTTTCCGGGCCGTGCTCTGTTGATCGCGGCCGTCGTTGGACTGTTGGTTGTGCCCTTGCAATTGGCGCTGATCCCGCTGTTGAAATTCCACCTGAATATCGGGATTGGTAAAGGCTATCTTGGCGTCTGGCTGGCCCATACAGGCTTTGGTATGCCACTGGCGATTTACCTGCTGCGCAACTACATGGCCGGGTTGCCACGGGATCTGATAGAGAATGCTCGCGTCGATGGCGCGACCGAGTTCCAGATCTTCACTAAGCTGATCCTGCCGCTCAGCTTCCCGGCACTCGCATCCTTTGCGATCTTCCAGTTCCTGTGGACATGGAACGACCTTCTGGTCGCCAAGGTATTCCTGATCGATGCGACCGGCCAGACCACCGTTATGACCAACCGCATCGTCGAGCTTTTGGGCACACGAGGCGGCAACTGGGAAATCCTCGCGACGGCGGCCTTCGTATCGATCTTTGTGCCACTGGTCGTGTTCTTCGCAATGCAAAAATACCTGGTCCGGGGCCTACTGGCCGGATCCGTCAAATAGAGGCGTCTGATGAACGTGCAAAACACCGTAGACCTATCCAACTCAACCAGAGCGCCGTCAGACTGGTGGCGGGGCGGCGTGATCTACCAGATCTATCCGCGCAGCTTTCAGGACAGCAATGGCGACGGGATTGGTGACCTGAAGGGGATCACCCAACGGCTCGACTATATCGCCTCGCTCGGCGTCGATGCGATCTGGATTTCGCCTTTCTTCAAGTCGCCGATGAAGGATTTCGGCTATGACGTGAGCGATTATCGTGATGTCGATCCGATGTTCGGCTCGCTTGAGGATTTCCAAGAACTATTGGATCAGGCCCACGCAAAGGGTCTGAAAGTGATGATTGATCTGGTGCTGTCACATACATCGGATCAACACCCGTGGTTCACCGAAAGCCGTGCCTCAACAGACAATCCGAAGTCCGATTGGTACGTCTGGGCCGACCCCAAACCCGATGGGACGCCACCGAACAACTGGTTGTCGATCTTTGGGGGGTCGGCCTGGCAATGGGACCCGCGCCGCCTGCAATACTACTTGCACAACTTCCTGACATCGCAGCCGGACCTGAATTTTCACTGTGAACAGGTTCAGGACGCGCTGCTGGACGTGGCCCGGTTCTGGCTCGAGATGGGGGTCGATGGCTTTCGTCTGGACACGATCAACTTCTATTTCCACGACAAGCAGTTACGCGATAACCCGGCGCTGCCGGTTGAAGAGCGAAATGCCTCGATTGCGCCCGCAGTGAACCCGTACAACCACCAGAACCACCTCTATTCCAAAAGTCAGTCTGAAAACATCGCCTTCCTGGAACGACTGAGAGCGCTGACCAACGAATACGAAGGACGCGCCTGTCTGGGTGAGGTCGGTGACGCGCAGCGCGGACTTGAGATCATGGGGGAATACACCTCGGGTGATGCGCGTATGCACATGTGCTATGCGTTCGAGTTTCTGGAAAAACGCGCGTTGACAGCAGCTTACGCGAAGCAGGTGTTTGACCAGCTTCAGGCCAAGGCCGGAGATGCCTGGCCTTGCTGGGCGTTCTCGAACCATGATGTTCAACGCCATGCCTCTCGCTGGGACCTCAGCGATGCAGCAACGCGCCAACACGCGGTTCTGATGATGTGCCTGCGCGGTTCGGCCTGTTTGTATCAGGGCGAGGAATTGGGCCTACCTGAGGCCGACGTGCCCTTCGAACGCTTGCAAGACCCCTATGGCGTTGAATTCTGGCCTGAGTTCAAAGGCCGTGACGGATGCCGGACGCCAATGGTCTGGGCAACTCAGGATGAACAATCGGGTTTTAGCACCGGCGAGCCATGGTTGCCTGTTAGTGATACGCAGTCCGAACGTGCGGTTGATCGTATGGAGGCGGACGACCAATCCATGCTGCACCACTATCGCCGCGCGATTGCTCTGCGTCATGCACATCCGGCGCTGGCTACGGGAGCGCAATCAGAAATGGTGCAAGTTGGCCCGATCCTGATGTTCCGTCGCGAAAACGCCAGCGAGGAGGTGTTTTGCGCTTTTAATCTGGGGCGCGAAGCGGGGCAGGTCGATCTGCCCTCGGGCAGCTGGCAGGCAATTGGTGAGGACATTGGCAGTGTCACGGGTGAAGGTCGCGTCACGCTGCAACCTGCCGAATTCTGCCTGATGCGCAGGGACAAGGGGTAAGTCATGTCGGAACTCAAACTCACAGATGTGGCGAAATCCTATGGACCAGTTGATGTCCTGAAACACATTGATCTGGATATCGAGCAGGGCGAGTTGATCGTCTTTGTCGGCCCGTCCGGATGCGGAAAATCCACTCTGCTCCGGATGATTGCGGGGCTGGAGAAGATCACCGGCGGTACGCTGGAGATCGAAGGTCAGGTCATGAATGACGTGCCGCCCGCGCAGCGCGGCATCGCGATGGTGTTCCAGTCCTATGCCCTCTACCCGCATTTGACCGTGCGCGAGAATATGTCTTTTGCGCTTAAGATCGCCAAGCGACCCGCCGCAGAGATTGACGCTGCTGTTGAGCGCGCGGCTCAAATTCTGCAATTGGACCCATATCTTGATCGCCTACCCAAAGCCCTTTCTGGCGGTCAGCGCCAGCGCGTCGCGATCGGGCGAGCGATTGTTCGGGACCCCAAGGTCTATCTGTTTGATGAGCCGCTCTCGAACCTCGACGCAGCGCTGCGCGTCGCCACGCGGATTGAGATTGCCCGCCTGAAAGAGGCGATGCCCGACAGCACCATGATCTATGTGACCCACGATCAGGTCGAAGCGATGACTTTGGCCAGCCGTATCGTGGTGCTGGCCAACAAAGGCATTGCCCAGGTTGGCACCCCACTTGAGTTATATGAAACTCCGGATAATGAGTTCGTGGCTCAGTTCATCGGGTCGCCTTCGATGAACCTGTTACCCGGAACAATCACGGGCACTGGGCAGATGACGACGATAGCCTTGGAGGGCGGAGGTTCAGCGATTTCCGCGATCCCGACCGGACCCGAGGACGAAGGCAAACAGGTAAGAATCGGCGTCCGGCCCGAAGATTTCACTTTGACGGATAGCGACCCGATCCTGAGCGGTGAGGTTGATTTCACCGAAGCATTGGGTGAGGTGACGCTGCTCTATTTTGCTAAGTCCAATGGCGCGGATCAGGTCATCGCCAAATTGCCCGGTATTCAACGGAACCTTCGCGGGCAGCAGGTTTCGGTCACAGCACGACCGGAAAAAGTGCATCTGTTCCACAACGGCCTGTCTATGCGCAAGTGATTTAGCAAGGCGGCTTCAAGCCGCTTGACAACTCATCCAAGCCTGTTCAACCATTATTGAAACGTTTCAATGGTGGGAAATGCGGTTCTCTGCGCAGCTATACACAGTCCGGAATTGTGGTGATCTTGGCGATCAACTGCAATTGGCGGCGGCCTGTGGCTATGCAGATGTCGAAACGACGGGGTTGCACGACCTGACAGCGCCTCAGATGGCCGGGATCGTTGCGCAATCTGGTTTGCGGGTCCGTTCGGCGCATTTCGACTGGGAAGAGTTCGAGGGGCGTTTACCCGAAATCCAGGACCTTTTGGAACGATTAGAATGCCCGGTAGCCGTCATGCCATGGCTGGCACCAGCGGCGCGGCCCGACACTGCCGAGGGATGGAAGGCTGTGTCGGGCCAGTTATCACAATGGGCTGCGCAACTGTCAGGCTTGGGCGTTAGACTGGCCTATCACAACCACGATTTCGATCTGTTCGGGTATCCTTCGCAGACGCCGTTAGAGATGATCCTGGAGACGGGGAACGTCTTTTGGCAGCCCGATATCGGTTGGCTGGGGGCGGCCAACCTGGACCCGGTCGAGGTAATTGGGCGATACGCCGACCGTGTGGTCTCAGTCCACGCCAAGGATGTGGATCCCAGCCAAAAGGGCGACGCTAGGTGGCGAGATCTGGGGCAGGGCGACTTAGATTGGAGCGCGGTTTTTGACGCGCTGGATTGCACCGCCTGTTCGGATATGTTCGTTGAGCATGACGAGTCGCCGAGCCCGGCGGCGACGCTGACAACAGGCAGGCGCTTTCTGACCGACCTTTTGAAAGGTCGTATCTAGATGGCCCGCGCAACGATCAAGTCTATCGCCAAGCAGACAGGCTACTCCGTCGGGACCGTATCCAATGCTTTGCGTGGAGAGGACTCGGTCAAACGCGAAACCCGTGAAGAGATACAGAAAGTGGCCTTGGAGCAGGGTTACAAAGTGAACCTTGCCGGGCTGAAGCTTCGCACGAACAAATCCTACCGGATCGCGGTACTGGTGGGCGTCTCCACCGACGCCACCGAGGAGTGGGAAGGTGTTGAGTTCACCCGTATTGTGGCTGGCATCTCAACCGCTTTGCAGGGGTCACGCTATGAGCTGAGCGTGTGCAGCGTGACCGACCAGGATGACGCAATGGCCGCCCTGCGCACGATTGTTCAAGAACGCTCGGCGGATGGGGTGATCTTTTCTGGCACCCGACGTAACGACCCGCGTATCGCCTACCTACAAAGCCAGAACTTCCCCTTTGTGACCTATGGCATGAGCGACAGTTCTGAACCCCATCCCTATGTCGATTTCGATAGCGAAAGCGCTGCGCACGACGCCACAGATCGGTTGTTGCGTTTGGGTCATCGGCGGATTGCGCTTATCAACCCACCCGCCGAATTGGTGTACGCCGGGCAGCGTCAGACTGGCTATGCCGACGCGCTACAGGCTGCGGGTGTGCCTGTTCAGCCTGATCTGATCTACAACGGCCCCACAACGGCGCAAAGCGGCCAAGAGGCTTTTCGCAGCCTCATGCAGCGCAAAGACCGCCCGACCGGTATCATCTGCGCCAACGAGGCGATGACGCTTGGCGTTTTGTCGGCCGCCGCCGAAGATGGCATCAGGGTCGGGCGCGATGTTGTGGTCATTTCGACCGATGACCTCCAACTCAGTAAGTATTTCGTGCCCGCACCTAGTGCCTATTACGTGCCGATTGACGAGACCAGCCGGTTGCTGGGCGCGTTCATGTTAAAATCATTGGACGGGGTCGATCCGTCCGAAATTCAAAAGAAGATCAGGGCCACGTTAATCGAGCGGCAACCTGACACACCTCCGCCGAACTCGGCGATCTGACCTGACCCAACAAAGGAGAAACCGAACATGTTCAAACATCTACTTGCCGCTGCAGCCGTTGCCACGATGACGGTCCCGGCCGCTTTTGCCGCCGATTTGGAAGGACGCGTACTGAAGATCGGAACAGATGCAACCTATCCGCCGATGGAGACCGTCGATGAGACAACGGGCGAGATCGTGGGCTTTGACGTCGACGTGATGAACGCCATTTGCGAACGCGTGAACTGCGTGCCGAATTTCGTCAACACCGCGTGGGACGGCATCTTCGCAGCCCTTCAGCAAGGTGAGTTCGATCTGGTCATCTCGGGCGTGTCGATCACGCCGGAACGGGAAGAGACCATGGATTTCTCGGAACCGTATATCGTGGTCAGCCAGGCCATCCTGCTGCAAGTCGACAAGGGCGACACGACCTTGGATGACTTCAAGGCCGGAGGTCTGAAACTGGCCGCTCAAACCGGAACAACCAACGCGCAGTTGGCGGAAGAGCTGGTCGGGCGCGAGAATGTCAGCCTCTATGACAACTTCTCTGCCGCCATTCTGGCGTTGCAGAACGCTGACGTCGAAGGCGTGATCATCGACGGAACTTCGGCCACCGCGTATGAGCAGGAGTTCGCGGGCGAGTTAACCGTGGGCATTACCGGCCTGCAATCCGACCCTCTGGGCATCGTGTTTCAGGAAGGTGATCCGACCGTCGATGCGATCAACGAAGGTCTGGCCGCAATTCAGCAAGACGGCACTTTGGATGAGCTGAAAGCCAAATACTGGGGCACCAACTGATCCTTTGAACCCCTTCCAGCCCCGGCGGTTTCTGCCGCCGGGGCTTTGACTTAGCGGAGAACCCCATGTCGCGCCTCAGCTCGATCCGCCCGAGCAACCTCGTGTTGCTCGCAGCCGCGCCGTTTATCATCTATCTGTTTGCCACCTCGTCAAAATACCTGCGATCTCTGGTCGCCATTCTGGGGATCGGCAACGACGCTGGGCCGATTTTCGTGGGGTTCCTACTGGTCCTTGCGACGGCGATCCTCGGCTATCTTTGCGCACGGCACACCCGGTTCGAAGCGCAAGCGCCCGCATGGCTTCGCATTTCCGCTTTGGCGGCGTTTCCGGCGGCTGTTGCCCTGTCCATTCTGGCTTTTGTCGCCCCGCATGTCCTGATGCCCTTCGCCGAGTCCGTCTTTTTTCATGCGCTCAGCGAGAATACCTCGACCCTGATTGATCGCACCAACCAAACGTGGGTTTTGTTTCCTAAAGTGGTGGCACAAGTTCAGAGCGGCTTGCAGATTCTGCTGGCTGTCTATGCTGTGATCATCGCGCTGTGCCTGACCTCTGGCCTCTTGGCGAAACCAATGCGCGGGCGCGTGCAACTTGGGTTCGAAATTCTAACGGGCGCCGCGCTGTTCTACCTGATGTTCATGGCCCATTGGCAATTCGCAACAGGCGTCGCCATCACGTTCCGCGCGGCGATCTTTGCCTATATCTTCGCCGCGATCCTTGGTCTGATCTGGGTCGGGCTTCAGTCATTCAAGCCAAAGGCCCGGACGACGATGGTCTATGGCGCGATCAGTCTGGCGTTGCTTGCGGTGTCCACCTTTTTCTTCATGCAGCCCAAGGTCAGCTATGTCCTTGTCGGCAATACTGAGGGCCGTATTGCCATCGTACGCGGCACCCCTCAGGCGCAGGCCGATGTGATCCGCTTCGGCGAATTCGAAGGCGGCGGCGATCAGCAAATCCGAATCCGGAGCGCCCCGGACGCCGCATCCGCGATTGAGCAGATTGAGACCGTCGACAGCGTCTCGGGCGCGTTTGTTCCGGTTGAGGCCCACTCGCAGGGCTATCCCGTGATCTGGCAGACCAGCTTTCTGCCGGACAAGTTTCGAAATCCGGGGCTGGCTTTTGCCGTTTTCGGTTTCCTTTTGCTGACACTAACGGTCGGTGGGTCCCAGCACAAACTGCATCCGCTTGCGGTCGGGGCCGAGTTTTTCGTGGACACGATCCGAGGCATTCCGATGCTGGTAATCATCCTCTATATCGGCCTTCCTCTGGCGGGCGCGGTCAAGGATGCCACCGGTGGCGGGATTGATATGACCAACATGACCCGCGGGATCATCGCCATTTCGGTTGGGTATTCCGCCTATATGGCCGAGATCTTCCGATCCGGCATCGAAGCCATACCCAAAGGCCAGCTCGAGGCTGGCAGCTCGCTGGGCCTGTCACGCTGGCAGACCGCGCGGTTGATCGTGCTGCCGCAGGCCCTGCGGATCGTGACACCGCCCTTGGGCAATGAGTTCATCGCGATGATCAAAGACACCTCGCTGCTGTCGATCCTGTCTGTGCGCGACATGACCCAACGCATGCGCGAGTTCCAGGCCTCTAGCTTCCTGCCGTTTGCGCCCTTCAACACGGCGGCGATTCTCTATGTCGTGATCACTTTGGGCTGCGCCAGCTTCCTGAAATGGATCGAACGGCGAACCGCGAAGGACACCAGATGAGCAAACTTGAACTGGGGGTTTGCTATTACCCCGAACAATGGGACCCGTCCCAATGGCAGGACGATGCCGCGCGTATGGTCGACATGGGCCTCGATTGGGTGCGGATTGCCGAGTTCACCTGGGGCCTGATCGAGCCCCGGCGCGGTCATTTCGAATGGGGTTGGCTGGATGAGGTCATCGGGATTTTGGGTGAGGCCGGCCTGCGGGTCATGATGTCTACGCCAACGGCTTCGCCGCCAAAGTGGCTGATCGACGAGTATCCAGAGATTTTGCCCGTCGGCCCCGACGGTCGTGTGCGCGGTTTTGGATCGCGACGGCACTATTGCTTCTCCAGCGATGTCTATCTGGAGGAGGCCAAACGGATCGCCACCGAATATGCCCGGCGCTATGGGCAAAACCCACATGTTCACGCGTGGCAGATCGACAATGAATACAATGACCACGACACCGTTCTCAGCTACTCCGACGCGGCTCGCAATGGGTTTCGCCGATGGCTGCAAGATCGCTATGGCGAGATTGAGGAGTTGAACCAGAGATGGGGCACGGTCTTCTGGGGCACGCAGTATTCAAGTTTTGACCAGATCGAGCTACCAAACGGCTTGGTCGCGGCCGCCAACCCCACGCAATCTTTGGATTTTGCGCGTTATTCCTCGGACCGGGTCCGACTGTTCAACAAGGCTCAGGTGGATATTCTTCGGGCACATTCTCCGGGCAGGGACATCACGCATAACTTCATGGCGGGCAGTTTCGAGTTTGATCACCACGCGGTGGCCGCCGATTTGGATATCGTCGGCTTCGACAGCTACCCTCTGGGCAATCTGCTGGGATCATCCCTGTCTGATCAGGACAAGCATCGCTACTTGCGAACCGGGGCACCGGACTATCAGGGGTTTCACTGCGATCTTTATCGCTCGCAAGGCCGTGGGCGCATGTGGGTGCTAGAGCAGCAACCCGGTCCCGTCGACTGGGCGGAAAAGAACCCTTCGCCGGCAGATGGCGTGGTCCGGCTATGGACCTGGGCAGCCTTTGCCCATGGCGCGCAGGCGGTGATGTTCTTTCGCTGGCGGCAGGCCAAGTTCGCTCAGGAGCAGTTCCACACTGCGCTTTTACGGTCGGATGGCAGTCCGGATCAAGCGGCGGTTGAGCTGGCGCTGGTGGTGAAGGATCGCGCGGCTTTGCCGCCGGCCAAAAGGCAGAAGGCCCAAGTTGCAATTCTGATCGACTATACGTCGATCTGGGCGGCGGATATCCTGCCGCATGACGACGCATTTCCTAATGCGAACATCCTACGAGACTGGTACGCGGGTTTGCGCGGTTTCGGCGTCGATCTGGATTTTGTCGGGCCGGAGGACGACCTCGATGGCTATGCCTTGATCGTGCTGCCGCAGAGCATGATCGTCAGTGAAGAGTTGGCCTCAAGACTTCAGGCGACGTCAGCGAAACTGTTGATCGGGGCGCGGTCGGGCAGCAAGACGCCAGACATGCACAGCCCGGATAGCCTCGCGCCGGGGGTGTTGAGTGATTTGACAGGTGTTCGCGTTTTGCGAGTCGAGTCCTTGCCCGACCTTGCGGACGAAGCCGTGCAGTTGCGCGACCGAAACCCGCTGCCCTTCACGGGTTGGCGCGAAATTGTCGTTACAAGTGAAGAAGTTATCGGCCATTTCTATAGCCGATATCAGAATGGCAGCCCTGCGGTCATTCGCTCGGACAGGACGACCTATCTTGCGATGGTCCCGAGCGGCACTTTGTTGCAAAGCATCTTGCACGACGTGTTGGATTGGGCTGGGCTAGAGGTCACGGAAACGCATCAGGATTTGAGGCTGACCCAACGCGGGGACCTACGCTTTGCCTTCAATTTCGGCGATCAAGATCAACCGCTGCCGGTGAACTCAAAGCGCGTGTTTCTTATCGGAGAAGACCCGGTCGCCGCCCACAGCCTTGCGATCTGGGCGGAATAGCCGAGGCGGTTTTAGCCCTCCAAGGACGCACTGTTTTCTAGAATCACAACGTCGCAGCCCGCAATAGAGTGCCCGTTCCATTCAACCGGATCGGCATTGTAGTTAATCAGGAACGTATGCTCGGCCGTTTCCCGACGTCGCAAGCCCTTGGGCATCGGCTGCAGGGTTAGACCGGTGTGTTGCGCCGCCAATCCGATGAGACGATCCCAGAGCGCCTCGTCGGGGAAACCCGCCAGATACCAAACACCGTCCCCCGTTTTCACGGCCGGAGTCCCATCTTCAAATCGCAAGAGGTCCGCGCCGTCTCCGGACAGACGATCGATCCAGTGCTGCGCCGCTCCGCCCCCCACGACCGGGCGTTTGACACTCGGCGGCAGGGTTTCAACCAGATCGACATGGCAATCGACCGCATCAAGCCCGGGGCGACCTGACAGAGGGATCTGGAAATCGCGGGTGATTGCGCCGCTGCGCGGACCAAGTATGGCAAGCTCGCAGGCCTCTGCCAAACGTGTTTCCAACTCGGCGTCGATTGTGGCCAGACCTGGCGCAAGGATCACTGCATAGCCTTTCGGCAGGTCCTGAGGTGAAACAATGTCCACCGACAGCCCGGCCCGACGCAGAGCGCGATAGGTCGAGAATACCAGCCGGAAATAGTCAAATCCTGCGCCCTGCGGCTGCGCGGTCCACGCCCAATCCGAGGCATAGTCGAACAGGATCGCAACCTGCGCCTGTTTCTGGTGCACCGGACCGATGGCCTTCAATTCCTCCGCCGTCTGGCGTGCCTCGGCCAGACCGGGGGCCGCGCGGCTGTCTGGTGTCAGCAATCCGGCGTGCATCTGTTCCTGCGCAAACGGCGCTTGGCGCCAGCGGAAATAGCTCACCACCTCGGCCCCATGGGCCACGGCCTCAAGTGACCACAGCCGGACCATGCCGGGCAGGGGGGCTGGGTTGTACGGAGCCCAGTTCACCGGGCCGGGTTGTTGCTCCATCACCCACCAACGACCACGGCCAACCGCGCGATAGAGGTCATGGTGAAAGCCCTGCATGTCCGGATCGCCCTGTTGCAGGAATTTGGCCTTGTGTTCGGCGTCATCTTCCAGTCGGTCGGACAAGAAGCCGATCGGATAGCTATCCCAAGTGGCGATATCGAGGTCCGTACCAACATCGAAATGGTCGAACTCAAGCACACGTCCCATGTAGTTATGCGACAGCGGCGCATCAGTCAGTGGGCGCAACACATCGGCCTGTGCCTTGTTAAGCGCCACCACCTGGTCTGAACTAAAGCGTCGGAAGGCCAGAACATGGGCCGGGTTCGGCTCAGTCACGGTCAGGTTTGGCAGGTCGATCTGGTCAAAGTGGTCGTATTCCATCGACCAGAACACATTGCCCCAAGCATCGTTCAGGGCGTCGATGCTGCCATATTGATCCGCCAACCACAGCCGAAACGCCGCTAGCGCAGGGGGGCTGTAGCTGATCGTGGTGTCGTGGCAGCCATATTCATTGTCGATTTGCCAAGCCGCCACATGCGGATTGTGGCCGTAGCGCTCGCCAAAGATCCGAGCGATGCGAACGCACTCGTCGACATAGCCCGCATGGCTGAAGCAATAGTGCCGACGTGACCCGAATTTACGCGGCTGACCTTGGGCGTCGACGGCCAGCATATCGGGGTGTTTGTCCAGCATCCAGCGCGGAGGTGTCGCTGTGGGTGTCCCCATAACCACCTTCAAACCGGCCGATCCCAATACCTCGACCGCACGATCCAGCCAGTCGAATTGCAGATCTTCAGGCGAGGGTTCCAACCTGCTCCAGGCGAATTCGCCGATGCGCACCCAGCTCAGGCCCGTTTCGACCATGCGCACGGCATCTTCGGCCCAAACAGCCTCGGGCCAGTGTTCGGGGTAGTAGCAAACGCCTAGTTCGGGGGTCATAGAAGGACTCTGTGTTCCGGTTGACCCTGGCCTGCGTGCGGTTCGGCAAAGGTCATTCCGTTCGTGGGTTGTGTTTCAAGCGTCTCAGTGCTCAGCCCTTCGCGGGCCGTCGTGCAGAATAGTGTTGTCAGGTCGTCTCCGCCAAAGGCGGGGCAGGATGTATGGGCGGCGTCTACCGCGACTGCGCGCAGGAACTGGCCCGCCGGATCATAGGCCGCGACCCGGCTCGCCCCCCATTGAGCGATCCAAACGTTCCCGGCGGTATCAACCACCGCGCCATCCGGGTTCAAACCGTCTTCGTTTAGATCCAGAAAGACCGAAAGCTCTCCTTCGGGCCAGCCGGTTTCGGCGTTCAGACCCCACCGCATTACCTGTCGTGTCGCAGTGTCTGCGTAGTAAGCGGAGGACCGGTCCGGAGCGAAACAGATCGCGTTTGAGATGGTGATACCCGGCACCAGACGGCGCAACTCGCCCTTGTAGTACCGGTAGATTGAACCAGCACCAGGTTCCGCGCTTTTGCCCATCGTCCCGATCCAGAACCCGCCCCACGGATCGGCGCGGCCATCATTCGAGCGGGTGACAGGATTGTCAGCCTCGAGCGGGGCAACCAGTGATTTCTCACCCGTTGTGAGCGAAAATCTCCACAAACCGCTTTCCGAGGCCATCAGCAAAGTATCACGGTCCACCCAGCCTGCGGCCGAGACATATTCGTCGAAATCCCAGCTTTTCTGCGCCTCGCCTTCACGGGTCAGAAGGCGTTTGCCGAGGATGTCGAACCAGAACAACAGCTTCCGCTCGGGATGCCAGAGGGGGCCTTCGCCCAGCATACACGGGCGGTCGTCGAAAGTGACGCTCATGCAACGGCCTCGTCATAGGCGGCTACGATCCGGATGGCTCGTTCCGAGATTTCCGCGATCTCCATGTCGGGCTTGAACAGTGCCGACCCGATGCCGAACCCGTCCGCGCTGGCTGCGATCCATTCGTCGAAGTTGTCTGTGCCCGCGCCGCCAACCGCGAAGACCTGCGTGCCTTCTGGCAAGACCGCCCGCAAAGCAGACAGACCTGCGGGGCCTGCCAAGGAACCGGGGAACAGCTTCAAACCGGTTGCACCCGCTTTGAGGGCCGAAAAGGCCTCGGTCGGGGTGAAGATGCCCGGCCAGGATTGCAGCCCCAGTTCACGGCTACGCCGGATCACATCAGGATCGGCATTGGGCGAGACAATCAGCTTGCCGCCCACATCCCGTACGGCCTCAACCTGTTCGGGTGTCAACACCGTGCCCGCGCCGATTAGGGCGCGATCGCCGAAAGCCTCGACCAGAATCCCGATGCTCTCAAGAGGATCCGGTGAGTTCAGCGGCACCTCGATCCGGTCGATCCCGGTTTCGATCAGAAGTCGACCGACTTTCTCGGCGTGCGAGGGGGTCAACCCTCGTAGAATGGCAATGATAGGGCGGCTCATACGGTTTCTCTTGTCATATTGCGGGCTTTGTTCAACCCGGCCAGAGTGGATGTGGTGGCGTCGGCCATCTCGACAAACGCGCCTTGCGGTTGCAGCGCTTGCGCGTAGGCGGCCGATAGCCCCTCGGCCCCGATGATCGCGATCTGCTGACCCAGCCAATAGGGGCGTGAGGCCGCAAGTTCGGCCCCAATCAATAGCCCGGACAGACGCGCGCGGGCCGTGCTGCCATCCTGCCCGTGCAGCAGATCTGCAGCACGCAGGCTGAACAGGCGGGCGGCAAGCTGTTCGGGTTTGGACAGAGTATCTTCGACAGCCTCAGCAAATGCGGCCTCATCCCAACCTTCGCGTACCGAGTGTCGAAGGACCGATTGACCGCTCAGCAGGTCGAACAGTTCTCCGGTCATGAATGTGCGGAAGCTGACGACCTCGTTCGCGCTGACCTGCACCCATTTTGTGTGAGTGCCGGGCAAGCAGATTACCCCATCCCAGTTGGGGTGCGTATCCAGAAATCCCGCGATCTGCGTTTCTTCGCCGCGCATCACATCCGGCGGGGACACCTGTTTCAAACCAGGCACGACAAAAGCACGGATCCGAGGGTCGGTGGCGGGCACGCGGATCGGAACGCCCTGCACAGGCGGGGTTGGAACAGCAGCATAGGGTGCTTCAACCCATCCCTGACGGGCGCCGACCATGCCGCAGGCGACGACATCGACAGGGGCATTGTTCAACCAGCCCTCGATCAATGCCAACAGGGCGTCCTCAAACCCGCCTTTGGAGACGCGCGCCATGCCCATGTCTGACTGGGCGTGGTCAATAGGGGTCGACCCCTCCATCGCCCAGACGCGCAAGTGCGAGGTGCCCCAGTCCGCTGCGATCCATTCTGGTTTCATCGTTCTACCCCGTTACCACGACGCCACCATCAGCAACCATGCATTGTCCGGTCATGGCGCGGCTGGCGTCCGAGGCCAGAAACAAGGTGGGTCCGATCATGTCGTCGGGCTTTAGATGTTCTTTAAGGCATTGGCGATCCAAATGTGCCGCCAAATCTTCGGGCGTGGCCCACATGTCCATCTGTTTTTGCGTCAGAACCCAACCGGGGGCCAGTGCGTTGACGCGGATGCGTTTCGGTCCAAGCTCGCGCGCCAGCGAGCGGGTCATCCCGGTGATACCCGCGTTAGATGTCGTGTAGATCGGATAGCCCGCGTTGCCCATCATGTAGCTGATCGAGCTGAAATTGATGATCGAGCCGCCATTCTCCATCTGCCGCGCGGCTTCCTGACAGGCGAAATAATAGGCTTTGAGGTTCACCTCGATCATCCAGTCCCAGAATTCAGAGGTCGTCTCATCCAGTGAGTGGCGCTGATCGTTGGCGGCGTTATTGACGAGCACTTTGATCGGTCCATGGGCCTCGGCGGCCTTCTGCATTGTGGCGTGCAACAGTTCCGTGTCGGTCATATCGCCTTGCATGAACAGGGGCGCACGACCGTGTTTTGCACGCATTTCTTCCACGAAGGCGCTTGCGTCCGAGCGGCCGATAAAGGCCACGTTGGCCCCTTGCGCCATGAACCCGTCGGTCAGCGAAGCGCCAACGCCCGAGCCGCCGCCGGTGATATAGACTGAGGCCCCTTGCAGGTCCTGGAATACAGCAGGTTGGTCCATTAGTGGCTCTCTCTTGTAACGAGGCGTGTGTCTTTGCCGACAAGGAAATCAAGGTCAGCGCCCTGATCGGCTTGCAGTACGTGGTCGATGTAAAGTCGGGCGTAGCCGCGCGTGTAATGCGGTGCCTCCGGCTGCCAGGCTGCTCGGCGGGTGTCGAGTTCCGCCTGATCGACCAGCAGCTCAAGCTCTCCCTTGCTGGCCGACACGCGGATGCGGTCGCCGGTCTTGACCAGCGCCAAGGTTCCTCCGGCCTGCGCCTCAGGGCTGACATGCAGGATGACAGTACCGAAGGCTGTGCCGGACATGCGCGCGTCTGAGATGCGGATCATGTCGCGTACGCCCTCTTTCACCAGCTTGGCAGGGATCGGCATGTTGCCGACCTCGGGCATGCCGGGATAGCCCTTGGGTCCGCACCCTTTGAGGACCACAATGGTCTCGGGCGTCACAGGCAGGTCTTCGCGGTCGATATTGGCCTTCAGGTCTTCGATGTTTTCGAAAACAAAGGCTTCGGCCTCGGTTTCCAGCAGTTCATCCGTTGCTGCCGAAGGTTTTACGATCGCCCCGTTCGGCGCAAGGTTGCCGCGCAGAACGCGCAGGCCGGCAGCGGGTTTCACCGGGTCATCGAAGGGGCGGATCACATCGGGGTTGTAGCATTCTGCCCCGTCGTAGTGAGCCGAGATATCTTTGTTCAGAACTGTCTTGGCAGGGCGCAAGAAGGACTTGAGTTCATTCAAAACCACAGGCACGCCGCCCGCGTAGCAGAAATCCTCCATCAAGTATGTGCCAGACGGCATGCAGTTGACCAACAGGGGAATCTCGGAGCCGATTTCAAAGTCCTTTAGCGTCAGATCCACACCAACCCGACCTGCCAGCGCCAGCAGGTGAACCACGGCGTTGGTCGAGCCGCCCACGGCGGCATTGGCTAGAATGGCATTCTCGAAGGCTTCTTTGGTCAGGATGTCAGAGGGTTTGAGGTCTTCGTCCACCATCTCGACAATCCGCTTGCCGGTCAGGTGTGCCAGCGCCATGCGGCGGGCGTCAACGGCGGGCAGGGCGGCGTTGGTTGGCAGCGACATTCCCATGGCTTCAACCAGCGAGGCCATGGTTGAGGCCGTACCCATCGTCATACAAACTCCGGCGCTGCGTGACATGCCGGATTCAGCGTTCATGAAATCCTGCAGCGTCATCTCACCCGCGCGGACTTCTTCAGAGAACTTCCAGACATCGGTGCCCGATCCGATATCCTTGCCCTTGAACTTGCCGTTCAGCATCGGCCCGGAACTTACCACGATCGAGGGCAGATCGACCGAGGCCGCGCCCATCAGCTGCCCCGGCGTAGTCTTGTCACATCCGCCCAGCAGAACAACGCCGTCAATGCCGTAGGCGCGGATGGATTCCTCAACATCCATGGCCAGCAGATTGCGGAACAGCATGGCGGTGGGCTTCATCTGGGTCTCGCCCAGCGACATGACCGGGAATTCGACCGGGAAGCCCCCAGCCTCCCACACACCGCGCTTCACGCCTTCGGCCAGATCTCGCAAGCCCGAGTTGCAGGGCGTCAGTTCAGACCACGTGTTGCAGATGCCAATGATGGGGCGCCCGTCAAAGGCGTGGTCAGGGAAGCCTTGGTTTTTCATCCAGGAACGGTGGATGAACCCGTCTTTGTCGAGCTTTCCGTACCAATGAGATGAGCGGCGTTTCTTTGTCATTCTGGCTTTGGTTCTTTGGCTGAGGCTGGAATTGAGGTTCGTGATGAATTGAAGATCATGCGGCGCGAAGTGGGCGGCACCAGTCGGGCAGCCAGTCCGAATGCGCGGTCAGAAGGTCCGTGACAAGGCTGCGGATTTGCCGCAGGTCCAGTTCCGCAGCAGTGTGCGGGTCCATCATGGCAGCATGGTAGATGTATTCGGCGTTTTGCTCGGTCAGCGCCCTGACGGTTAGCTCTTGCACGTTGATTTGGGTGCGCATCAGCGCCACCAACTGCGGCGGGATGTCGGTAACGACCGAGGGCTGAACGCCGTTTGAATCGACCAGACACGGGGTTTCCACCGCAGCGCCCAAGGGCAATTGCGGGATCTGACCCGTATTGGGCAGGTTTCCATAGGCCGTATAGGGCGTGTCCGTGACGACGGCGTTCATCAGGTCCGCCGCGAATTCGTGGCTGCGAATAACCGAGACATCGCGCCCGTCTGTAAGTGTCTTAGCCTGTTCTTTCCAATCCGCGACCTGCTCGACACAGCGGGTTGGGTATTCATCCAGCGGAATCGAGAACTGTTCAATCAGGTCTTGCCGACCGTCCTTGATGAACCACGGCACATATTCTGCCAGATGTTCCGAGCTCTCGGTGCAGAAATAGCCTAAGTGGTCCATCACCTCATACCGAACCTTGTTGGGGCAGCGCGGCATCAACAGAGGTGGTTTCGGCAGAGCACCATGCGCATAGCCCCGGCGTAAGGCGGGGTAGAGGTCGCGGCCCTGATGATCCAGCCGAAGGAAGAAGGCCACGTGGTTCACGCCTGCGACCTTGTAGCGGATCTCATCCTTGGGCAGGTCCAGATCATGGGCAAGTTCTTCGACCGTATTCTGTACCGAATGGCATAGGCCGACATGTTTCAGGTCCGGGAATTGCTCGGCCAAAGCCCAGGTATTGATGGCCATCGGGTTCACATATTGCAAAAGCGTCGCATTCGGGCAGAGCTGCATCATATCCTGAGCCACGCCCCACAGTACCGGAACGGTGCGCAGCCCGCGCATGATCCCTCCGATCCCGAGCGTGTCTGCGATGGTCTGGCGCAACCCGTATTGCTTGGGGATCTCAAAATCCGTCACCGTGCAGGGTTCGTACCCGCCGACCTGAAAGGCAGTGATGACGAAATCAGCCCCCTCCAACGCCGCGCGGCGGTCGGTGTGGGTGGTCACCGTTGCTCCGGTGCCGACCGAACGGATCATGGCCCGCGCTACGGTTTCGCTTTCGGCCAGACGCTGCGGGTCGATATCCATCAGCGCGAAATGGCTGTCGGCAAGCGCAGGGGTCAGCAGCGCATCGCCCACGATATTGCGCATGAAGATCGTGGAACCCGCGCCGATAAAGGTGATTTTGGTCATTTTGCAAAACTCTCGTTTGGCGTTATTTAACAGCTCCAAGGGTCAAACCCGCGATGAAGTGTTTCTGCATCAGGAAGAACATGGCCACGGGCGGCAAGGCGGCAACGAGGGAACCCGCGCTCATCAGTTGATATGCCGCGCGGTACTGCGCGTTGAAGCTGGTGATTCCGGCCGTCACAGGCTGACTTTCAGCCCCTTGGGTCAGGACAACGGCCCAGAAATAGTCGTTCCAGATGAAGGTGAAGATCAACACGCTCAGCGCCGCGATGGCGGGTTTCATCAGGGGCAGGACCACGTACCAGAAGATACGGACCTCGCTGATGCCTTCGACCCGAGCGGCTTCGATCAGTTCGAAAGGCAGCGCGCGGATAAAGTTGCGCATGAACAGCGTGCAGAACCCGGTCTGGAACGCGATGTGGAACAGGACCAGCCCGGTTTTGGTATTGTAGAGGCCAAGCTCCAAAGTCAGGTCGCGGACTGGAACCATGAGGATCTGGAACGGGACAAAGTTGCCCGCCACGAACATGAAGAAGATCCATAGGTTCGACTTGAACTTGTAGATCCCCAGTGCGAACCCAGTCATGCAGCTGAGCGCAACCGCTCCGATCACCGTTGGAATGGTGATCATGAACGAGTTCAGCAGATATCGAGGCATATCCGAGTTGAAAAAGACCTGTCCATAGTTGACCGCGCCCTCAAACCGGGAGGGCAGGCCCCAGTAGTTTGCGTTGGTGAAATCTGCTTCGGGCTTGATTGAGAACAAGGCGACAGCAAGCAAGGGGCCGAGCCATAGCAGCAGGGCAATGGGCAGCATGGCCTGATAGGTGATCTGCGCCGCGCGGGGTTGTTTTTCGATGGGTTTGGGAAACATCTCAGTGCCCCCTTTCTTCGCGGTACATCGACCACAGGAAGTAGGCGATGAAGCAGAGCATGATGAGGAAAAGGATCACGGCAATAGCGGCACCATATCCCATGCGGAAACCGTATTCGGACAGGGCTACCTCGAACATGTAGTAGGCCAGCACGCGGGACGACCCGAACGGCCCACCTTGCGTCATGATCGAGATCAGGTCGAAGGACCGCAGCGCGCCAATGATCGTCACGACAAAGGCGATAAACGTCGCCGGGCGCAGTTGCGGCAGGATGATGTGCCACAACATCCGCCCGCCTTTTGCACCGTCCAGACGTCCGGCCTCGATCTGTTCAGGGTCCACGGCGTTCAGGCCGGTGAGATACAGGATCATGCAATAGGCCGTCTGCGGCCACAGGCCAGCGACGATGATGCCGTAAGTGACCAGTTTTTCATCTCCCAGCACATTCAGCGGGCCAAGACCAAAGAAACTGAGGAATTCGTTCAGTAGCCCGAATGTCGGATCGTAGAACCATGTGAAAACCAGCCCGACAACGACTTGAGAGATCACGAACGGAAAGAAAAATAGAGACTTGTAGAGTCGAATGCCCCAGACCGTCTGGTTCAGGAACAGGGCGATGAACAGGCCCGCCGGGATCGCTGCCAAATACAGGATCAACCAGATCAGGTTGTTCTTGAGTGAGATGTAGAACGCGTCGCGGTCAACCCACTCCCAGTACAGGTCCTCGTAGTTGCGGAACCCTACATATTCTGCGGCGCCAAGCCCATCCCATTCGTAGAGTGACAGGTTGAAGGACTGAAAGACCGGGATGATCACATAGACCATGAAGAACAACAGGCCCGGCGCAAGGAAGAGCCAAGGCGCGATGCGTTGTTGGTTGCGATGGAACCAGCTTTCCTGTTCCGGTGTGTCGACGGCTGACATGGGCTATCTCGGATCTGGGGGCTAAGGCGGGTTGAAGCCTGCCTTGCATTTGAAGAAGGCGTAGGCCGGGAGTTTACCCGGCCTCTGCCAGATCAGTTGTCGTAGATACGGCTACGAGCGCGTTCCAGCTTGGCCAGAATTTTGTCCAGATTGTCGGGCTTGACCATGAATTCCTGGAAGCCTTCCATCGAGACCTTGGCCATTTCAGCTGGTGCGTCACGATCCCAGAACTGTGCGACACCACCGGGGCTGTTCGAGGACAGCATGGTGAACCCTTGCTGCAGGAACTTGTCGTCATCCACCGAGGATTGCGCGTTGACCGGAAGCTGGCCCAGGTTGGAACCGTTGTTGATTTCGGTCTGAACGTCCGGAGACACGACGAAGCGCAGGAACTCGCGCGCGGCTTCCTTGTTCGACGCGTTGGCCGGGATGTGGAACGTATCGGTCGGCGCATCCTCGGCCAGTTCAACATCGGGGTTGATCGCGACGAACTGGTAGAAGTCCAGCTGATCGTCGCTCAGACCCGCTTCGCGCAGAGGTGCAACAGCGAAGTTGCCCATCAGATAGGCGGCGGCGTCTCCGTTCACCATGAAGGGCAGGGCTTCCTGCCAGCTATAGGTCTGGTGGTTGTCGATGAAGGCGCCCATGTCGACCAGCTGTTTCCAGTTGGCGAAGGTCTGCTTGACCCGGTCGTCTTCCCAGCTGATTTCGCCATTGGCGAGCTGGTTGTGGAAGTCGAACCCGTTGGTGCGCATGTTCAGATAGTCGAACCAGCCGCCGGCGGTCCACAGGAACTTGGTCCCGATGGTATAGCAGGCACGGCCCGAATCGATGATCTTCTGGCAGTTCGCCAGCTCTTCTTCCCAGGTGGTCGGCTCGGTCAAGCCCAGTTCGTCAAAGATGTCTTTGCGGTAGTAGACACCCCACTGATAGTAGGTATAGGGCACGCCCCACTGCTTGCCATCGAGGGTCATCGCGCCTTTGGTCGAGGCCAGGTTTTCGGCGATCTCAGGCTCGGCCCACAGGTCCGAAACGTCTTCGAACAGACCCGCCTCAACATAAGGCTTCATGCGGTTTGCGGCATACCATGTCGCAACATCCGGCGTGTCAGCCGTCAGGAAGTTGCGGATCTGCGTCTTATACGCCTCGCGGTCGATCACTGTGGTTTCGATGGCCAGATCCGGGTGCTGAGCCTGAAACTGTTCGATCATCGCTTCCATCGTCGCACGTGGCGCCGGGTTTGAGGTGTCAAGAAAGATGCGCAGTTCGCCGGTTAGTTCGGCGGCAACGGGTGCAGCTAGTGCCACACTCGCCGCCAGTGCGGCAGCGGTGCGCTTGAACATGGAATGCATGGTGTCCTCCCTTAGCTTCCATTTTAGTTCCAAATAATGAAACCGTGTTTTATATATTGAAAACTACACATCGACTCGGCTAGTCTTGTCAAGACCCTCGTGCAAACACTGTGGTTGAACGGGGGTCAAACGGAGGAGAACACACACCCGTGGCTGGTGACGGAACAATAGGCAAAGCATGCGATGTGCTGGAGCACGTGGCCTCGTTCGAGCGCCCGGTGCGGTTCGCGGAACTGCTGGAGAGCAGCAGCTTTCCCAAAGCGACGCTCTATCGCTTTCTGCAATCGCTGACCAATCAGGGCATGCTGGCCTATGAGCCAGACCGCCAGACCTATTCGCCGGGTCTCCGGCTGGTCCGTCTGGCGCATACGGCGTGGACGCAAAGCTCTCTGGCCCCTATTGCGCGGCCGTTTCTGGATACGCTCAGCTCCGAGACGGGCGAAACGGTGCATTTGGCGCAGCTGGATTCCAATCAGGTTCTGTATGTCGACAAACGCAACGCGGCCCAACCGGTAGAGATGTATTCTCAAGCCGGCAAAGTCGGCCCGGCCTATTGCACGGGCGTCGGAAAAGCGATGATGGCGTTTCTGGATGGGCCCGCATTGGATCGCGCCGTATCCCAGCAAAGCTATCACCGTTTCAC
The DNA here is from genome assembly GCF_056538485.1 of Ruegeria sp. BG3. Classification (NCBI taxonomy): domain Bacteria; kingdom Pseudomonadati; phylum Pseudomonadota; class Alphaproteobacteria; order Rhodobacterales; family Roseobacteraceae; genus Ruegeria; species Ruegeria sp. BG3. Next base: position 13,164 of record NZ_JBQFTE010000005.1, on the reverse strand, counting down.
GGACAAGACGCTGACCTCCGAGGCGGCGTTGCGGGCGGATCTGGAACTGATTCGCAGACGCGGCTACGCGATCGACGATGAAGAACATGAGCCCGGCATTATCTGCGTAGCCTGTCCGGTTCTGACTTCCGGTGGGCGCGTTTTGGGCGCAATTTCCGTGACCGGTTCAACCGGGCGGATGGATTTCAATCAACTAGAGGCTTGGGTCCCTCGGGTGCGGCGCGTTGCCGACCAGATCGCGACCGAGGCGCAGGCTTGGCGGTTCCCTGAAACCCGCCCGAATGGACAGAACAACAGGATGCAATCGACATGACAGGTGTAACGCTCAATCAGGCGATCAAACGCTACGGCCAGACTCAGGTGATCCACGGGATTGATCTGGAAATCGAAGATGGTGAATTCTGTGTGTTCGTCGGCCCCTCGGGCTGCGGCAAGTCCACGCTGCTGCGAATGATTGCAGGGCTCGAGGAAACATCGGAAGGCCAAATTCATATTGGCGCGCGCGAAGTGACCCACATGGATCCGGCAAAACGCGGCGTGGCGATGGTGTTCCAGACCTACGCTTTGTACCCGCATATGACGGTCGCCGAGAATATGGGTTTTGGCCTGCGCATGAACGGCGTTCCCAAGGCAGAGATCGACCAGAAGGTTCAGGACGCCTCCAGCATTCTGAAACTGGATCAATACCTGAAACGCAAGCCCAAGGCCCTGTCCGGTGGTCAACGTCAGCGAGTTGCCATCGGGCGTGCGATTGTGCGCGGCCCCGAAGTGTTCCTATTCGACGAACCGCTCTCCAATCTCGATGCCGAGCTTCGGGTGGAGATGCGGGTCGAAATCGCGCGCCTCCATCAGGAGATTGGCGCTACCATGATCTATGTGACCCACGATCAGGTCGAAGCGATGACAATGGCCGACAAAATCGTCGTGTTGCGCGATGGCCGGATTGAGCAGGTGGGCGCGCCGATGGACCTGTACCGCGATCCGGACAATCGCTTTGTGGCGGGCTTCATCGGCTCGCCAGCGATGAACTTTCTCGACTGCGACTATGCAGACGGCCACGTCACGCATCCGGCCCTTGGTCAACCGTTGCCGGTATCGGCCCAAGTTCCGGCTGGGGTAAACAAGGTGACCCTTGGCATGCGGCCCGAACACATCCAGATCGACCGCAGTGCCGACACCTGCACCGTTGATTTGACCGAGGCGCTTGGGGGCGTGTCCTATTCCTATCTTCTGACCCCGAATGGCGACAAGCTGATCGTTGAAGAACGGGATGACCAACGCAGCACTACAGGCGAGAAGATCGGGATCACGGTCCAACCCGAACGTGCCATGGTGTTCGACCCTGAGACTGGCGTTCGGTTTAGGTAGCAGCGATTCAAGTTCAACCGGGGTGTTTTGAGCGCAGGTTTAGGCTTGACCGAAACGGGGTCGTCCTCTGAACTGGCCCACACGAGGCCAGTCGGCCCGACTCATTTCGAGTAGAGAGGCCCCATGCGCAGCGTCAAAACCGTCCACGTGATCTCGGCCCATGCGGAAGGCGAGGTGGGCGACGTCATCGTCGGTGGCGTGCAACCACCACCCGGAGAAACCCTGTGGGATCAACGCACATTCATTGCGCAGGATCAGAACTTGCGCAATTTCGTGCTGAATGAACCCCGAGGCGGCGTCTTTCGCCATGTCAACCTGCTGGTCCCTCCGAAACATCCGCAGGCGGATGCGGCGTTCATTATCATGGAGCCGGAGGACACGCCGCCTATGTCGGGGTCAAACTCGATCTGTGTCTCCACTGTCCTTTTGGACAGCGGCATCATTCCCATGCAAGAGCCGGAAACGCATATGACACTCGAGGCTCCCGGCGGTTTGGTACGGGTCCGGGCAGAGTGTCGGGATGGTAAAGCCCAGCGTATCTATGTGCAAAACCTGCCAAGTTTTGCCGACAAGATCGCGGTCCCCCTGGAGGTGCCGGGCGTGGGCACCCTTACCGTGGATACGGCCTATGGAGGGGATAGTTTCGTGGTGGTTGATGCCAAGGCCTTGGGGTTCGAAATTGTCGAGGCCGAGGCCCGTGACATTGCCCGTCTGGGCGTTGCCATTACCAATGCCGCCAATGATCAGCTTGGCTTTACCCACCCGCAAAACGCGGCTTGGGATCATATCTCTTTCTGCGCGTTTTGCGGGCCTTTGAAGACAACCGAAACCGGACTCACAGGGAAATCCGCCGTCGCGATCCAGCCCGGCAAAGTCGACCGCTCGCCAACCGGAACGGCGGTCTCGGCGCGCATGGCCCTGATGGCCGCGAAGGGCCAGATGAAGGTCGGTCAATCCTTAGAGGCCGTATCAATCATCGGATCGCGTTTCACCGGCCGGATTGTCGAGGAAACCAAGGTCGGGCACCGCGCGGCCATCATCCCCGTGATCAGTGGCCGAGGTTGGATCACCGGCGTTCATCAGCACATGCTAGACCCGGATGACCCATGGCCCGGCGGGTATCGGCTAAGTGATACCTGGGGCGTTGGGCGCTGAAAGGCACGCAATCATAGGCCCGTTGGCGTGTTTTTCCCCAACCGTGGCAATTTGCGCCCCCAGTAGACGATTGATCCCAACGCAAACCTGATTTAAGGGAAGCCCTGTCAAATCAGAGTCACTCAGGGGTGTTATGTCATTCGCGCCCCTCCTGCGCCGCAATAAAGCGGCCCGAACTCATGCAGCGATTGCCCCTTAAAGGCTTAAAAAAGGTGAAAGAATATGGCAGATAAATCGAACTTCGACATATTGTATACCATTGTAGACGAAGCGCCTGAACTGGCCAGCGCGTCATTCCTGCCCATCATTCGCAAATTCGCCTCGGCGGCGGGTGTCAGCGTTGGCACCAAGGATATTTCGCTTGCAGGCCGCATCATTTCGACCTTCCCAGAAAAGCTGACCGACGCGCAACGCATCACAGATGATCTTGCCGCATTGGGCGATCTGGTGAAAACGCCCGACGCCAACGTAATCAAACTGCCCAACATCTCGGCCTCGGTTCCTCAGCTTGTGGCCGCAATCGAAGAGCTGCAATCGCAGGGCTACGACATCCCCAACTACCCCGAAGAGCCTTCGAGCGACGAAGAAAAGGCGATCCGTGCCCGCTATGACGCGATCAAAGGCTCGGCGGTGAACCCGGTTCTGCGCGAAGGCAACAGCGACCGCCGCGCGGCGCGCGCGGTGAAGAACTACGCCCAGAAGAACCCTCATTCGATGGGGGAATGGGTGTCGGACAGCAAGACCAAAGTGTCCTCGATGTCGGGCAATGATTTCTATGCCAATGAGAAATCGGCGACGATCACCGTAGCACAAGCCGGTGACGCGAAGATCGAATTTGTCGGCAAAGATGGCAGCGTGACCGTGTTGAAAGACGGCTGGCCGCTGGAGGAGGGCACCGTTGCGGATGCGACCTTCATGTCGGTCAAAGCGCTGTCGTCCTTCTTGGCCGATGCCATCGAGGACACCAAGAAAGACGGCACCATGTTCTCGCTGCACATGAAAGCGACGATGATGAAGGTCAGCGACCCGATCATCTTCGGTTACGCCGTGCGCGCGTGGTTGGCCCCTGTGTTCGAAAAATTTGGCGCCGAGCTGGAGGCGCTGGGTGTCAACCCGAACTCGGGTCTGGGGGATCTGCTGGACCGCGTGAAAGACAATGCCGACATCGTGGCTGCCATCGACGCGCTCAAGGGTGACCGTCCGTCGATGTATATGGTCGACTCGGACCGTGGCATTACCAACCTGCACGTCCCGTCCGATGTGATCATCGACGCCTCCATGCCCGCCGTCATCCGCGCTGGCGGCAAAGGCTGGGATGAGACAGGAGCCAAAGGCGACACCAATTGCGTGATCCCCGATCGCTGCTATGCGTCGGTCTATGACGAATCCATAAACTTCTTCAAAGCCAATGGCGCGCTGAACCCGGCCACTGCCGGTGCGGTGGCCAACGTTGGCCTGATGGCTCAAAAGGCCGAAGAGTACGGCTCGCACCCGACCACGTTCCAGGCACCTGCAGATGGCACAATCCGCGTTGTTCTGGCCAACGGCGAAACGCTGCATTCTCATGAGGTCGAGGCCGGAGACATCTGGCGAGCCTGCACTGTAAAGAAAGCGCCAATCGAGAACTGGGTCCAACTGGCGATGGATCGTCAACGCCTCACCGGATCCGAGGCGATCTTCTGGCTGGACGCAAACCGTGCCCATGATGCCGAGTTGATCCAATATGTTAAGCCCGCACTGGAAGCGGCTGGTGTTGCAGACAAATTCCTGATCATGGCTCCGCGTGAGGCAACCCGCCAATCGCTGGAGACCATCACCGCCGGAAATGACAGCATCGCCATCACCGGCAACGTGCTGCGCGATTATCTGACTGACTTGTTCCCGATCCTCGAACTGGGCACCTCGGCCAAGATGCTGTCGATCGTCAAACTGATGAACGGCGGTGGTCTGTTCGAGACCGGCGCAGGCGGCTCCGCTCCGAAGCATGTGCAGCAGCTGGTTGAAGAAAACCACCTGCGTTGGGATTCCATGGGTGAGTTCTGTGCGCTGGGTGAATCCCTGAACTTCCTCGCCGACAGCAAGGGCAACGCCAAGGCGGGTGTTCTGGGTGCTGCGGCCGAGGCGGCAACGCAGGGCATTCTGGACAACAACCGATCCCCCAGCCGGAAGGTTGGTCAGCCGGACAACCGTGACAGCCACTACTGGTTCGCACGCTATTGGGCCGAAGCTCTGGCCGCGCAGTCGGATGATGCGGAACTGGCAACTGAATTTGCGCCGCTTGCAACTGCTCTGGCCGACAAGGAGGAGCAGATTCTGGGTGAGCTTGCCTCGGCCCAGGGTGGGGCTGCCGATCTAGGTGGATACTACCACACAGACCCTGCCAAGACCGCTGCTGTGATGCGTCCGAGTGCGACGCTGAACGCCATCATCGGCTAAGAAAACGACCCGCGCCTTACTGGCGCGGGTCTTTCCCACTGGTGCGGAAACCCGACCAGTTTTTCCTTTTACTTCAGACTGTTGCGAAACTTTTCCCGCAAGACATGACTAAAACTGCATGATCTACGGGATTCCCCCAATACACTGATCCGTCCCCGCTTGATAACTTGTCCAAGACAAGAGATTCACCGGTGGGGCCTTCGGGCCTATCACTCACTCAAAAAATGGCCAGCATTTGGGGTGCTGGCCATTTGCTTGTCTGAAATCTGCTTTTACACGGCTGGATCGAACGCGCCTTTGCAGTGCCACGCGACATTAGTGCAGAAATGAAAAAGCCAGCCCCACGAAGGACTGGCTTAAACGTGATTGTTCGATGTTTATCCCCGAAGGACTTTGCCCGCTGCGTCAAAGGGCGGCTCGTGCAGGATGGTGGCTTTGTGAGGCTGACCCAGAACCATCACTTCAACCTCGTCTCCGGGTTGCGCGTTTTTGACGTAACCCAAGGCCAGCGACATACCCACGGTATAGCCATAGGTGCCCGAGGTGACGCGACCGATGCCTTCGCCGTCCTTGAAGATCGGCTCACCGCCAGTGGCGTCCGCGTTGGAGGCCGTCACATCTGCCTCATCCAGATGCAGCAGAACAAGCTGTTCACGTGCAGGAGTTTCCCGCACTTTCTGGGCGGCGTCCTTGTTGAGGAAGTCCTTCTCGAACTTGCACAGACGGTCCAGACCCACCTCATGCGGCCAGTATTCGGGGCTGTATTCACGGCTCCACGAGCCATAGCCCTTTTCGACGCGCATCGACATCAGGGCACGGCTGCCAACCGGGCCTGCGCCGAACTCTTTGCCCGCCTCAAGCAGAGCATCGTATAGGCGCGCCTGATCTTCGGTCTTGCAATGCAGCTCCCACCCCAGATCTCCTGTGAAGGAGACACGCAGGGCCAGAAGTTCAACACCTGCCAGCTCGATCCTGGCCGAGCGCATGAAGGGGAAATCCTCATTCGCCAGCGACGTGTTGGTCAGCCGCTGCAGGATCTCACGCGATTTCGGACCGGCGATGTTGAAGCCGCACATGGCTTCGGTGTGGCTTTCAAATGTTGTGCCGTCGGGCAGAGGGACCTGTTTGAAGAAGCGCTTGTGATAACGTTCGGCCATGCCCGATCCGATGACCCAGAATTCATCCTCGGCCACGCGGGTGACGGTGAAGTCCCCCGCAATGCCACCGCGTTTTGAGATCAGCGGGGTTAGGCAGGACCGGCCGATCGCCTTGGGCATGTTGTTGGCGAAGACAGCATTCAGCCAATCCGCAGCGCCGGGGCCTTTGCAGATGTATTTGGCGAAGTTCGAGATGTCGATGATCCCCGCACGCTCGCGCAGCATTTTGCATTCTTTACCAACCGGGGCCCACCAGTTTTGACGAGTGAAGCCGTTTGTATCCACGACACCCGGCTCATCAGCGAACCACAGCGGGTGTTCCCAACCGACATTCAGGCCAAAGACAGCGCCCATGGCTTTCTGCGTCTCGTAGATGGGGCGCACGCGGGCGGGGCGGCCTGCGCTGCGTTCTTCGTTCGGGAAGTGAATGGCGAAACGGTGCGCGTATTGGTCCTGCACCTTGGCCTTGGTGAATTCCTTGGTGGCCCAGGTGTCAAAGCGCGCCATGTCCCAGGCGAACATATCGTATTGGGTTTCCCCTTCGATGATCCACTGCGCCGCCATTAGGCCCATGCCGCCCGACTGCGAGAAGCCGGGGATGATGCCGTTGCAGCAGAAATAACCATCCACCTCGGGTACTGGCCCCATCAGCACGTTAGAGTCCGGAGACCAGATCATCGGGCCGTTGATGACGCGCTTGATCCCAGCCTCTCCCACAGCGGGCAGGCGTTCGATCGCGTTCATCATGTTCTCTTCGATCCGCTCCAGATCGTCGGGGAAGAGGTCATGGGCGAAGTCCAGCGGAGTGCCTTCCTCGGCCCAGAATTTCATGTCCTTCTCATAGGCCCCAACGAGCAGGCCATTGCCTTCCTGACGCAGATAGTACTCGCCATCGCGGTCCGATACAGAGGGCAGGCGGGTGCCGTGACCTTCGACGTCAGACATTGCCTCGGTCACGAAATACTGGTGTTCGGTGGGCTGCAGCGGCAACTCGATGCCAGCCAGCTTCGCGACCTCGCGACCCCAGAGGCCCGCTGCGTTCACGACCCAAGGCGTTTTGATGTCACCTTTGGGCGTTTTGACGATCCAGGTGCCGTCTTCCTGCTGTTCGGTCGCGGTGACGGGGGTGAAGCGATGGATCTCGGCCCCGCGTTGGCGGGCACCGACCGCGTAGGCGTTGGTCACGCCCGACGGGTCGACATTGCCGCCATCGGGTTCGAACATCACGCAACGGATGCCTTCGTAGTTGACCAGCGGGTTCAGCTTTTGCGCCTCTTCAATGCTGATCTCATAGAAATTCATGCCATAGAGCTTGGCTTTGGCCGCCTGCAGCTTCAGTTGATGTTCCCGCTCTTCTGTCTGAGCCAGATACAGCGAGCCGGGCTGGAAGACACCGCAGCTTTGGCCGGTTTCTTCCTCCAGCGAGTTATAGAGGTTCATCGTATAGTGCTGGATGCGGCTGATATTGGTGCTGTCATGCAGACCGTGAATGTTGGCTGCCGCATGCCAGGTTGAGCCGGAGGTCAACTCATCCCGCTCCAGCAGGACCACATCGGACCATCCCAATTTGGCCAAATGGTAGAGGATCGAGCAACCGATCACCCCGCCGCCGATTACTACCGCCTGTGCTTCTTCGCGCATTTAATCTTCCTGATTTGCTGTGTCATGTCAGAACCGGTCTTTCGTTAAGAATATGGCGATTCAGACCCATAACTGTTCTAAACGCGTCAACTGAGCACCCTGTTTGACCAGAGATGCAGCCTGCATTCACTTCTTGGGGATACGGGGCACCGCCGGGTGCCGCGTACAGATTCACTTAGACTTTGCCGACATTGCTCAGAACTCCAGTCTGTGGGCGCGGCCATAGTCAGCCAGCCGTTTGTTCAGATTGCTTGCCTCCGGGTGGCCGGAATCAAGTGCAAAGACGAAGGCGTGAGTTAGATAGAAACAGGCGGCATCAATGTCCTGGGCCAGCTCTCGTTCGTCGGCGGCAATCGTATATAGGCGCACAAGCGCCTCTTGGTCGCAATTGGCATGTGCCTCTAGCAGTTCACGGTCTAAGGCTTCGCGATCCATGGCTATCCCTTTAGCGAAATGGCGATGTTTTTGGTGCGAACATAGTTGTAGAGTGCCTCGAGCCCCTTTTCGCGACCGAAGCCGGATTTGCCGACGCCACCGAACGGGGTCGAGACACCTCCGGCGAACCATTCGTTGACAAAAACCTGACCTGCCCGCAATTTGCGCGCCACCCGATGGGCGCGGGCGAGATCACGCGTGAAGATGCCCGCGACCAAACCGAATTCGGTGCCATTGGCCATGGCGACGGCTTCTTCTTCGGTATCGAAGGGCGTGAAGCAGGTGACGGGGCCAAAGACCTCCTCCTGCGCGACGCGGCTGGCGGAGTCGACATCGGCCAGAATGGTCGGAGCCATGAAATACCCTTCGCGATCCAGTCGCGCACCACCGGCTGCGACCCGCGCACCGTCCTGACGGGCGTTCGAGGTGATCTCTTCCACGCGCTGCAGCTGCAGGCTGGACACGACCGGCGTATGATCGGGGTTCTCAAGCCCGTGACCGACGCTTAGGCCATTGGCCAGCGCAGCCGCACGTTCCACGGCCTGATCGTAGATCGAGCGATGCACCAGCACGCGGGCCATGGCAGAGCAAACCTGACCGGCATTGTAGAAAATACCGCTTTGAAGGCTAGACATCAGCGTATCCAGATCCGCGTCGTCAAAGGCGACAGCGGCGGATTTGCCGCCAAGCTCCATCAGCGACGGCACCACGTTGTCGGCAGCCGAGCGCAGGATATGCTGGCCTGTCGACACCGATCCGGTGAAGACGATCTGATCCACCTGCGAACTCGCCACCAGTTTGGCGCCCAGATCTGAGCCGATACCGTTCAGGATCGACACCGCACCGGCAGGCACCTCGGCGCGTTCCAGCGCGGTGCCTAGCATCGCCAGCGCAAGCGGGTCCAGCTCGGGCGATTTGATGATGGTCGAGTTTCCCGCCGCCATAGACGGCGCGAGCGATCGACCGGCGATAGAAACAGGGAAGTTCCACGGAACGATCTGCGCCGACACGCCGTAGGGTTCGAATACGGTGAAATCAGCATAGTCGGGACCCAGAGGGATCGACTTGCCTTCGATCTTGTCCGCGACGCCGCCGTAATATTCGAAATACTGAGCCGCCTCGATGAACTCATCCCGGGCCGCGTCCAGTGTTTTGCCGCTTTCACGGCACAGCAAGTCGGCCCCTTCATCCGCGAGGTTGCGGATTTCCTGCGCGATGCGGATCAGCAGGCGGCCACGCTCGGCCGGGTTCATGTCTGCCAGATCACCGCGATCGAATGATGCGCGTGCGGTTTCGAGCGCCTGAGCCAGCGATGCCTCACTGGCTTGTGCGCAGTCCGCCACGTGATCCTGATTGCCGGGATCTTCCACCGCGATGGAGGCGCCCTTGTCGCCCTCCACCCACGACCCGGCCAGGAAATTCCTGGCCAAGCCGTCGTTCAGAAAAGTGGTCATGCCTCCGCGCGTGCCTTTTCGATCTGCGTTGCGACCCAGTGGTGGAAGCAATGGGTGGGGCCGTCCATTGCAGGCGAGAAGCGACCACCGTCAAATTTGATGCCATGGCGGCCTTTCTGCATGCCTTCGACGACGAAGACGTCCTCTTCAAACACGGTTTTCCAAAGCGCCGCGTTTTGCGCGCGCAGGCCTTCATGTTCGGGGCTGTCTTCGGGTTTCTGAGCATAGTACAGCTCAATCCGCTCGTTCGACCGCTCATGATTGATTGGGTCGATGATGAAGGCAAAACCGTGGTCACGCTGAACACCCAGCAGGGTGTTGGGGTAGACCACGATGTATTCCGCGCCTTCGTGCCACTTTTCGCTCAGGCCATCAAAGTCCGCCAGTTTCGAGCCGTCTTCCCCTTCGAATTGACGATATACAAGGGTGCCCTGACCCGAGTATTTGCCCAGCTCGTTGATGTTGTAATGGTCTTCCAGACGGGAATAGCTGTTCAGACCTGGGTGAACCCAGGGCAGGTGGTAGCTTTCGCAGAAGTTTTCGACCGCCAATTTCCAGTTCGAATCCAGCTCAAGCCGGACCGACGCGCCAGCGCCGCCGTGATACATAGGCTGTTCGAACTCTTTCCAGCGCTCCATCAGCTCGCCGTGAACTTCTTCGAACTCGGGGGCGTTGCCGTCGACGTTCACAAAGATCACGTCGCGCCAGACGTAGGAGCGGATGCGGATCAGACCCAGTTCCGAGAAATCCAGATCTTCGTGGGTATTCTGACCGGGGCCACCGACATGAGGGGCAGTGCGCAGCTCACCATTCAGGCCGTAGCACCAGCTGTGATAGGGGCAACGGATCGCGCCGCGGATTTTCTGAGGTTTGTCGACCAGGATCATGCCACGGTGGCGGCAGGTGTTCTGGAACACGCCAATCTGACCGTCGCGATCACGGACCATCAGCAGGGGCATACCAAGGAAATCAATCGGATAGGCATCGCCTGCCTCGGGGATGTCCTTGCCGAATCCGATCCCGGACCAGTTCGCAAACAGGACCGAGTCGCGTTCTTCGGCAAACACTTCAGGGTCGATATAATGCGCGTTCGGCAGCCCCTTTGCTGTGTTTACCGGGGTCAGAACAGACGAAAGCGGTGCATGCTTGTTCATCGGTCACTCCTAAGACTTTTGAATTGGCGTTTTTCTGGGTCTCCATTGGCAGCGCGGAGGCCCTGCATTCAATACTAAAAATCCTAACCGCTAGATGAGCGGAGCTAAACTGAATTCTCCTGTAGCTCATTCAGCAGCCATTCCTTCAAGGCCAGTGCCCCTTCTGGCAGGCTGTCGTTTTCCCGTTCAACCAGATAGAAATTATGCGGCGCAGGTATGCTGAATGCCTCTAAAGCCACAAGTTTCCCGGAATCCAGCATGGGTTTTAGCAAACGCTTCCAGCCGAGGGCGACTCCAGCGCCCTTTCTGGCAACCTGCAGGGCCAGCGCATAGCTGCTGACACTTGCCTGAGTCTGAATACTCTCATTAAAGCCTAACGCCTGAAACCAATCCGTCCATGTGGTCCAGTTGCTGTGTTTTGTTGCAAGGTGAATCAGGCGGTGTTCTGTCAGGTCCCTGAGGCTAGCCCCTTTGAGGTCTTCCGCCAGTTCTGGGCTGCAAACGGGTGTCAGGATATCCCGGTACAGCTTGGTATGCGGCAGAGAGGCGTTCGGGTCTTTGCCGTATCGAATGAAAAAGTCTACGTCAGAGCGATCTGCGAAATACGTATCCTCAGCCATTTGGTTCACTTTTACGTGCGGATAGTCCTGCCAAAACCGAATGACCGACGGGGAAAGCCACAAGGCGGCAACTGCTGTTGTGGACCCCACGGTGACATGATTGTCGGAATCCCCATTGCGAATCTGCTCAAGAATTTTCGAGATTTTCTGGAAAGAGCTTCCCAGTGCCTCTAGCAGCGCGGCGCCATCCTCGGTCAGTTCAACGCCGCGATGTTTACGTATGAAAAGCGGGGATGCCAGCTCGGTCTCCAGCGCTTTGATCTGATGACTGACAGCGCCGGGCGTGACGGACAATTCGCTTGCAGCTACCTTGAAACTGAGGTGCCGGGCGGCAGCCTCGAAGGCAGAAAGCGAGGCAAGCGGAGGTAGATTGTAGTGGCGTCGCGACATGAGGGATACGTGGCTCTGAGGTTTTTGATTGAGCTACCTTCACCTGAGTGCGAAAAATATTGCAATTGAAAACTTTCTTTTTTTCTGCAGTTTACCGCCCGATGAAGTTCCGCCTTTCTCTAAAGGCGGTATTGCAGTTCTTTGCCCTCCTTCCGAGGCGCGCCCCGACCCAAGCCAGGTAGTAGTCAACACCAAGGCCGACACAACGACCGCCTTTCTGCGGTTTTTTCGGCGCAAGATAAGATGAGTAGCCCGATGAACACTCAGAAAGCGCGTCTGATCCGGAAAACTGAACTCAGCTCGGACACTTCGGATTTCTGTTTCGAAATCGAACAGGGGCGTTTCACCGGACTTGAACCCGGCGCGCACGTGGATATCCACCTTGGTGACGATCTGGTGCGTCAGTATTCGCTCTGGAGTTGGAGTCAGGACGGGCGCACCCTGAACGTCGCCGTCAAGCGCGAGGATGGTGGTCGCGGGGGGTCGCTGGCCATGCATGCCTTGGAAGTGGGTGCAGAGGTCGCCATCGGAGGCCCGCGCAACCACTTCAAGCTTGAAAGCCATGATCGCCACGTGACCCTTATCGCGGGTGGTATTGGTGCCACCCCGATGGTCGCGATGGCGCGTGAGCTGCTGAACCGAGGTCAGGATTTCCGGGTCTATTACTTGGTTCGATCCAAGGACCTTGCCGCGATGGATGACAAGTTTCGCGCTTTGGGTCTGGATGAGTGGTACCACCTGCATTGCGACGATACAGACGGGCAGTTCGATTTGACCGCTGTTATGCAATCCATGCCGATGGGCGCTGATGTCTACACTTGCGGCCCGGAACCGATGCTGAACGCGGTCCTCGAGTCTGGTAGCGCTCTGCGCGGTGGGGCCATCCACTTTGAGCGTTTTGCGGCTGCTTCCGAAATCGAGCACGCGCCCAACGACAGCTTTGAAGTCGAAGTCCAGTCGACGGGAGCCGTCTACAAGGTGTCGAAGAATGAAACCATTCTCGACGTGCTCAGAACTAACGGGGTTCACGTGGATTTCGGTTGCTCCGAAGGTCTGTGCGGGTCGTGCATGGTGGATGTCGTCCAAGGTGAGGTGGATCACCGGGACGGCATACTGACACCCGAGGAGCAAGCCTCGAACAGCTTTCTATGCACCTGTGTATCCAGGGCAAAATCGGACCGTCTCGTCTTGGCGCTTTAAGAAGATAGGCTGACAGCAAACCGGATTTTCCGGCGTGCAATGTCTACAAGAAACATGAAAATGGGAGGAAATTGATGTCGATTAAAGAACCGTTTACGGATTTGGACATTAAGACCGCGGATAGCGGTTTTTATGAGAATAACAGCGTTCCGAT
>NZ_JBQFTE010000004.1:0-314350 GCF_056538485.1 Ruegeria sp. BG3 | reverse complement strand
CTAAAACTCAACCTCAGATGCCCCCAGTCTATCCTGAGCGTCCCCGCCGCTTCCGCAGCGCCCCAGCGCCTCAGCAGCGCCGGTGAAGGGGGTTCTAAGGTTTACCCCACAAAGCCGCAAGCGGAAAAAGCAAAAAAGTGGAGAAAAATTCTAAAAGCCTATTTTTACTCATAAAAACATAATCTTAGTGAAGTTGAATGTCGCGCGGACACCCCCAATCACGCCTCCGATCACGCGGAATCACTGCCCGTAAATCATTGTCCACACAATTACCCACAGACTCGGTCAAAACTTACGCGGAATCGGCCTGCCTCAGACGAGTCAGCAGGCCCGGTATCGGCAGACGCGCCAGCAACAGCCCGATGATCGCGGCGAGATAGAGAAGCGGCTCGAGCTGGAAACCCTTGGCCAGCATCACATAGTGGATCCCGCCAAGCAGAACGGCCGGATAGACTAGCTTGTGCAGCTTGCGCCAGCGCGGGCCAAGTTTGCGCACCGACCAATTGTTCGATGTCACGGCCAAAGGCAGCAAGAGAATGAACCCAGCCATGCCGACAGTAATATAAGGTCGCTTTAGGATATCAGCCCAAATCTGGCCAAGCAGCTGAACGTCGAGCACCAGCCAGACCAGCAGGTGCAGCGCAACATAGGCAAAGGCCAGCACGCCAATCGCTCGGCGGAACTTCATAAGGTTCAAGCCAAGATGCTGGCGCAGCGGGGTCACCGCCAGCCCAAGGATGAGCAGCTGCAGGGCCAGCTCACCCAGCCTATGTTCGAGCGCTGTGATCGGCTCGACCCCGAGCCCCCCTGTGAGCGCAAGATACAGGAACCAAGGAGCCGGAAGGGCCCCAGCCAGATAGACCGCCCAAACGGGGATCTTGCGTATGGCCTGGTTCACTGCTTGCATGGCTCAATAGTATTCCTTGAGGTCCATACCTTCATACAGGCTGGCGACCTCTTGTTCATAGCCATTGAACATGAGGGTCGGGATACGCTTGGCAAACAGACCGCCGCCGATCTGGCGCTCGGACGCCTGCGACCAACGCGGATGGTCCACATTCGGGTTCACGTTACTATAGAAGCCATACTCGCGCGGTGCGGACATGTTCCAGCTAGTGGGCGGCTCATCCTCGGTCAGAGTGATCTTCACGATCGACTTGATCGACTTGAACCCGTATTTCCACGGCACCACCAACCGCAGCGGAGCGCCGTTCTGGTTGGGGATCGGACGGTCATAGATGCCTGTCGCCATGATGGTCAGCGGGTGCATCGCCTCATCCAGACGCAGACCCTCGCGGTAGGGCCATTCCAGAATCGGGAAGCGCGTACCGGGCATCTCATCCGGACGGTAGGCGGTTTCAAAGGCCACGTATTTCGCGCCCTCCTGCACACCCGCCATATTCAACAGGTCGGCCAGTTCGAACCCGTTCCACGGAATCACCATCGACCAGGCCTCGACACAGCGGAAGCGGTAGATGCGTTCTTCGACTGTCATCTCGGAAATGATGTCCTTGAAGTCATATGTTCCGGGGCGATCCACCAGACCGTCGATCTCAATGCTCCAGGGTTCGGTCACGAGGGTATGGGCATACTTAGCCGGGTCGTCCTTGCCAGTGCCAAACTCGTAAAAGTTATTGTAGCTGGTGATCTCTTCCCAGGTGTTCGGCTCCAGCGCCTCTTGCGCCGCAGCGGGGCGGGCCATCGCGGTCAGCCCGACACCTGCCAGCCCGGACATAACCTGCCGCCGGTTCAGAAACGCCGCCCTTGGGGTGACGTCGGCATGTGTCAAAGTGTTGGTCCAGCGATGCGCCATTTGGGTCTCCGTATTGAATCCGCCTCAGGGTGAGGTAGTCCGCTGATAGCACAGAGCCAAGGAAACAGGCGTCACGATTGAGCGAACTGACTGTAACGCAACTGCGTCAGCCCGCGACTAAGGCATTTTTGGCGGCTGGTTCTAGCAGTCTCAATCAAGTATGCGGGAATCATCTAATAGTTGATCAGAGTTGGTCCCGTGCTCGTATTTCAGGCCTTTCCTTTTTCGCTGTCCGTTTTGTGGCGCTATATTATTGTCTTTCCCGTCCTGCTGGTCGCGCTTGTCGTCTACGGGTTGATAGGCGGTATACTGAGCGCGCTGATCGGGCTGCTCATTCCGGGACTGTCGGTTTTGATTTCGTTTTTT
Organism: Ruegeria sp. BG3; assembly: GCF_056538485.1. NCBI lineage: Bacteria > Pseudomonadati > Pseudomonadota > Alphaproteobacteria > Rhodobacterales > Roseobacteraceae > Ruegeria > Ruegeria sp. BG3. Next base: position 312,171 of record NZ_JBQFTE010000004.1, on the reverse strand, counting down.
GTAGGCGCATCCTCAGGCGTCATCCCGATGCTGGTCGGCAGCCGTTTGGGCCTGCAAGCCTGCGAGGTTTCTCCGAGTAACAGTTACCGCAAGTTTGTCTTTCCAGCGGTTATCTACGGCGCCGTCGAAGCCATTGGGATCAGTGTGGCCGCCGCGCTGATCGCCGCGCTCTCCATCGGTGCCGTCAGCGTAGGGGGCGGCGTTCCCGAGGACCCGGCCGCGTTCTTCGCGACCATATCGCCCGTGCATATCATGATGTTCTCGGGTGTTGTGATCCTGCTCTTTGCAGCGATCTGCGCGCTAAGGGCCGGGTTTCTGGTGCCGATTGCGGCGGCCTCGATCGGGCGGGACCCCAATGGCCGCCCTTATACCCCTTTCAACCATTTCGGTGCTTTCTTTCTGCAGCTTTTCGCCGTGGTGGCGATCAGCTTTGTTGGTGCTGTCTTTTTCTTTGCGCTGTTTATCGTCGCGCTTACCGCATTCTACGGTCCGAGTGCTCTGGTCGACGAAGTTCAATTGATCGGCGAGATGACGACCGGAGCGGCCCCGTTTTCAGTCACTGCGCCGATGATCGCAACAGTCGTGGCCTATGTCCTTTTGGCTAGCTGGGCCTTCAGCTACCAATGCGCCGGCGGGGTTCTGGCCTATCTGCGCCTCAGCGGTGATGCCGCGCGCGAGAACCCAAGCACTGAGACATTGATTCAACCTGCACCGCAGCCCACGACCAGCTCAGGCCCCAAAATGAGTTCGGAAGAGCTGCGTGCCCTGCGCAAAAGCCGTGAGTTCCGCTAGGACGCCCAGCGCGTCTTAACAGATTGCACCCTTTACACAGAAGGGGTCAGCGCGGCACTCTGCCTGACAGGTGGTACGGTCCGCGACACCGGTCGCCCGACCCTGCCACCCATAAGGGAGGATACCGAATGTGTGATATCTGCGTAATGAATGCCGTCAAAGACAAGATGCTGTCCCGGCGAAGCTTCTTCAAAGCCGCCGCAGCCACTGGCGTGGCCGCTGCCGCAACGGGCACGAGTGCTCCTGCGGCATTGGCTGCAGGCCATGGCGGGGTCGAGGACATGACTCACACCCTCAGCCCCGAGTTTCCGACATGGGGAGGAGAACCCGGCGTCTCCGCCGAACAGGCGTTCAACTTTGCGGATCACGGGTTCAACCTGTTCAACCTGTCGATCAACGAACATACCGGCACCCATATCGATGCGCCCCTGCATTTCTCGGCCGACGGAACCTCAGTCGATGAGATCCCGGTAACCGATCTGGTTGCGCCGCTCTGCGTCGTGGATATCGCCGCCCGTGCCGCCGAAGACGCCGATACTCGCGTGACGCCCGATGACCTCAAGGCGTGGATCGCGGCGAACGGAGACATCCCCGACGGCGCCTGTGTCGCCATGCATTCCGGCTGGGGTGGAAAAACGGCGACCGACGAGTTTCGCAATTTCGACGGAGAAGCGCAGCACTATCCCGGCTTCCACGTCGAGGCAGCCCAGATGCTGATGGAGGAAACCGGCGCGCGATCCATGGCGGTCGACACGCTGTCGCTGGATCACGGCATGTCCGCCGATTTCGCCACCCACTACGCCTGGCTGCCCTCCGGCCGGTTCGGGATCGAGTGTCTGGCCAATCTCGACCGCGTCCCAGCCGCCGGGGCCACCCTGGTGATCGGAGCGCCCAAACACAAAGGCGGCACTGGTGGTCCCGCCCGGATTTTCGCCTTGGTCTGAGAACGGAAAAAAGCAAATCCGAGGCTCACCTTGCCGGTGAGCCTTTCTTGATCCGAGCAGCCGTAAGACTTTGCACTTGACCTAAAGCTAGCTTGAGGCCTCACCGTGTTTCGAAAAAACAAGATTGCCTCAGAAAGTCCCGTTCATGCACGTCTTGACCGTCCTCGATCATCCAAACCCCAACTCATTTACCGCCGCAGCAGCGCAGATGTTCGTGGATGGTGCCACTTCTGCCGGTCACACAACTGAAAAAGCTGATTTGCATGCCGAAGGCTTCGATCCGCGTTGGTCCATGGCGGACATTGAAAGGGAGTCTACGTCAGTGCCACTCGCTGACATTCAATCAGAACAGGAACGGATCTCTCGCGCAGACGCGATCTGCCTGACTTTCCCACTGTTCTGGTGGGGGATGCCGTCAATGATGAAAGGTTGGGTTGATCGCGTCTGGTCGTGGGGTTGGGCATATGATCAATTGGACGATCGCGAAAAGTCGCTGCAACGACCTAGATCCGGGGTCTTGCTGATACCCGCCGGTGCACGATCAGACGAAATGAGGGACGCCGGGTATCTGAATGCTATAGAGACACTCTGGACAAAGGGCACATTCGGGTATTTCGGGTTTTCGCCACGCAAGCTGGAGATGCTCTATGGATCAACAGGGTCAAAAGAACGTCGTGAAGCGCTGCTGGAGCAAAGCTACAACGCTGGCCTGACCTTACCGCCACCTCGGTCACCCTCGATTTGATGGGAGCGCGAAAGAGGCTTAGAGCCCCAAACGAGGTTGAGCATTTGGCGTTCATCTAAGACAAAAGAGGCAAAGAAAGACCCGCTATCGCCGCGGGTCTTTGTGTTGATTTAGCTCTGATCAATGCACCACGGCATCATTCGGGCGGGGGCGGTCTGAGGTGCCCAGCCGGTCGCCAATGATCAAGCCCTCAGCGCCAGCGGTGACGGGGACGGTTTCGCCATCCTTGATCTCACCGGCCAGCAGCGCTTCGGCCAAGGGGTTCTGCAACGCGCGCTGGATCACACGCTTCAGCGGGCGCGCACCGAAGACCGGGTCATAGCCTTCGTCGGCAAGCCACTGTTTCGCGCCCTCATCCAGAACCAGCTCGATCTTGCGAGCCGCCAGACGCTTTTGCAAACGTGCCATCTGGATATCGACGATGCCATCCATATCGGCCCGCTTGAGCCGATCAAAGATGATGGTCTCATCCAGACGATTCAGGAATTCAGGCCGGAAATGTGCCCGGACCGCATCCATCACGTCGCGCCGCGCCTGTGCGCTGTCTGCGCCTTCGGGCAGTTGGCTTAGTGCCTGAGAGCCGAGGTTCGACGTCAGGATGATCAGCGTCTGCTTGAAGTCCACGGTGCGACCCTGACCATCGGTCAGCACGCCATCATCCAGAACCTGCAACAGCACGTTGAACACATCCGGGTGCGCCTTTTCGACCTCGTCGAACAGCACGACCTGATAGGGCCGGCGCCGCACGGCTTCGGTCAGCACACCGCCTTCGTCGTAGCCCACATAGCCCGGAGGGGCACCGATCAGACGGGCGACCGCGTGTTTCTCCATGAACTCGGACATGTCGATGCGCACCATCGCATTGTCGTCGTCGAACAGGAAATTCGCCACGGCCTTGGTCAGTTCGGTCTTACCCACGCCTGTGGGCCCGAGGAATAGGAACGAGCCCAGCGGGCGGTTTTCATCGTTCAGGCCCGCGCGCGCACGGCGCACGGCATTGGACACGGCGGTGACGGCTGCATCCTGACCGATCACGCGGGAATGGAGATCATCTTCCATCCGCAGCAGCTTCTCGCGTTCCCCTTCCAGCATCTTGGCTGTCGGGATACCGGTCCAGCGTTCGACCACGGATGCGATCTGTTCCGGACGCACGGTCTCCTCGGCCATCATGGCGTTGCTTTCGGCGTTTTCGGCCTCGGTCAACTGTTTCTCAAGCTCGGGGATGATGCCGTAGGACAGCTCACCCGCCTTTGCCAGATTGCCTTCACGCTTAGCAATCTCCAGATCCGCCCGCGCTTTGTCGAGCTGTTCTTTCAGATCACGCGCACCCGCGAGCTTGTCACGTTCGGCCTGCCACTGGGCGGTCATCTCGGCGGATTGCTCCTGCAGATCAGCCAGATCCTTTTGCAAGGTATCCAGACGATCCTTCGAAGCCGCATCATCCTCAAGCTTCAGCGCTTCTTCCTCGATCTGCATCTGCAGGATCTGGCGATCCAGCTGATCGAGTTCCTCGGGCTTGGAATCCACCTCCATCCGCAACCGCGATGCCGCCTCATCAACGAGGTCGATGGCTTTGTCGGGCAGGAACCGGTCAGTGATATAGCGATGCGACAGGGTCGCCGCCGAAACCAGCGCCGAGTCCGAGATGCGCACGCCATGGTGCAACTCGTACTTCTCCTTGATGCCGCGCAGGATACTGATCGTGTCCTCGACGGTCGGCTCGGTGACCATCACAGGCTGGAAACGACGGGCAAGGGCCGCGTCTTTTTCCACGTACTTGCGATACTCATCCAACGTGGTCGCGCCGATACAATGCAGCTCACCCCGGGCAAGCGCAGGCTTGATCAGGTTGGCGGCGTCCATCGCGCCGTCGGATTTGCCGGCGCCGACCAGCGTATGCATCTCGTCGATGAACAGGATGATCTCACCAGCGGCCTCGGTGACCTCGGTCAGAACCGCCTTGAGGCGTTCTTCGAATTCACCACGATATTTCGCACCAGCAATCAGCGCACCCATGTCGAGCGCCAGCAACTTTTTATCCTTCAGCGATTCCGGCACATCCCCGTTGATGATGCGCAGGGCCATGCCCTCGGCGATCGCGGTTTTACCAACGCCGGGTTCCCCGATCAGAACCGGGTTGTTCTTGGTCCGGCGCGACAGAACCTGCATCGAGCGGCGGATTTCCTCATCCCGCCCGATGATCGGATCGATCTTACCCTCGGCCGCCGCCTCAGTCAGATCGCGCGCATATTTCTTGAGCGCGTCATAGCCCTCTTCCGCCGACGCGGTGTCCGCGGTGCGACCCTTACGGATATCATTGATGGCTTCGTTCAGTTTCTGAGCAGAAACGGCCCCGGCTTCCAAAGCGTCCTTGGCTTTGGATTTGACCATGCAGAGCGCCATCAGCACCCGTTCCACGGGCACAAAGCTATCGCCCGCCTTGGTGGCAATCTTCTCGGCCTCGTCCAGAACCTTTGCGGTCTGGCCATCCATGTAAATCTGGCTCGCGTCACCGCTGACCTTCGGGATTTTCCCCATCGCGGCATCCAACGCCTCAACCACGCGGTTCGGCGCTCCGCCCGCGCGGGTGATCAGGTTGCTCGCCAGCCCCTGATCATCGTCCATCAACGCCTTAAGTATATGCGTAGGCTCCAGCCTCTGGTGCCCCTCGCGCATCGCAATGGTCTGCGCGGCCTGCACGAATCCCCGTGCCCGCTCGGTGAACTTGTTCAAGTCCATAACATTCTCCTTCTCTCAAGCGCCCCGTTTTGATGCGCCCGCTTGGCGGCACGCGTCGATTGAGGCCTCACATTCAATTTGGGTAATGTCGGCGTGTATTCAAGATTGTCTTGGCAGAATAACATGATGCATGCTGGGAACCTGAATGATCTCGGTCAATTGCGAAAAAAACCGTCTTAGGAGCGCGCCTCTATGATCTCAGCCACTGCGTTGCGCAGCTGCATTGCAGAACAATGGTCGCCCACTATTGGCGACCCAAGCGTGATCGGTTGGCTCACGGTTGCCGCATACGGTATTGCCGCGTTCCTGTGCCTGCGCGCAAGGCGCAATTCCCACGTCCGGTGGTTCTGGCTGATCCTCGCGCTGCTGCTGTTTGCGCTGATGGTTAATAAACAGCTGGATCTGCAGTCCGCGCTTACGGCCAGCGCCCGCTGTCTGTCGCAGATGCAAGGCTGGTACGAGGATCGCAAGTCTGTCCAGATCGGCTTTATCATTGTGGTCGTGTTCAGCGGCATCTGGATCTCGCTTGTCAGTCTTTGGTTCCTACGCAAACACTTGCGAGAGGTCGGCATCGCCCTGATCGGCTTTGTCACCCTGATCTGCTTTGTGCTGATCCGCGCCGCCGGGTTTCACAACTTCGATGCCTTTCTGGGTGCCGAGATCATGTCGATCCGAACGAACTGGCTTCTGGAACTGTCCGGAATCGCCCTGATTGCGGCGAATGCAGCATGGGTGGGCAGACGCCGTCAGCCACGCGGAATGGAGTATACCGAATAGCCGCCGGTTTGCGCCACCGGCTCTAGCGTATATGTCTCGACCAAGGATTTTTCAGCGCTGCTGCCGGTCGGGCACGAGACAAGATCGGCGGTGTGATCCAGAAATTCGACGGTAAAGGCGCTCTCACCTGTAAGCTGGCACCAATCATCCTCAGATCGGTAGCCCCGGACCAGAGGAAGGTTGTCATTGGTCGGCGCGGGCGCCGCGCCTGTGTCAGATGTGCCTGAGGCGGGTTCATCGCAGGCACCCATCATCAGCGCAACTCCGAGCAAGGCAAGCTTTCTCATCTTCTGTCCCTTCATATGAGCTATTGGTCGATTTGAGCCACTGTAACACAGATCATCCTCTTTCGATTGGACGGACCTGCATGGACAGTTGCGCCCGAACCCGCTAGGAGGCAGTCGTTTGCCAGCAAGGAGACCCAACATGTCCGATGACCGCCTGATCGTAGCCCTTGACGTTCCTAACGCTCTGCAAGGTTTGGCGATGGCCGAACGGTTGGGTGATGCGGTGTCGTTCTACAAGATCGGGCTGGGAATGCTGACGGGCGGTGGTCTGGCTCTGGCCAATGAGCTGAAACAGGACCATGGCAAGCGCATCTTTTTGGACATGAAGCTGTTCGACATTGGCAACACGGTAGAAAACGCTGTGCGTGGTCTGGCGCAGTTCGATCTGGATTTCCTGACCGTCCATGGCGACCCGCACGTGGTGCGAGCGGCAAAAGAAGGCGCATCCGGCAAGGACCTGAAAATCCTTGCAGTCACCATCCTGACCTCGCTCAACCGCGATGATTTGGATGCCAGCCTGTTGAAGGCAGGCGACGTGCAGGATCTGGTGGTTGAGCGCGCGGCCAAAGCGCTGGAGGCCGGGGCCGATGGCGTGATCGCCAGCCCACAAGAGGCCGCGCTGATCCGCGCCCTGCCCCAGGCCGAGGGCCGGTTGATCGTGACACCGGGCGTGCGCCCTGCCGGGGCTGCTCTGGGCGATCAAAAACGCGTCGCAACGCCGGCCAGTGCGATCGGAGATGGGGCGGATCATATTGTTGTCGGGCGTCCTATCTATCAGGCGGAGGACCCGAAAGCCGCAGCCGAGGCCGTTCTGGCCGAGTTAAAATCATTGACACGCCACTGATCGCGGACGGGGATTCAGCGTCTCAGACGTCCGAAACAGCAGTGATTTCTTTACCTTAGGTCAACAGCGGGAATTTTCCCCTGATTTCCCCCTGTGCCCGAAAACACACAAACCCGGCACAAGTTTTAGGGAATAACGCGGCCACCTATCTAAATATAGCGTTTTGAGCGATTCTGGGGCGGAGTTACTCCCCAACGAACTACCTCTTCCTGTGGTTCGTTACCTTCCCCCCGCCCCAAGCGGGGGGTTTTCTTGACAGTCCAACTCTCTGCTCAAACCGCCAGATTCCTGAAGACTGTCGAAGCCTCTGTTGCGTTCTCACGAAAGCCGATAGACACTATAGCTTCGAACCCCCGGAGCCACCCTTTTCGGGTCGGGAAAAGTAGCCATGCCCACGATCTGCCGCGAATGCCTGACCAGTTTCCCGGACGCGCCGCGCTGCCCGTCCTGTGGTAGCCCGCGACTGAAATCGCACCCCGAGCTGTTTGACCTGTCGATTGCGCATATGGATTGTGATGCGTTCTATGCCTCGGTTGAAAAGCGCGACAATCCTGAATTGGCAGACAAGGCAGTGATTGTGGGCGGTGGGAGACGCGGGGTCGTCTCAACCGCTTGTTACGTGGCGCGTATCCGAGGGGTGCGCTCGGCCATGCCGATGTTCAAAGCGCTGCAACTGTGTCCGGACGCCGTGGTGATCAAACCGCGCATGTCAGTCTACGCCGAGGTATCCCGTCAGATCCGTGCGATGATGGATGAACTGACACCCAAGGTCGAACCCTTGTCGCTGGACGAGGCTTTCCTTGATCTTTCCGGCACCGAACGTCTGCATGGCGCGCCGCCAGCGGTGATGCTGGCGCGTCTGGTCAAGCGCATGAAGGATGAGCTGGGGCTGACTGGCTCCATCGGGTTAAGCCACAACAAGTTTCTGGCCAAGGTCGCCTCGGACCTCGACAAGCCACGGGGGTTTTCCGTGATCGGGAAAGCAGAGACGGCTGACTTCCTGCACGACAAACCCGTCAGGCTGATCTGGGGCATCGGCCCGGCAGCGCAGGAATCGCTGGAGCGCGCAGGGATCCGAACCTTCTCAGACTTGCTGCGCTGGGATCAGGAGGCGCTGACGGCCCGGTTCGGGTCGATGGGGTATCGTCTGTGGCATCTGGCACGCGGCCAGGACAAGCGCCGGGTCTCGACCCATGAACCGATGAAGTCGATCAGCAACGAAACCACGTTTTTCGAAGACACCTCAAACCTAGAGATTCTGGATGGGCATCTGTGGCGCATGGCACTGAAGGTCTCGGACCGGGCCAAGGCCAAGGATCTGGCAGGCCGGGTGGTGACGCTGAAGCTGAAAAAGGCCAATCACAAGATCATCACGCGCCGCGTGTCGCTGCGCGATGCGACTCAGATCGCGGATCGCATCTACAGAACCGCGCGCGGGCTATTCGATCAGGTGGGAGATCAGGGTCCCTATCGCCTGTTGGGATGCGGGTTGTCCGATCTGTGCCCGGCGGAGCAGGCAGATATCTCGGGCGACTTGCTGGACCCCAATGCGACGCGCAGGTCGCAGGCTGAGCGCGCCACGGATGAGATTCGCAAACGGTTCGGAAGTGATGCAATCGTGAAAGGCCGCGCGCTGCGGTGACGCCTATTCCGCCGCTAGCCGCTGCGGCTCGGAACCGATCTCGGCAACCTCGGCGATCACTTGCCGCAGTATCTTGGAGAACGCCATGAAATTGGCATTGGGCGAGATCGTGTCTTCGTTCATGTAGATTGAGCGGTCGATCTCAACCTGAATCGCGTGTTGCTGACGACCGGGGCGGCCGTAGGTTTGGGTCACATAGGCCCCGGCAAAGGGCGCGTTCCGCGCGACGACCAATCCCGCCGAGGAAAAGGCAGCCTCAATTCGGTCCACGATCTCGGTTGATGCCGATGCACCGAAACGATCGCCCAGCACGATCTCGGGGCGTGTGTTGCGCGCGGTGCTGGCCATGGCCACCGCCTCATGTGGCATCGAATGGCAATCGACCAGAATCGCCTGCCCGAATTTCGTGTGTGACTCCGCCAGCAAAGCCTTGAGGCGGCTGTGATAGGGGCGCCAATAGGTGTCGATGCGCAGGCGCGCCTCATCCATGGTTAGTTTGCCACGATAAATCGCCCGCCCATTCGCCACCACGCGGGGAATCACCCCCAGCCCCGAGGCCACGCGCGGATTGTGCCCTTGCCGTTTGGCCCCCTGAATTAAGGCCGGGTCCAGCTCATCCGCGCTGCGGTTAAGGTCCAGATAAGCCCGTGGCATCGCCGCCTTGATCAACGGCGCCCCAAAATCCGAGGCCGAGGCAAAGAGCTGATCCACAAAGGCATCTTCCGAGGATCGAATCACATCAGACCCCAAAACCGAGCGCTTCAGAAACGCCTCTGGATAGTCTCGGCCACTATGCGGCGATGAAAAAACAACGCATGAACTGCGGTTTTCGGGCATGTCCAGAAAATAGGAAGGGTTCTTCATGGTCTCTCCGTGTTCAGGATTAACATAGACTGGAAAATAGTTCTTCCAAACCCCTTGAACCCCTTTGCGACTCCTTTTATAGACCCCGCTACCGGCGCGGGTATCCGCGCCCCATTTCGTTATGGGGCAGGACACGCAAAGGGACGTGGGCGGTTAGCTCAGCGGTAGAGCACTTCGTTGACATCGAAGGGGTCACAAGTTCGATCCTTGTACCGCCCACCATCTATTCACTGCTTCGGCTTGCCGGGGCACCCGACAAACCCAGGCGCTGGCCACGTCTTTGATGAAGGCGCCGCAGATTGGAGACAGACCCATGAAGGTCAAGAACTCGCTCCGCTCGCTCAAGAACCGGCACCGTGATTGCCGTATTGTGCGTCGCAAAGGCCGCGTCTACGTGATCAACAAGACGCAGCGCAAGTTCAAAGCCCGCCAGGGCTAAGAACTGCACATATCTCTTCGAAAGAACCGCGCCTTTGGGTGCGGTTTTTTTGTGCTTGATGCTTTCGTCAAACCTTTCCAGCCAAGACGCCATCTATGTCGTACGATTTTTGTCAGGTTTTGCTTGCAAACCAAGCCCAATAGGTTAATTGAGTGTTTAACTCGGGTTTACCCCGATGGAATACTCAACGTTGGGAGCAATCATGTTTAAATCCACGACCTGTATCGCGGCTGGCCTTGCAGCCATGGTCGCCACATCTGCCGCAGCAGAAGGCGAGCTGAACATCTATTCGTCGCGCCACTACGACACCGACGAGCGCCTCTATTCGGATTTCGAGGATGCAACCGGCATCACCATCAACCGAATCGAAGGCAAGGCAGATGAGCTGATCGCGCGCATGGAAGCCGAGGGCGTCAACTCCCCTGCTGATATTCTGCTGACCGTCGACACCTCGCGGCTTGAGCGCGCGAAGAACGCGGGCGTACTGCAGACGATCGACAGCGCGGTTCTGGAAGAGCGTATCCCGTCGAACCTTCAGGACAGCGACAACCAGTGGTTCGGCTTCTCGCAACGGGCGCGCATCATTTTCTACAACAAAAACGCGGTCTCCGAGCCGCCGCAAACCTACGCTGATCTGGCAGACCCCAAATACAAGGGCCAGCTGTGCATCCGCTCCAGCACCAATGTCTACAACCAGACCCTGCTGGCCTCGATCATCGAAAACGCCGGATCCGAAGCCGCCAAAACCTGGGCCGAGGGCGTCGTGGCCAACATGGCGCGTGACCCTCAAGGCGGTGACACCGACCAGCTGCGCGGCGTCGTTTCGGGTGAGTGTGACCTTGCCGTATCCAACACCTACTATTTTGCCCGTGCGATCCGGAAAGACGTCGATGGCGTCTCGGCCGAGCGTGACGTGATCGGCTGGGTGTTCCCGGATCAGGACGGCAATGGCGCGCATGTGAACCTGTCGGGTGGAGGTGTAGCCGCAAATGCGCCCCACAAGGACAACGCCATCAAGTTCCTGGAATACCTAGCGAGCGATCAAGCGCAGCAGTATTTCTCGGCCGGCAACGACGAATACCCAACGGTTAAGGGCGTCGCCGTTTCCGAGTCCGTGGCCGAACTGGGCGATTTCAAAGCAGACGATGTTGATCTGTCTGCCGTCGCCAAGAACCTGCCCGAAGCGCAAAAAACCTTCAACGAGGTTGGCTGGAAGTAAGACACCTACACACTTAGGAAGTATAAAGGGCGCGGTGAATTCCGCGCCCGTTTTCTTTTGCAATATTATATTTTGAGGTTATTATTCTCACATACGGAAACTATTCTCACAATTGATCAATGCTAGATTCCCTCTCAAGTCGCCTTGCCATCCGCCTGAAGGAGCTGCGCCAAAGCCGCGGCTGGTCATTGGATCAGCTGGCGGACAACAGCGGCGTCAGCCGGGCAACCCTTTCGCGTATGGAAAAGGCTGGGGTCAGCCCGACGGCAGAAACACTCGGCCGACTTTGCGCCGCGTATGGTCTGCCCATGTCGCGTTTGCTGATGATGGTCGAGGACAGTTTCGACCCCAAGGTCCCGTTTGAACGGCAACCCGAATGGAGCGATCCGGAAACAGGCTTCACGCGCCGATCCGTCTCGCCCCCTTCCACCGGGTTAAGCGGTGAGGTGCTGGAATGCCACCTGCCGCCGGATACGGTGGTTCGGTACGAAACGCCTCCGAAGCCGGGGCAGGAACACCACCTGATCGTTCTGGACGGAAGCCTGACGCTCACCGTGGACGGCACGGCGCACGCGCTCGGTGGAGGAGACTGCCTGCGATACCACCTATCCGGCCCGACACAATTTGAAACCGGCGCCACCCGAGGCGCGCGCTATATGCTGGTGCTGATATGATCACAAGACTGACCGATGCCACTTTCGACGCGGCGCTCAATGACCTCACCGACATCCTGCATGGTTGCGTGCATGCGGGCGCAAGTATCGGGTTCATCTTGCCGTTCCACCACGCAGACGCCCAGCGCTATTGGGAGACTCGCGTTCGCCCTGAACTGCACGCAGGGGCCTTGGACCTGTTTGTTGCAGAAAGCGGTGGGCGTATCCTTGGGACGGTACAGTTGATTCCGGCCTCTATGCCCAATCAGCCGCACCGCGCCGATGTCGCCAAGCTTTTGGTCCATCCTGATGCCCGGCGCCAAGGCCTGGGGCGCAGCTTGATGAACGCGCTCTTCGCTCGCTCATCTGAGCTGGGCAGAACAACGCTTGTGCTCGATACGCGCAGCACCGACCCATCGCGGATTCTCTACCAAGGCCTTGGCTTTCAAACCGCAGGAGAGATTCCGAACTACTGCCGCAACCCGTTCGAACCCGCGCTGGAGCCGACAACCTTCATGTTCAAGGACCTCACCCAAGCGCTAAAGCCATAGACCGGAGACGCACTTTGAGTTGATCTGTCCAGGTCGTCAGGTTTTCGGACGGAAAGCAGGCGACCCTCGCGACAGATCAAGCGGGACTATTTGAACAGAGGCCATGGGTGCCTCGTATCAAGAAATGAGCGATCCTTGCATGTGTAACGCAGTCACCCCGCAGTTCACTTTTCGATCTTGGTGATCTTAGTGCCCTGAAGACCGGCGCCTGCCATAAGCCCTTCTTGACCAAAGATGATTGGCACGATGTCGCCCTGCAGATCGTTTGTTCCCATCGATGCCGACCAGCCTTCGTCACCGCCAACGAGCGTGGGACCACTGCCGACCTCCCACCCATCGTTGTTCTGCATATAGGCAAGGGCGTCGGAGTTGAGGAAAAACAGAGCGTAAGAGAAATGCTGAATGCCCGCCTGAAAACCATAGGACGCACCGGCAATATTGTAGTACCCGGTCGTGACGCCGTTTTCGCGCATCGCGCCTTCTCCAAACTGACCTCCAACCATCAGGCCGCCTTTGGTGATCCTGGGAAAAACCAAAATTGCGACTGCTTTGTTGGACAGATCCGCCGCTTCAGGGGAGCTCGCGAGAAGTTGCGCCAGTGCTGTATCTACACTGGCGTCGATCTCAGACGCAGTCGCCCCGTCCGCCGCATGCAGTACGGTCTCGCCTGCCGATTCAGCGACATCCCCAACCCTTTTTGCCGCATCAGAAACACCTTCTGTCACTTTGTCCAAAAAGTTCTGTGCGTTTGCGGGCGAACTGCTTGAAAGGTTCAAAAAAACCACCATCGCGATGAAAGCCAAAGGCATAAAGCGCAGCATTTCTTCCTCCTCTCGGTTTTGTTTTTTGCAGAGTCGTACCTGAGATCCTTCGCAGTGAAAACCCGTTGGCTAGCATTTGGTACGAACGCTTGCTTCGCATGGCTTTGGTGTCCGAAAACGCCAGCCTTCGACCGATTGTTTTCAAAAGTGAATTTTCGTGGCCAGCCTAGTTCAGATACCGGTTGCGGAGGGTTTCAAAATCTGCGTCCGTCAGCCCAAGGCCCTCACGCAGGTAGTCGTCGACCGAGCCATAGCTAGCCTCAACGCTCTTGTAGAACTCATCAAGATAGGCCTCTCGCACCCCCAGCGATGGCCAGACTGCTTCCGGCGTCATATTTGTCCCTTCGGCCGCATTGACCTCGGCCGCGATCTGTTGGGCCTTGTTGTCCGCGTCCTTGAGCGTATTGCTCATCATGAAATCCGATTGAATCTCGTCTTTGGAAACACCAAGCGCTGTCAGCGCAAGCGCGGTCGCGACACCGGTACGATCTTTGCCGCCCGAACAATGATACAGAACCGCCTCACCCTCGGGTTGGTCCAGCAAAACGTCGAAAAAATCGCGATACTCTGCCGTGTAGTCAGTTGCGATATAGCCAAAGGCCCCCAAGAACAAAGCATCTGTTTCTGCTTCGGTTGCCGTGCCCGCCTTGATACTGGCACGCATATCATCAATCATCTGGCTTTCATTCTCCATCACTGGGAAGTGATGGCGCGCGGGACCCTCTCCTTCGGGCCATTGGACGGGATGCGCCGTTGCCTCGGACGTTGTTCGCAAATCAACGATTGCGCTGACACCCATGTCGTCCAGGCGCTGCATGCTGGTTCCGCTGATCTGGTCGATCTCACCAGATCTGATGAGCTGCCCTGCCCGTACGGTGCGACCGTCCTGCGTTGTCAGGCCACCCAGGTCGCGTGTATTCAACACCCCCTCCAATGGGACGGCACGATCTTCGGTCGCGAGAACTGGATGAAAGGTACCGGCGACAAACAGCAGGGTCGCAGCACCGATAGATCTGAATAGTCTCATGTCTCTCTCCATTGCTGTGTCGAGCGGGACTGTGATCGCCACGCCCCGAAGGGCGTGACGTTCGGCTTTAGTCCTGCCAGCTCATGAACACGTCGCGGGCCTCTTGGCTTTCAGGCCGCAGGTTCTCGATGCCGCCATAGGGGATATCCTTGCCGATCTCGGAGTTCGGATATTTGGCGATCATTTTCTGATGCCTTTTGACCATGTCCTGGAACGAGGCACCGGACCAAAGCGCGTTCCCGATCAGAGCGTTCTCTTCCCGCGGGTCCCGATAGATGTTAAAGACGGGCGCTGCCGCTCCGGGCTGACCGGGCGCGGGCAGGTGCATCTTGAACTCCTGCTTGACGACCGAACGCAGAACCGGCCCCTCATAGACATACACGTAGTCGCGGCGGCCATTGCCTTCACCCTCAAGCAGCAGGGCGGTCTGATCGATACCGTCAATCACCCGGTCGCGCGGGATGAAATCCGTCGCACCTGCGATGCGAGCCATCGTCGTATAGATATCCGAGACGTGAAAGATGTCACCGGCAGCACTGTCGGCTTCAATCACTCCAGGCCAGCGGATGAAGGCATCGGTTCGGACACCGCCCTCAAGATGCTGGGTCTTGCCGCCGCGATAGATCAACTGGTTCAGGCCTGAGGTCCCCTCGTAATGATACATCAACCCGTTATCCGCCATGATCATGACGATGGTGTTGTCGGCCTCGCCGGTCTCATCCAGTTTGGCCAGCACCTCTCCGATCCAGCCGTCGAGCAGTTGCAGCTTGTCGGCATGGAAGCCGCCGTTTCGCGACAGCGCCTGATCCGGGTAGACGAAGTTCAGCGGGTAAAGCGGCCAGTATTGCAAAAAGAACGGCTCATCCTGCGCGGCGACCTGTTCAAGCTGCCCCAGTGCCTGCGCCTGATAGCGTTCGTTCATCTGTTCGTACTTGGCCTGCGTCCATTCTTCGCCCGCTTCCATGTCAACTTCGCGCGCGGTGCCGCCTGCCTGTGCCTCGACACCGGTGACCAGACCATAGGGCTTGAACCGTTCATCCAGCAGAAACTGGTTGTTCTGCCCCGAGGGATGATATCCCAGCATGTTGTTGGCCTGCATGGCCTCGCGGGTCATCAGGCTGAGTTGCACCTGCTGGTGCAGCGGAAAGGCGGCGTAGTCAAAGCCCTGATTGTGCGGATAGGCTTCCTCGATATCACCCTGATGCCACTTGCCCACATGCGAGGTGTTGTACCCGGCCTGTTTCAGGATCTCTGGCAGGGTAACCTCGCTTGCAGGTAGGCCCTCGCCGACCAGGGCGACCTTAACCTCTTCTACACCGGCCCGGATCGGGTGCCGACCAGTCAGCATGGCCGTGCGGGTCGGCGTGCAGGAGGGTTCCGTGTACATGCGCATCAGCGACATGCCTTCACTGGCGAAGTCGTTGATATTTGGGGTTTCGATCCCCATCACATAGTTCATCTTGCGCTCGCCCATCTGGCCGAAGCTGATGTCATCGATAAGAATGTACAGAAAGTTCGGAGGCTTGCCGTCATTGGCCTCGCGGATCTCGGCCAACCTGGCCTCGATCCCAGCGTCCTGCGCATCCCATTGATCCCCGAACTGGGCCCTCAGGAATTCGAACTCACCATCATGAACGATCGCATCTTGCTGCGCGCTTGCTGGCATGACGCCCAGCATGGCAAACAAACAGGCTGCGACACTCGTCTTACGTAAGGCTCTAGTCACTCTCGGACCTCCTTTTGACACTCGTAGATTCCAACGCCTGAACGATCAGTTCGTGGCATTTTGCGGAAAGGGATTGGTTTGATCGTTTTGCCAGCTCTGAAAGCTGGCAATGTTCCGAAGGCGTCAGGAACGTCACCACTCGTTCGGATCGGGCATCCCCCTTCGGTAGCCGAGGGCGGCCCATTGTCGTATCGCTTGAAGACATCGGCTTCACTTGACATGCCACCTATTGAATTCGTTACATTACCGGTAAACTGTCAGGATCTGGGGGTGGACCACATCAAGAATTCGCCAAATATGCCAAACGCGGCGCCGTCCGGTTGGGGCGGAGCGTCACCGGCGATGGCCCTGTCTCTTGATCATCCAAACAGAATCGGAGAGCTCACGCCCTGGGAGGTCGATTTTCGGCAGCTCGATCCCGGGCGGTTGTCCACAGCGATAACCGTGCGTTCAGGTCAGGCTGTTTCTGCCCTCAACATCGCGATGAACCAGCGTGTCCACCAGCGTGGTGTTTCGCCGGACGGATGGAAGACGTTTGGCATCCCCACGCGCGGTGCCATCGAAAAGTGGCAGGCCAATGACGTCACGGACAGCGCTTTTCTGGTCTTCGGTGATCGGGATGGTTTTGATGGCATCACGACCGCTGGATTTTCGGGAAGCGTAGTTTCGTTTGAAACCGAACGGTTGGAAAAGCTGGCCGAAACTTGCGGGTTTCATCTAGAGGGCGACGAACCGGAAGCCCGCAAATTGGGCACCAAAGCAGGGTTGGCCAGCATGGCGCGGCTGCAGAGGGCTGTCGTCCGATTGCTGAACGACGCGACTGCCAACTGGTATCAGGACACTGAAGAGGCGCTGATGCTTGAGGCCCTTAAGATCCTGACCGACACGGACGCGCATTTTGACAGAAGCCAAGCTGAAACCAGACGGCGCGCCCTGAGCCGCGCAATTGATCTCATGCTCGCCAATCTGGAGGACCCGATCTCGATTGAGGAAATCTGCCGGGAATGCGCAGCCTCATGGCGCACATTGGACCGCGCCTTCAAGGAACAGTTCGGTCTTGGTCCAAAGGCGTACTATATGCGGCTCCGGCTAAACCGGGTTCGCGAGGACCTGCTGAACAGATCCTTCGATGGCTCAATTGCGGATGCTGCCAACCGCTGCGGGTTTTGGCATATGGGTCAGTTTGCGAAAGACTATCGGCTATTTTTTGATGAGTTGCCTTCGGAAACGAGGTGAGGCACCGGCCGAACACTCTGCGCGGGAACTGCGCGATCACGGCCTCATCATTCATTCAAGACACGCAGAGCTCGAATCCACCACTCCGATGGATAAAAAGCCAATGAAGCACTAACAATCAAGCTGGACCAGTCAGATGAGGCTGCTCAAAAGACCGTTTTCTTTCTAAGGTATTTATCACTGTGCACGCCATCGCAATTACCTCAAGCCAGCGTGAAACAACGCTAGACAACCCGTTGATAGGTCAAAAAGCAGGCGATAGCCGCACGCCACCCGCTAAGTAGACTCCGCCAGATGTTTGGGGATGTAACCCGCCAATTCTGTGCAACACAAAGTTAATCTTATTCTATCGTTTCAGTTGATCTATATCCGGAATACAGGATCTTCGGTTTTCGGGTAACTCTGTCGCTCCGTCCGCGCGTTTCTGGAAAACGTTGTGGTGAAGAAGCTTGATTTTCGGATGCGTCAGCGTCCCAACGACCTCGAACGGCCACGCGCTCCGCGACAAGGGCCTACCGAGTTTTCGGGCCTCGGCCTGAATTGAAATCGTGTTTTTTTTCCAATCCAGATCGCCGTGGGCAACAAGCTGTACCTTTTTAGTTTCCGCGACAAACGAGCTGAATGAAACGTCGCCAGCATCGATTTTAATAGGAGCGGCGAGGCACGTGATCTTGCTGTAACCTTTTCTCAGTTCTTCAGAAATTAACCAAGGAAAAATGCCAAGACCGGACAGTTCGAGAAGACTGGTTGATATTCCACCATTTGTCATCAAGATAGATGCAGAGCCTCTCATCGAGTTAAAATAGGTCTCAACCGAGCGCCTGTTTCCGGTAAACTCAAAATTCCCATGAAGCTGGCCTACTGCCGAGTATTTAGTATTAAACTCGTTGAACAAGGTTGCCAGATTCCAATCCTTTATTGTGCCTTGAAGTGAAAGCAACTGCGGGCTCTTCACCATATTCATTTTTGCCGTAGCGGAGAAATGACCTCCATCATAGGCGACATCGACCGGCCCAAGCTGGGCAAGGCCGTTCTTTGCCTTGAGATGGCTGGACAGGCTGGTTATTCCCTGTTCGCCCTCGATTTTTTTGATATCAATGGACACATCGACATCCTGATCGAGCAGAAAGTCTTCTACCTCGACAAGATCACTGACTTTGCTTTTCGACACCTTGTGCTTTACGCCACTGGTTCCGGGTTGGCGAAAGCTTGTTGCAATGCGTGAGACAAAAGCAAAAGCGTTTCTAACGTCTTGAAGTTCAATACTCTGACTGGAAACCTTGCCTTGCGTCAGTGGACGCGCGCCAGACGTGGATGTCTCAAGTTTGGCACTCAGTTGCGACTTTCCGGATGTTACCGCAAGTACGCTTGAGAAGTTGTCTTGTTTTCCGTTTGCGGACAGGCTGACCTTTAATTGTCCGGCTTTGATTGTTTTCTGCCCAATGGCCGCTAGGAAACGGGCGCTGTCTTTGACATCTAGATTGAAATCGAAGGACAGGTTTTCAAATTCGTTTACATTCCCGAGTTTGGCTTGGGTTTTGAGCACCCATATTTCAGTATCAACGGTCTGCGCATCGAATTTGTTGAGGCTTAGGAACCCCTGTAGATCGTCCACCGAAAAACTGCCTTCGACGCTGCCAAGCGATTTTGCGCTAAGGCTTTGGAAAAACAGCGATGACGGTATCGACATCGTAGCGCTAAAGGCGACCTCTTTCAGGCGCAACAGGTCTTTAATGTTGCCTTTGGCCAAAAAGTAGGGTCGATCCTGTGGTCCCGCCTGCAAGCTAATATTTTCCAGCATAAGATTACCATTGTCAGCGCGAAACAGGCGTCCAAAGCGAACCGGACCTATCTGTTTTAATTCATTGTCAAACGCGTTGGTGGTCAGAGTCAGATCCTGAAGCTCCAGCGCGTTTTCAGTGCCAACAACGTGGGTTGAAAGGTCGGTGAGCTTTAAGTCCTTTAGATCCGTGGCCGTTTCAGGTGGATCACCCTGCGGATAGAGGCGTCCGTCAACTGCAAGATCGATACCTTCAAAGCCGATCAGATTTTCGATAGAGCCTTCCACTGTCAGCAATTGACCTTTTGAAAGGTTTAAGGCCGTGCTGAGATCTGAGACTTTCAGCTTTGGGTTCTGGCTTTCTATGTCGGCTGCTAGATTTGCCCGACCTTCAATATCGCGATCCAGTCGGAGAAGTTCCAGAAGATCGCCGATTTCACCAGTATCCAACGTCAGTTTGCCTTTGAAACCGCCACCATTCTCCTCAGAGATAGGGCTGCCGTTGAAGTCAAGCTGCATTGCTCCGAAGTTCGCGTTTGTCCTGAATGGCTGGCCTCGTGGATAGTCACCTTTGATCTGAAAGCTCTGCCCGTTTACTGTTCCGTGGCTTGTCACTGTTGCACCGGAATTGTCACCGAGTT
Source organism: Ruegeria sp. BG3 (assembly GCF_056538485.1). Lineage (NCBI taxonomy): Bacteria > Pseudomonadati > Pseudomonadota > Alphaproteobacteria > Rhodobacterales > Roseobacteraceae > Ruegeria > Ruegeria sp. BG3. The sequence continues at coordinate 292,444 of NZ_JBQFTE010000004.1, read as the reverse complement.
GATCCAAATGCAGATTTTCCAATTCGAAATCGAATTCGAAACCGGTTGTCTCATTTTCCGCGATCAAAGAAACGGACGTGAAAGCTGCTGTCTTGTCGCTCAGGAAATCTAGAATACCACCCGTATCATTCTGTATCCCTAATGCTGTCGTACTAACCTGAGGCCGATTGGTCGCAACCCAGCTTTGCATCCCGTCTGCGTCGGTCAGTAGTCGTACTTTCAATCCATCGATGATCAAGTTGTCGATGTTGATCTGACCTGAAATCAACGCTGGCAGGTTTAGTTCAAGCTCTAGAACTTCTAGAGCTGCCAAATTTACGTTTTCTATTGTCTCGCTGGGCACTTCCACTTTGGTTGCGCGGACGTGGGTTGTCGGTCCCAAAACGACGCTCACATCTCCTCTTATTTGCACTGTCTGTCCGATTTGTTCTGAAAGCATCTTTTCCAGAACCGGCGTTCGAAAGCCGGAGAAAACAGGCAACGCTAAGGCAGTCCAGACAAGCGCAATGACGACAACAATGAGCAGGGCGGCATGTCCAGCTATTCGCAAAATCAGTTTCATGGAACTCAACACCTTCGCCTTACATCGCCTAGGCTAACAAACGTCTGCTCAAAGAGACACTGCCTTTGGCGGTTGTGGAAACGTCCATTGAAATGCCAAATTCATTTGTTCCAAAATAAACAACGTGCATGTTTTTTGGACAATGCATCAATCGGAAGACGAGAAAGAGCGATGGGCCTTTCGAAAATCGTTTTGACCTCAGCCTTGCTTGCTTTCCCGTTTGCGATGGGCTTGCTTGCTTTGTTTGGCGCTTTCACCACTGTGGTTGAGTTGGAAGACTATTCGACTTCAGGGTTGCCTTTTGCGTTATTCACAGCCCTAATGTTTATCCTTTCGGCACCCCTCTTTTTGCCGCCGCGATTTCAACAGGAAAGATATCTGCTTGAAGTAGGTGTAGACAAATTCCATTGAGAGTGGGTTCGTTTTCTTTTTGAACTGAAAGCGCAATCCTGATTCAAGGGAGCGATACGGCTCTACGAAAAGAACAAATTGTGTTTTAAGCTTTGGCTATCGACCGAGAGCTTATTAAGGAATGTCAGATGGTTGTGAGATCGAAATTTGATTGCGATGGTGTAAAACTAGCTGTGCAAGGCGAATTCACAGATGACACCATGGTGTTTCAACACGGCTTGTGCGACACCGCTGAATATCCAATTGAGGCTTTTCCGCAAGATACAGATACAAGTGTTGTAGCGATGGAGTTTCGCGGACATGGCGACTCAGAAGCCGGGCCTGCTGATGACTTCTCGATCAGACAATTCACAGACGACGTGATTGCGCTCATAGAGGCAAAAGCTTCCCGGCCTGTCGTAATCGGTGGTATTTCCATGGGTTCTGCTGTTGCGCTGCGTGTTGCCGTTCAGCGACCTGAGCTTATCAGAGCATTGGTGGTGGGTCGACCAGCCTGGCTGATGTCTCAAGCACCATCAAACTTGCTTCCACTACTGCTTATCGGACGGTCTCTTCGTCAGGATCCCCAAAAAGCACTGAGCAAATTTCGGAGAAGTGAACTCCACAGCATGTTGTCGGAGCATTTTTCTCACAATTTGAGTGCACTTCTCGAGCTTTTCGACAGACAACCGTTCGATATCACTGCGGAACTGCTTACGCGGATTTCCATGGACGGACCAAGTTTGAGTGTCGACGATGTCGCTTCGATAAATGTGCCGACTCTGGTGGTTGGAACAGACAATGACATCATTCACCCGCTTGATTATGCGTCGTCGCTTTCAAAAATAATCCCTAACGCAGAATTGGCAGTTATTACCCCAAAGTTTGATGATGTAGACCAATATCGAGTAGATTTTCAAAGTGTCCTATCAAGCTTCTTACGCAGGCTTTGAACAATGCAACGATTGCAAAAACAGCGTGATATCACCTATAGCGTTGTCTGATTTTCGTTAGGCAGATCCCTTGAGACCAAGTCGGTTGCGATAGCGAGAGTTCCCGTAAAGGGATGAGTAGAGCACTTAAAACTGGGCTAGCCTCGCCGCAGGAGAAAACCGTTGCGCCGCCGTCCTGATGCGGAGATAGTCGAATGAATCTAGCAAAAGGGCGGCCTTTTGAAACCTTCTGATCTGCTTGGTTCGATACTCTTTTACTTGTTTCTGCCGGCAATGGCAGCGGCTCAGTCCGAAGCGACTGTTCCCAGCGTGATGGTGGCATCAGCGACGCTAGAGGATTTGCAAAAACAAGATCAGTTCGTCGGTCGCGTAGTTGCAGATCAAAGCGTCGATCTGCAAGCACGGGTGGAAGGTTTTTTAGAGGAGGTCAATTTTGTCGAGGGTGGAACGGTGTCGAAAGGCGATGTTCTATTCCGCATAGAAAAGAATAAATATGCTGCCAGCGTAGATAGGGCTTCGGCCGCGCTTAAAAGCGCAGAAGCCAGCGCTCAGGCGGGTAAGACCGAATTGGATCGGCAAAAGGCCTTGTTCGATAAGGGAGATATACCGCAATCGGTGCTGGACACTGCGTTAGCAGATTACGCATCAGAGCAAGCGGCGGTAGATGAAGCACAGGCAAATCTCAAGATTGCGCAGATCGATCTGAATTATACCGAAATCGTCAGCCCGATTGATGGACGCATCGGGTTGTCTGTTGTTGATGCAGGCAATCTCGTGAGTTCGGACACTGGTGTTCTGGCGACTGTAAACAGTATTGATCCGATGCTAGTTAGCTTTTTTATCTCTGAGCCTGTTCTACAGCAGGAGCGTCGGAAAGGGCTCATTGACAAAGGCAATATCAAGTTGACGACCCAAATTAGATTGGCAGATGGAGAGACCTATCCAGCGGAGGGTAAGGTCATTTTCGTCGGCGACAGCGTCAATCAGGATACTGACACCATTGAACTACGCGCTAGCTTTGACAACCCGGATGGAGTTTTGATTCCAGGTCAGTTCGTGAGTGTTGGTCTGACTGGATCCGACGACCTGAAGGTGCTGACCGTGCCGCGTAACGCTGTGCAATTTGATAAGCAGGGGTACTTTGTGTTTTTAGTCGATGATCAGAGTAAAGCGAACCGAAGGAATATTGAGATCGGCACCCAAACGTCTACCAAAACCGAGGTCACAAATGGTCTGACCCAAGGTGACCGTGTGGTAGTCCAGGGTCTTCAAAAAATTCATGATGGTTTGGTCGTGAAAGCGGTCGAAAGTCAAGGTTAGGGTCCGGCTTGATCGCGCGCTACTTCATCAACAGGCCGCATTTTGCAGCAGTTATAGCGATATTGATGGTTATTTTCGGAGCGGTCTGTGTCCGTCTCATCCCGATCACTGAATATCCGCACATCACGCCTCCACAGATCTATGTTGATACCTCTTATCCGGGCGCGGATGCACAAGTCATTTTGGAATCTGTGGCTACACCCATTGAAGAACGCGTAAACGGTATACCGGGTATGTTGTCTTTGGCGTCCAAAAGCGCGAACGACGGCACCTACATGCTGAATGTGTCCTTTGAACTGGGCACTGATCCCGACGTAGCCGCTGTTGAGGTCCAGAACCGTATCGCGCTGGCCAGCTCCGAACTGCCATCGGCCGTTTTGCAACAGGGAATTGAGGTAACCAAGCGGTCTGGGAATATGATCGTTGTTATTAACCTGACCTCGCCAAACGGATCGCGAGATGAATTGTATCTTAGCAACTATGCCGCTGATTTCCTTCACGATCCTTTGCAAAGGTTGCCAGGGGTAGGCGCAGTTCGGCAGTTCGGCCAGCTGGAATATAGCATGCGGGTCTGGATCAATCCGGTGCGTATGGCTGCGCTAGGTATTACTGCGGCCGAGGTAGCCGACGCGATCAAGGATCAGAACGTCATCGCGGCCGCTGGACAAGTTGGAGCACCACCGTTCGCAGATGACCAAACGGACTTTCAGTTCAAGCTGCGGGCGGAGGGCTTGCTGCGGGATGCAGAGGAATTCGGGCGAATTATCGTCGCTTCGGACGCAAATGGGTCAGTAACTCGACTAGAGGATATCGCTCGGGTCGAGTTAGGTTCCGCAACCTATTCCGGCTCGACTAAATTGAACGGAAAAGACTCTGCAACCGTCGCCGTATATCAAGAAAGCTCAGCCAATGCGCTAAAAATCTCGAACAACCTGCACGCATTGATGAAGGACTTGTCAAAAAAGTTTCCGCCGGGCGTGTCCTATGAAATTACGTATGACGTGACGGATGCAGTGCGTGTTTCAATCCGGGAAATCTTGAAAACTTTGGCTTTGACAGCCGGACTTGTTGTCACGGTGACCTTCTTGTTTCTGGCCAGCGTGCGCGGCACCATCGTACCAGCCATTGCTATTCCCGTCTCGCTTTTGGGGACGGTAGCGCTGATCTATGGCATCGGTTTCAGCGCAAACATGATAACGCTGTTTGCTCTCGTGCTGGCAATCACATTGGTTGTGGACGATGCAATCATCATTGTCGAGAACGCAGAGCGAATCCTGCGCGAGGAGGAATTGGATCCTCGTGAAGCCACGTTAAAAGCGATGTCTCAAGTGAACCGCCCAATCATTGCGACCACATTTGTTTTGGCGGCTGTTTTTGTGCCGGTTTGCTTCTTCCCTGGTGTAACCGGCACAATCTACTTCCAGTTCGCGCTCACTATCATTTTCGCTTTTGTCTTGTCCGCAGTTAATGCGCTAACTCTGTCGCCGGTCTTGTGTGCAATAATGCTGAAGACAGGCAGAAAGCCGTTTGGACCTTTGGCGTTAGTACCGGCTGGGCTTTCTTGGTTGCGGCGTCAGTATCTGCGCCTTGTCGCTTTCATGCTTCGTTACATGGCGATGTCGCTCCTGGCTTTCGCAGGGGCCGTAGGTTTGACTATTTACTTCTTTGTTTCTGTTCCGACTGGCCTGATCCCGCAAGAAGACAACGGCGTTTTGATGGCATCTATGGAGTTGCCCGACGGTGCTTCATTACAACGCACACAAGCATTTATGGATGAAGCAGGTGCGCTGATTGAGCAGACACCGGGAGTTGAGTCAATCACAATTGTTTCTGGCCACTCGATGCTGGCCGGAGGTCGCTCGAATGCAGGGATGGCAATCGTCACTTTAGCACCATGGGATCAGCGTACTAGCAGGGACTTGCAATGGTTCGCGATCATGCATCGATTGGAACGCCAACTCGCTACACTGCCTGAGGGGGTTTCATACGTCTTTCCTTTCCCGACCATTCACGGGCTTGGCTCAACCGGGGGAATCTCTCTGGAATTGTTAGATCTCGAAAACGGCGACGGGGCAAAGCTTGACGCGATGATGAATGGTTTTGTAACTGCGCTGAATGCGGCTCCTCAGTTTTCGCGGGCACATGGCAATTTTTCAGCCCAAAGTCCTCAGTATAAACTGTCGATTGACCGCGACCGAGCAGAGACCCTCGGCGTAAGTGTGGCCGATATCTTTACGGCTTTGCAATCCAATCTAAGCTCGTACTTCGTCGACAACTTTGTGCTGAATGAGCGGGTTTATTGGGTGGTAATATCCGCCGATGCTCAATTCCGGCAGACATTGGATGACGTCGACAATATCTACGTAAAAAACAGTGCTGGAGACTCTCTGCCGGTTCGAAACTTCGTCAGTAGTGAACCGGTCGTCGCACCGGATACTGTCCCGCGGTACAACCTTTTTACGGCAGCCTCCGTCAGCGCTCAGCTGGCTGACGGAGTCAGTTCAGGCGATGGGATCGCTGCTATTCAAACGATTGCCGACGAAACTCTTCCCGATGGATTTCAGATCGAGTGGTCCGGTGTGACCCAGCAAGAAGTGAAGGCAAAGGGTCTTGTGCCGTACATCGTGCTTTCAGCCATGGTGCTGGCCTACCTTTTTCTTGTGGTTTTGTACGAAAGCTGGATTCTGCCACTGTCGATAGTCTCATCTGTTGTTTTTGCACTTTTAGGTGCGTTGATCCCACTAGCGCTTTTGCCTTTCCTCACCAGCAATATTTTTGCCCAGGTTGGGATGGTTTTATTGATCGGTTTGGCAGCCAAGAAAGCAATCATGGTTGTAGAATTCGCCAATCAGCAGCGATCCAATGGTGTAAGCATTCAAGATGCGGCCCTAAAAGCAGCTGAGGTCAGGTTCCGGCCGGTTACGATGACAGGTCTGTGTTTTATAGTTGGTGTTTTGCCTCTGGTATTGTCCAGCGGAGCAGGGGCTGCTGCAAGAATATCAGTGGGCTATCCGGTACTGTTCGGAATGATCCTCGACAGCACTCTTGGGCTGATTATGATTCCTGTGCTCTATGCGGCGTTTCAGAGTTTCCGAGAACGGTTGGTTGGGCTGGGTCGTACAGTTCGCAGTCTTTGAAACCAGTGAAGCCTTTTGGGTTTCTCCTTGGATGCAAGCAATTTGGAATTCTGTTCGCGTAAGCGCTGAATAGAACGCTTCTAAAGCATCAAGAGCTGTGTCGCGTTGTGCCATGTTCTTTCAAATTTTCGCTATGATCGTTGCGAACAGGACTGCTCAGTAAACCGCCCTGCTGTCCAGGTTGGTTTTAGCGGAGCCGCGCGTCTGCTGGTCATGACCCGTATCGAGAGAGCAGATCGAGTTGCGTCGTACGTGGACTCAAACCGTTTTTTACCGCCCAAGAATGATCACAAAAACGTCATATCGCGCGAAAAGTAATATTTTTACGCGCGTAAATTGATTTCATGTGAAGTGGTTCGCATCACCAGGCAAAAAACGGCGCATAAATCGTAGCCACATCACAACCAGCAAAACGAAAGACCAAAAAAATGTACAACGAAAAAACCGTAAAAGCAGTCAAGAGTATCGACCTTTTCTCCAAGAAAATCGAGATGCTTGAGAAGAAGAAAATGGGCATCGAGAAGCAGACCATCGCGACCGTCAGAAAGATGGAGAAAGCTAAAAACGAAAAGGAAATGCAAAAGCTGCGGGGCGACTGCCTTAAATCCGATCAGTCCAGAGAGAAGGTCGAAAAAGAGATCGAGAAGCTGAATATGCAGCGTTCTAAAATCTTGGAAAAAGAGCTGAAGTAAGGAGTGACTGTCGGAGCCAACTCGTGGCTTACGCGCCGGCGTTCATAGTCTCGCCGTCGGGTTAGAAATGCGAACAGAGGCAACCCAATGACACAAAGATTCTCTCGAAAATCAGTCATTGCAACGACCAGCGGGAATGTTCTCGAATGGTATGACTTCACGGTCTACGGATTTCTCGCTCCGGTCATCGGACGCGTCTTTTTTCCCGAAGGGGACCATTTCGCAGCACTCTTGTCTGCCTTCGCAGTTTTGGCCGTAGGCTACGCTGTACGGCCAATAGGTAGCGTCATCTTTGGCCATATCGGAGACAGGATGGGTCGCAAACCTGCGTTGCTCATCTCTGTCATGGTTATGGGTAGGGGATCGCTCGCAATAGCCCTTTTGCCCACTTACGATCAAATTGGAATTTCAGCGGCCATTCTTCTTGTCGCTATTCGGGTCGTTCAAGGTCTCTCGGTGGCAGGAGAGTTCACAGCCTCAGGCGTAATGACAATCGAACAGTCAGCGCCTGAACGTCAGGCGTTGAACGGCTCTCTGATTGTATGCGCTATGCTGTTGGGCTGTGTCCTGGGAGCAGCCGTTCCAGCGCTGATGTCGAATGTCCTGAGCGACGAACAAGTTGCAAACTGGGGGTGGCGGCTGCCGTTTTTGTTTGGTGCTGTCATTGCCGCGCTAAGTGCCATCCTCCGTCGTGACTTGCAGGAGACGCTTGTAACGGACCAGACAGAGCCATCAGGCGTGTCACCTGTAGTTACAACCTTCCAGAACCACTTTGGATTGCTCTTGAAGATGATGATCCTGCTTATTCCAACAGCCGTCATCTATTTCATGATTTTTGTTTATGCGGCATCCTACCTGACTGACGATATGCAAGTCTCCTCTGCACGTGCTCTCGATATCACCACGGTCAATTTGCTTCTGATGGCCCTGGCCGCCCCTCTATTTGGTCTCCTCGCGGGCCGTTTCGGAGTTCGCGCGGTCTTATTGACTGCTACCGTCGCAACGATCCTTTTCGCTTGGCCGCTGTGGGCTTTGATGCATCAAAGCTCCATTACACTCATTTTTCTTGGACAACTGGGCCTGTCTCTTATCAACAGCGTAGGTTGGGCACTTGCGGTCACTACGCTGACCAACATCTCGCCCCCCGGACTTAAGTGCAGCACAGTTGCCATTGGATACAACAGCTGTATGGCGTTGTTTGGTGGCACAACCCCATTCATCGCAACTTACCTTGTGAACAGAACAGGGGATGGTTTTGCTCCGGTCTACTATCTGATCGCAACTGCTTTTCTCTCGCTCTTCGTCATTTGGCAGTTGCCCACACTTAAGGCGCGCTGGTCTCAGAGCACATCCACAGTCGGAGGTCACAGTGAACAGTAACCAAGAACAAGATCCCACATTTCATACGCCTGTTGCAGGTTCAACGACATCGGGAATGACGGGACACGGGTACTACAACTCGCATTCCGCACCGCAGTGGAACGCGATTGCCGCGATCATGCCCTGGATCGAAGAGGCAGCTCGCACCCTCCCTATGTCCGATGGGGCCACAGGCATTGCCGATTTTGGATGTTCCGAAGGGTCAAATTCAATCGCCGTCATGAGAGAAGTGGCACGCGTTCTAAACACCCGATCAACGTCAGAGGTAAGAGCGATATACTCAGATCTGCCTACAAATGACTTTTCTGAGTTGTTCTTGGCTTTGCAACGCGGCGAAGCGTCTTCTGAAAGCCAGCACAACGTATATTCATCCATTGTTGGTGGTTCGATGTATGACCGACTGCTCCCCACGAACAGCATCAGTTTGGCCAAGACATTCAACACAATCGGGTTCCTATCACGCCGGCCTGTAGCTGAGCTCAACGACTACATATTGCCAAACGGTCCCAGTTCGATCCGAGGTCGCGGCTCGGTTTCGAAGGAAATTAGGAACCTCTTCAAAAACCAGGCCGCTCAGGATGTCGCTGAATTTCTAAAAATGCGGGCGGCTGAGTTGATCCCGGGTGGAAAGGTGATCGTAGAGGTTTTTGGCTGCACCGACGACGCGCGAACGTGCGATGGGATCTATGACGCATTAAACGACGCGGTTCTTCACTTCGTTGAGAACGGGGAGATTTCCCAACAGACATACGCCGGGTACTACCAGCCGGTCTACTTCCGAAGCTTAGAGGAGTTGACCGAGCCGGTAATCAATCCCGCATTTGATGTAAGCGACTACTACTCCATTGAAAAAGCGGAAGCCTACGAGGTGAGCGTCCCATTTTGCGATGCATTTAAAGAAAGTGGTGACGCCGCAGCCTACGCACATGACTTCGTCGGTTTCTTTAGGGCGTTCACCGAGGCTGTTTTAACCAATGCGCTTCCGACAAGCGAAGGCAGGTCTCCGCTTGTCAACAATATCTACGCAAAGGCCGAAGACCTGATCCGTGAGAACCCCGAGTTATACCCATTCCGCTACGCCTCAGTCGCCATGATGTTGACCCGCAAAGCCTGACCAAAGAAGCGAGAGAATCCTATGCTCGAAACATCAAATGAAGTCCCTCTAAAGCTAGCCTTGGTAGCTCATGACGCCAAAAAGGACAGTTTGGTGAGTTGGGCACAGTTGCATGAGAAAGCGCTTCAATCCCATATAATTTTCGCCACCGGAACTACGGGCGGCAAAATAATTGATGCATTGCCGTCACTTGACGTCACACCTTTAAAAAGCGGCCCTCTGGGAGGCGACCAACAGCTTGGTGCCATGATTTGTGAAGGCGAACTGGACGCTCTGTTTTTCTTTGTCGATCCGCTGTCGCCGATGCCTCATGACGTTGATGTTAAAGCACTAAGCCGCCTTGCGATTGTATACGATCTACCGCTGGCACAGAGCCCGCGAACAGCTGATTTCGTGCTTCAGGGCGTTCTCGGGAAAACCTAAAGGAAGCTTAACCTTTGCTTCGTGGAATTCAAATCTCAAGATAACCAGCTTCGGTTTGCAGCGAAAAGGGAAGTTAAGTCTTCCAATTTTTGTGAAACAGAAAGTTAATTGGAGGATATTTTTCCATGAAAACGAGAACATTTGTATCAGCAACCACTGCACTTGGCATTCTCGCCGTTCCAGCGCTTGCCGCAGACAATTGGGCAGGCCAGTACGAGGGGGTCGACCCACTGACCGGAGCTACGATTTCTTTGAGGATCGAGCCGCAGCAGGTAGGGCCTTACAATATCGTCGTAAACACGCCGCAGCACTCCCTCTGTTCAGGGACGGCAAAAATCTTCGGAACCGGAGTAATTGAGGACGACCAGATGCTTCGACTGGACACAGTGGTAAATTGTGCCGGAGCCGAACCCATACTTACCTCTCCGGACACTGTCTATTTCCATGATAGAGACCAGGAGATGATTTACGCCGAAGTTCCGACGGACAATCGTCGGATTAACTATTACCGTGTGCCACAACAGGGCTAACAGAAACTCCGATGAAGCCACATTTAGGCGCTTGAAAAGGGCTTGAAGCTCTTAACCGTAATCTTGCACACTCCTAAGGCCAAGGGCTCATGGAACAATCAGGGTTATCTAAGCGCCTCTTTTGCTAGGAACCAAAGCGCCCCGGATAAGCATTTCCCCAACACTGCTCTGCGGAACCAAGTACTACCAGTCTCTACGATAAGCATGGTTGACCGGAGTCAGCCCAAAGTAGACCTTCAATACCGAGCTTTGAAACTATGCCTTTACGGACTTTGCTACCGTTTTCAGCCTTGCGGCGAATGTCAGCTTTCGGAAACCCAACGGAAACAACCCCACTCGTTGCCGAGTCGTGATTTTTGCGTCACGGTCGCAGGGTAAGTATCAATTGCTCTATGCGTTTATCCCGTGTTTCTGAACGCCTCGCAGTGTTGACCGCATGAAGGAGACTCCGTTGTTTGCCGGGGGTCAAAGCTGACCACGCATCGCTCGCCATCGCGGCACGTATCGCCAACATCACATCATCTGGCACTTCCACCAAATCCGGGTCAGCTTTGCGCAAACGAACCTCTATTTCTTCACCCGGTGATATAGCCGCTGCGAGAAGGATGGTTTTTCCTGTGTGAACGAAGGTGCCGGAAAACGCTGGGGATTTGGTAAGTGCCATGTTGAAGGGGTGGTCATTCAACTCAATTTCAACGCGTCTGGCACCATTGGACGTTAGCCTTTCGGCTATCGTTTTTGAAATTGGCAAGACGGTATAGGTGCTTTTGCCCCATTCCATAATTTCTACGCGGCCGATGAAAGTCTGCCATGTACACACGGTCAAATCCTTTGATTTCCTCGCGCCAACGTAAGTGGGCTCTTGTTTCGGATGCCACATTACATCTGTGGTATCTTGGTGCCTTTGTGTGTTGCTTCAACCGTTTTCGCGATCCGCTTGCTTCGCGTGGCATCTGTCTTGGCGAGTTTGATCCAACGCAATACGTTTCGCTTGTAAGAAGGAGCTAAGCTTTCCCACTTTTCCAAGTTAATCACGCTTTGCAGATCGGGTGGCAAAATCAACGCATCGACATCCGCAAAAAAGTCCCACAGGCCCGACGCACGACTGTTTTCCACAGCGGCTTCACCGGCTGGATGCATGAGCTCCTCTTTTCGCAGGCGCGTGACCCGATCCTTGTAGCTTTTTGACCAAGCCTGTTGCTTGCGTTGCGATATGAGCTGCGCAGTCCTGTTTTTATCAACGACAAACCGGCGTCCATCGACCCAACCGAAAGCAATTATTGCATCAAGTACATCCTCTCTGCTGACGTACTTTTGCGGGTGCAATGCCTTCCAAGTGATGAGGCGGACGCTCTCCGTTTGAGCATGATTGCTGTTTAGCCAATCCCAGAGCTCTTGCTTGCCAGAAATCTCCAATTCTTCCATGGGCGTGAGTTAGTACTGAAGCTCCGATAGTCATCAGTTTCTTGACCTTTAATCCGCCAAAGTCGTCATTTGCAGTTAAGCAGCATCCGACACAACGGGCGCGAAGCCGTCATCTGACACTTTTGGTCAACCTAACTTGCGCGTCTGACCACCAGCCAAGTTCGGTTAACCGCCCGCTTAAATCGTTTGAGAGTTATTGGATATGCGGTGGTGAGGGGCTGAAAAATCTTCTCTAGTGTTTGGAACGTGCGAGTATCTACGCCTTCAATTTCGATGGTTTGAATGCGCCCTTCGTCAACAATTATGCTCTGTCCATCGGGACCGGACCAGGCCTAAGCCAAGAAGTAACCGTCTTCTCGGTAGATCTGAGTGATCGTTGATGCGACCTCCACCGCTGTGATGCGCCCTGACCGATTGAAGGCCAATTGACCGGCAAAAGTTAACAGCTCATCCGCGTCCTACACCGTTACGCCGCTGACCGAGTGCTGGGATGCGATGTCCTAGGTTTGGGCAATGCTACTTCTTGGAACTGATGCAGTGGCCACAAGAGTGCAAATGATCGCAAAAACAACTGAGCTGAATACGCGCATTTTTGACAACCTTAAAGTGACTGAGCATGTTGAAGTCCAATGTTACTATGTGGTTCACATGTGTGAACCTGACGCCACTCGAATGTAATGATGGGCGATGTTTTTAAGAAACACAATGAACAGAACGCAGATTTACTTTATACGCCGCCCATCCGACGGCGCTCAATTACACAACCCGGCTTTTCAACAAGTTAGAGTGGAGAACTAGTAGGACAGTCCTCACAATTCCGGTTGCTCAAAAACATAAAGCCGCGATTTCTTGGCATCGTCTGTCAAGATATAGAGAAGCCCTCTGGTCTCATCGAGGGCGATCCCTTCGGGATGTTTAACTTCTTTTTGTTTTCCATCTTCTGTGAACGTCAAACATAAAGACTTTACGGACTTGGATTCTGGATTGTAGACGAAGATCTGACGGCTTTTGTCACTCACAATCCAAAGAGAACGCGAGGACCGGGACCATGCCAGGCCACTCAAATCCAGTTTATCATCATCTACACGCTCGGAGATAAAACCTGCATCGCGGGCTAAAGGAATGATCTCAATAATTTCGTCTAGCTCTGGCGACAACACCATTAACAACCTTGGTTGTCCCTCAATGCCAACGAAGACCCGCCCGGATTCCGGGTCAACGGCGATGCCTTCGGGTCCCTTGTTCAAAGGGTTTCCGACGAGTAATGCAGCGGCGGTCGGGTAACCTTTAAGAGATGCGAGAGGTATTGTCGTCAGTTGAATGGGGTCAGTTGGGTGAACGACTAGGATTGATCGGTCAGTTTCTTGAAGCACCAAAACAGACCCATCCTTTCGAGGTGTAACACCCTCCAAATCTGATCCTGCCAATGCTGGCAACTTAAAAGAGTTTCCTAATACCCCGTCGACTCCGAGTAGATGCAGTTTGGGTTCGGCATCACTTACAGACCACAAGAAACCTTCAGCGTTAGACATTGCCAAACCGGAAGGCTCTGAAAATCCCTCTGATTTGTCTGCCACTTTGAATTTATCGACCAGAACCAAACCAGCACTTTCGGCGTAGGCAAAATTGGTCCAAGGTAAGAAGGCTGCCGCAACCAAGCTGGACGCAATAGCGAGTCGTATAAGTTCGTAGAAACACTGTGAAATTACAGCTTCTAACGAAAACACTCTGTTTTCTGTCATTGGATTCTCTCGCGCTTGGACCACATCCCTGTATCAGTGTTCGTATCACAATCCGGATACGATGTCCGAAGAATGCACTGTAGTCTCTTTACCTGATCCCGCCTGTTGCGATTGAATTGAATAGGGCACGATGTGCCTTTGGTTAAGCGTAAGCCTTTGGCGTGAGCAGGAAGGAAGACAAGTTGAATACGACCCTCACATTTGTGACCGTGTTGTTGATGCTGCTGTTGCCAGGTGCTGCGGTGTCACAAGTCGACCCAGCGACGATGCTGGCCGGGGCTTCGGGTTCGGAAATCGTTATCGAACGCCGGTGGACGCAGTTTCGTGGCAAACAGGAACTGTATTTCTTTACACTCGATGTGATCGTCACGATCATTCTGGCTGGCTTGATCGTCTATCATCCGGTGAGACGTAAAGCACGTAGAAGCGTCCGCGACATAGTTATGCCAAGGCTTTTCTTCCTGTATGCGCTTATCGGCATGGCGGTGGGTTTTCTAGTGGTTCAGCACGGGTCAATGATCGGTTTTGTCATATTTGGAATCGGAGCGTTGCTCAGGTTCCGCTCCAATCTCGATGATCCGGTGGACACTGTCGAAATGATAATCGTGACTGTTCTTGGTCTTGCGGTCGGTTTGGGCTTGCCGCTGATGGCCACACTGGTGGCGGTTGTATGTTGGTGCTTCATTTGGCTCGGAGGGCGAAACAAGGGCGTGGAAGTTTCGCTCAAAGCTTCAGATGAAGAACACTCATTGAAAGTCAGCGGAGACATTGAAGCCATGGCCGCAGACGCTGGCTGGAAGCTGGTCAGAAAACACCACGTCCCCGGAAAGCCTCGCGTCTCTTTGCTTTTCATCACCTCGGGAGGGCTTTCAGAAGCCCGGATCGAAGAGATGATAAACGATCTGGTCCCTGATAAAGTCGAGCTGAAACTCAACCTCTAGTCATTTCACAAGGTCCAAACGTTTCAACACCGCGTTCGGGGATCTGATCTCTTTCGGGAGCGCTTTGAAGTTTGCCGACCTTTCGAAATCGGGCCCTCGATATACCGCAATCCCAAATTCTCCGTTTGGCTGGAACGTTACATGAGTGAAGCTGTGAGGCGATCTGGCTTTTGAGCCGATTAACCGTCGCGGGCCACCGCCCAAACAAGCTTGGGAGACGTAAGCTACACCGTCTTTCCAACCGGGATAGAAGGCATGATGGTGGCCTGACAGATGCAGAACGACACCGCTTTCCAAATAGATCTTTTCAAGTGTTGGGTCACCGATGATTTCGCGTTCGCGCTGGATCGCGAACGGCCAAAGTGGGAGGTGACTGAAGGTGACAATTGGGTCTCCGTCTGCACCCAGTTCCTGTAGGCGGCCCTGCTGGTCACCGGATAGGGGTCCTAAGGTCGTTGCATCCAGAGACGCAAACGTAATGCCCTGCATCTCAAACGCGTAGAAAAACGGGTAGTCATCTGAAATCAGGAAATCAACGTCTGGTTTTCTCGGAGTCCATTCCTCTGCGTAAATTTTTCTTTCACGCTCGAACCCACGGTACGCAGAGGCATCATGGTTTCCAGGCGTGACCGCAAATGGAATTCCGGCAGCCGCTAAAGGATCTGATACCGCCTCATGAAACGCCTTCCACATCTCTCTGACCTGTTTGTCTGACAAGTTGGGAATGCGCTGTCCCGCGACCATATCGCCCGTCGAAATCACCAAATCGGGATCAATCTCGACTATCCGCTTAATCGCCTTGTCGACGCGGGCATCGTATTTCACCGAACCATAGCTTCCATTCAGATCCGATATGACGATGACATCCAATGCCGCCGCTTTGCAGGCGAGCAGAGCGGTCCAAATGAACACCGCAATAAGAGCAGAACACCTACGGGTCATAACAGTCCACAGCCTCTACCTCGGTGCCGTTTCTCAAGAAGAATGCGACAGGATCCAAGTCGAACATCATATCGCCAATTGAACAATTGCTCTGGAGGATGGACGTTGCCAACGCGGTGTTATTCACAACTTGGGCAACCTGCCTATCTGACAACCCAAAGCTTTGCGATAGCCAGTCATAGACCGGGCCTTGGGATTGAAGGTCACTATTCAATGCAACCAAGCGCCGATACGTGCTTGGAGAGAAGTGGCGAATTTTCTCCAGCATTTGAGTGGATTTCGCGAAGTTGGCATACTCGACACGCCCGCCAGCATCGTTGTCGTTTAGATTGCTGCGACGGATCAATAATGCGTCGGCGGGAACGTCTCCATCGTTTGGCTCATGGTGCTTGGCCTTTTTATGCTTCAGCTTTCCGTCTTCGACCCAATACCAATAGGGTGCGAAGTCTATATTTCCTACGCGGTCCTGCTGGCTAAAGATGAAATCGAGAAGAACAATCTCGGTGAGTTCTTGCATCCAAAATGCCATCTGTTGGTCGCTGACATCGGGACCGAGATCCTTGTTGATCATACGGTCTTTTCTACCTTCTCCGACGCCCTCTGCGATTGCCTCTGACAATGGTTTTGAAGAACGCAAAGCTAAGAAAGCGGGGGTTTCCTGAAAATCACGGTTTTGTCCTTTTCCCCAACCAGATTTGCGGGTGCCGTTGATTTCTGAGCCATATCGATGCCCAGGGCTATCAAGCAGAACACCGTATATTTGCGTTCGATCTGCGGTGAACAGATCGTCGGTTGGCTGGTATGAGTTCGGGTCAGCATCCGCAGCTGCGAAGACCCGCCAGCCTTCGTGGTTCATGCGCCCGCCATGAGAGCCACCAGAAATCGCAAGGCCAGGCTCGGCGACCTCGGAAAAATGCGCCTGGGCGTCCATGCTACGCCAAACGGCGACTGGAACTTTTACAGTCGCGTCGAAATATCTGGAGAAATGATAGTAAAGCAGTGAAGACGTGGAAAAGGTTCCACTGGTGCCCTTTTGGTTCATGGTGGATTTGAATTTGGCCACCATGTCCTTGGCCAGATCTTTCGCCGCCTTCCCCTCTTTGCAAGCGTTTCTCTCGAACTCAGAACGGTTACCCGTGTAGGGTCCTTCCGAAATATCGTAGACGGCCATTCCTGGGCTGGTGCTCCAGGTTTTTGGGCAAATAGCAAATTCGGAGGCGTAGAAATCGATCTCGCAATAGGCCGTTTCTTCCTCAAGATCGCTTTTCTTATACTCGCCCGTTGGAATTTTTTTGATCCGAATACAGCGTTCAGTAACGCCGTTGGGACTATCAAATTTCGTGGCTTCACCGAGAACATCGTCGTTCGCCCACAAGACGGTGGGTGCAGTGAAAGCTAGTGACCCCAGAAGAATGAACTTCATTTGGATAGTCCTCCCGGTATCATTTAGGGCAAATCGCTGCCTGTTGTTCGGTGGAGATTTTCAACTTGGGGTCAACACTAAAGTTGGAGAATTTTGAGTCGATCCACTGGTCGCACCCGCCTGAACATGGGGCCCCATTTCGGGCATCATTCCAATATTCCTTGGCCCTTTCTTCTGTCCAACCGCAAAACTGAACGAGCGCCATCGCCGACAATGCACCTGAGGAATGAACCCCCCACATACAGTGCACCAGAACAGGGCCCTTTCCAGGGTTTTCAATCACCTCGTGTATGGACGCCATGACAGCACCGGGTCGGGAGGATCTGGCGCTTTGATAGTCAAGGGACCCGTTTCCACAACTGGTGCGACCGTATTCGGTGTTTTTGCCAAAGTCGGCATAAAAACCGGTTGAAAACCCTTCATTGCACAGAGTTTCGCGTTGACCTTCACTCAGGCCAGTTCGATCCTTGTCGCCGCCCTTGAAACCGGATCGATACAACACTCCGCTTAAGACTGGGCGAAAGAAAGCGACACCATCAACGCCTCCGTCACCCCCCTTTGAAAGCATTTGACTGTTGGTTGGACCGCCATTTCGACTGGTCACGTCAGAGTTCGCAGCGGTTGCGAGAAAACCAATGAATATGAGGGACGCAAAAAACCGCATGCCAACTCCTTTCTATTCTTGAACCTCTGATGCCCAAACCTTTGCGACCTGATAGTCTCTCGGAAAGGCTAATTCACGACGACCATATCAAGTGGGCAGTTAGCTTTCCGCTGTGGAACTTTAAATAGGCCACACCAGATTGATGATAACGACGACCACGAAGTAGGCTAGAAAAACTTTCCAATTCCATTGGTGCTTGTTTTCTTCGTTGATCACGCCAGCCGATTTCAATGCCAGGTTAGTGATGATCAAGGCGACTACGATGACCGCCGCGTGTGCCAGGTCGAAATGCAAGTTTGAGCTCCTTCTTCAAGATTTGGGATTGATGGAAATTTGTCAGCAGTCACCTGATGGCAGCATAGCTACTTCTGAGTACCTTCCCTCAGACGTCGTAATCCGAGCACATGCACCAGTATCCTTGTTAAACCAGTACGAGGTCAGACCTTCGCTTCGGATGAGTTCAAATCCGAGACTTTGGATGCCCATTTCAGCTTGGCCCGCTCTTGCCCCTTCAAATGACGAAAGATCGCTAGCGCTGCCCACAGTTGGTGCACTTGCATCCACCGATCCGTCACTCTCGTCGCATGCTGCAAGCGCCGAAATGCACATTGTGCCGATCACCAATAGGACCTTGGGTTTCATCTGTTTTTCCCTCGCTTTTTTGGACTTGCGTTCCAGGGTTTCTGATTGATCACCTATTCAATTCCGAAAATGACGTTGTAGTCGACAGAAGAGTTGCTGCGATTGATAACCTCCACAACATGATCACCGGATTGCCAAAGCTGTCCTCGATACTCCTTGTCCGCCGACATCAATCCCAACAGTTCAGATCCATCGGGGTTGCGAATAACGTAGTCCAAGGAGCCATTTCGCGGAGCAACGCGAACGTAAAGGAACTGTTCGTTTTTGGCACCCAGAACATATTGCTGAGAGGCGCCGGGCGCGAGTTCACCAACTAGTTCGGCACCGGTGGAGCCAGCATCGAATTTGACACGTTGGCTACCGGTAGAACCAGCGACGCCTGCCATTGCTCCACCGCCATCATCCATCGCTTCGACAACCGACATCTCGCCGATGCTTCCATCTTTGTACGCGATACAGCGCCAGAGTGTTCCACCTGCATCACGCAGCATGACCAGCGTACCGGCTTCCGAGAACTGCGAGCTTTCAATCGTACCTGATTGACCGTCTGGTCCACCAACCTGCCGCAAATGGTCGATACACGCGTCGTCGGCTTCTGACATTGCAAAAGCTGCTGCGCCCGCGATTGCGAACATGGGTGTGAGGAGTTTGAGTAAATCGAGTTTCATCAGATGGTTCCCTGTCGGCTTGTCTTTACAGTTCTGTTCCATGCAAAGCGGAACCTCACTTTGCTTCTCGTAACTTTGACAGAAATTCATCGCATGCCTGTGCGCTGCTGACGATCTCGTCCGTCGTTTCAATTCCTTGCAGTGACGCCACTTCGGAATTTACGCGGTTGAGGATCTGATCCGCTTGCTCGGCGGTGATAAGGTTCTCGGCTTGTGCTCCTTTCAATGTGGTGCAGACACCGGCGGACAAGCCTGTCGCAACTCCGAAGCCCATCGCGGCACCGCCACCCAAGGTCATCGCCCCAACCACGCCAAGGACGAGCCCGATCACAATTCCCAAGATCACTTTCCCATGTTTTCCTCCCTTTTGGTGAGACAGAGCTCTGCCTTCATTTCTGGTGTAAACTGCGAGCCCACCTGCAAATAAAAACCAGTACCAAAATGTTGAGTGCCGGTGCAATCGCCGCGAACCACGGCTTGGAGGACTCCGAGACCAAGTCCGCTACAAGTATCCAAGGTAGTCCCAACGGCAGAAGGAACACCCCGGACAAAGGGTTTCGTTCCTGTCCCAACCAGCCAAATGTGCCGGTTAAGAACGCAACCAACGCCAACAGGTACAGAATTGCGAATACGATGATAGTGGTTCTACAAACCAAGTCGAGCCTCAGAAGATCAAGCCAGTGCTGCGCAGCCGTTTTCAGCCAAGCAGCAGACAGGTCACAATGCACCTTCGTCGCCCAAGAATTCGATACCAGCTGTCGCGCCATCCGTGTAAGCAATACAATTCCAAGGAGCGCGATCCTCACCAACGCCGACAGTGACTTGTGTTCCAGCTTCGCTAAACGCGGATGAGAGCACAACGACTTGCGAATTGTTCGTTGTTTTGGCCACATCTCGCAAACATGCCTGCTGAGCGGGTGTGGGTTCGGCGGACGTGCTCGACGTACTCGTTTCGTCACATGCCGCAAGCAATGCGAACAAAGTTGTGCCTGCAATCATCACTGTCTTTTTGGTCATTTTCTTCTCCATCTGGGTCCTTCGAGATTGATGAAACTGGACGCTCCTTTTTGAAGCGCCCGCTTCTATTCAGCCAATTGAGCACAGCTCGATCCGGTGCCCACCTTTTCCGAAGATTAGTCGCCAACGGATTGGTCGGAAGAACGATATTGAGCTGATTGCCGGGGCCGACAACAACGGGAGTCAAATAAAGCTTAGTCGAATTCGCATGTTTGAATCTTATTTTTCATAAATCAACATTTTTTCCGCGCGTAAATTTCGCTACCTTTTCCTACGAAAGGTTTTTGGCGTTCAAACAAAAAGGAAGGCGGGAAACCCAGAAGGGCGAGGGCGTGCTTTTGGGTCCGCGAGGCGTTCTGAGGCCGCACAGAAACTAAGAAAGGGTTGAAAAATGGGATTTGGTGAAGCCGTTAAAACGTGTTTCTCGAAATACTTCCAGTTCTCCGGTCGGGCGATACGCTCAGAATACTGGTGGTTCTTCTTGTTTGTGGTTCTCGTGAGTGCGGCTTTGGCTGTGCTGGATACGATCATATTCGGGACCGACCCCGAAACAGGACAGGGATCTCGGGTTCTGTCCTCCGTTTTCCAACTGGCCGTTCTCATACCAATGCTGGCCGCCGGTTGGCGGAGGCTGCATGATACAGGTCGGCCTGGCTGGTACTTGCTACTGCCGATGGCGCTCAGCATTACAACGCTTTTTGTCATGCTGGGTGGGGTGGCGTTCTTCTCGGTATTGGAGCAAGGGACCGAAAACCCAGATGCGTTGCGAGGACCTGCGGCCGTCCTGGGCGTTACCGGTATTGTTGTTGTCTCAATTCTTCAATTGGTTCTGTCCATCCTGATGATCTGGTGGCTGACGCGACCTTCCCAAGAAGGCGCAAACGAATACGGCCCACCTGTTTCCTAACCTTGTTGCCTGGGTAGCGGGCCGGAAACTCTGACTTAATGACAATACGAACCACAACACCATGGAGAGAGAAAATGAGTTTCAAAACGATTTCCATTGGAATGCTACTGGTGGCTATGGCGACCACAGCATCAGCGGAGTGGTCGTTCAGTTCCGGGCCCAACCCCAATGCTATTGTTCAGACCGGCAACATGACGCTGGAACTTCAGTGTAATCGTATCCGCTTTGCTCCGGCTGGATTTGAGGACAGCCAGGACATTGTGGATAAGCAGGGGCTCTCCATTCGATTTTTGAAGAACGGCACCACCGAAGTCGGGGCATTTCAGGTTGGCGCAGAAAACGCTGCTGTGCAGATCGTCGACAATTATCCTGTCGAGGTTAGTTTCAATAGCCAGCAGGATTATGGTTTCGTACTGGACCAGCTTGCGGCCAATGCATCCGTTAATCTGTCTATGATTGATCAAGATGTCAGCTACGGAATCTTTGACTTGAAAGGTTCCAGCGCGGCAATTCAGTCCCTTCGTTCAGTCTGCGATTCAGGTGCTAGCCAGGGGGCCTCCTACGAACCCCCAGAAGGCATCGTCTATTGTGGTGGCGGAGCGGTAGAGCGAGTCATCGAACCCGTAATTTTGGACAACCCGGAGGGAGAATGGGACGCGCGAGTAACGGTCGACGGAGAGTCGATCAGAGCCATGACGGCCTACAGCTACTTCGGAAACTATGAGCCGCCCGCAGGATTTGTCGTTGCCCTGCTTGGGGAGGACAGGTCAGAGTTTCTGCTTTTTAGCGAAGGCTCGGAAAACTGGCTGGAGTACGGGGACTACAGGTATGATCAATGCAACTAAAACCACCTTCCAACCGGCTTCCCAATTGGCAAGCTACTTGAAGCGTTTGGTATCTGCGATTCTGCTTGGTTCGGGCCTAGTTTGGACCTCACCAGTTGTCGCGGCTGACGTTTCGCAACTTCCAACTGGTTTTCGAGCAAAAGGTTGATCTGGCGGCGCAGGCATGCGCGGAGTTTAACAACGGTCAGTTCGACTTAGATTGGGGCGCGGTTGAAAGGGTCGATCTCGACGGAATAAACCCAACGCCTTGCCCAACCGCCAGTGTTTGGGATGCGGACGCTACGACGTGGCGCTCGTCTGCTGGCGATTGGGAATAAGTTGCATTTGAGAATTGCAGATAAGCCATAGGAGCTGGTCTGTTCGATGGGTTCTCTGTGGCACGTAAACTCATGGGCAAATCGTTCAATCGTTGGTAATTGTTCTGCAAATCAATCAACTACAGGCGTTATGCCTCAATCATAGATGCACTTAGATAAGCAAAATTCAACCTTTATCAGAGGGATTCAGTTTGCGGGCAATTGCGAGTGATAACTTCACCGGTCTTCTTGCCGAAATCTTTCCTCTCCGCGTCGAACGGAGAAAACAACCCGTTAACAACCGACGAACTCATACGATGTATCGATTGGGTGCTGACGCGCACGGCAAAGGATGCACGTCAGCACTCAAAATGAGACATCTGGGCCCTAAGAGATATTGACCCTTCTTACTTGAAGGGCTCTCTGCACCAAACGTATGAGGCGGTACGCCTCACGCAACGGAGATTTTGTGAAAGAGACCCCGGCCTAACGCCCCTTCCTGCCGAACCAAATTCAGGAACACCAACACTGATGGGTACACTCACGCGCGATGCTGAGTGTCCTTTTTGTTGTGCTTTCGTAAAATCGAGACATCCCAATGAATATCTCAAAGCACGAGTAACGTGTTTTACACGAACTCGCCCTTGGCGGGGCGATCCACTTCGAACGACTGAAAAACGGAAAAGTCCATGACGTCACTTGTTATACGCGTGACGGCTAAGCATTTCCCCAACACTGCTCTGCGTCTATTATAGGTGTCCACCAAATCAGAGCAAAACCAACCAGCCCAAAACGGACCTTGCTCGTCGGGCTTTGCAAACGCCTATTTGCGGACAAACGCCGCCATTCAGCCTCAGCGACTGATCCGTCAGGATAAAGCAGTCTCCAAACGTTCCAACGAATTCTGCGGCCACACCTCATCGAATTTGTAAAATTCCTCGAAGATAGGAATGTCCTCGCTGAGTGGCACCCAGGCCTGTTTGCTGCTCGTGAAAATCTGTGCATCCGGAGGACATTGATCCGGGTTGTTCAGTGTTCCGACGCGCACGTACCTAATCTTTCCAAGGCGGATCATGTAGCTGCTAAAAACGGCGACGCCGCAATCCCTGCAGCGCGTAATAATCTGCCCTTTCCCGCTTGGAGTGGAGAGCTCATTTTCGGTGATTGGCCCCTCGAACTTCACGCGATCAGCTTCAATGATGGCGTTCAAGACATAGGCTGCTCCGGTTTGTCGCTGGCATTCGCGACAGTGGCAGCAATGCACGAACATGGGTGGCGAAGTCATCTTATACGTTACGGCTCCGCAGCCGCATTTCCCTGTGATCATTATTTCCCCCCGAGTTATTTCCTAGCATTCAATCCATGGCCCTTATTGGACCAGTTCGTAGTGCTTGATAGAACGCGACTCGACTAATTCGTCCTCCGCCGGATCGATATGCGGGCTCTGGTAGTTTTCGCCGACAAAAGCCTTTAGTGACTCTAGGTTTTCCCACACCATGACAAAGCTGAACTCTCGTGGTGTGTCAGCACGTGCGGCACCTGGAAACACCTGAACGATGCCCTTAGTACCTCTCATCAAGGGTATAGCTGTTTCATGGAAGAACTTGCTGAACTCTTCCTCTTTGCCTGGCCGAGTCACGACCTGAAAGATGCGCATGATCATTCGTCCGACCTCCGTAAAGTACGGTTCCTGAATGTATGAGCGCCTCTGGTTCTATGATCATATCATTTTGCTACGGGTGTGTCTGCTTTGGGCTCCGACGTGGCCATTCTCCGCTGCCTGCATGAATAGCTGGTCGCAGCCCAAACCGGACATTCAATCCAAGACTTTGCAGTCTACAGAAGCCGCAATTTTGGCTTTACGAAGTATCGAACTGACCGAAGGCGTGGAACCTCGTGATCGGCCCCACGTAATTTGTATGTAATAGTCACTCTGGTTTGATGGTGTAGTCCAAATCAACCGCCTCAGGCCCGTATGCTGGTCCGATCAGCTGGCGCATTTGATCGCGAAACCGCTCGACCATCGGGCGTTTAAGCATCCAGCGGTGGAAGTCGCCTGGTGACGTGTTGTGACGAAGAACCGAACCATATTCACCTGGGGCCTCGACATCCATCCGCACGGGGAATTGCAGCCAGGTGCCCTGGAAGTCTTCTGATAACATCCAGTTCAGATAGAGCTTTGCTGCTGCTTTGTTCTTGGCTTGAACGGGAATGCCTGCGGTTTGGAACCAGGTCAAGAAATAGTCCTCTTCCGGCAGCATGAATTCCGTGTTGAGACCGGGGAAGTTCTCAAACGCCCAGAAGGTTGTGAAGCTTGCCGCATACCAACCATTGTTGACGGCGTGGTAAGGCATCGCGGTGCCGCGCGTCCAAACAGGCTCCTGTGCCACAAGTTTCTCAAGATAGTCCCAGCCATGCGCTTCTTTGAGGTTCCAGAACTGATAGAGCACCGCGTCATCGTCATGAGGATAGGTCAGAATGATCTGCCCCTTAAGGCTTGGGTCCAGGTAGTCCAGGGCATCCCGCGGCGGATTTTCAGGATCCACCATCTCGAGGTTCACGTAGTTGCTGAAGGTAACCCCATAAAGACCAGTCCAGCGACCATGTGGGTCTTTGTGATCGGGATACACCTTGTCCCAATTTGCGGGTTTGTAAGGGTCCAGAAGCCCTCGCTCCATGTAGTAATTGAAATCATGCAGGGTTTGGAACTGGATGACATCAGGGACGTTCTTTGTATCGCCAGCAGCGCGTGCATTGTCGAAACGAGGGGCATGATTGATGCTGACATCCACGCTATGTGTCACCTTAAGGTCCGGGAACCGCTCCTTGAAGCGATCAAGATAGTAGTCGATTTGATTGGGCTCATCGCCGCCTGCGCGCAAGACGAACTCGCCACCTTCGGCCAACGCTTCTGCATAAAGCTGATCGAGCGTTTTGGTTTCGATATCCAGAGCATGTGCAGAGCTGCCAAACAGGCCGAGGCTCAGCACCATTGCTGTCCTTACCATAGACATTGAGGTCCTCCATTTTGAACACTGTCAAAAAGGTGGGTTGCCGTGATGCACAGAAAATTGCCAAAGACTGCAAGTCAGTTTTGCAAAATGGCACAGATGGAAATGCGGCTTCTATGGCTTGCCTAATATCTCATCGGTGATGTGCTTCGTGGCGAAGTCATAAAACGCATTCACCCGTGCACTTCGCCGCACATCCGGATGGGCCAAAAGCCACAGATGCCAGTTCGCGGTGTCATCGGGGTCGTGTACGCGCACAAGGCTCTCATGTTTTTCGCCGAGGTAGCACGGCATGGCAGCAATGCCGAAGCCAGCGTTCACCATGTCAAACACGCTCATCATCGTATTGAGCATTGTGGCTTTGGCCCGCTCATGCTTACAGCGCAGGGTGATTTTGCTCATCGGGGATTGGTTAAGATCGTCGCCTAGCATAACCCAGTGATAGGTGTCGGGATCTTTGTCTCGAATAATCTGCCAATAATCACGATGTGCATAAGTACCAAAAGACAACGCTGACAACTCCCGTCCAATCCAGTGCTCAGGAGGTGTGTTTGTTGGCCTAAGCGCAATATCTGCATCCCGCTGCATCAAGTCGAGGGCGCGCACATCGGACAACAGACGCAGTTCAACATCCGGGTACACAGACTGGAACTTGGCAAATACAGGGGCAAGGCAGTGCAGCAGCGAGTCCGTCGTTGTGACAGTCAGCGGGCCTGCCAATCGCAAATCCTGCCCGCCCAGTTCACGTTCAATCTCATCCATGCCTTTGCAAAGTAGGATGGCGCGTTCATAGAAACACTCGCCTGCCGGAGTCATCACGTATCCACGTGGCAGACGTTCAAACAGGCGGACACCTAATCTTGCCTCCACAGCTTCGATGCGCCTGAACACCGTTGAGTGATTGACCCCAAGCATACGCGCAGCACCAGCAAGACTACCAGCTTCACATACCGACAATAGATAGGGCATGTCGGCCCATTCTAGATTCTGATCGGCACGGGATCTCTGTGCATTCATGCAAAACTCGCTTGCAATTTTGTGATGTTTATTTGCGAGGATACACGCATATCTTTAACCCAAGCAACAGTATGGAGCGGACAATGCACTCTCTTCTAAACCTGCCAATTCGCCCAGGGCCAGCACCGAAGACGCTCGGACAACTCCCCCATTCGCAGCTAACCCAACATGGACCGGACGACATCGTTGAGGCTTTGCATGCCTGGTGCTTTGCGCTGCCGCACATCAACAACGAAGACAGCGGGATATCTGTCCCCGGATCGCGTGCCCTGATCTTGCGCGATGGAGTGCCGGGGAACCAAGCGGCCTTTATGATTGGGCGAGAGTTTGCGCATATCCACCCGAAACCCGACAATGGCAGCATGCACTTGGTGTTGCCGACACAAGATGTGGCGGAGGTTAAACGGACGGGCTGGGGAGAAGACCATTATTTGGTGACACAAGGACAGTGGCACTCCGGTTTAGTTATGATCTTCTCTCCTCGCGATGAAAGCGAATTGAAGGCCGTGAAGCAGATCGTCGCTCGGTCCTATGAATTTGCAACCGGCACACAAGTCTCCGTTTGAATGGCCGACATTCATCCGCCATGCAGCTTCTGGATCTATGGGCTTGTTATCGCTACTTGCCGCCTTCCGCATCAGTAATTGAAGGCAGCCCGAAGCGGACTTTCATTGCCAAACTTTGTATACTCCGAGATGTGGGACAAAGCTGCCATTTGGAAAGTCTGGTGGCTTACTCTTCTACCGATATCCGTCTGGGTCGTTGGGGGTGTGCAGTAATGTGCCTTCAAACGCTTCGAGATCATCAGTCATTTGCAACCAAGACAACCTGCTTTGATTGTTAACGTGAAAGGTCGGTTTGAAATCTTCCGGGTTTTCGAGCGATCCAGCATAGAGGTGCATACCTCCCGGATAGTGATCGGCTTCAAATCCAATGGGTGACCCACAAGTCCCGCAAAAGTGCCTGAAAACGCCTTTGGAACTTTCGTAAGTGCGGGGTTTATCACCAGTCCACTCAAAGTTCTCTATCGGTACACCAAACCACGCAACCACCGGCGCCGCACAATTCCGACGGCAGTCATCACAGTGGCAATAGCATGCCCATGTTTGATTTCCCCGGTAGACCCAGCTTGTTTTTTTACACAGACAATACCCGCGCGTCGCCATTTGATTTGCCTCCAAACCTCCGGAAACATAGGACGCAGGCGGGTTTTGAGATGGATATTATTGGACGTTTAACCAGCAGAAAACGTCAAAACTCAGGGTTGATTAAGGTTCGGGACGGTCATGCTATCCGATCTGACTAAAGGCTGCTATACGGAGAGGCTGTGTGGAAACTCCGGACAAACTTGTCCTTGGATGCCGCTCTTTCAATTTCCGTTTTCATTGTGCGGTAGCGTCCTCGATGCTGTTTCCAGCTCAACACTCAAACTTGCGGCCAAATTAAAAAACTGTCGTCGCACCGTCTCGGCGTAAGGATTGGCCTTCTCAATCGCTTCGAATACTTCTGGCGCATCGTGCTGAACCATGGATATTGCCTCAGATAACAAGTCAAAGCTCTTCGTTGTCATGCGCGTTGGCAGCGGTCCCATTCTCATTAGCACTTTGGCAATGAGGTGCGTGAGGCCCTGGACAACTGCTGCTTCTTGGTCGTGATCTTCTGGTGTCGTCATGATGACGGTCAGACCGAGCGCTTTGCGTAAAAACGCAGCCAACCTTGTATGCCGGTTTCCCTGAATGGGACAGACCGCGATCTTTAGACCCTCAATACCCGTCGCGGCACTCTGAGGACCAAACAAGGGGTGGGTTGCGACGATGTCTACATGGTTCGACAGCAGCCGCCGCATGATTTCCGCGGGAATTACTTTAACTGAGCCAACATCGACAATCAGCGCGCCGGGTTTACAGGCAACCGCGATCTCTCTGACAACCTGCTCGAAAGAGGACACTGGTGCCGCAATGAGGATCACATCAGCCTGCGATACTGAGTGCATGGATGACAGACGCACGCCGAGTTTCTTTGCGATCTTGGCAAGGCCCGGCGACGGATCATAGGCCGATATCTCGAAGTGCTTTCCGAGATGAAGTGCTGCAAGTTGTCCGAACGCACCAAACCCCACGATGCCTAGCGACGTATTTTGACTTCCGCTGTTGTTGTTCATTTTGCGACCTTTGAATTTGCCGCCCGGCACAAGGTCGTTTTCATGTTGACCGCTGTCAGGGGCAGCGGAAAACCAATGATAAATTGCCCGCAGCTATCGAAGCTGAGGATAATAGTCCTGCGATGCGAAGAACGATTTCACCATGAGGTCAGCGATAAGGCACCCAAGAGCGCAAAGTCAACGATATTGCTGCCTAAAGGCTACGATGCAGCACTCTGTAGGAATGGGCTCAATCCGAACATGTGTCGCTTTCTGAACGAACTGCTGCTTCAGATCGCGAAACTGCAAACGCTCCATAATCGCGACTTATGTTAAATCCCAATCAGTCTCTGGATCGGGGGCAAAATTCGCATTTCTTATACGTGAGATTAATTTCGACCTGCAATGGTTGCCCGGTATTCTACAAGTTTTCAGAAATCCAGATTCTCAACGCTTAGAGCATTCTGCTGGATGAACTCGCGGCGTGGCTCCACCACGTCTCCCATCAGTTTGGTGAACAGATCATCGGCCTCGACCATGTCGTCCACACGTACCTGCAACAGGGTGCGCGCGTCCGGGTCCAGGGTGGTTTCCCACAGCTGATCTGGGTTCATCTCACCCAAGCCCTTGTAGCGCTGAAGCGACAGGCCCTTTTCGCCTTCTTCCAGAATGGCGCGCAAAAGGTCCAGCGGGCCGTGGATCGCCTGCATCCGGTCTCGGCGGATCAGGGTAGCTGGGGTGTTGTAGACCTCTTGTAGGCTTTGTGTGAAGCTGCCGGTCTTGCGAGCCTCGCCCGAGCGCAGCATCGGGCCGTCCAGTGTGCGGACCTCTTCAACGCCGCGCAGGATACGGGCTAAGCGGATGCCGTGATCCTGCGTGATACGGCCCTGCCAGCCGCGTTCATATTCCAACGCGATCAGGTCGAGACGGGCGGCGACCTTGTCGGCCACGCCTTGCAGGTCAGCATCGACAGCACCGGGGACGAAGGCACCGGCCACAGCGGCCTGTTCCAGAATGTGACGCGGGTAGTGAGTTGGGAAGGCATCCAGAACGCGTTTCAACTGGCGCGCTTCGTCGACGACGCGGGTCAGGTCTTGGCCGACGATTTCCTCGCCCGAGCCGAGTTTCAGAACAGCACCCTCGACCCCCTGATTGATCAGATAGTCATCCAGTGCGGCCTGGTCTTTCAGGTAAACCTCTGATTTACCACGCGAAACCTTATAGAGCGGCGGCTGTGCGATGTAGAGGTATCCACCTTCAATCAATTCCGGCATCTGACGGTAGAAGAAGGTCAACAAAAGTGTACGGATGTGCGCGCCATCGACATCCGCATCGGTCATGATGACGATCTTATGGTAGCGCAGCTTTTCGATATTGAACTCATCGCGGCCAATGCCAGTGCCCAGCGCCATGACGAGGTTCCCGATCTCCTGCGACGACAGCATCCGGTCAAACCGCGCGCGTTCGACGTTCAGGATTTTCCCGCGCAGGGGCAGAACGGCCTGAGTCAGACGATCCCGACCCGTCTGGGCCGAGCCACCCGCCGAGTCACCCTCAACGAGGAAGACTTCGGTCTTGGACGGGTCTTTCTCAGAACAATCTTTCAGCTTTCCCGCCAGGTAATTCACATCCATCGCCGTTTTGCGGCGGGTCAGCTCACGCGCCTTTCGGGCGGCCTCACGGGCCAATGCGGCCTCGATGATCTTGCCGACGATCCCTTTGGCTTCATTGGGGTTTTCTTCGAACCACTCAGCCAGCTTTTCGTTCATCAAGCCCTCAACCGCAGGTCGTACTTCGGACGACACCAGCTTGTCTTTGGTCTGTGACGAGAATTTCGGGTCAGGCACTTTGACCGACAGCACACAGGTCAGACCTTCGCGTGCATCGTCGCCGGTGAAGCTGACCTTTTCCTTCTTCGCGATCCCGCTGGACTGCGCATAGTTGTTGATCGTCCGGGTCAGAGCGCCTCGGAAACCGGCTACGTGTGTGCCACCGTCCCGCTGTGGGATGTTATTGGTAAAGGGCAGAACCGTCTCGTGGTAGCTATCGTTCCACCACATCGCGATTTCGACGCCGATATCGTCCCGCTCGCCCTTGATATAGATTGGCTCGGGCATGGCCGGGGTTTTCGACCGGTCGAGGTATTTGACGAATTCCTTGACGCCACCCTCATAGAACAGCTCGGTCTCCAACCGTTCTGCAGGGCGCTCATCAATCAGAATGATCCGCACGCCCGAGTTCAGGAAGGCCAGCTCACGCAGACGTTTCTCCAGCGTCTCAAACGAGTATTCGAGGTTCGAGAACGTATCTGTCGAGGCCAGAAAGCGCACCTCGGTCCCTGTGCGATCACCACACTCACCGACGACTTTCAGGTGTTCAGCGGTCTCACCACGCTCAAAACGCGCAACGTGTTCTTTGCCCGCGCGCCAGATGCGCAGCTCCAGCCATTCGGACAGAGCATTCACAACCGAAACGCCCACGCCGTGCAGACCGCCCGACACCTTGTACGAGTTGCTGTCGAACTTACCACCCGCGTGCAGCTGGGTCATAATAACCTCGGCCGCCGAGACGCCCTCTTCGGGGTGAATATCCACCGGGATGCCACGGCCGTTGTCACTGACCGAGACGCTGGAATCAGCGTGAATTTTCACGGTCACATGGTCAGCATGACCGGCCAGAGCCTCATCAATTCCGTTGTCCACGACCTCATACACCATATGGTGCAAACCCGAGCCATCATCCGTATCCCCGATATACATACCGGGACGTTTGCGAACCGCCTCTAAGCCTTTGAGAACTTTTATGGAATCTGCGCCGTATTCCTGGGGTGCCTGTGCGTCTTCGGACATGCCGTTAGTACCTATATTATTTTGGTAACTTATACGTTTTCTGGTGGGGAATGTCACGCGCTCCCCCAAGATTTTGTGGTTGAAATCCGATTTATCTGCGGATCAAAGCCGATCGAGGTCTGCCGCGATATCAGCTGCAATTTCGGCGGCGTTGACGTCGTCCCGTTCGGCCGTCAATCGCAGGCCCAGAAGGTCCGACTGATAGCGCGCAGCAAGGCGTTCGGGATCGTGATCAGGGCTTAACTCTCCGGCCTTTTGGGCGCGGCGAAACAGGTCTGCAAAACAGGATTTCATTGCGATCATATGCGCGCCTGCCTGACCGGCCAGATCGTGATCCTTTGCCTGCAACTCGGCATAGGTCTTGGCCAGCATACAAGCTTTGGTCGGCAGGTCAGAGGCAGCAATCACGCGATAGGGCTGCGCCTTGAGCGCCCCGAGCGGCCCCAGCTCCTCAGCCAAGGCCAGCATACTGGCAACCCCGTCTTGCGCGTAACGCTCCAGCGCCAGCGCATAGAGGGCATCTTTCGAGCCAAACGCCGCATAGAAACTGCCCGGCTTCAGCTTCAACTCGCGCTCAAGGTCCTTCAGCGACGTCCCTGCCCAGCCGTGACGCCAGAAGATATCACGCGCCTGCGCGATTAGAGCGTCTCGGTCATATGCGGGTTTGCGGGGCATTGGATCACCAATTTTTGAGCATTTGCTCAAATATATACTTGAGTGATCGCTCAAGAAACCCTAAATACGACTCATCGCGCCAGAAATCAGGAGTTTTGACATGGCCAACTTCCCGTCTCACGACCTCGAATCCGCCCCTGAGGGGTCCAAACCGCTGCTAGAGAAATCGCAAGCCGCCTTTGGCCGCCTGCCCGGTCTGCACAAGGTGATGGCGGAAAGCCCGCAGCATCTTGAGGCCTATCAGGTTCTTCACGGCCTCTTCCTGCAAACCGATTTCGACAATGATGAGAAAACCGTCGTCTGGCAGACCATCAACGTTGAAAACGAATGCCACTACTGTGTCCCCGCCCATACCGGCATCGCCAAAATGATGAAGGTCTCAGACGAGATCACCGAGGCTCTGCGCAACGAAACCCCGCTGCCGACTGCCAAGCTGGAGGCCCTGCGCACTTTCACCCTGCAAGTGATGGAAACCCGCGGTAACCCGACCGAAGAACAGCTGCAGGCGTTCTTTGACGCCGGTTACTCGCACCGCGCCGTTCTGGATGTGATTCTGGGTCTGGCGCAGAAAACCATGTCGAACTACGTCAACCACATGGCCAAAACTCCGGTCGATCAGGTCATGCGCGGTTTCCTGTGGGAACGTAAAGTCAACGAACCGGCCTAAGCCGACACGACCGAGCCCTCATCGCCTTCGGTAACAACCAGCGTTTGGGCCCGGTCTCCCAATTCCGCAAACAGCTCAGGCCCGGTGCCTGTCATCCAGGCCTGAGCGCCCAGCGCACAGATCTCATCATAGAGCGCCGCGCGTCGCCCGGCATCCAGATGCGCAGCCACCTCATCCAGCAACACGATCGGCGGCGCGCCAACCATTCCCGCCAGAGCCCGTGCGTTCGACAGGATCAGAGACACCAGCAGCGCCTTCTGCTCACCCGTGGAACAATCTTTGGCCGGAATCCCTTTGACCGCGAACACCCCGTACAGGTCCGAGCGATGCGGTCCGACCAGAGTCCGCCCCGCCGCCAGATCGCGGAAACGGCTTTCGCTCAGCGCCTCGCGCAGATCATCCGCTGTCTCGGGCATCGCACCTTCTGTCTGAACCAACTCCAACTCGGCCGAAGGAAACGCTGTTTCGGCCTGATCCTGCGAGGCACGTAAATGATCCAATGCGGCAAGACGCGCCGCGTGTATCCGGTACCCTGTCTCGGCCATCTGACCTTCCAAAGCCGTGTACCAATGGGCGTCCCGGACCTGATCTTTCAATAACCGGTTCCGCTCACGCATAGCCTTTTCGTAGGTCAGCGAAGCCTCGGCATGCGCGGGATCAAAGCTCAGCGCGATGCGGTCCAGAAACCGCCGCCGCCCCTCGGCTCCTTCGATCCACAGCCGATCCATCGAAGGGATCAACCACACCACGCGCGCGAGCTTGCCCAGATCAATCTGACTGGCAGCCTTGCCATCAATCCGAACTTGACGCGCAGCGCCACCTTCGGACCATGTCTCGATCTCATACCGCCCGCCCTGCGCACTCAGCAGGCCGGACAGTTTCCAGCCCAAAGCCTCAGGCCGACGGGTCATCTCCGCCGCACTGGCCCGCCGCATCCCGCGACCGGGCGAGAACAGCGAAACAGCTTCAAGGATATTGGTCTTCCCGGCCCCGTTCGGCCCATGGATCGCAACCGGGCGCCCATCCAAAGACAAACGAGCCAGTTTGTGAGACCGAAAATGCGAGACCGTAAGCTCGGTCAGGGCCAATCCCATGACCCCTCCCTTCTTCTGTTCAAAAATACCTCCGCCGGAGGCATCGCGCGCCAGCGCGATCAGACGCGCATCGGCATGACGACGTAAACCGCGCTCAGATCGTTGCCTTCGCGCATCAAAGTCGGGTCACCGGCCGAGTTAAACAGGAATACCGCATTCTCACGATCCACCTGCGATGCAATCTCGAGCAGGTATTTCGCGTTGAACCCAATCTCGAGACGTTCATCGCCATAAGCAACGGCCAACTCTTCCTCAGCCGCGCCGCTATCCGGGGCATTGACCGACAGCACCAGCTTATCCGCATCCAGTTGCAGCTTAACAGCGCGCGAACGCTCTGACGAAACCGTTGCAACCCGATCCACGGCTTGCGCGAACTCGGCAGCATCCACTTCCAGTTGGCGCGTATTGCCCTGCGGAATAACGCGCGTGTAGTCGGGGAAAGTACCGTCAATGACTTTTGAGGTCAGCGTGATATCCGGCGTGGCAAAGCGCACCTTGGTTTCGCTGACAGAAACTGCGATATCCATCTCGTCATCGTCCAGCAGCTTGCGCAGCTCACCCACTGTTTTACGCGGCACGATCACACCGGGCATGTCCGCAGCACCATCCGGCAGGTCCGCATCAATCCGCGCCAGACGGTGACCATCGGTGGCCACGCAGCGCAGAACCTTGCCGCCTTCGGACCCGTCCGCGACATGCATGTAGACACCGTTCAGATAGTACCGCGTCTCTTCGGTCGAGATGGCGAATTTCGATTTGTCGAACAAGCGACGTAACAACGCCGCCGACGCGGTGAAATTCGACTGATATTCCGAGGACGCCATGACCGGGAAATCCTCTTTCGGCAAGGTCGCCAAAGAAAAGTTCGAACGTCCCGCCTCAACCGTCAGACGGCCAGCGGCGCTGTCGGCTGTCAGGGTGACCAGCGCGCCATCCGGTAGTTTGCGCACAATTTCATGCAGGGTCGTGGCGGCCACGGTCGTCGCACCGGCCTTTTCGACCTGCGCAGGCGCTTTGTCGACAACCTCGATATCCAGATCGGTGGCTCGGAACAGGGCTTGGTCGCCTTCGGCCTCGATCAGCACATTGGCAAGGATCGGGATCGTGTTGCGACGTTCCACAACGGATTGGGCCTGGGAAACGGCCTTGAGAAGGGTGCCGCGTTCGATGCTGATCTTCATACCCTTTGTTCCTCTGACTTGCGTGCCGACATGGGCGGGACTGGCACGTTAGCGTCTCAGCCCTGAGGCACAAGGATTTTTTACCGATTTCTGGGTGGGAATACCCCGGTGGTCAAGAGGCACGCGCGCGAAACGCGTCCATTCCTCCGCAACCGTGGAGATTAGCGCACAAGTAAATGCCCCGGACGCACTGGCGCGGGGCATTTGCCGACAATGGGTGCGGTTCAGGCCTCTAGCGAGCGGCGCAGCATTTCCACGTCTTCTGCGATCTGACCATCAGTTGTCTTCAGCTCTTCGATGCGCTTGACCCCGTGCATGACGGTTGTGTGGTCGCGCCCTCCGAAACGGCGGCCGATCTCTGGTAGAGAGCGGCTGGTTAGTTGCTTGCACAGATACATGGCCACCTGACGCGGACGAGCATAGGACCGCAGGCGCTTGGGGCCGATAATGTCGGACAGGCGAATGTTGTAGTAATCCGACACTTTGCGCTGGATTTCCTCAACGGTGATCTTGCGCTCTGAGGCGCGCAGCACGTCTGCCAGACAGTCCTGCGTCAGCTCCATGTCGATCTCACGGCCCACCAGCGAGGCAAAGGCAAACAGACGGGTCAGAGCGCCTTCGAGAACGCGCACATTGGTCGAGATGCGATGCGCCAGAAACTCCAGCACGCCATCGGCGATGACCAGATCGGGATAGGTAGCGATATGCTGCTGGACCTTGTTCTGCAGAATGCCCAGACGCAATTCGTAGTCGGTGGGATGCAAGTCAACGACCAGACCGCATTGCAGGCGCGATTTTACGCGATCTTCCAGATCCTTGATCTCACCCGGGGCGCGGTCGGCCGAGATGATGATCTGTTTGTTCTGGTCCACCAGAGCGTTGAAGGTGTGAAAGAACTCTTCCTGGGTCGAATCCTTACCTGCGATGAACTGCACATCGTCCACCATCAGCACATCGACCGAGCGGAACAAATGTTTGAAATCCATCATCCGGCGTTCGCGCAAAGCCTGTACAAAGCGATACATGAACTGTTCCGCGGATAGATAAAGCACGTTCAGCTCGGGGCTTTTGGTCTTCAGCTCCCATGCGATGGCGTGCATCAGGTGGGTTTTACCCAGCCCAACACCGCCATAGAGAACCAGCGGGTTGAACGTGACCGGGCCACCTTCGGCTACGCGGCGCGCGGCGGCATGGGCCAGTTCGTTAGGTTTGCCGACAACGAAGCTGTCGAAGGTAAAGCGCGCATCCAAGGGGGCGGCTTGCAGATCCTCAAGCGCCGCATTGGCGGACTCCGCAACCGGTGCAGCAACTTCTGTCAGCTTGGGTTCATCCGTGACAACTGCCGGTCGGGTGGTCGAATTGGCAGCTGCCTTGAAAGCAAGACGTTGGACCGTCTCACCCGCGGTATTCAGTTCATACAGAATCAAATCTGCAAAATTCTGGCTGACGTAATTCCCCATGAAGTTGGTCGGCACCGAGAACACGGCTACACCATCCTGCAGCTCCTGAAATTCCAGAGGCTCAATCCAGGTGGTGAAGTTGTTCTTACCAACGGCCTTCAGTAGTTTGCTACGCAGTTGTCCCCATTTCTCTTGTGTCATCAAGCGCCTCACGCATCCCATTTTTTTTGACCTGTCGGTCTTATCAATCGTCGCCGGTTTCCCGGTCATTGACGTTCACGCACAAGGGTACCCTGCGCCGGACTGTCCCATCCGGCGGGTAAATGAACACTCAGCATGCACAAATCGTATCCCGCAGCAGGATCCCGGAAAACCGGGGCACGCGTCGTAACCCAATTGTTTGACAGGGCTGAGATCATCGGAAAACCCGAGACCCAGAGCAGATCGTTTCACCGGCCATGGCCGGTTTTCGAACGCTGGTTCCTGATGTCTGACTGATGCCCGTCAGTCAAATGTCCGGAACAGCCTGTCCCCCCAAGCGAGTGAATCGCTGACTCAGTGGTAGCAAGATGTTGCCTGTCGCAGCAACGAAACTCTGATATTGACTCGGGGTTCAGGGCGAAAGAATCTCTCGACTTCGTGAGGTCGCGGCTTTCTGGCAACAAACACGAAAGGCGCCGCAATGCGCGACGCCTTTACGTAGGAAAACGCTTGACGCGTCCTAGCGGGAATCAACCCAGCGCTTTTACGCGTGCCGACAGGCGCGACATTTTACGCGATGCGGTGTTCTTGTGGAAAACGCCTTTGGTGACGCCGCGCATCAGTTCAGGCTGAGCTGCGCGCAGAGCTGCGGTTGCAGCGTCTTTGTCGCCGGAAGCGATCGCTTCTTCAACTTTGCGCAGGTAGGTGCGGATGCGCGAACGGCGTGCTTTGTTTACGGCGAAACGCTTTTCGTTCTGACGGGCGCGTTTCTTTGCCTGGGGCGAATTTGCCATGTGTCTCTGACCTTTGTTCGGTACGGTTATCTAGGGTTGCGCGCCACGGATTTATCCGCACCGGATCAGAAATCACGAGTGTGAGTCGGGCCAAGCGGGCCGCACGCGCATGTATGACGGCGCTCTCTACCCAAGTTTTACGGGTTTGCCAAGCCGATTCTTGCCTCGTACGCCCAACAAAAAAGGCAGGCCACCGCCTGCCCTTCCGGAATTCTTTGTCGCGACGCTACTTGTCGCGGAATTGCGCGGCGCGTTTTTCCAGAAACGCCGCCATGCCCTCTTTCTGGTCTTCGGTCGCGAACATCGAATGAAAGACGCGACGCTCGAACAGAAGACCTTCGCTCAGCGGTAGCTCATAGCTGCGATTCACGGCCTCTTTGGCCGCTGCAGCCGTTAGCAAAGATTTCTCAGCAATCTTATGGGCTGCACCCACAGCTTCCTCGATCAGCTTCTTCGCAGGAACCACGCGGCTGACAAGACCTGCGCGCTCAGCTTCTTCGGCGTCCATGAAGCGACCGGTCAGGTTCATGTCCATCGCCTTGGACTTGCCGACAAAGCGGGTCAGGCGCTGGGTGCCGCCGATACCGGCTATAACGCCCAGATTGATCTCGGGCTGGCCGAACTTGGCGGTGTCTGCGGCGATTATGAAATCGCATATCATGGCCAATTCGCAGCCGCCGCCCAGCGCGTAGCCCGCAACCGCCGCGATTATGGGTTTGCGAATGGCCGAGACACGCTCGTTGACCGAGGCAAACAGGTCGGTGCTGAACACATCGACAAAGCTCATCTCGGACATTTCCTTGATGTCCGCACCTGCGGCAAACGCCTTGTCCGAGCCGGTCAGCACGATGCAGCGCACCTTGTCGTTTTGATCCGCCTCTTCCAGCGCGTTGCACAGCTCACCCACCAATTGGGTGTTCAGCGCGTTCATCGCATCTGGTCGGTCGAGTTTGATAAGGGCGACGTGGTCTTCGATTTCGACGATGATCGTCTCAAAAGCCATGAGGTATAAGCTTCCGGTTGTTCCGTTCAGGTACGATTCCTTAACACGCGATTTCGCTGGATCAAGCTATCTTTGGCATTGCGCACAATAGAAGGATGAGCGACCGGACTGGGTGATTCTCTTGATTTCAGCACCGCAGCCCTGGGTTCGGCAGGGTTCTCCTTCGCGGCCATAGACATCAAAGCTGTGCTGAAAATATCCAAGTTCTCCATCGGCTTGACGGAAATCTTTCAGGGATGACCCCCCTGCCTCGATCGCGTCCTGCAACACCTGCCGGATGATCGGCACAAGGGCTGCGACACGCGCCGCAGAAATCTGTCCGGCCTTGCGACGTGGCGACACCTTGCCGCGATAAAGCGCCTCGCAAACGTAAATATTCCCCAACCCGGCAACGATTCCCTGATCCAGAAGTGCCGATTTGACCGGCGTGTTCTTGCCCTTGAACGCGTCAATCAGGTGCTGTTCGTGAAAATCATTGCCCAATGGCTCTGGCCCCAGAACAGACAGCAGTTTGTGGTCTTCTGCGGTTGCGGTTGGCAGCAAATCCATAGCTCCGAACCGGCGGGGATCGTTGAACGTCACGCGGGCCCCATTGGCCATGTGGAACACGACATGGTCATGCTTTTCGGGCATTGGATGGTCATGGACGAACTGCCCCAGCGGGTCACCTGATACCGTCATACGCCCCGACATGCCCAAGTGAATCAACAACGTCTCGCCACTGCTGAGATCCGCCAGAATGTATTTGGAACGTCGCCTTAGCCGATCCACCCGCTGTCCCGTCAGTCTCTCGGCCATACGCTCCGGGAAGGGCCAACGCAGATCGGGGCGGTTCACATCTGCACGCTCGATTACCACCCCCTCCATCGCAGGGGTCAGGCCGCGTCTTACTGTCTCGACCTCGGGCAATTCGGGCATTAGATGGCTCCTATTCCAAAGGGCCGCATTGTGCCCGCCTCTGATGGCCCTATAACAGAGGCGAAATTCGACAAACGGCAAGGCAAATGTCCGACAACAGCGACAAGACCACTCATTTCGGGTTCGAAACCGTCCGCGAGGCTGACAAGGCCGGGCGCGTACAGGGCGTTTTCAATTCGGTGGCCTCGAAATACGACGTGATGAATGATGTCATGTCGATGGGCATCCATCGGGTTTGGAAAGACGCGATGATGGACTGGCTTGCCCCGCGCCCCGGTCAGCGCCTGCTGGACGTCGCCGGCGGCACCGGAGACATCTCGTTCCGCTTTCTCAAACGCGCGGGCTATGGCCACGCCACCGTTCTGGACCTGACCGAGCCGATGCTGGTCGAGGGCCGCCAACGGGCTGAGGCCGACCAGATGTCGGACAGCCTGAACTGGGTCGTCGGCGATGCGATGTCCCTGCCGTTCGAGGACAACACCTTCGACGTCTATACGATCTCCTTCGGCATTCGGAACGTCACCCGCCCGCAAAGGGCGCTGAACGAGGCCTACCGCGTGTTGAAACCCGGCGGCCGCCTGATAGTGCTGGAATTCAGCCAATTGCCAAATGACGGGCTGCAAAAACTCTATGACCTCTACAGCTTCAACGTCATCCCACGCATGGGCAAGCTGATCGCCAATGACTACGACAGCTACCAGTACCTCGTGGAATCGATCCGCAAGTTCCCCGATCAGGAGACATTCCTGGGCATGGTTCGCACTGCCGGTTTTGAGAACGCCAAATACCGCAACCTGAGCATGGGAATCGCCGCGCTGCATTCCGGCTGGAAGATCTAAATGCGCGGCCCTCACAACATCATGCGCCTGATCCGCACAGGCGCCACGCTAGAGCGCACAGGCGCGATGAATGTCGTGCTGGACGCGTTCGAAGCCCCCCGCGCGGTCCGCTTTGTCGCCCACGCGCTCGGCAAACCGTTTCAATGGCTTGGGTACAAGGGCGACCCCGAGATGCCCCCTGCCACACGCGCCCTGACGGCGCTGGGTCCGGCGTATATCAAATTCGGACAGGTCCTGTCGACCCGACCCGACGTGGTTGGCAACGAACTGGCCGAGCAACTGCGCGTATTGCAGGACAAGCTGCCCCCATTCCCGAAGGCCGAGGCCATGGCTGAGGTCGAGAAGGAGCTGGGCCAGCCGATCTCGGACATGTTCAGCGAGTTCAGCGAACCGATCGCTGCAGCCTCGATCGCTCAGGTTCACAAGGCCAAGCTGGCGACCACAGGCGAAGACGTCGCCGTCAAAGTCCTGCGTCCGGGAATCGAGCGCGCTTTCCGCAAGGATGTTGACGCGTTCTATTTCGCCGCACGCATGGTACAACTTTGCGCGCCTGGCGCGCGCCGCCTCCGTCCAATGGAAGTGATCGAACACTTCGATGGCGTGGTTCGGGGTGAGCTGGATCTGCGTCTGGAAAGCTCAGCAGCCTCAGAATACGCCGCCAACACCAAGGATGATGCCGGGTTCTGGTTGCCTCCGGTTGTGTGGTCCCTGTCCGCGCGCCGGGTGATGACACTCAGCTGGGCGGATGGCATCCCGCTTGGCGACAACGACGCTCTGGACGCCGCGGGCCATAACCGCCGCGATCTGGGCGAGCGTGTCCTACGCCTGTTCCTGTTGCACGCCCTGCGCGATGGCTACTTCCACGCTGACATGCACCAGGGCAACCTGAAGGTCGCCGCCAATAGCGATATCATCGCCTATGACTACGGCATCATGGGCCATATCGACGAATACACCCGCCGGGTTTATGCCGAGATCCTGTTCGGCTTCATCCGTCGCGACTACAAACGCGTGGCCGAGGTTCATTTCGAGGCCGGATATGTCCCAGCCAATCAAGACGTCGACGAATTCGCCCGCGCCCTGCGCGCTGTGGGCGAGCCCATCTTCGGCATGGACGCCACCCATATCTCGATGGGCCGCCTGCTGAACTACCTGTTCGAAGTCACCGAACGCTTTGGCATGGAAACCCGAACCGAGCTGATCCTGCTTCAGCGGACCATGGTTGTGGTTGAAGGCGTCGCCCGCTCACTCGATCCGCATATCAATATATGGGAGGTCGCGCGCCCGGTCGTCGAGGATTACATTAAGAAATCCATCGGCCCGCGCGCGGCGCTCCGCGACTTTGGCAAAACCGCGCTGGTTCTGGCACGGTTCGGCCCACGTCTGCCTGCGCTGGTGGAAGACGCTCTGATCGCACAAACCCAGAAAGACGATCAGTCCAACTCCCGCCTGTGGTCCAAAGCCCTTCCCGCCACGCTCGGAGCCGTGGCAGGCGCTGCTTTGGTCCTGTTGCTAACAGCGCTCAGCTAGGCGCCAGCCGCCTGCTTCATCTGGCTGAAAATATCCTCGGGGGGAATTGCGCTTAAGGCGCGATGGGGGGCAGACAGCCCCCTGCCCAACTCGAGGTCAGAGCCGCTCTATGGCAATCGCAATACCCTGACCACCGCCGATACACATGGTGATCAGACCTTTGGAACCTCCAGTCCGCTCTAACTCATACAAAGCCTTCAGCGTGATGATCGCACCAGTCGCACCCACCGGGTGACCCAACGCAATCGCACCACCGTTCGGGTTTACCTTGGCGGCATCTAGACCCAGCTCTTTATTCACGGCCAGAGCCTGCGAAGCAAAGGCTTCGTTGCTTTCGATCACGTCGAAGTCTTCCACCGTCAGGCCGGTCTTGGCCAGCAGGTTCTGAACCGCAGGCACCGGACCAATGCCCATCACCTCGGGGCGGACACCGGCGTGGCCGTAACCCAGAATACGCGCTTTCGGCTTCAGACCAGCCTTCTCTGCCGCGCCTGCCGTGGCCAGAACCATCGCTGCCGCGCCATCATTGATGCCAGAGGCGTTGCCCGCCGTCACCCGGCCATCCTTCTTGAACGCCGGACGCAGACCCGCCAGCGCCTCAATCGAGGTCGCCTTGGGATGCTCGTCGACCATGAAATCAACCATGTCGCGCTTAACCTTGACCTGAACCGGCGCGATCTGGCTCTGGAAAAATCCTGCCTCAATGGCCGCTGCGGCACGGGTCTGGCTGGTTATAGCAAACTCATCCATCTGCTCGCGTGTGACTTGATGTTCATCAGCGACGTTCTCAGCTGTCACACCCATATGTCCGGTACCAAAGGGGCAGTTCAGCGCACCCAACATCATGTCCAGCGATTTGATATCGCCCATCTTGGCACCCCAGCGCGCCTGCTGCAGGATGTAGGGGCTGCGCGACATGCTCTCAGCCCCACCAGCCACAGCAAAGTCGGCATCGCCCAACATCAGCGACTGTACCGCCGACACAATTGCCTGCGCCCCCGATCCACACAGACGGTTCACGTTCATCGCGGGGGTTTCGACCGGGATACCTGCCTGTTTGGCCGCCGCACGCGACAGATACATGTCGCGCGGTTCGGTGTTTATCACATGGCCAAAGACAACATTGCCAATCTGGCCGCCTTCGACGCCCGATTTCTCCATCGCGGCTTCGGTCACAACGGTCGCCAGGTCAATCGGTGCGGTCGAGGCCAGAGCACCCCCAAACGTTCCAACAGCCGTACGGGCCCCATCCAGAATGACGATATCTTTCATGTCTCTTCTCCTCTTGGATTTGGTGGCACTATTACGCCCAGTTGGCGCGTTGTCCTATACGACGTACCGTCACAAGCAGAATTGACAACCCATCGGGAAAAGCGCATCAGATTCCGTCATGACGGAAAACACGGACGATATCCTGACCCTTCTGCCCGCCCGCCTGAAAGAGGCGCGTCGCGCCAAGGGCCTGTCGCTGGAAGCTGTTGCCAATCTCAGCGGCGTATCTCGATCAATGGTCAGTCAGATCGAACGGGGCGAAAGCAGCCCGACAATCTCAACCCTGTGGAACCTGACGCGGGCCTTGCAGGTGGATTTCGCAGGGCTGCTGGAAGAGACCAAGACCTCAGATCAGATCGAAGTTCTGCGCCAGGCCGAGGTGCCCAGCATCGACAACATGGGCACAAACTGTCGGATCCGTATCCTGTCGCCCCCGGAAGAGGCCGGAGGGCATGAGGTCTACGACATCCGCTTTGACCACGACGGGACACTGAACAGCCAGCCGCATGCCCGCGGCACACGCGAACAGTTGACGGTTCTGGAGGGCGCGGTGCGCGTAACCTCGGGCACTGCGATATCTGAGATGCAACAGGGCGACACCGCCCGCTATGCGGCTGATGTGACCCATTCCATTGCCTCAATAGGCCCCGCGCGGGTTTTTTTGATAGTCAAGAACGCCTAAATCGTTTTGCGTTTTACCCGAGGCAAGTCCATCGAAATGCGCGTTCGACCGCAGGGAGAAGCAGCGTATTTCGTTTCAAATCAAACGAAATACGATATATTTTCCGCCTTCACGGAAATTTTTCCCGTATAGTGTAATTCTCCTATTTGGGAATTGCATCCGTTATGTTAGACACCCGACTCAGATGAACGGAGGTCGCCATGGCAGATGCATTCCTGTCCCATATCACGGACACCCTCGCGCAGATCGAATCCGAAGGTCTGTATAAACGCGAACGCATGATTACGTCTCCTCAGGGCGGTGAGATCACGGTGGGCGACAAGCAGGTCATCAACCTGTGCGCCAACAACTACCTGGGTCTTGCCGACCATCCCGCGCTGATCGACGCCGCCACAGATGCAATGGGCCCCAAAGGGTTCGGCATGGCCTCGGTCCGGTTTATCTGCGGAACGCAGGACACTCACCGCGAGTTGGAACATAAACTGGCCGAGTTCCTGAACAAGGATGATTCGATCCTGTTCGCCGCTTGTTTCGACGCAAACGGAGGGCTATTCGAACCCCTTCTCGGCCCAGAGGACGCAATCATCTCGGACAGTCTGAACCATGCCTCGATCATTGACGGGGTGCGGTTGTGCAAGGCCAAGCGCTATCGCTATCTGAACAACGACATGAACGATCTTGAGGCCTGGCTGAAGCAGGCGCGTGAGGACGGTGCGCGGCATATCATGATCGCGACTGATGGCGTGTTTTCAATGGATGGCTATCTGGCCAATCTGCCGAAAATCCGTGAGCTGGCCGATAAATACGACGCCATCGTCATGGTCGATGATTGCCACGCCACCGGATTTATGGGACCGAACGGCGCGGGCACGCCGGATCATTTCGGTGTCGATGTCGACATCCTGACGGGAACCTTGGGCAAAGCACTTGGAGGGGCAATCGGCGGTTATATCGCCGGGCCGCAGCCAGTGATCGACCTGCTGCGGCAGCGGGCGCGGCCCTATCTGTTCTCGAACTCGCTGCCGCCCTCCATTGTCGCCGCCGGGATTGAGGCGATCCGTCTGGTGCAGCAAGGCGACATGCTGCGCGCGCAGCTGTTCGGCAACGCCAAATACTGGCGGG
Source organism: Ruegeria sp. BG3 (assembly GCF_056538485.1). Taxonomy (NCBI): domain Bacteria; kingdom Pseudomonadati; phylum Pseudomonadota; class Alphaproteobacteria; order Rhodobacterales; family Roseobacteraceae; genus Ruegeria; species Ruegeria sp. BG3. The sequence continues at coordinate 248,036 of NZ_JBQFTE010000004.1, read as the reverse complement.
CGGGGCTGGAGAAGCTGGGTTTTGACCTTTTGCCGGGTGAACACCCGATCATTCCGGTCATGCTGGGAGACGCGACTTTGGCGCAGGATATGGCGGCCCGGTTGTTTGACGAAGGCGTCTATGTCTCAGGCTTTTTCTTTCCCGTGGTCCCGCGCGGGCAGGCCCGGATCAGAACCCAGATGAACGCCGCACTGACAAGGCAGGAGCTTGACCAGGCGCTTGCCGCATTTGAGAAAGTCGGCAAAGAGCTTGGAGTCATCAAATGACCTTTGCCTCTGTCATCGACGCCATCGGCAATACCCCTTTGGTGGACCTGTCGCGCATCTGCCAGCAGCTTCAGCTGGACGGTCGCATTCTGGCCAAGCTGGACTATCTGTTGCCCGGATTCTCGAAAAAGGACCGCGCGGCAAAATCCATCATCGAAATGGCCTGCGCCGATGGAACGCTTGCGCCAGGGCAAACTGTTGTCGAGCTGACCTCGGGCAATATGGGAACCGGTCTGGCGATTGTCTGCGGAATCATGGGCCATCCGTTTGTCGCCGTGATGAGCGCCGGAAACTCGGTCGAGCGCGCGCGTATGATGCGGGCGCTGGGGGCAGAGGTGATCATCGTGCCGCAGGCCGAGGGCAGCAAACCGGGTGAGGTTTCGGGCGCTGATCTGGCGCTGGTGGATGAGGCGGCGCAGAAAGTCACAGCAGAACGCGGCGCGTTTCGCGCGGATCAGTTCGGTCATTCGGGTAACCCAATAGCGCATTCAACAGGGACCGGGCCGGAAATCTGGGAGCAGTCTGGCGGTGCGGTCACGGCCTTCTGTGATTTCGCCGGTTCAGGCGGCACCTTGGCCGGAGCAGCTGCATTCTTCGCGCCGCATGGCGTGCGGTGTTACGCCATCGAACCCGAGGGCGCACGGGCCTTGGCTGGTGAAGTCGTCGACACGCCCGACCATCCGATACAGGGCGGCGGCTATGCCATGGCTGACCTGACCCATGTGAACGGCGTCCCCCTCGCGGGGCACCTTTCGGTGTCAGGCAGCGCGGCCCGAGATTGCGCCCGGTTGCTCGCACGCAGCGAAGGGATCTTTGCCGGATACTCAGCCGGCGCGAACCTTGCCGCAGCGATCGATCTGCTGCGCGGCCCGGAGCGTGGCGGCTGCGTCGCGATCGTCATTTGCGACAGTGGCCTGAAATACCTGTCCACCGATTTATGGGAGTAGTGCAATGCGTCCCAATACGATGAAAGCACTGGAAAAATCCGAACCCAAGGAAGGCCTGTGGATGGTACAGGCTCCGGTGCCCGAGATCGGCTCGGATGAGGTGCTGATCCGGATCAACAAGACCGGCATCTGCGGGACTGACATTCACATCTGGAACTGGGACGACTGGGCGGCCGCCACCGTGCCCGTTCCAATGATCACCGGCCATGAGTTCGCGGGTGAGATCGTTGAGGTCGGCCGAAACGTAACCGGGCTTGAGATCGGGCAGCGCTGCTCGGGCGAGGGGCACCTGATCGGAACAGACAGCCGTCAGAGCCGCGCGGGCAAGTTCCACCTTGACCCCGGCACGCGCGGCATAGGCGTCAACGAACAAGGCGCGTTTGCGCAATTTCTGAAACTGCCTGCCTTTAACGTCGTCCCCCTACCCGACGACGTGCCAGACGAAATCGGGGCTATCCTCGACCCTCTTGGAAACGCCGTTCACACCGCCCTCAGCTTTGATCTGCTGGGAGAGGATGTGCTGATCACGGGCGCTGGGCCGATTGGCATCATGTCCGCAGCCGTCGCCCGCCACGCAGGCGCCCGCAATGTGGTCATCACCGACATCAACCCCGACCGCCTGAAACTGGCCGAACACGTTGTGCCAACGGTCCGCGCAGTCGATGTCTCCAAAGAGGACCTGCAAGATGTCATCGCTGAGCTGGGATTGAAGGAAGGTTTCGATGTGGGGCTGGAAATGTCCGGCTCGCAAGTCGCGCTGGATCAAATGGTCGAGGCATTGGTTATGGGCGGAAAGATCGCTCTGCTGGGTATTCCGCCAGGAAAATCTCCTGTCGATTGGTCCCGCATCGTGTTCAAGGCCATCACCATCAAGGGCGTCTACGGGCGTGAGATGTTCGAGACCTGGTACAAGATGATCGCCATGCTGCAAAACGGTCTGGATGTCAGCCGTGTGATCACCCACCAGATGAAGGTCGACGATTTTGCCGAAGGGTTTGCCGCCATGAAATCTGGTCAATCCGGCAAGGTGGTTCTCGACTGGACCTGACCCTCTGGCGCTGCGCGGGCTGACCCCTTACACATCGGGGAACCTCAGGCGTTTGGAGGAGCAAATGAGCGACACTGACAGGTATCTGGAACGCGGGATCGAAGACTCTCTGGTCACCGATTTCACCGAGACCCATCGCAAAAGCTATGGCGATTTTCTGCAACTCAAGACGCTGCTGAACCTGCAGAAGACATTTCAAGACCCCGCCCAGCCCGATGAGATGTTGTTCATCATCATCCATCAGGTCAGCGAGCTGTGGCTGAAACTGATGCACCATCAACTCGTCGAGGTGCGCCGCTTCCTGCAGCAGGACGCGTTTGGCCCGGCGATGAAAAACCTCGACCGCATCAAAGCCATCCAGCATCAGTTGATTGCGGCTTGGGAAACCCTGCTGACCATGACGCCCGCCGACTACATGACCTTTCGGCAGGCTCTTGGCAGTTCCTCCGGGTTCCAAAGCTATGGCTACCGCCAGATCGAGTTCATTCTGGGCAACAAGGACCCCTCGACCCTGAAGGTCCACGCCCATGATCCCGAAGTCATGGAGATGCTGAACGCAGCACTTACCAAGCCGTCGCTCTATGACGAGGTGCTGCACATGCTGGCCCGTCAGGGCTTCGACGTGCCGCAGGACCTGCTGGAGAGGGACTATGCGCAGCCCTACTCCGGTGATCCTCGGGTGGTCAAAATCTGGGTTCAGGTCTTTCGCGAGACCGAAAAAAACTGGGAGCTTTATGCGCTGGCAGAGAAGCTGATGGATGTGGAATGCCTGTTCCAACGGTGGCGGTTCGATCATGCGACCGCCGTTGAACGTGTCATCGGGATGCAGCCGGGAACAGGAGGCTCCAGCGGCGTCGGCTTCTTACGCAAAGCATTGGAATTGCGCTTCTTCCACGATTTGTATGATATGCGCACACAACTGATCTATGCGGGGGACTGATGCTGTATCGCGGGTTTTCACAAGCTGAACTGGAACAGGAATATTCGCCGAGATCAATGATCGGTGGTGACCTGACGCCTTATATTGCCAGCTATAGCGCCCTCAGTGCGCAGGCGAGGGCCAGTCTGACGGTTCAGGAAAATCTTTCCTATGGTGCAGGCCCCGCGCAGGTTCTGGATTATTTCCCGGCGGCCGAGGCAGGCGCGCCGCTGCATGTGTTTATCCATGGCGGCTATTGGCAGGCCCTTAGCCAGCGCGAGTCCGCCATGATGGCACCGGCGCTGATTGAAGCGGGTCAGGCTTTCGCAACATTGAACTATACTCTGGCCCCTGATGCCCGCATCGCGGACATGATCGACGAGTGCCGTGATGCACTGCTCTGGTTGGCGACGCAGGCTGAGTCGCTGGGGTTTGATCCCAGCAGAATAACCTTGTCAGGGCACAGCGCCGGGGCGCAATTGGCCAGCATGGTTATGGCGCAATCTGCAAACGCTCTGGCCCGCGCCGGGTTGCGGGTGCGCGATGTGATCTTGATCAGCGGGGTTTACGATCTGGAGCCGATCAGCCTGACCTCGGTCAACGATCCGCTGCAACTGACCCCGGTTGAGGTCAACGACCTGTCCCCCATCCGTCACGTGCCCCGCCCCGGACCGCGCTACCACGTGACCGTGGCTGAGAGGGACACACCGGAATTCATCCGTCAAAGCCGCGACTACGCCGAGCACCTGCGCAAGGCCGGACATTCTGTCAGCTTCGATCTGAAAAAAGGGATGCAACATTTCGATATCATCATGCATCCAGCAACGTTCACAGCTTCAAAGCAGTCTGGAACGTCCTAGTCTTCCCGACGCGCGGGGCTGGCCCCAGTTAATTCAAACTCGGGTCCTTGATGCCAATCCGTATGTTCAGGGATGACCGGGCCCAAGGGGATTGCACTCCGTCCGTTTCGCCAATCACTTCCGTGCGCACCTGATCAAACATCTGCTCAAGAGTTAAACCTCGGGTCCCGACGGCGCGCGCAATGGCTGCTGTGTAGGGGCTGTTGGCTCCGGTCCCGTCCAGTGCGACGTCGCCGGGTCCGGTGGCATAGGCGATCAGGTTGTTCGTGCGGGCTGTCATACGCGCAAGCCCGTCGCCGACATCCAGTGCACCGTCCGTTTCACCACCAAAAGGATTGTCGCGGCACGCGTCCAGAATCATAACACTCACGGCCTGAGGTGTGTGAATGCGATCCAGAACCCATTCGGCCGGCACCGCCTGATCTGCAATATCGGCCTCGGACTGAATGTTTACGCCCAGCGGAAGCAGGTAGTTGAACTCATCACTGCGCACACCATGCCCGGCAAAATAGAACACCGCCAAAGCCTCGGACCCCGCCGCACGTACGGTACTGGCAAAAGCCTCGACCTCCTGCTCCATCTCTGCGCGACTTGCATCTGTCAGTGTCGTGACCGCAAAGCCCGCGCCGCGCAGTTCTTCGCTCATCAAGCGCGCGTCGTTCACAGGGTTGTCGAGGGCGGGGACACTTGTGTACCCAGCATTCCCGATCACGAGGGCGAACCGTTCATGCGCCGATGCGGGTCCGGCGATCAGGGTGATGACAAAGCAGAGTGCTGTAAAAATACGCGTCAAATCTATCTCCAAATCCTGTCGAACGAGAGAAGCAGGTCTCTGCGTTTAGTCCTTAAGTACTGCGGGTCCGTTCAATCCCGACCAACAGTAAATCAAGACCGGGCCTCGAAAGTCCATATACGAACTTGTTACAGCCTCCTGCAGAGCTTGAATGTAACAAGGAACACGTTGAACCAAAAAATAGACGTAGATCGCGATGTGCCCAAAAAAACAGCGGCCCAAGTCGAGCCGCTGTTTTCAAACCTACTTGTAGAACCGGATCAGTCCAGCGTGCGGGTGACTTCTTCGCGCTCGAAGATTTCGATCACGTCGCCTGCACGGATATCGTCGTAGTTCTCGAACGCCATACCGCATTCCTGACCCGACTGAACCTCGGCCACTTCGTCCTTGAAGCGCTTCAGCGTCTTCAGCGTACCTTCGTGGATCACCACGTTGTCGCGCAGCAGACGGACACCTGCGGAGCGGCGGGCAACGCCTTCGGTGACCAGACAGCCAGCGACCTTGCCGACGCCAGTGACCTTGAAGACTTCGCGGATCTCGGCGTAACCGATGAACTTCTCGCGGATCTCGGCGCTTAGCAGGCCGGATGCGGCCGCTTTCACATCATCCACGAGGTCATAGATCACCGAATAATAGCGGATCTCGACACCCTTCTGGTTCGCGGTGTTCCGTGCCGATGCGTTGGCACGGACGTTGAACCCGAAGATCGGTGCGCCGGAGGCTTCGGCCAGACCGACATCCGTCTCGGTGATCGCACCTACGCCCGAGTGCAGAACGCGCACGCGCACTTCGTCGTTGCCGATCTTTTCCATCGCCTGAACGATGGCTTCGGCCGAACCTTGTACGTCCGCCTTCATCAGAATCGGCAGCTCGGTGACGTTTTCGTCTTCCTTGGCCTTCTGCATCAGCTGCTCAAGGGTGGTCGCGGCACCAGCGGCGGCGCGTTTGTCCTTGGCGGCTTGCTCACGATAGGCAGCAATCTCACGGGCCTGCGCTTCGGTCTCGGTCACGTTCAGAACGTCGCCCGCTTCGGGCGTACCGTTGAGACCCAGAACCTCGACCGGAACCGACGGACCCGCTTCTTTGACGCGGTCGCCCTTGTCATTGATCAGCGCACGGACCTTACCGTATTGCTCACCCACAACGAAGATATCGCCCTGACGCAGCGTGCCGGTCTGAACCAGAACGGTGGCCACGGGGCCGCGGCCCACATCCAGCTGCGCCTCGATCACGGCACCTTGGGCGGCGCGGTCGGGGTTGGCTTTCAGCTCCAGAATTTCGGCCTGCAGCGCGATGGCTTCCAGCAGTTCATCCAAACCCTGACCGGTGATGGCAGAGACTTCGACGTCCTGAACCTCACCCGACATTTTCTCGACGATCACTTCATGCTGAAGCAGATCGGTCCGTACCTTGTCAGGGTTCGCATCTGGCTTGTCGACCTTGTTGATCGCCACGATCATCGGCACTCCGGCCGCTTTGGCGTGGTTGATCGCCTCGATGGTCTGCGGCATCACGGCATCGTCAGCCGCAACAACCAGAACCACGATATCCGTGACCTGAGCACCGCGCGACCGCATCGACGTAAACGCCGCGTGGCCCGGTGTATCCAGGAAGGTCAGCGTGGTGCCGCCATCGGTTTTTACCTGATACGCACCGATATGCTGGGTGATGCCACCAGCCTCACCTGCCACAACACGCGCGTCGCGGATCGCATCCAGCAGCGAGGTTTTACCGTGGTCAACGTGACCCATGATGGTGATGACCGGCGGACGCGGTTGCAGATCGTCTTCGCTGTCTTCGACCTCTTTGATGACGTCTTCAACGTCCGAATCGGAGACACGAGTGACCTTGTGGCCAAACTCTTCGATGATCAGTTCCGCAGTGTCAGCGTCGATGGTCTGGTTCTGAGTAACCATCATGCCCATCTGCATCAGCGATTTGACGACATCAGCCACACGCTCGGCCATACGGTTAGCCAGTTCAGAGACCATGATGGCCTCGGGCAGCTGCACGTCACGAATTACCTTTTCGCGTTCGACCGAACCGCCCATGGCTTTCTGACGCGCACGCTCTTGCTTGCGCTTCATCGCTGCCATCGAGCGTTGGCGGTTGCCTTCGCCACCGGTGGCCTGACCCAGTGTCAGCTTGCCTGAGCGGCGGTTGTCGTCGCGGCCTTTGCCACGACCGCGCTGTTCACGCTCACGATCCTGTTTGCGCGGAGCAGCCGCAGGTGCAGGCTTGCTGGCCGGGCTACGGGCCGCTTTGGGCTCTTCCGGGGCCGGGGCGGCAGCAGCGCGTTTGGCAGCTTCTTCCGCCTCTTGGCGCTTACGCTCTTCTTCTTCGGCCTTGGCGCGGGCTTTCTCTTCGGCCTCACGCTGTTCGCGTTCCTTGGCCTCTTGTTCCGCACGGCGACGGGCGCGTTCTTCTTCACGCGCTTTTTCAGCTGCCTCGCGGGCGGCGGCCTCTTCGACCTCGCGCGCTTTGGCGGCCTGCAATGCCTTCATCCGGCGGGCCATTTCCGCGTCGGAGATCCCGGCAGGACGGCGCGACGGATCACCCGAGGGCGTTGCTCCGCCACTCGGCTTCCCGGCACCCGGCTTGGGGACCACCACGCGTTTGCGTTTGGTTTCCACCACGACATTCTTGGTGCGTCCGTGGCTGAAACTCTGTTTCACATTTCCGGGGCGTGCCCCGCCACGAAGACCCAATGTCTTTTTGCCGTCATTATCGCTCATAAAGCTTCTTACCCTTCCGCGCGGCCCCTGCCGCCGTCATCCGTTTCGCGCAAGCCACGCAGGCGCTGCGCTTCCTCTACAACACGTTTGGCGAGTCCGCCAGAGGCCAGCGCCGCATGAATCACGGTTTGGCGCCCAAATGCCGCCCCTAACTCGTCTGCCGTGAGCCATCCGATGTATTTTCCGAAGTGCGGCGTGCTGAGTTTCGACTTGCCGCGCCCCGATCCATCGCTGGCCTGAATCAGTACCTGAGCCTCTTCCCGGTCCAGCCACGTCTTGACCTTTTCGTATCCGGCGACCGCATCGCCGGACTTGCGCGCCAGGCTGAGAAGCTCAACCACACGACGCGCGACTTGTTTTTCGACCTCATCGGCCAGGTCCGCTTGAGCCGAGACCTGCGCCTTGAACCCGCGCGAGAACAGCTTTTTGCTGACCGCCTTGTCCAAGGCTGCGCGATCTGCCGCCACATAGACCCCGCGCCCCGGCAATTTCGCCGCGACATCAGGATAGACCTGACAATCCGGCCCCGTCACAAAGCGGATCAGCCCATATTTGGGCTGAACTTCGCCCGTGGCGATGCACTTGCGCTCAGGTCCGTCGGACCGATCCTTATGGACGCCACCGCGACCCATCTCAGCCACCCGAGGCCCTGAGATCAGGCCTCGGCCTCCTCTTCGGCATCAACGTCTTCTTCTGCTTGTTCAAGTTCAGCCGGATCAACCCAACCCAACATGATACGAGCAGTCATGACCAGATCCTGCGCCTCTTCCAGCGTTACGCCGAACGGCTCAAGCACACCGTCATCCTTGATACGCTCACCATCGACAGTGGTCCAGCCACCGGCCAGTTCCCAGTCAGCACAGGTTGCGAAGTCTTCGAGCGTCTTCACATCGTCCTTGGCCAGCGCTTCTACCATCTGGGGTGTCAGGCCTTCGAATTCAATAAGGCTGTCCTCGGCACCCAGAGCGCGCGCGGCATCCAGCGCGGCCTTGGCCTGCGCCTCAAGGAAATCGCGGGCACGCGCCTGCAGTTCCTGCGCGGTGCCTTCGTCAACGCCGTCGATGACAAGCAGTTCGTCCAGCTCAACATAGGCAACCTCTTCGAGGTTGGTGAAGCCTTCGGAAACCAGCAGCTGCGCGAAGAATTCGTCCAGATCCAGGCTGTCCATGAACAGCTGGGTGCGGGCTTCGAATTCTTTCTGACGACGCGCCGATTCCTCGGCTTCGGTCATGATGTCGATGTCCAGATTGGTCAGCTGGCTGGCCAGACGCACATTCTGACCACGGCGACCAATTGCCAGCGACAGCTGTTCTTCAGGAACCACAACTTCGATCTTGCCGGCTTCTTCATCCAGAACCACCTTGGAAACCTCGGCAGGTTGCAGAGCGTTCACCAGGAAAGTCGGCTGATCTTCGTTCCACGGGATGATGTCGATCTTTTCGCCCTGCAGCTCGTTCACAACGGCCTGCACGCGGCTGCCGCGCATACCAACGCAGGCGCCCACAGGGTCAATCGAGCCATCATACGAGATCACGGCGATCTTGGCGCGCGAGCCGGGGTCACGGGCCACGGCTTTGACCTCGATGATGCCGTCATAGATTTCCGGCACTTCCATCTTGAACAGCTCGGCCATGAATTCCGGCGCGGTGCGCGACAGGAATATCTGGTGGCCACGCACCTCGCGACGCACTTCCTTGATATAGGCGCGCACGCGGTCGTTGGGGCGATAGCTTTCGCGACCGATCTTGTCATTGCGGCGCAGAACGGCCTCGGCACCGCCCAGATCGACGATGACATTGCCAAATTCTTCGCGCTTGACCGCGCCGTTGATGATGGTGCCTGCACGATCCTTGAATTCTTCGTACTGACGGTCGCGCTCGGCTTCGCGAACCTTCTGCAGGATCACCTGCTTGGCGGATTGAGCAGCAATACGGCCCATCTCAACCGGAGGAACTTCTTCCACAAAGACATCGCCAACCTCAGGCGATTCCATGTACTGACGCGCCTGCTCGACGGTCATCTCGGCCTGGTAGTTTTCCAGTTCCTCTTCCTCGACCACGGTGCGGACGCGGGTAAAGGTCGCCTTGCCGGTCTTGCGGTCGATGGAGACACGAATGTCCATTTCCGCGCCGTAACGGCTCTTGGCGGCACGGGCGAGCGATTCCTCCATCGCTTCGACAACCAGACCGGGGTCGATCATCTTTTCGCGGGCCACGGCCTCGGCGGTCTGCAGCAGCTCCAGCTGGTTGGCTGAGGTGATTGCCATCAGTTCGTCTCCTCTTCGGACCCTTCGGTCTCAATCTCGTCGAAAGCGTTTTCGTTCAGGGCGCCGGCGTCTTTGCGCTGGCGCAGCATTTCCTTGATCAGGTCATCGGTCAGGACCAGCTTGGCGTCGCTCAGCCAGTCGAATTGCAGACCGATGGTGATCGTCTCAGACCCCTCGGGGATGTTGATCAAAACCTCATCCCCTTCGATCCCGGCCAATTCACCCTTGAATCGGCGGCGACCGTCGATCAGCTCGGCAGTTTCGATCTTGGCCTCATACCCTTCGAAATTCTCAAAGTCCTTGAGACGGGTCAGAGGGCGGTCGATACCGGGGCTGGAGACCTCCAGTGTATAGGCGTCAAGGATCGGGTCCTCGACATCCAGCGTGGCGCTGACTGCGTTCGAAATCTCGGCGCAGTCATCCACTTCGATACCGCCATCGGGCTTGTCGGCCATGATCTGCAGCGTGGTCTGCTTGCCGCTCATCAAACGGATGCGGACGAGTTCATACCCCAGATCCTCGATCACGGGGGTGATGATCTCGGCCAGTCGCCGGTCAATGGCCGCTTTGGCTATCAGGTCGTTTGTCATCAGGTTCTCTACCCTATCGATCGGGCACAAAAAAACGGGCGCGCGGCCCGTCGAATTTTCCGGTGGAGCCTTGAACCAGAAGTCCAAACGCGCCGCTGTTGCAACTGCATATACGCAGGAGTTCCCGAGTCTGCAACCCCCGGCGCAATTCGTGAACGGATTTACGCCAACCACCACCGTTCAGCAATGCGGCCATCGTCAAGTGTCGCTTTGCCGATCTGCCTCGGCATTCCCACCTGAGCCGCCACGGCCAGCGCAATATCCGATTCGCTTGGGTAGTAGCGCAGCCCCCGCTGGGTTTTCAACTCGCCGCTCTCGGGCAGGGCGGCAATGTCCACATACCCGTCGCGCAAGGCTTCGGCGCGGACGCGCGCATCAGGGATCACGATGATTTCCACTGTATCGGCCCAACCGGCCTGACCGTCTTTGTAATGGCCCGCAACTTTGCGACCCAGGAAATGACGCCCATCCTCGGCCCGCTCGACCCGGTAGCATCCGGTCCCGTTGGCCGCGTGCAAAGGCGTAACCGCCTGCCCATCGCGCGCTACGACAAAACGGCTATCGGCCAGCAGGAAGGGAAGCCCGGGATTGGCCTCGGCCAGTTCCAGCCGCACGAGATCAGCAGCCAGGGCTTCGGCCTGACCAAGATCAGACAACACGGCCACAACATCCTCGGCGTGCAGCGCCGTTCCATCGTGGAACGAGGCGTCCTGGCGCAGATCAAACCGCCAGATCCGCGCGTTGTCTTCGGTCTGCCACCCTGTCGCCAACTCTCCGCGCAACGTGCCATCCGGCGCGATCTCGGTCAGGGTGTCGAACACGGCCCCACGGGCCAACTGCTCCAAACTGTCATCGCGCGGAACCGCAAGCCGCAGCGCGCCACCTTTCTTCGGAGTATCGGCCAAAGACGCCCCGGTGGCCGCCAGCAGCGCAGCGGCGGCACCCGATGCAAACAAGGCACGACGGTCCATCCGGGTCATGCGGCCCCCTCGGCCACGCGGTCCATGATGCGGACCAGCTCGGCACTTATTCCGGGTTCCGATAGGGCGTGGCCTGCATGGCGAACCATCTTCAGTTCGGCATTGGGCCAACGCTCGGCCAGCGACCACGCCGCCTGAGGCGGGCAGATCATGTCATAGCGCCCCTGCACGATATGTCCGGGGATATGCGCGATGCGATCCATCTGATCCAGAATCTGCCCATCCTTCTGCAGAAAGGCATTGTTGGTGAAATAGTGATTCTCGAGCCGCGCGAAGGCCCGCGCGTATTCACCGGGGCTTTCGCCGGTCGACCCGTTGGAATGGATCGACGCTAGGGCGTTCTCCCACGCCGACCAAGCGCGCCCGTACAGAACTTCGGTCGCCCGGTCGCCCGAGAACAGGCGCTTGTTATAGGCCGCAATCGTATCCGACAGCTCTTCCTCGGACAGCAGGGCGGTGAATTTTGCCCACTGCTCGGGCCAGAACTTGCCCGCGCCGCCGCCATAGAACCAATCCAGCTCGGCCTGCGTGGCCAGAAACACCCCGCGCAGAACCAGACGGCTGACGCGATCCGGGTGCGCCTGCGCGTAGATCAATGCCAGAGTCGCCCCCCAGCTGCCGCCAAATACCGTCCATTCGTCGATATCCAGCAGCGACCGCAACCGCTCGATATCCTCGACAAGATGCCACGTCGTGTTGTCCTCGACCGAGGCATGAGGCCGCGATTTCCCGCATCCGCGCTGATCAAACAGAATCACCCGAAAGACACGTGGATCAAAGTACCGCCGCATCGCAGGGCTGCAGCCACCGCCCGGCCCTCCATGCAGCACAACCACCGGCACCCCGTCGGGATTGCCGCTTTGCTCCATATAAATCTGGTGCCCATCGCCCACATTGACCAACCGCTGATCAAAAGGATCGATCGGCGGGTAGAGATATTGCACTGCGCGCTTTTGGTCCGGGTACTTGTCCATTATGGCCCTATATAGTCCTTAAGACGTAAAAGAGCATACGGAGACAGGAATGCAAGCGCATCCGAACACGGTCGACCCATCCGAGATCGCTAAATTCGAGGCGATGGCAGCGGAATGGTGGGACCCGCATGGGAAATTCAAACCTCTGCACATGCTGAATCCGTGTCGTCTGGATTATATCACACAGCAAATCGCGGGTGAGTTTGACCGCGACCTGACCGCACCTGCACCGTTCGAGGGCCTGCGCCTTCTGGATATCGGCTGCGGGGGAGGGCTGCTGAGCGAACCCATGGCCCGCCTTGGAGCGGAAGTCGTAGGGGCCGACGCCGCTGCAGGCAACCTGCCCGTCGCCCGCATCCATGCCGAGCAATCGGGGCTTGAGATCGACTATCGCCACACCACCGCCGAGGACATGGCCGCCGCTGGCGAGCAGTTCGACGTGGTGCTGAACATGGAAGTGGTTGAACATGTCGCCGACCCGCTGAGCTACCTGGCCGCCACGCAACAATTGCTGAAACCCGGCGGGCTCGAGATTTGCTCGACCATCAACCGCAACCCGAAATCCTATGCCATGGCCATCTTCGGAGCCGAGGTCGTCATGCGCTGGCTGCCACGCGGCACACATGAGTGGAACAAGTTCATCACCCCCGATGAGCTGTTCGAACTACTACGCCAAGCAGGGCTGGAGCCGGTGGACCGCAAGGGATTCGTCTTCAACCCGATCCTCTGGAGCTGGTCGATCTCAGACAGGGATTTGAGCGTGAACTACGTGACGGCGAGTGTGAAGCCGGGGTAGTCTCGGCACAAATATGCGACCGATCAGCAACTGGACAATTGGGTGGTTCCTTCCGCTCTATGATCGAAATCCGCTTGTCGGAAGCGTGTTGGGCTTAGCGTGCGTATTTTTTTTGCGCTCATTGCGATTGACGTGTTCAAGCTTGCGATCAAAGAGAGCGCCGGAACTCCAATTCCTATAACCGGGTTGGTATTGGCACCTGTCTTCATCATTTTGATGCAACCAATTTTTATGGTGATGTGCCTAGCGAGCGAATTCCTATGGCGGAATTTTGGAGTTTACTCTCTTCTAAAAGTTGAAGGTTGCCCTATTCGCAACAGCTATGATCCCCAGGACTAAAGCAAAGTCGCCTCGTGCTCTCAAGAGTCCAATTCTGGCGCATAGCAACACTGCCCGTGCTTACTCCCCCTCCAACTGCAACCGCAAATCTCGCAGCACCGGCAACGTACTCCGGACCCGCTCCAACCCAAGCTCTCCAACCACACGGTTGATCAGCGGGGCAATCGAGGAAATCGCCTGATCGCGCGCGCGGCGTCCGGCGGGGCTGATCGCGACCATCTTGCGGCGGGCGTCGTCCCAGTCGGGACGGATGTGGATGTAACCGGCCCATTCCAGCTTGGCCAACGTGTTGGTCATCGCCCCTCGGGTCACGTGGAAGGTGCTGGCCAGTTGCGCGGGCGTCCGTTCTCCTCCGGCATAGGCCAGATGGTTCAGCACCGAGAAGTGTGAGATTTCCATGCCCTTGGGCAGCACCCGGCTCAGCCGGTTGCGCAATAGCTGGTCGGCGGTCAGGATCTCGCTGAAAAGCGTGACCGCAAGGGCATTGGTGTCGTCTGTCATGGTCCGGTTCTGGTTCAGGGGCCGTCAAAAGCCCGCACATGGGTCAATGAGGGCACGCGACGGCGCGCCTCGGACACAGAACTATCATTCAATTCGAAAAAGTGAATGCCCGGATCGGACCCTGCGTCGATCAGAACCTCTCCCCAAGGGTCGACGACCATGCTGTGACCGTGAGTGTGGCGGGTTTTGCCCCGCGTTTTGGGATGCGTACCGGTTTGCGCGGGGGCCAGAACCCAGCAGCCGGTCTCAATCGCGCGGGCACGCAGCAGCGATTCCCAATGTGCTGCTCCTGTGACGGGCGAAAACGCCGCCGGAACAGTCAAAATCCTCGCCCCGGCCTGCGCCAGCGCAGCGTGTAAGTGCGGAAAGCGTATGTCATAGCAGATGGTCAGGCCGACCTTGCCGAACTCCGTCTCGGCGATGACGGCCTTGCCACCGGGACGGTAATTGGCCGATTCGCGGAAGGTCTCGGTCTCGGTCACCTGCACATCGAACATATGTATCTTGTCATAGCGCGCCACGATCTGCCCCTTGGGGTCGATCATGAAGCACCGGTTGGCAAAACGGCCATGCGCATCATGGGTCTTGATGCCCAACGAGCCGATCAGCAGCCACACACCCAACTCGGCGGCTTGCGCGCGCAGACCGGCCAGAGTGGTGTCGTCTTCTTCATGCTGCAACACCTCGCGCTGCCGCGTGGTGCTGTTGGACACGCAATTCGTGACCTCGGGGGTCAGGATGAACTGCGCGCCTTGCTCGGCGGCCTCGGCCATCATGGCGCGCACCATTTCCAGATTCGCAGCCGGATCGTCCGACGAGGTGATTTGCAGCAGAGCGGTCTTCATCACGCCGCCAGAAGACGGTCCAGCTTGCCTTGGCGGTCCAGTTCATAGAGGTCATCACAGCCGCCCACGTGATCGGGGCCGATGAAGATCTGCGGCACGGTGCGTTTGCCACCGGCGCGCTTGATCATCTCGGGCTTGCGCTTGGGGTGCAGCAAGACGTCGATTTCCTTGAACTCGACCCCTTTTTGCTTCAGCAAGCGCTTGGCCGCGTGGCAGAAGCCGCACAGAGGCGATGTGTAGATTTCAACAGGTTTCATAAATCCGTCCCTTCGGGTTTCACACGATCTTGTGCGAATTAGGCATCCTTGGCAACGCGCGCCAGCACCAACACGAAAATATGATTTGCCCCTGCGGCAAGACACGCCCGCGTACAGGCCGCCAGCGTGGCACCCGAAGTCATCACGTCATCCACCAACAGGATATCGCGACCTTTGATACGCTGATGCCGTTTGGGATGCGGCGCAATGACGCCATCCAGTGCCTCGGCACGTTGGTCAGCTGTTTTGCCGTCCAGAACCAGCGTGCGCGCCGTTCGCACCAGCAGGTCCGGGCAGACCTGCAGCCCTGTATCGCGCCCCAGATGCTGTGCCAGAAGCGCCGATTGGTTGTATTGCCGCTTCACCAGACGGGACCAGTGCAGCGGAACCGGCGCGATCAGCATGTCGGGCTTCAGAACCTTTCGGCCCGCTTGCGCCATCCAGCGCGCGGCGGGTTTGGCCAGCTCAGGCCGGTCGCCATGTTTCAAGGCCAGGATCAGGGATTTTGCCCGCCCTCTATACAGCAACGCCGCGCGCCCGTCCTGCCACGGGCGCGGCGTTTTTCGGCAATCGTCGCAGTCGATTCGAAAGCCGTCCCTTTCGCCGGGGACGGGCATGCCGCAACTGTCGCAGACCGTCCCGCCGATGAAGGGCGTGTCCCGCCAACATGTGGCACATAGGCCAAAGTCGGATTCGGTCAGCTCTCCGCAACTCATGCAACGTGGGGGATAGATCAGGTGCAACGCTGTTTGAACTCGGGGCCAAATGCGATACCTGCGGGGTATGAAAATGCCTGCGTCCAATGCACCCTCCCTGTTCGACCGAGCCACCCTGCGCCACCGCCGCGCGCGGGTTCAGGATGAGGCCCTGTTTCTGCACCGCGCCGCTGTGGACGAGGTGCAGGATCGGCTGAGCATGGTTAACAGAACCTTTACGACGCCCGCGATTGTGACCCCGTTTGCGCATATCTGGCAGGATGCCCTGCCCGGCGCGACACTCGTGGCGGATGAGGAAACGCTGAAGCTTACGCCCGGTGCGCATGATCTGGTGGTTCATGCGATGGCCCTGCATTGGGCCAATGACCCGGTCGGCCAGCTGATCCAATGCCTCCGCGCCTTACGCCCGGACGGGTTGCTTCTGACCGTCTGTCTGGGCGGAGAGACCCTGCATCAGCTGCGCGCCGCCCTCGGGCAGGCCGAGATTGAGGTGACCGGTGGCCTCAGCCCCCGAATCGCTCCGATGGGAGAGCTGCGGGATTTGGGCGCTCTGTTGCAACGCGCGGGGTTGGCGCTGCCGGTGGCGGATGCGGTGCCTCTAACGGCGGAATATCGCGACTTGACCCATCTGATGCAGGACCTGCGCGCGATGGCCGAGACCAACGTTCTGACCAACCGATTGAAAACTCCGACCCGCCGCAAGGTGTTCGAACGCGCGCAAAGTATCTACGTAGAACATTTCGCGACGCCTCAAGGCCGCCTGCCCGCCACGTTCGAGCTGATCTGCCTGACCGGCTGGTCGCCCGACGATAGCCAACCCAAACCGCTGCGCCCCGGATCCGCCCGGATGCGCCTTGCCGAAGCCCTTGGTACAGATGAAGGTAAACTGTCCGATTGACGACCGGACATTTCCCCTTATCTCAGGCCAGACCTAGAAAATGCAGGAAGACCAAAATGTTTGACGCCACACGCCCCGTGCATGCACCAGCCGACCACCCCAAGGTTAAATTGGGGCGCGTGGGCATCCTGCTGGCCAACCTAGGCACGCCCGATCACTACAGCTATTGGCCAATGCGCCGCTATTTGAACGAGTTCCTCTCGGACCGCCGAGTGATCGACTATCCGGCGTGGAAATGGCAGCCGATTCTGCAGGCGATCATCCTGACCAAGCGTCCCTTCAGCTCGGGTGAGGCTTACAAGTCCATTTGGAATCACGACAAGGGCGAAAGCCCGCTGATGACGATCACTAAGGAACAGACCGCCAAGCTGCGCGGTGCGATGCAGGCTCGCTATGGCGATCAGGTCATGGTCGATTTCTGCATGCGCTACGGCAATCCGTCGACCAAATCCAAGGTCCGGAACATGGTTGCGGAAGGCTGCGACCGTATCCTGTTCTTCCCGCTCTATCCGCACTACGCCGGGGCCACGACGGCAACCGCCAATGACCAGTTCTTCCGTTGCCTGATGGAGGAACCATGGCAACCTGCCAGCCGCACGGTGCCCGCCTATTACGACGAACCCACCTATATCGAGGCATTGGCCCAATCTGTCGAACGCGCCTATGCCAAGATGGAGACCAAACCGGATGTGCTGGTCTGTTCCTACCACGGGATGCCTGAACGCTATCTGCAACAGGGCGATCCCTATCACTGCCAATGCGTCAAGACCTCACGATTGCTGAAAGAGCGGCTCGGCTGGTCGGACGATCAGCTGGTTTCAACCTTTCAATCGCGCTTTGGCCCTGAGGAATGGTTGAAGCCCTATACAGTCGACCACGTGGCCGATCTGGCGAAGCAAGGCAAAAAGAACATCGCGGTGATTGCGCCCGCGTTCTCGGCCGATTGCATCGAGACGCTGGAAGAGATCAACGAAGAAATCAAGGAAAGCTTTGAAGAGGCCGGCGGTGAACACTTCACCTATATTCCCTGCCTCAATGACGATGATTCGCATATCGCCGCTTTAGGCAAGATCATCGAAGATAACCTAAACGGCTGGCTGGACTAACCAGCCCTGACGGCTGGACATGAAAAAAGGCGGTGGAAAGCTCCACCGCCTTTTCTCTGGATATTGCTCGTCGAATTAGCTTGCTGCAACAGCTGCGGCAACTACAACCAGCAGGATCAGCGGCAGGATGATGCCCTGCGATGTGCCCTGGGTTTCTTCAACAACAACAGGTGCCTCAACAACCGGCTCTTCCAGGTTACCGGCATAAGCGGTCGAAGCAGCAGCGGTCAGTGCAGCGGCGAGAACGAGTTTTTTCATATTAACCTCCAGAATCTGCACGGCTCCAGTCCGCGGAACCGCACATCTAAGACTTACCTCGTGATATTTTTCTAATCAGCAAAGCGGTTGGAATGCAATTGCAACTTGCCGATTAATCGAGTCGGTGAGCGAAAATGTCGTCAAATTAGCAACACTTGCGTGCCGACCTTCGCCATTGAGAACAGCTCGGCGATGTCTTCGTTGAACAGGCCGATGCAGCCATTCGAAGATTTCCGCCCGATCTTGCGCGTGTCATGTGTACCGTGGATGCGGTAATACTTCCACCCCAGATACAAAGCGTGCGATCCCAATGGGTTATCGGGGCCGGGCGGGATGTAATCGGGCCATTCGGGGTTTCGTCTCTTCATCGACGGCGTCGGAGACCAGCTTGGCCCCTCAACCTTGCGAATGACGCTGGTGCGCCCGCGACGGGTCATCTCCTCGGTCAAAGGAACCGAAGAGGGGTAGAGTTTGTATACAGATTGATCATTTGACCAATAATGCAGCGCTCGTGACGTGGTATCGACAAGAATGGCCCCGTTTCTGGTGTTCGAGAAATAAGGCCGCCAGTCCTGAGCGCGGAATCCTGAGACATTACGCCGGACCGGCGCTTCGGGTTCAGGTGCAGGTCGTAGCGGGTCGCCCGGGATGTACTGCGCGATCGCAGGCGCGGCCAGCAGAGACGAGGCTCCGGCCAGAAACCCCCGGCGCGTCGAAAGAGGAATGTGCTTTTTAACCATGACAAAAGGTCCTTCGTTATGGCGAAATGGAAAATCTGGCCCATTTTATTGCCAGAATGCTTCAGTCGCAAACCAAACCGGCAGAATCATGCAGGGTATGGTCATTGTGCGTTTGCTCAAGACAGCCTAGCGCGTTATGCCCGTTAGCGACACAATAATCAGGTCGATCATGACGCGTATCTTTTCTTTTCTGTTGATTTGCCTTGTCGCCTTGGCGGCATGTACCGACACGAGCACCACGGCGCTGGGTGCCGATGGGCGCCCCTTACCTTCAGTCTACAAAATCCGTGGCAACCCCGAGAAGCTGCAGTTCCGCATGCTCGATTCGGTGAATGCACTGCGGCAGGCGCAGGGCTTGCAGTCCGTGCAACTGAACTCTCAGTTGAACGCGGCTGCGGCGACGCATTCCAAAGATATGGCCCGACAGAATCGTCCCTGGCACTTCGGATCGGATGGCTCTTCCCCGATCGACCGAGCGGCACGCGTTGGCTATTTCGGGACGTTCCTGGGCGAGGCGATCTCGGAAACCTATGAGACGGAAACCGAGACACTGGCCGCCTGGATGCAGGAACCCGGCCCCCGTTCTGTAATCCTGGACCCCAAGGCGACGCAGATGGGCTTTGCGTGGCATCAGGAAAACGGTGGCAAGATCTGGTGGACGCTGGAAATGGGAACCGGCGGCTAACAACCCGCCCCTTCCAAAAACAAAAAAGCCCGCGATTTTCGCGGGCTTTTTTTCAATTTCACAAGGCTTTAGGCGGCTTGCATGGACTGCGCTTCGGTCAGGATCGCGTATAGCTTGACCGGATCAGGGTTCGCCCGCAGCTTGGCGCAAACTGCGCTGTCACGCAGGGTGCGCGACACCAGTGCCAAAGCCTTGAGGTGATCCACACCTGCCTCTTCGGGGGCAAACAGCGCAAAGGCGATATCCACTGGCTGGCGGTCAACCGCGCTAAAGTCGATCGGCTTTTCAAGCATCACAAAAACGCCCGAGACCGACTCGATCCCGCCCAGCCGCGCATGTGGCAATGCCACGCCATGACCCACACCCGTGGGGCCGAGGCTTTCGCGCTCCAGCAGGCAATCCACGACGACCTGGGTATCCAGGTCCAAAGCACCGGCAGCGACGTCGCCGATTTCCTGAAACAGCCGCTTCTTGCTAGACGCGGCAGATAACACACGTACTGCTTCGGGCTTGAGAATGCTCGAAAGCTCCATGATCATGCTCCATAGCGGCCTTTGCGTGCTAAGGCCGATCTCTCTCAACTTGCCTGTTTAAGGATCAATCCAGCCGATATTGCCGTCATCGCGGCGATACACGACATTCAACCCATCCTTGTTCTCATTCCGGAACACTAACACCGGCGCTCCGGCAAGTTCCATTTGCATTACGGCCTCACCAACGCTGAGCGATGGGATCTTTGTTTCCATCTCAGCCACAATCATGGGCTGTAGCGATTCGGGTTCATCTGCCGTGTTCGATTCGTCAGAGGCGAGGATATAAGAGGACGCCCCAAAGAGTTCAACAGGCTCAGAACGATCCTTGTGATGGTCCTTCAGGCGGCGCTTGTAGCGGCGCAACTGTGTTTCCATCTTGTCACAGCATGCCTCGAACGCTGCATAGATCTCGGTTGCGTGGGCCTTGGCCTGAGCGGTCAGGCCGGTAGATAAATGTACAGTCGTTTCGCATACATATTCATGCGCCGAACGGGAAAAGACGACATTGGCGTCGGTCGGGCGCTGGGCATACTTGCCAACAACTTCGCCCAGTTCGGTCTGCACGTGGGTCTGCAGGGCCGCACCGATGTCGATCTGTTTTCCGCTGATTTGGTAACGCATGTGATCTCCTTCACAATTCACACCCATTCTGACGTTGCGTCACGCAACATGCTTGTTTTTATCGGGTGGGGGATATCGACATTTTGATCGGTTGCTGCCGTCCCAGCCCTTCAGTGAAGGGGTATCGAGATCCAGACTGGAACCGAATAAATGCCATACCCCAATTGAGACAAGAGGCGGCGGAAGAGTCAATCAAAACAGAGGTGTATATACGCGATTTCCGCGAAGCGTCCGGCGAAAAATCGCCCAACCCTATGAAATACGGAAGTTTTCGCCCAGATAAACCCGGCGCACGTTTTCGTTCTCGACCACTTCGTCAGGTGTACCTGACATCAGAACCTGCCCGTCATGCAGGATATAGGCGCGATCCACGATCTCGAGTGTTTCGCGCACGTTGTGGTCGGTGATCAACACGCCAATCCCGCGCTTCTTCAGATCAGCCACCAGATGCCGGATATCCCCCACACTGATTGGGTCAACGCCAGCAAAGGGTTCATCAAGCAGCAGATATTTCGGATCGGCGGCCAAACAGCGCGCGATTTCTACCCGGCGGCGTTCACCGCCCGACAGGGCAAGCGCAGGCGCGCGACGCAGGTGTTCAATCGAGAAGTCCGACAGAAGCTCCTCCAGCCGCTCTTTCCGGCGATGGGCGTGCTTGACGGTGATATCCAGAACTGAGGCAATGTTGTCCTCGACGCTCATGCCGCGGAAAATCGACATTTCCTGCGGTAGATAGCCGATCCCAAGACGCGCGCGCCGATACATCGGCAGCGTCGTGACATTCTGCCCGTCTATTGTGACCTTACCGGCTTCGGGGAAAACCAGCCCGGCGACGGAGTAAAAGGTCGTCGTCTTACCCGACCCGTTCGGACCCAGCAGTGCTACAACCTCGGACCGGTCGAGCGTCATGGACACGTCCCGGATCACAGTTTTTTTCCTATAGGACTTGCGCAGTTTCTCGATGCGCAGACCTGCGCTACCTTCTGCGACAGACAAGTTTGGGGCAGCCATCAGTTTCCGTCACCCTGCTGCAGAATGGTTTTGACGCGGCCCGTCATCGTTGCTGTGCCTGATGTCAGGTTCGCAACCATCTGGTCGCTACTGATCGTGCTGGGCCCCTGTGTCAGCAGCACATTGCCCTTCATCACGATCACGCCGGTGTCGATGGTATATTCCGCCTGATCCCCTTCGGCGGCATCTGGAGGGCTGACCAGAACGACATTCTCGGTCGCTTCCATCCGCTCGATGGAGGAGCGATCCTGACTGTAGATCACCAGAACCCGCTCAGCCGACAGGCGCATTTCCCCCTGAATCACGATCACATTTCCGAGAAACTCGGCCGATCCGTCCTCTTGATTGACGTTTAGCGATTCCGAGGTCACCTCAACTGGCAAGCTTGGGTCGGCCTTAACCGAACCGAACGCAACCTGCGCTTCCTGTGCGATGGCAGAAACCGGGCCCATCAACAGAGCCATGCAAACAAAGAGAAATCGAAAATAGATCACAGGTTATCTTTCTGCTTTTGTTGGCTCATATACCAACTTCACGCCGTCTGTAAAAAGAATATGGACCGGTCCATCCTTTTTTTCAGTGCCAAATTGCATACGACCGGCAGAGAATGTGCCGATAACGCCGGTGCCATCGACTTGGCCAGGGGTGTCGCCACGTATTTCTTCCAGCGATGTATTCAGCAGATCGGTCGTGACCAGAATGCCGTCCGAGGTGGTAATCACCACATCGCCAACAAAGGTCGCCGTCCCCTTGTCGGGCCGGATCAGGCCAGAGTTGGAGTCCAGCTTGATTTCACCACCGTTCAACATGCCGAAACGACCACGAAACTGCGCCGCCGTCGGCTCTTCGCCCTCGGACCCTTGGGTCACCCTGGTCGACTCAATCTGGACCTCTTCGCCCTTTTTGGTGGTGCCCCGGTAGTTGGGCTGCGTGATGACCTGCCCGGCCAGGCGATCTTCGATATCCTCCTGCGAGAAGGGCACTGAGACATCAGTCTCGATGCTGCGCGACAGAAGGAAAACGGTGGACAGCAAGACAATCGCCGTCAGAGGCAGCAGCACCTTGAGGAACTGAACCATGCGGGAATAGCGATCCACTGTATCGCTCCCTAACCCAGACCGACGCGCAGGCAGTCGTGGATATGCAACAGACCCTGCGCCTGCCCATCCGCTTCAGGATCAACCACGAACAGCGATGTGATCTTACGGTCATTCATGATGCCTACGGCCTCTTCCGCCATGGCGTTGGGCGCGATGGTCAGAGGATCGCGAGTCATAACCTCATCCGTGGTCTTGTTCAAAAGCCCGTCCATATTGCGGCGCAAGTCGCCATCGGTGACGATGCCCAACAGACGCCCGGCATCATCTGTCACGCCCACCACGCCAAAGCTCTTCTGGCTCATGACCAGCAGCGCCTCGCTCATGGAAGTCCCGGACCGCACCACAGGCAAATCAGCATGCATGAGGTCGCGCACGGTGGAGAGTTGCGCGCCCAGTTTACCGCCTGGGTGGAAGGCGCGGAAATCCTCGGGCTTGAAATCACGGTGCTTCATCAGCGCGATCGCCAAGGCATCGCCCATAGCCAGCGTCAGCGTGGTCGAAATCGAGGGCACCATGCCGAACCCGCAGGCCTCGCCCATGGACGGGATCAGCAGATGCACGTCGGCCTGTTTCATCAGCGTGCTTTCCGGCTTGCTGGACAGGCCGATCAGAGGGATGCCAAAGCGGCGCGTAAAGGCCAGAAGGTTGACCAGCTCGGGCGCTTCGCCGGAGTTCGAGATCGCCAAAACCACATCATCCTTGGACACCATGCCCAGATCACCGTGGCTCGCCTCGGCGGGATGGACGAAATAGGCCGGCGTGCCGGTCGAGGCCAATGTGGCCGCGATCTTGTGGCCGATATGGCCCGACTTGCCGATGCCGCTGATGATGATGCGACCGGTGGCCTGCAGGATCAGCTGCACCGCTTCGGCAAAATCCTCGTTCAGGCTTTCGGCCAGCATGTCTAGTGCGCGGGCCTCGTCGGTGACAACCTGACGGGCGGTTTTCAGGAATGCTTCGATATCGGTCATGAGTGCGCAAAAATATCCGTTTCGGGCCAACCTGCGAGGTCGAGTTTCGCACGCATGGGCAGGAAGTCAAAACAGGCCTGCGCCATCTCGGTCCGGCCTTCGCGGGCCAGCCGTTTGTTCAGCTCATCCCGCAAGCGATGCAGGTACAACACGTCCGAAGCCGCGTATTCCAGCTGGGCCTCAGACAGAGTCTCGGCCCCCCAATCGCTCATCTGCTGTTGCTTCGAGATATCGACGCCAATCAACTCCTGACACAGGTTTTTCAGCCCGTGACGGTCGGTATAGGTGCGCACAAGGCGGCTGGCGATCTTGGTGCAATAGACCGGGGCGGCCAGTGCCCCAAAGGCGTGGTACATCGCGGCGATATCGAAACGCCCGAAATGGAACAGTTTCAGCACATCTGCGTCTTCCAGCATGGCGCAAAGGTTCGGAGCCTCTGTCTGCCCCTTTTCAACCTGAACGATATGGCTGTTGCCGTCGCCGCCGGACATCTGGATTACGCACAAGCGATCCCGATGCGGATTCAGCCCCATGGTTTCACAGTCAATGGCCACGATCGGCCCAAGGTCCAGCCCTTCGGGCAGGTCGTTTTTATACAGGTGGTTTGCCACAGAGGTTTCCTTTGTGCGGTCTCGACCCCGAGATAGGCGGTTTATCCGGCAAACTCAACGCTGAGCCTGTAGCCGGGCATTCTGTCGCTGGATGGGCTTGATATTATCCCCATGGGGGGGATATGGATATATCATGACCAATCACACGCATGAATCGCACCCGCAAATCACCGCCCGCCTGAAGAGGGCGCATGGGCATCTGGCGAAAGTCATTGCCATGCTCGAAGATCAAGAGCCCTGCTCAGACGTTGCCCAGCAGCTGTTTGCAGTCGAGAAAGCAATCACCAATGCCAAACGGGTTCTGATCCACGACCATATCGACCATTGCCTGACATCCGAGGACGTGTCGGCCATCGAAGATTTCAAAACCATCACAAAGTACCTCTGACCAATGCTCAGTGTCCTGCAAAATCGCACCTATCGCCACCTTCTGGCAGCTCAGGTCGTTGCGTTGACGGGGACCGGACTGGCAACGATCGCGCTGGGCCTTCTGGCCTATAATCTGGCGGGCGAGGCTGCGGGGATGGTGTTGGGCACGGCTCTGACCATCAAGATGGTCGCCTATGTGGGGATCGCCCCACTGGCGGCGGCGTTTGCAGAACAGCTCGACCGGCGCAGGATGCTGGTGGTACTGGATCTGATCCGGGCCGCGGTCGCCCTGTGCCTGCCCTTCGTGTCAGAGGTCTGGCAGGTCTATGTGCTGATTTTCGTCCTGCAATCAGCCTCGGCCGGGTTCACCCCCGCGTTTCAGGCCACGATTCCCGATGTCCTGACGGATGAGCATGACTACACGCGCGCGCTGTCTTTGTCGCGGCTTGCCTATGATCTGGAAAGCCTGCTCAGCCCGATGCTGGCGGCTGCGTTGTTGGTCTTTGTCAGTTTTGACACGCTGTTTTGGGGGACCGGAGCTGGGTTTATTGCCTCGGCGCTGCTGGTGGTATCGGTTGTTCTGCCCTCACCCAAACCCGCGGAGCGACGCGGAATATACGACCGGACAACGCGCGGCATCCGCATCTATCTATCGACAACACGATTGCGCGGCCTTCTGGCACTCAGCTGGTCTGCAGCCGCGCTCAGCTCCATGGTGATCGTTAATACGGTGGTCCTTGTGCGCGCGGACCTCGGCCTGTCCGAAAGCGCGGTGGCGATTGCTCTGGCTGGGTTCGGAGGCGGCTCGATGATCGCGGCCTTCGTACTTCCCTCTCTGCTGGATCGGTTCAAGGACCGCCGGGTCATGCTGACCGGGGCGACACTTGGCGTGCTGGCAATGGCCGGAGCAGCCATGACATCCGGAACACTCTCCCTACCGCTGCTCACGACCTTCTGGGCCTGCGTGGGCTTCGGCTATTCAATGACTCTGACACCCTCAGGCCGCCTTTTGACCCGCTCGGCCCGGCCCGAAGACCGACCCGCCGTATTTGCCGCCCAGTTCACCCTATCCCATGCCTGTTGGCTGGTCCTCTATCCAATATCGGGGGGGCTGATGACCCGTTTCGGCGCGACCGTGGTCATGACCACGATAACCTGCGTTTCTGCCTTGGGCATCGCTGCTGCACTGGTCATCTGGCCGCGATCCGACAAAGCCCCCTCGGCGCAGAAGCCTTGAGCCTCCGGGCGCTTCTGCTCTACACAAAAGCGACCTTGCCGGAGGCTCCATGGATCAGCTCGACCGCCGCATCATCACCGCGCTGCAGCACAATGCCCGTGAATCGACCACGAATATCGCGGCCAAGTTGGGCGTGGCCCGCACCACCGTGCATGAGCGGATCAAGCGCATGGAAGAGCGCGGCGTGATCGCGGGCTATTCCGTTCAATTGCACGCCACCGACGATGCCCCGCGCGTGCAGGTGATCGTGATGCTTGAGGTCCAGCAAAAGGAAACCACCCGCATCATCAAACGGCTTGAGGCCTACCCCGAGGTCAAACGTTGCCTGTCGATCAATGGCGAATTTGACCTGCTACTGTCTGCCGAGGCCCCGCGGATCGAGGATCTGGATATTCTGGTCGATGAATTGGCTAAAATCCCCGGTGTTCTGCGCACCAATACCAGCGTCGTGTTCGGGCGTCGGATCGACCGAAAATGATGGGGCGATAACCCTCTGTAAACCGATCACTGGCTAGCTTGGCCCGGAATGACCCGAATCCCGGACCGGCAGAATGCCCCAACGTTTCGTCTCGATCGTCTTTGTACTGACGCTTGCGCTGATACCGCAGGTCGGGCGTGCCATGCCGGATGCCCGAACGGGTGATATCTGCGATCAGGCCGCACGCCGCGCTGCACTGTCCGAAGGCGTACCACTGGACGTCCTGCGCGCCATTTCACGGGTCGAGACGGGGCGGACCCATGACGGGCGGCTGCAACCCTGGCCCTGGACCATCAATGTCGAAGGGCAGGGCTATTGGTTCACCTCCGAGGATGAGGCCAAAACCTATGTTTTCCGGATTTTCAAAGCCGGCAAGCGCAGCTTTGACATCGGGTGTTTTCAGATCAACTACCGCTGGCACGGCAAGGCCTTCCGCTCGATCGACGCGATGTTCGACCCGCAGGAGAACGCCACCTACGCCGCAAAGTTTCTCAAAGACCTCTACGCCGAGCTTGGGTCCTGGCCCGCCGCCGCCGGGGCCTATCATTCGCGCACGCCGTCATTGGCCGAGGCCTATCGCGGTCGGTTCCAGACCGTTCTGGCGCAGCTGGACGGGGCCGTTCCGCCGCAAACTCATGTGGCATCGCGGGACCCTTTCACAGGGGCAGCCGCTCCGCTGATCCCGGTACAACCAGTTGAATCCAATGGTGGGTCTCTGGGGTCTTTGGTTCCGGCGGCGGGTGCTGCCACCGCCTTCATCGCATTCAACTAGGAGGTCAGCGTGCCCACCATAAACGCCCGATCCCTGTTTTCGCCCACCGTCTTGTTGGCGCTGGCGCTGATGACCGTCATCGTGATGATGATCTTGCCGATGCCGGCCTGGGTGTTGGATGTGGGGCTGGCCGCGTCCTTCGCGCTGGCTATTCTGATTTTCACCCTGACGCTGTTCATCGAACGCCCGCTGGATTTCTCATCCTTCCCGACGATCCTGCTGGCCTCGCTGATGCTGAGGCTGTCGCTGAACGTCTCATCCACCAAACTGATCATCGGTCAGGGCCATACCGGGCCAAATGCGGCGGGCAACGTGATCGAAGGCTTCGCCAACTTCGTGATGGGCGGCAGTATCTTTCTGGGCCTCGTGGTGTTCTGCGTCCTGCTGATCGTGAATTTCATGGTCATAACCAAAGGTGCCGCGCGGATGGCCGAAGTCGGTGCTCGCTTTGCACTGGACGGGATGCCGGGCAAACAGCTGGCCATCGACAGCGACATGTCCGCCGGGGCCATCGATCACCAGCAAGCCAAAGAGCGGCGCGAACGCGAACAGCAGGAGACGACCTTCTTCGGCTCGCTCGATGGTGCGTCGAAATTCGTCAAAGGTGATGCGGTCGCCGGGCTGTTGATCACGCTGCTGAACCTTGTGATGGGGCTGGTCATGGGCGTGATCGTGCATGGCATGCCGGTCACATCCGCCTTTGAAACCTACGCCATTCTGACCGTGGGCGATGGTCTGGTCTCGCAAATCCCGGCGGTGATCATCTCGATCGCTTCGGCCCTGTTGCTGGCGCGCGGCGGCACGCAGGGCGCGACCGACAACGCCATCTTCTCGCAACTGGGCAAACACCCGGCTGCGCTGGGCACGGTGGCTGTGTTGATGGTTCTCTTCGCCCTCGTCCCCGGCCTGCCCTTCCTGCCCTTCATGCTGGGCGCGGGTGTCTTGGGATACGCGGCCTACAGGGTCCATCAAAAGCAGAGGGCCGAGGCACTTCACGCCCAGACACAAGCGCCCGAGACGGAAACCCCTGTTTCGCAAGCGATCGGAGATATTCTGGATCTGGACGACGTACATCTGGAATTCGCGCCCGACCTTGTCAGCATGGTGCTTAATCCCGGAACCGGGTTGGACGCGCGCATTGCGAATATGCGGACCTATGTGGCCTCGACCTTTGGCCTCATCCTGCCCGAGATTCGCCTGACCGACCGCGCCGAACTGCCCACCGGCACCTATGTCATCAAGGTGCAGGGCGTCGAACAGGCACGTGGCGTGCTGAACCCCGATCTGGTGTTGGCGCTGGTGCAGGACGGGCATGAGTTTCTGCCCGACGGCAATGACGTGACCGAGCCTGTCTACGGTGCCCCCGCACGCTGGATTCTGCCCAAAGATCAAGAGGATGCCGCCCTGAACGGGGCCACCATCGTCTCACCGCCCGAGATTCTGGCGACCCATCTGCTGGAGATCATCAAGCAGAACTTCTCACGCCTGCTGACATTGAAGTCCTTGCGACGTCTGTTGTCCGAAATGACCCGCCTCAGCGATCCTGTCCGGGCCGAGGCAAATCGCAAGCTGCTGGATGAACTGATCCCCGACAAGGTGCCGATCGATACGCTGCACGCGGTTCTGAGGTTGCTGCTGGATGAGCGTGTCTCGATCCGCAACATGGCCCTGATCCTGGAAAGCGTGGCCGAAGCACGCCTGACCACCACCCAGCCCGAAGGCATTTGCGAACTGGTCCGCCAGCGGCTGGGCTTTCAGCTGGTGGCCGAGATGAAGCGTGAGGATGGCTCAATCCCGCTGATCCAACTGGCCCCCGAATGGGAGGATACGTTTGCCAGCTACCAGATTGACGGCCCAGCCGCTGGGCTGGACGTGGCATTGCCCCCCAACCTGTTCAACAAGCTGGCCGACGGTGTGGTGGACAGCGTCGCACAATCCGCCGATCACGGGTTGTTTCCAGCCGTCGTGACCTCGACCCGCCGGCGCCGCCTGTTGCGCTCGATCATGCAGGCGCGCGGGGTGTCCAATCCGGTTCTCTCCTTCGAAGAAATCGGGCTCGAGGCTCGCCCCGCCCTGGTCGGAACCGTACCCGCATGATCGCCCTGCCGCCCGAGCTGTTGGGACAACTCGGCACGGGGCTGTGGCATGCGTTTGCCGTTTTTCTGAGGGTGTCCGCTGTGGTCACCCTCTTGCCCGCTTTTGGCGAACGCAGCATCCCGGTCCGGGTCAAGCTTGCGGTCGCCGTGGCCTTTACCCTGATCGTGTTGCCAGCGGTGCCCTCCCAGCAATCCGGTCCGGGCCTGCTGCCGATGGCGCGCCTGGTCGGCACCGAGGTTCTGGTCGGCATGGTTCTGGGCATGGGGTTGCGCCTGTTTGTGCTGGCCCTGCAGACCGCCGGGTCCATCGCGGCGCAATCGACGTCGCTGTCCCAGCTTCTGGGTGGCGCGGCCGCCGATCCGGCCCCCGCGCTGGGGATGTTCCTGACCCTGGCCGGACTGGCCCTAGCAGTACTGATGGGGCTGCACATCCGCGTTGCCGAGTTCCTGATCCACAGCTACGCCATGTTCCCGATGGGGCGGGCCCTCTCGGCCCCTGATCTATCACAATGGGGCGTCAGGCAAGTCGCCCATAGCTTTGGGTTGGCCTTTGCGCTGGCCACTCCGTTCGTGATCGCCTCATTGATCTACAACCTCGCCCTCGGGGTCATTAACAGGGCGATGCCGCAGCTGATGGTTGCCTTTGTCGGCGCCCCGGCGATCACCTTTGCCGGGCTGTTCCTGCTGTTTGCCGGAGCGCCCTTGATCCTGTCTGTTTGGGCGGATGCGTTGTTCTCATTCACCCTCAACCCGCTGGAATCCGGTCGATGAGCGCGGACGACGACAGTGACAAGTCCTTTGACCCGACGCCACAGAAGCTTCAGAAAGCGCGCGAAAAAGGTGAGGTAGCAAAGTCCAACGATCTGTCCGTTGTTGCCGCCTATACCGGTTTGCTGATCGCGCTACTGACGGTCGGAAAGTTTACAGTCGATCAGATGGGCACATTGTTTGTGGTTCTGATCGACCAGTCGGATGACATCGCGCAGCTTGTTACTTCGGGGCCTGCATCAGCACCGGTCGCCGGAATGCTGAAAGGCGCGCTTTTGCCGGTGGCCCTTCTGTTTGCGCTTCCGACAGCAGCGGTTCTACTGAGCCTTATCGCCCAGCGTGCGTTGATTTTTGCACCCACCAAGTTGCAACCCAAACTCTCGCGGATCTCGCTCCTTTACAACGCCAAGAACAAGTTCGGGCGGAGCGGGCTGTTCGAATTCGCCAAGAGCTTTGCCAAACTGGTGATCTACGGCACTTGTCTGGCCCTGTTCCTCAAGGCCAACCTGACCGAGATCGTTTCCGCCAGCGCCGCTCCAGCCCACAGCTCGATCCTGCTGATGATGAACCTGCTATTTCGCTTTCTGTTCATTGTAATCGCCATCGCGCTTGCGATCGGGGTCGTCGACTACGTTTGGCAATATGCCGAACACATGCGCAAGAACCGGATGTCGCGAAAGGAAATCCAGGATGAGACCAAGGACGCCGAGGGCGACCCGCATGTCAAACAACAGCGCCGCGCACGGGCGCAGGAGATTGCGACCAATCCGATGATGGCCGATGTGCCTAAAGCCGACGTCGTGATCGTGAACCCGACCCACTATGCGGTCGCTTTGAAATGGTCCCGGGGGCCTGGGACGGCCCCTGTCTGCGTGGCCAAGGGTGTCGACGAGGTAGCCGCCGCGATCCGGTCGGCTGCGGGCGAGGCGGGCGTTCCCATCCATTCGGACCCGCCAACGGCGCGCGCGATTCACGCGACCGTCGAGATCGGGCAGGAGATCGCCGAAGAACACTATCGCCCGGTCGCTGCTGCGATCCGTTTTGCCGAAGCCATGCGAAAGCGCGCGAAAAGACAGATTGGATGAAACGCCACGAACTGCCCGCCCTGAAATCGGTCACCGAAGCGGTCTATCAAAGCGAATATCAAAAGCTGCGCCCCGTGTTGGAGGCCGAAGCGCGTGTGCAGGCTCAGTTGGCGCGTCTTGACGCACAGGTCGTGCAAACCCGTCAGGACAGTGCGGTGACCGATGGGTATCAGATCACCGGAACCGATGTTTTGTGGAATGGGTGGGAGGCCGCGACACGGCGGCAATTGAACATGGAATTGGCGCGATGCCGGGCACAGAAGCTTGCAGCCATGCAGCAACTGCGTCAGGCCTTTGGGCGCAAACAAGCCGTTGAACGTTTGAATGACACCCTCAAGGCCGAACAGAAACGCGCGCAGTCACAGCCCAAACCGTGACGACCTCAGGTATCCTGGCGGCTGACACTCATGATCAGGACCTTGGAGACATCATCGCCCAGATCTTTCTTCGCCACTTCAAGCAGAGATTTTCGCAAGGTGTCGAGGTTGTCGGAATGCGTGAAGGCTCCGTCAAATCCACCGGTATTGGCGTGATCGAACAATACTTGCAGAAAACCGTCCCGCAACTTGGGCTCGATCGCGTAGAAGGTTTCGGTGATGGCCGAATTAGCCTCAAGGCTCAGGGACATGGTGACAAGGGCTGAGATCTCCTCATCCTCCACAATCGGCACGACAAATTGCTTGGTGAGTTTAAGGTATTCGAAGCCGCCACCCTCACCCATTTTCCCCTTGTCCTTGGCGGGCTTTGCCTTTGCTTCTTTTTCCGCTTTTTCAACCTTTTCAGTCCCCTCGGGTTCTTTCTTCGTTTCACCGGACCCAAGGAAGGTTCCGGCGCCGATGCCGGCGCCCGTGCCAACGACCAGAAGGATCACGGGAAGCAGTTTCTTGATCATGAGAGCCCCTTAGAACGGCAAAACGGTATCGAGGATCTGCTGGCCGTAGCGCGGCTGTTGCACATCCGTGATCTGCCCGCGACCACCATAGGACACACGTGCCGAAGCAATCTTGTCATAGGTGATCTCATTCTTGCGCGAGATATCCTGCGGGCGCACATAACCCGCCACCAGCAGCTCTCGCAGCTCGAAGTTCACGCGCAGCTCTTGCGCGCCCGAGATCGACAGAACTCCGTTCGGCAGCACATCGATCACCGTCGCGGCCACGCGAAGGGTCAGTTTCTCATTCCGTCGCACCGAACCGCGGCCAGAGCTTGAGGCCTCGGACTCGATCCCAACGGCCTCGTCGAACGAGGCCCCTTCGGGCAGTTTATCCTGTGCCCTTTGTGGCAATCCGAACAGGTGCGGCACCGACAGATTTTCAGATCCTGACCGCGACCTGTTGGTGTTGTTGGAAATCTCAGCCTCTTCATCCAGCTCAATCACGACGGTCAGGATATCGCCTTTCTTGATGGCCCTCTGGTCACCAAGCAGAGACTGCTGCCCCCCACTCCAAAGCGACGACCGATCCACCGTTCGCTGCGGTTGAGTATGCAAGGGCAGGCCCGGCCACAGCATCGCCACCTGTTCCGGCGAATCCTCGGTCGGGGTGAAGCTGGGCGGTTTGCCCAGGTGATCCAGTCGCCCGCAGGCCGAAATCGTAAGTACCGCAAGAAGAAGGGGTTTTGACAATCCAGACATCATTTTACCTCGATTTGACCATCAGACCGGATACGGCCCGTAACTGTTGTCCGCGAGGACAGGTTCATTACTCGAATTCGGTCCCCCACCGCGCCCCGGCCCAGCGCGCGGCCTTCGGTGGTGATCGACAGCGGCTGGCTGCTGAACACCAGAACGACCAGATCATTGCGATCCACAAGCGCGGGCGGACCGACATCCGCCGCACGAATGGGGCGGCCGGGATAGAGTGCGACGCGGGCCTCCTGCCCGATCAGTGCATTCGGATCGGTCACAGCCCCCGGCAGGTCGCGGGGCTTTGTCTCAAGATCTGCGGGCGAGATGATCTCCTTCGCGCGGATCGTCCTGATCGGTACCACAATCTCGGCAAGGGCCCCAACCGGCGCCATCAGGGTCAGGCCAAGCATCAACACACGCATCAGCGCACCTGCGTCGTTGCGCTCATCATCTGATCGACGGCGGTGATGACCTTGGCGTTCATTTCATAGCCCCGCTGGGCCTCGATCAGTTCGGTCACCTCGCGCACGGCATCGACCGAGCTGTCCTCAAGATATCCCTGCCGCAATGTGCCCAAGCCGTCCTCACCGGGGACGCCCTGCACCGGCGCGCCAGAGGCCTCCGTCTCTTTGAAGAGATTGCTGCCAATGGCCTCCAGACCCTTGGCGTTCGAGAAACTTGTCAAGGTGAACTCGCCCAATCTTTGGCCTTCGGGCGCATCGTCGAAATAGGCGTAGACCTCGCCCGACGCGTTGATCGAAATGGACCGCGCATCGTCGGGGATTGTGATCTCGGGTGAGACGGCGAACCCGTCCGATGTCACAATCAGCCCTTCGGCCGAGCGTTTCAGACTGCCATCGCGCGTAAAGGCGGCCTGACCGTTTGGCAGCGTCACCTCAAGATAGCCGCGTCCTTCGATGGCCACGTCCAGATCATTCCCCGTCGCCGACACGGCCCCTTGTGCCAGCTGCACCGTCACAGCGGCAGGGCGCACGCCCAGACCCAGCTGAATACCCGTTGGCAGCACCGTCCCGTCTGAGGCATTGACCGCGCCGGCCCGCGCCATCTGTTGGTAGTGCAGGTCCGCGAACTCGGCCCGGCGCGCGTTGTATCCGGTGGTATTCATATTCGCGAGGTTGTTCGAGATCGTCTCGACACGCATTTGCTGCGCGGTCATACCTGTCGCTGCGATTTTCAATGCCCGCATGGGATGTCTCCTTTCTTAGCGCATCAGCGCCTTGAGCGCGCCGCGTACCCGTTCATGTTCGGTTTCGAGAAAGCTCTGACCCAATTCGTAGGAGCGCTGGATTTCGATCAGCCGGGTCACCTGAGCGATGGCGTTGACATTCGACCCTTCGAGAAAACGGTGCAGGACAACAGGCTCATCAACGGGTTCAATATTGCCCGTGGTACTGAACCGCGTATTGCCCTCACGCACCAGATCCTTGAGTTCTTCGACGCGGTAGACCCCGATCTGACCCAGCAACTGCCCTTCGACACTGAGCGTGCCGTCGCTGCCTACATCAATCGAGGCCGCATCGGGCGGAATGAAAACCGGCGAGCCATTGCTGTCCAACACCCGCGCGCCATCCGGGGCGACCAAATCGCCCTCGGCATTGGGAGAGAAGCTGCCCGCGCGGGTCAGGCGGTTGCCTTCCGGTTTTTCCACCATAAAGAAGCCATCGCCTTCGATGGCAAAGTCGAACTGCCCTCCGGTTTCGGTCAAGACCCCTTGCTGGTGGGAGGTATTGCGCGCCTCGGCCCGGCTCATGGACAGGGACGGATTACCCGGCATGTCGCGGACAAATTCCGAGAACACCAGCCCCTGCGCGCGGTAGCCGGTGGTGTTAGCGTTGGCGATATTATTCGCCACCAGCCGCATTTCATTCATCAGCCCGGATTGGCGGGACAAGGTGACATAGGCGGTATCCATCAGCGACCTCCTGCGATCAGCGGAACCAGGGTTCCCGTGAAAAACGTGACAAGTGTCTGGGTCATGAACCCCATCGAAATCCAGAACACGACGACGATGGCGATCAGCTTGGGCACGAAGGTCAGCGTCATCTCCTGCACCGAGGTGAGAGCCTGAAACAGACCCACGATCAGGCCCGAGATCAGCGCCACCGTCAGGATCGGGACCGAGGTGATCACCGCGACCCAAAGCGCCTGACGGACGATGTCGTAGAAAAGACCTTCGCTCAGCATGGCTCAGACCGGCATTCTCAGGATTTCCTGATAGGCCTCGACCACCTTGTTGCGGACGATCACGGCGGTTTCGACCGCAAGTTCAGTCTGGGCCAGAGCCTGCACCAGCGCATGCGGGTCGGCCTGCCCGGTCATCGCGGCCTGCGACATCTGCTCGCTCTGCTTGAGGGTTGTGGCAAAGTCCTGAAACGTTGAACGCAGGCCTTGTGCCATGCCTTCATGGTCAGGATTGGCCTGCGTTGCAGGTCGGGCCACAGTGTAGTTCTGTGCGGCGGTCAGGGATCGGATATCCATTCTGGTTCTCCTTTATTTTCTAAGCAATTCCATAAGGGACGAGGACATCTGCCGCGTCTGATCGAACATCTTGAGGTTGGCTTCGTAGCTGCGCTGGGCCTCACGTGCGTCGGCGATCTCGATCATCAGATCGACATTCGAGCCGAGGTAGTGCCCGCTTTCATCCGCGAGCGGATGACTCGGGTCGTGAATGCGCGACAGGTCGCGGCGATCCAGCTGCACGCGGCCCGCCTGCACCATCGCCTTGCCGTCCTGCTGGACGGTCTCAAACGGTACGGTTTTACGCCGGTATCCGGGCGTATCCGCGTTCGAAATATTCTCGGACACGTGCCGCAAACGGGCAGCCTGCGCGCGCAACGCACTGGCCGAGGCGGATAGGGAATGGGAAAAATCGCTCATTTCAAACGCTCCTTACCCACGGCCCAGACTGGTGCGCAGAATGCCAATGGACGAGCGATAGATCGCCAGAGCGCGGTCATGCTGGCGCTTGACCTCAATCGCTTTGAGCATCTCGCCTTCCAACGACACGCCATTGCCATTGGGATCGCCGTGCGGTTCAGCCTCAAACTCGGCCCATGTCTGCCCGGCTGGGCTGCTGCCGTTCAGATGACCCTGCCGGGTGGCGGTCATTTCGGTCTTGGCCGAGGTGTTTTCGAATGCGGTTTTAAAGGCCTCGATATCGCGGGGCTGGTAGCCCGGTGTATCAGCGTTGGCCATGTTGCGCGCAATGACAGCCTGCCGTTGTCCGGCATGGGTTGCCATTGCGTACGCTGTCTTAAAGACGTTCAGGTCAGAGAACATCGGGGCTTCTCCCTCGATCAATTTCAATCAAGGCTTAACCCCGATTCCTTTAGAAACCGTTTTCAGAACCCAGTTGGAGAACCCACAATGTCAGATCTCGATCCGATGCTTCTGAAATACGAATTCGACAGGCTGTCTGCGGTGCGCCATGTGGGCCTTGTGTCCGGCGTGGCGCATGGGGTGATCGAGGTCAGCGGCCTGACCGAACACGCGCGAATCGGTGACCTGCTGACGCTCCACCGCCGCGCGGGTCCCGATCTTGAGGGCGAAGTTCTGCATGTGGGGGCCGAGCATATCCACATGATTCCCGGCTCTGCGCCCGATGGCGTCAGCCTTGGCAACCGGGTGAGCCGGAAGGCCTCACCCGAGTTTGCGCCGGGGATGCATTGGTTGGGTCGGGTCATTGACCCGTTTGGCCGGGCGCTGGACGGGAAACCGCTGCTGCCGGGGGCGCAGGCGCGGGACATTGTGCAACCTCCTCCGCCCGCTGTTGAGCGCAAACCGCTGGGTGAGCGGATAGCAACGGGTCTGTCTGTACTAAACACCATCCTGCCGATCGTGCAGGGCCAGCGCGTGGGTCTATTCGCTGGCTCGGGTGTGGGGAAATCGACGCTGCTGGCGACTCTGGCCCGGTCGATGCAGGCGGATGCGGTTGTGGTGGCTCTGGTCGGGGAACGCGGGCGCGAAGTGAATGAATTCGTGGCCCATGCGCTGGGGCCCGAGGCGATGAAACGCGCGGTTGTGGTGGCGGCGACCTCGGATCAGTCCGCTCTAGCCCGTCGCCGCTGCGCGTGGTCAGCGATGTCGGTGGCCGAGTATCTGCGAGATCAGGGCCTCAACGTGTTGTTCCTGGCCGATTCGGTCACGCGTTTTGCCGAGGCGCATCGTGAAATCGCCGTGGCGATGGGGGAATCCCCCTCGCTTCGCGGGTTCCCTCCGTCGGTGACCCCTTTGATCGCCAATCTGTGTGAGCGCGCCGGTCCGGGCACACAGGCGCAGGGCGACATCACTGCCGTTTTCAGCGTTCTGGTCGCTGGCTCCGATATGGACGAACCCGTTGCGGATATCTTGCGTGGCGTTCTGGACGGCCATATCGTCCTGAGCCGCGACATCGCTGAGCGCGGGCGATTCCCCGCGATTGACCTCAGCCGCTCTGTGTCGCGCAGCCTGCCTGCCGCCGCGACTGAGGCCCAGAACCAGATGATCTCGGAAGCCCGCAAACTGGTAGGCAGCTACGAGCAGTCCGAGGTGATGATCCGGGCCGGGCTCTATGCCGAGGGTACGGATCCGCTGCTGGATCAGGCCGTGCGTGTTCATGATGAGCTGGACAGCTTCTTCGGCAAAACCGATCCGGAGGGTATTGAGAACAGCTTCAACCGGTTGTCCCTGATCCTGCGCAGGGCATCTGCGGGTTTGCCGCGATGAGGCGAAATCCCAAGCATTTTAAGTGTTAAGCCGCCCTTAAGACCTGCACTGCTACGCCTGTAAGTGGGTGATAAAAAGGTGGTGGAGATGGGTGCGCAAACCAATGCGGCGCCAATCATCATCAAGAAGAAGCGTGTATCAGGTGGCGATGGCCATCACGGTGGCGCGTGGAAGGTCGCATATGCGGACTTCGTCACGGCCATGATGGCTTTCTTCATGTTGATGTGGCTGCTAAATGCAACGACCGAAAAACAACGCAAAGGGCTGGCGGATTACTTCTCGCCAACGATTCCGGTGAACCCGGTCTCAGGTGGGGGCGATGGGGCCTTTGGCGGCAACAACATGTTTTCCGAGAAAACGATGGTGATGGACGGATCGGGTGCAAGCGCCCGTTTCCCGACCGATGCCCGGAAGGCGCGCGGCTCCACCGGGGTGGATGCCGACGGCGCAGGCAAAGGAACGACCGAGGAGTTCTCGACGCTCGAGGCGCAGCTATTGGGGCGCACGGGTGAGAGTATGGTGTCGGACAAAGTGCTGAAGCACATCGTCACGCGAGTCACCGACGAAGGGCTGGTGGTCGAACTGTTCGACACCGAGGATCAGCCTCTGTTCGAATCGGGAACAGACAAGCCGACCACGATGATGCGCGCGCTTGCCCTATTGGTGGCCCGATCATCGGATCTGGTGCGCAATGACGTCGCCGTCGAAGGGCATGTCAGCGCGTCTCCGGTGGTTCTGGCCGACAACCCGGCTTGGGATCTGTCCACCGCGCGGGCGCAGGTTGTCCGGCAGCTTCTTGAGGATAGAGGGTTTTCAGAACAGAGGCTTGACCGGGTGACCGGGCACGCGGACCGAGAGTTGTCGAACAGCAATCCCATGGCCGTGCGCAACAACCGGATCGAGGTGATCTTTCTGCGAAATCGCTAAAGGATAGGTGGCATTTTACCTGTTAGCGCGCTGTTAAGGCCCAGCGCGTTACCTGTTGCATCAACGATTGACGCAACAGAAGGGCGTGCCAATGACCATTTCCTCTTCGCTGAATGCCGGTGTGGCGGCGTTGAAGGCCAATGCCAACAGGCTGGCTACGATTTCAGACAACATCGCCAACTCCTCAACCTACGGCTACAAGCGGGTGGAGACGGATTTTCACTCCATGGTCACCTCGGGCCAGGGGGGCAGCTATTCCGCCGGTGGTGTGCGCACTACGAGCCAGCGACTGATTGATCAACGCGGCTCGCTGGTCACAACGAACAACTCGACCGATTTGGCGGTGCGCGGGCGGGGCATGCTGCCGGTGCGGCCAAGCTCGCAGATTGCGGGTGGCTCGAATGAGATGCTGCTGACCACCACCGGGTCGTTTCGCACCAATGATCAGGGCTATCTGGTCACCGAATCGGGTCTGGTGCTTCTGGGATGGCGCGCGAACCCGGATGGCTCGATCCCTGCTGTGCCACGGGATACGCCCGCGGCGCTTGAGCCCATTCAGCTGAGTGTAAACCAGCTGTCCGGTGCTCCGACAACACAGATGAACCTTCGCATGAACCTGCCCGCGACCGCCACAGATGCGGGCGCGCCGGGTGATACGCAGCCTCTGTCCGTTGAATATTTCGACAACCTGGGCAAATCCGAGAGCGTCGATATCGAGCTGGTACCAACCGTTCCGGCAACAGGGTCCGGCAATGAATGGACCATGATCATGCGCGATTCAGCGTCAGGCGGGGCGGTGATCGGCGAATACACTCTGACCTTCACCGACAGCCGGACCGCTGGCGGTACGCTTGCCACGGTCACTCCTGTTTCGGGCGGCGCGTATGATCCGCCAACCGGCAGCGTAGTGGTGAACGTCGCGGGCGGACCAATGGAGATCAATATAGGTCAGATCGGCGATGCGGATGGGATCACGCAGCTTTCGGACACCTTCGCTCCCGTCTCGATCACGCGCGACGGGTCAGCGGTGGGAACGATGACCAGCGTTCAGGTCGATGAAAACGGATATGTCTATGCCTTCTACGACACTGGCGTCAGCCGCCGCATGTTCCAGATCCCTCTGGCAGATGTCCCAAACCCCAACGGCCTGACCGCGCTGGATAGCCAGACCTACGCACCCTCGCGTGAAAGTGGCACGTTCTTCCTGTGGAATGCGGGCGAGGGCCCCACGGGTGACCTCGTATCCTTCGCGCGCGAGGAATCCACCACGGATGTCGCGACCGAGCTGACCTCGATGATCAAGACCCAGCGCGCCTATTCCTCAAGCGCCAAGGTGATCCAGACCGTCGATGAGATGCTGCAGGAAACCACCAATATCAAACGCTGATTTTGACCCTCGGAAAGGACCCGTCGGATGAACCTGTCGACAGCTTTGAACAACGCCATGACCGGCCTGACCGCCACCAGCCGGGGTGCGTCGGTCGTTTCCGGAAATATCGCCAACGCCCTGACACCCGGTTATGCGAAACGCTCATTGGAGCTGACCACCAGCCTGATTTCAGGCAATGGCGTCCGCACCGCAGGCATCATTCGGCATCAGGACCCGGTTCTAACGGCCAATCGCCGCGCCACTGACGCCGATCTGTCGCACCAATCCGCTTTGGCCGACTTTCACACTCAGCTTGAAAGGGTCGTGGGCACGCCCGAGGACGCGGCATCTCTCTCCAATCGTCTGGCCGAGTTCGAAAGCAGCCTGATCACCGCCGCCAGCCTGCCTGACTCGGTCGAGCGTTTGGACCAAGTGGCCCGTAGTGGCAGCGATCTGGCCGCTAGTCTGAACCGGGCATCCGAAGGATTGCGCCAGTTGCGTTCGGACGCGGACCGGACGATCGGGTCGCAGATCGCCAGCCTGAACCAGACCCTCAAGGACATCGAGGATCTGAACGCTAGAATCCCTGCGATCCGGAACTCGGGCGGTGACATCAATGCCTTTCTGGATCAGCGGCGGGTTCTGATCGACCAGGTCAATGAGCTGATTCCGGTCAATGTCGTCCCGCGCGACAATGACCGTGTTTCTCTCTACTCTGATGGCGGGCTGATCCTGCTTGAGGGCAAAGCGGCTGAGTTTTCCTTCACCACAACAGGCGACACTCAGCCCCATATGACTGTTGGAAACGGCCTGCTATCGGGGCTGGAGATGAACGGAAACCCGGTCCGGACCAGCGGTGATACCGCGCAGATCCGCGGCGGGGCCCTGGCGGCCCAGTTTGAAATCCGCGACCAGCTTGCGCCCGAGGTGCAAACCCAACTCGACACGGTTGCGCGTGATTTAGTGGAGCGGTTTGAAACACCCGGGCTGGATCCAACGGCCTTGGCCACCGATCCGGGTTTGTTCACGGACGGCGGAAACCGTCTGGATTTGACGATGCTGACCGGGATTGCCTCTCGCATCAGCCTCAACACGGTCGTCGACCCGGATTCCGGTGGCGACAGCTGGAGGCTGCGTGCAGGTCTCGGCGCTGCTGCCCCGAACGACCCCGGAGATTCGACCCAGCTGCAGGCCTTCAGCGCCGTTCTGGTTGAATCCCGCCCGGTCGCCGGGGCGATCTTTGGCACCGGCAACATGCGCGCCTCAGAGATCGCCGAGGCTATGATGTCGCGCGTTGGCGCAGATGCCCATGTCGCCGAACAACGCAAAACATTCGCCACCGGTGCCCAGAAGCAGATGCAGCAGCTAGAGGCGGAGCAGGGCGTTGATACCGATCAGGAACTGCAACAGTTGATGCAGATCGAACAGGCCTACGCGGCCAATGCGCGTCTCATCTCGGTCGTGGATGAGCTGATGGACACTCTATTGAGGCTATAAACATGACGCTGACATCCATAGGTGATCTTGCCCGAGGTCTGACCTTGCAGACCCGGTCCACCCAGATCAAGCAACAGATTGAAACGCTTTCGTATGAAATGTCGACCGGCAAGGTGCAGGACGTCTCAGGCCATCTGGGCGGCGACTATTCGCATCTCCTCGATTTGGACCGCAGCCTGACGCGATTGGATGCGTTTGGCACCGCCACGTCCGAGGCCAAGCTGTTCTCGGACGCCATGCAGCAAAGCCTCGGCGTGTTCAGTGACTCAACTGGCGAGATGACGGCAACGTTGCTGGCCTTTGGAACGGCAAACCACGCTGTGACGCATGAACAAGCCTCGGTCCAAGCCCGGAATGAGCTGGACACGATGATGTCAGCGCTGAACACCCGGATTGGCGGTCGCAGCCTGTTTTCCGGCACTGCGACGGATGTCTCGCCGCTGCCCTCGGCCGAGACCTTGCTGACCGCGCTTGAGGCTGAGTTGACGGGCTTGGTGACTGTGACCGACATTCGCAACGCAGCCGAGGCTTGGTTCAACGACCCCGCAGGTTTCGACGCAGTGATATACCAAGGGTCGAACGCCGCACTGCCGTCCATGCAGATTGCCGAGAATGAACGTATTACTCTCGATATCACGGCGACGGACCCTGCGCTGAAGGCGGCGCTCAGGGATGTTGCTATCGCCGCGCTTGTTGCCGACGATGCTTTGGCAGTGCCAAACGATCAGCGCACCGGGCTGTTCAAGCAGTTGGGCGTTGCCCTGGCAAATGCGCAGGATGACACGGTCATTTTGCGGGCCGAGGTCGGTGCAGCCGAAGCGCGCGTCGAACAGGCGACAACCCGCAACGCCGCCGCGCGCACCAGTCTGGAATACACTCGCAACGCCCTGATCAAGGCCGATCCCTATGAAACGGCCACCAAGCTTCAGGCCGTGCAGTTCCAATTGGAAAGCCTCTATTCCGTCACCGTTCGCAATGCGAACCTATCACTGGTGAACTTCCTGAGATGAGGGTTCTTGTTTTTCTTTTGGCTCTGATGCCCTGCCTTGCTTTCGCCGGCGCAATCCGTCTGAAAGATCTGGTTGATTTCGACGGGGTTCGCGGCAACGACCTGGTCGGCTACGGCCTTGTCGTAGGCCTGAATGGAACCGGCGACGGGTTGCGGAATTCCCCCTTCACCGAAGAGATCATGTCCAACATCCTCGAACGGCTGGGCGTGAATGTGAATGGCGAGGATTTTCGCCCCAAGAACGTGGCCGCCGTCCTTGTGACGGCCAGCCTCCCCCCGTTTTCGCGGGTCGGAGGGCAAATCGACGTCACTGTCTCGGCCATCGGGGATTCGAGCAGCCTTTTGGGCGGCACGCTGATCATGACCCCTTTGAACGCGGCGGACGGGCAAATCTATGCCGTGGCCCAAGGCACAGTTCTGGCAGGCGGCGCATCGGCTGAGGGTGAGGCCGCGACCGTCGTTCGGGGCGTTCCGACCTCGGGCGTAATCCCATCCGGCGCGCGGGTCGAGCGCGAGATCGACTTTGATTTGTCTACCCTGACCCAAATGCGTTTAGCCCTGCGTGAGCCTGATTTTACGACAGCGGGGCGGATCGAAACGGCCATCAACCGCGAATTCAACCGCGCCGTGGCCATTATGCGCGATTCCGGAACTGTTGAGCTGAACATCGCGGCAACTCAGTCCGTGTCGACAGCGCACGCAATCGGTCGGATCGAAAATATTCTGGTTGAGCCTGAAACCAAGGCCCGTGTTGTGGTGGATCAGCGCTCGGGCACGATTGTCATGGGGCAAGAGGTTCGGATCTCTCGGGTCGCGGTGTCGCAAGGCAACCTGACCCTGACGGTGGAAGAGGCTCCGATTGCCGTACAACCCAACCCGTTCGCTGACGGAGAGACCGTCGTGGTGCCTAGAACCTTCGCCGGCATCGAAGAAGAGGAAGGCACCGGTCTGGCCGAAATCTCAGAAGCCACCACCCTATCTGAGGTCGTGGCAGGGCTGAATGCCCTGGGGGTTTCGCCGCGCGACATGATCGACATTTTGAAAACGATCAAAGCCGCGGGCGCCCTGCATGCCGAATTCATCGTACGATAGAGGCCCCCTTCACGGGCCGGGCCTCTATTTTGATTTCCAACTATCCAGCCAACGGCGGAACCGACTGCGCCGTTCATCTATGGCGTCGCCTGCGGCATAGATCCCATCTTCCATCGACTCGAGCATCGGGTCGATCCGCGCCTGACGGAACCGGCGCCAGCGCACCCAAAGCGCCCAGACAATGGCAGCAAAGACAGTCAGGAAGGCAATGTTGAACCATGGGATGATCCGCGCGTCTGGACCTTCGACCGGATTGATAAAGACGGCGTTGGGAAAGATCGACATGAACTCATTGCGCCAGCCATAGTGGGTTACAACAACCCAGTCGGGATTGTTCTTGTCCGAAATCGCGTCATTGGCCTCGGTGTACAGGTTGGCGGTGTCGAACTTGAAATAGAACGGCCAGCCCCAGCCGGTATCCTCATTTCGGTAGACGATGGGCTTCCCGTTAGCACGGACGGCCTGGATAAACTGCACGTCGCGGTTCGACAGGCTGGCGGATTGATCTTCGGGCTCGGACCAGAAAATACGGGTCCAGTCGTTCAGGTCTTGCCGTTCTTCATAGGTGTTGACGATGCGCACGACATCATGCTGCGGGAGCGAATATTGCAGGATCACAGCGACGGTGCCCCAGAAGATGATGATGAACGCCCATTTCACATAGGCCATGCCGTAACCCTCACATATAATTCACGATGTAGATCAATGCGCCGATTGCCACCCAAGGGACAATATACACCGCCAGGATCAGTTTGCGCCGGAACGAATTGTCATAGACGTGCAGCCCGCGTTCCACAAAGGCTTCTTTATTTCCCTGTTTGCCCTTCTTATCCCACCACGTCTCAAGCTTGCGACGGCGAACGCCGCGCGAATAGAACGACAGCGCGAAATAGGCAATTGTCTGCAGAACCAGCAGGACCAGAAACAG
The DNA here is from genome assembly GCF_056538485.1 of Ruegeria sp. BG3. Lineage (NCBI taxonomy): Bacteria > Pseudomonadati > Pseudomonadota > Alphaproteobacteria > Rhodobacterales > Roseobacteraceae > Ruegeria > Ruegeria sp. BG3. The sequence continues at coordinate 203,691 of NZ_JBQFTE010000004.1, read as the reverse complement.
GCGCATCGCTCCGAACATATCAACTCCTCCCGACGGCGCCCCAAGGTCCGACCCGCGCGATGATTGTATCGCTGACACGATCTTCTCCGCTCATGTCCGGTTCATGACCGAACAGAGCCGCACGAGCACCGGATTTATCCACTTGATACTCGCGGGCCAGAAACTCGGCAACATAGGCCTTCTTGGCCTCGGGCCATGTGGCGTAGGTTTTGTAGAACAGCTCTTTGTGACAGATGAACATCTGGCGTGGGTCCAGCGGAGCCAGTTCGGACAGCAACATATTCACCAAATCGCGGTATGGCGTATCCGCGGCGCGCAACGTGTAGAAATACGCCGGATGGTCCGAGGTGATCCGCGGCCAAGGCCCCCCATCCGTCGCCCAGCGCAAGAGTTTGGCGAGACCGTGATATGCCTCGGGCAAGCGATCCGAGTGGTTTCGCGCCAAACGCCTCATATCGCGGCGATCCAGCCCCATCAGATCAACATCAGCATCTGCGGCGGCGGCAACGGTCAGAAAATCCATCTTTTGCTGAAGGATCGCCGCCGCATCCACGCCGCGCGCCTTCACGATGGGTTCCACCAGATCGTTATAGTCGAGGAATTTAGCAATCTGGTTCCGTTGAGACGGGTCAAACGTATATTTGATTTTCAGATCATCAGGCTTTTCGCCGATGCAAATCGCCGCCGGGTGATCCATGTCCGGGAACAGGTACAGCCCGCCGAAATGTGCCGTCCAGAAGTTGCGCTGCTCAAACGCCGTGTGGCGGAGGTGGACCGGGTTGCGGGTGACGTCGCCGGTTTCTTTCGCCGTTTCGATCATCTGGGCGATCAGGACATCATCGAACCACGCATCCTCTTCGGTCTTGAACTTTTCGACCATGCCCGCCAGCTGCTCGGCTTTGCGCAGGGTGCCGCCTGCTGTATCGGCCTCAATCTCGATCTTGCGCAGGTTTAGAAGATCATTGGGCGTGGTGAGTTTGAAGACCGAGTTCACCAGTTCACCGGCCACCGCATCTGTGGCGGTCAGGGCGAACAATTGCGCCTCGTTCATCTCGATAAACTCACGCAGAATATCGCGCGAGGTCGAGAATTTGACGTTCAGCAAAGGCGCGCGTTTCTGCTCGGTCGTCAGCAGGATGAACTGCCGGTTAACCCCATTGGGGTTGAGGTAGAGCGGGTCGTCCAGCTCAATCCCCACCTCCGGCGAATAGCCCGAGATATCGACATGGAAATCCGTCAGAGCCGTGGTCTTGCCCGCCAGATGCTGAAACGCGCGGTTATACCGCTCGACCAGAGCCGGGCTGGAGATGTGGACGAGGTTGCCGAACATCAGGCCTTTTTCGATGAGACGGATCATTCGTCGATCCGAACAAATACTGGAATCACCGCGTCACTATCCGCTGCGATGAACTCAGGTTCTACGAAGTAACTTGTCTCTTTCGCCACTATTCCTACTTTGCTCAGTACGAAACCAATCAATTCCGATTGTAGTTCCATGATCAGAAAAACGACTTGTGAAGACCACTCTATCCAACTTTTCGCAAGCTCGTCTGGATCTTCGAATTTCTTGTCCGCATCAGAAAATCGTCGCAGTCGCTCCACGAACATCAACCGTTCTCCCAAAACGCTGTACGAGTTGCAGTCCAGAGAATTTAGGTAAACTGACGCATCCGCGTTTTCAGGCAGACTTTTGATATTCTTTTTAGCCAAATCGAAATCATAGTGAAAACTCACATCGTTTCTAATATTTAGATTCTTCGCTCGGCCATCGGAGCTTTTTAACTCATTAATATTTCTCCCTTTTTTCTGAATTAGCGCAAAAATCTCAGAATCTGTCGATTTAGCTTTCTTACTCACTTGTCTGAGGAACTCATGAGCCTCAAAAGCCTTAGAAGTTAAAGTTCTAAGAACCACATTGTATTGCAGATCAGCTGCAAATTTAACTGGGCCAATGTCGTCTACCTGCTGCTCAGTGAGCCTCAGAAATCGCGCGAAAACGTTTAGTTCAATGCAAATGAAGGATAGCATACCAAGTACGGCCATCTCTTCCTTGGTCATCCAACTAAGATCAGACTTCGTTAGTTTGAACTCATTAAAGCGGATTGGACTATCGCTCACCCCTTCCCCTCCAGATGTAGCCGATTGGCCTCTTCTATCCGACGCATTTCACGGGCGTTCTCAATAGCGACCTTGTCGCTCTTGTTGGCGGACCGGAATTCACTATCCAGTTGGGTTTTCGTCTGTTGCGTCACTTATCTCATCCCACCCTCTTGAAACGCCAAACAACCACAACCGCCAGCACCAACAACGGCAATGCAAACGCCCGCGCTGTGATCTGCAGGTTGAACCCGATGTAAGACACCACGCTACCCTCAAACAGGATCAGGGACTCTTCCCATGAGGTGCCCTCGAAGCCGCTGCTCGCGTTCACGCCGAACTGGGTCAAGAACAGCACCGCTACAGCAGCCAGAAATCCGATCACTCCCCAACGCAGAGGTAGGATCAGACCCAATACAAGCGCAAAGCCAGAAATCGCGTAGACGAGCATTATCCCTTCCCCTCCAGGTACCGCCGCTTGGCCTCTTCCATACGGCTCATTTCGCGCACCGCGTTTTCGATGGCGACCTCATCGCTCTTGTCGGCATAACGGAATTCGCTGTCGGCGTAGCGGTTGATCTCCTGCATCACCATCTCGACCGTAATCGGCTGGCGCAGGTCCTCGATCATCGCCTTCTTGGTGTCGTAGTCGCGGAACAGGAACAGGTCTGGGTTTTCCATCCACTCGTCGGGCAGTTCGAAATCCATAGCGCGGACCTTGACCGCGTCGGTGATGTTCTTGATCGCGCGGCCGGTAAAGCGCTCATCCGCCTGTTGGATCGCCTTGAGGTAGGTGCCCAGCTTGGCGATCGTGTCCATCTGGCCGATCTCGTCGGAGACTCGGTCATAGACCTGCAGCAAAGCGTCCTCATGCGGTCGGGAATGGCTTTCGAAACTGGCGGCGACGGCCTTTTTGATCTCTTGCGCGGCATAGGCTTCGTGTTCGCCCAGCGGGATATCGTGGTTGCGGCCCATCAGCAGGTGCAGGATGTCGATGTAATCCTCGCGCGTTTGCGGCCCGTCCACCAGGAACCGGGCGCCCGCCCGCTGGCGCAGGGCGTCGTCCACATTCTCGGGGTAGTTCGAGAACATGCCAAACGTGCAGTTGCCGCGCACGACGGTGTTGGCGCCGGCAAAGCTCTCCATCAAAACGGCAGTGATTTCCAACTGCCCGGCCGAGGACTGCCGGTCGCTGCGTTTGCCCGCCAGCTGGTCAATGTCGTCGATTGTGCCGAAGCCAATGACTGAGGGGTCGATGATCGTGTTGATGAACGCCTTGGCGTTCTGGCCGGATTTACCCTGATAGCTGTCGATATTGTCGGTGCTCAGGTTCTGATAGCGAAACGGATAGCCCGCGTTCTGGCAATAGTCGTTGATCAGACCGGCCATCATCTGGATCAGAGTGGTTTTGCCGGTGCCCGGTTTGCCGTCACCCATGAAGGTAAAGATGAACCCGCCGAGTTCCGCGAACGGGTTCAGACGTCGGTCGAAGTCATAGGCCATCAGCATCTTGGCCAACTTCATCGCCTGATACTTGGCGATATGGTTGCCCACGACCTCATTCGGTTTCTTGAACGTCATGGTCAGGGTGGTGGATTTCGCCTTAGAGGCCGGTTCGAACCCCCGGATCGTCAGATCGTCGGCCTCGATATGCCAGGCCGCATTCTGGAACGGGGCCAGATGGCCTGCGGACTGGGCGCGCAGGGCGACCTTGTCCATCAGCTGCTCGGCATAGGCGCTGGTGGCGGCGATCAGGTGCGCGTCGTCCAGGGCGTGTTTGGTCAGCACCTGATCCAGCTCCCATAAGGCACCGTGCAGGGCAAGCTGGCCATTGTCGGTCAGAACCTCTTCGATCTCGCCCAGATCAACTGTGGTTTCGCCCAAATGGGACGACATCAGATAAGCAAACGCATTGCCGAATGTGTGCGATGTGATCAGCGCCTCAGCCGTCAGCAACTCCGAAAACTCGGTCTTACGCGCAACAGGCAGATCCCCCGCCAGATTGGCACGCTTCAAATCTGCCAACGGAGTCTGTTCTGCATATGCCTCGGCAACGGCCAGAGCGATGGCAATCGCGCGCCGAATGGCCTGCTGGGTGGTCGCCTGTGGCGGAGACACGAGCGTATCACCATCATCCGACGCCTCGATCCGCTCAACCAGATGCACCCCATCCGTCCGCGCGGTGCGGCGTGTCACCAAACCGGGCGTGGTCGATCGAAACCGCCGCCCCGTCGACACGCCCGAGGACCGCTCGACCGCCATATCAACGGGTTTCGCAATCCGCGGCGCGTGTTCGAACCCGTTCAAAAGGGCCGTCGCCGCCGGGTAATGCTTGCGAATATCGTCTTCCCGCAATTCCATCTGATCTGACGTCAAACTCATCTCAAAAACCGCCCATTCTTCTTCTGTTCAAAAATACCTCCGCCGGAGGCAAAAATTCTAATAGCGCAACACCTGCCCCGATTTGCTGACCACGAATTTGCGCACATCGGCAAAGCCCGGCGGGTCGCGCTCGGCCAGTACCTGAAACGGACGCTGAGGCAGAATGATCGAACGCTGGGTGCGCGTCGCCCCGGTCTCAGCCCCTTGCCCGCCAAACGGGTCCAGCGCAAACACCTCACGCTCGACGGTCGAGAACCACCCGGCGCGTTCCTCGATCACCTCTTCGCTTTCCAGCTCCTCAGTCGTCCAGGCCAGCGCCCAATCCTGACCCTCCGGTGCCTGCGCGTCCTCTAGCACTTGCCGCAAGGGGCCGGATTGTTCCGTGAAGGCTGAGGAATACATCGGCCCCACATGAATGCGGCGCAGATGTTTGGGATGCAGGTCGTCGAAATCCTGATCAAAGCCCTTGGCGATGGTCACCAGTTTCAACCCGCCTAAGGATTGCGCCATCAGATGTGCCTGCACCTCGGGCCAGCGGCGTTGGTCTTTGGGCAGGGCAGTCTTGCCGCTATCCTCCAACTGCATCAGGTAGATGACCGGCAGATTGATCTGGCTGTCATAAACCGCCCAATGGATCATGAACTTGCGCCGTTCACCCTCATTCCCGATCCAGTGGCATTCGGGATCGTTGCGCGCCCAGAACAGCTCTCCTTTCAGCAATTCCTCATAATAGAGCCGTTGGGACAGCGCGAATTGCAGTTTGGTCGGGATTTCCTGATCGCCAATAATGGTGCGGACCATGTCGGTTTTCAGATCATCGGCTGAGGGCATATTCGCCAGATGCACCTGAGCCTGCTGCGCGTCATTGGCCATGGTCAGCAACTCGGCCGCCACCGGAAACCCACTGTCGCGCTTGTCCATGGCGAGGCTGCCAAAGAACCGCCCCGTATCGCGCCCGACTAGCAGATATTTCATGCTGAGCGCGCGGAAGGTGTAGAGCAACCCCGAGAGGTAGCGCGACACAATCCGCACCTCTTGCTTGCTGATAGCGCCCTCAGCCTCCATCGTCGCGGCCACGCGCAGGAGGTGGACGGTGATCACCTCGAATTTGCGAAAATAGCGGCGCGAGGCGAAGGTGTCAGTCAGGCCGACATGGTCTTGGGTGGGGTTAGTCTCCATTAGTCTCCACCGTCTCCGTCCCCATCCGCGTCTCCTGAGTGATACCCATCAGTGTCATTGTGGAACGCGATTTCGGCCGAAACCGGGTCTTCCTTTTTGTAAATTAGATAGACCAAGTGCCCGATCCCTGCGAACACTGCGATCCCAATAGCCGGAGCCCAAAGGGACTCCGTGATCCAGTAGAAGATTACGCCAAGGCCGATAGCGAACCAGCGCAGGATCATCGCATTCTCTACCCATGCGGGAAGCTGAATGTCCCTGCGCGTAAGACCCGATGTATAACGGTTATTGGTGTGTTTAGTCACAACGGTGACCCTCAAGAACCCCCATACAAATTCTTATCATGCTTCTCGACAATCGAGGCAAAGCGACGGGCAAAGCGTTCATCCGCCTTGGCCTTTTTCTCCAGCACGTCGCGGGCAAAGACCATGTGGTCCTCATGCGCCTCAAGCATGTCGGCCATTTTCTGGTTGGTCGCGGTGCCGATGGCGGCCATGGCGGTTTGCGCCTCTTGGTCGGTCTGCACGCCGATCTCGTTGATGCGGTGGGCCACGTCCTGCTGCTGCGCGGTTTTCAGCGATTTGGTCAGGGCGTCATACAGCACAACGCGCTGTTGCGTGTCTGTCTGCAGCTTGTTGATCAGCACCATCTGCGTCGCCGCCTGGTTTTGCAGCGAGTCGACCCAGGTCTTGCCCTTTTCAATATAACGCTCCAGCGTTTGCGATTTGGCCAGCTTGACCTGTTCCTCCTGAACCTTGGCGTTGTATTGCTTGTTCAGCTCGGCCAGCTCGGTTTCCAGCTGAGTACGCGCGGCGGCGTCCTGTTCGACGCTGATCTTGTTTTCCAGGGTGATGATCGTCGGGTCCATGCCCTGAATCTCAGCCCGCAGCGCCTCGAGCTCCGCAACGGTCGCTTCCCGGTCGTCCAGCGTGACGGTCAAGTTGTCCTCGACCTTGACCCGCTGTTCTTCCAGCACGGACAGTTGCCCCTCCAGCAGTTTGACGATCACGTCGGATTTGGCGATCAGGTCCTGCAGCTTGTCGTCGATATTGGCCGTGCGCATCCGTTCCTGTCGCATCGACTCGGATTTGCCTTTCGAGAAGATGCCAACAAACGACTCCCACCCGGTTTTCGAGCGCATCTCGTCGAAATCCTTGGAAAACGCGCTGGTGACATCGTCCAGCCCCATGATCAGCTCGGCGATGTTGGCGTTCATCACTTCGGTATGAGCATGCACGTCCTCAAGCGTGGCATTTTCGATGTCGATATCCGCCTCGGCCGTACCGATTTTGGCGCGTGCGGCCTCGATCCGTGAAGTCAGGCCTTCGATCTGCGATTGCGACTCACGCACTTTGGACTGAGTCTCTTTGATCAATGCCTCAAATTGCTGGTTCGACATCTATGCTATCCCTTTTTCTTTATATTTCTAAATAGATAGGTAATGTAACACCCATTTACATCCCCTATCGCTCGGAAATTTCGAAAACTGTCGCAAACTCCCAAGAGAAATGAAAGCCATATGGCACGGACAGGGGGCTAAAGTCCCTGCGCGGTGGAAAAGGGGCACAACTGGGTTCATCGCCGCGCGACAATGGACATAGACAAAGCGCATGACACCTGCTTGGGTGCGCGCAACGCAAATATTGCCGGAGGCTGACCCATGCTGGACGCAACGACCGATCTGAAATCCCTGCTCAAGAATCCCGACCTTCTGGTGACCAAAGCCTATATTGGCGGCCAATGGGTTGATGGTGATAACGGCACGTTCGAAGTGACCAACCCCGCGCGCGGGGACGTGATTGCCGAAGTTGCCGATGTCAGCCGCGCGCAAGTCGCAGGCGCCATCGCGCAGGCCGAAGCCGCGCAGAAGGAATGGGCCAAGCTGACCGGCAAGGAGCGCGCCGCCATCCTGCGCCGCTGGTTCGACCTGATGATGGAAAACGCCGAGGATCTGGGCAAGATCCTGACCGCCGAACAAGGCAAACCGCTGGCCGAGGCCGTTGGCGAAATCGGCTATGGCGCCTCCTTCATCGAGTTCTTCGGGGAAGAAGCCAAGCGGGTCTATGGCGAGACCATTCCCGGCCATCAGCGCGACAAGCGGATCATGGTGATGAAACAGCCGATCGGCGTGGCGGCTTCGATCACGCCTTGGAACTTCCCCAACGCGATGATCACTCGCAAGGCGGGCCCGGCACTGGCCGCTGGCTGCGCATTTGTCGCGCGCCCGGCGACAGAGACCCCTCTGTCAGCCCTGGTTCTGGCGCTGCTAGCAGAACGGGCGGGCGTGCCTGCGGGTGTCTTCAACGTCGTGCCGTCGACTCAGGCCAGCGAGACCGGCAAGGAGTTCTGCGAGAACCCCGGCGTGCGCAAGCTGACCTTTACCGGCTCGACCGAAGTGGGCCGCATCCTGCTACGCCAGGCGGCCGATCAGGTCATGAAATGCTCGATGGAGCTGGGCGGCAACGCGCCCTTCATCGTGTTCGACGATGCCGATCTGGATGCAGCGGTCGAAGGCGCGATGCTGTGCAAGTTCCGCAACAACGGTCAGACCTGTGTCTGCGCCAATCGCATTTACGTGCAGGCCGGCGTCTACGACGCCTTTGCCGCCAAGCTGAAAGCCGCAGTTGAAGCGCTCGAAGTTGGCGACGGACTGAGTGCTGGCACAACCACCGGCCCCCTGATCAACGACGACGCGGTGGCCAAAGTCGAAGAGCATATCAAGGATGTCACAGACAAAGGCGGCGCGGTTCTCACCGGCGGCTTGCCTCATGATCTGGGCGGCACCTTCTTCCAACCCACGATCGTGACCGGCGTGACTCAGGACATGATGGTAGCACAGGACGAAACCTTTGGCCCACTGGCGCCCTTGTTCGAGTTCGAGGACGAAGATGATGTCATTGCCATGGCCAATGATACGATCTTCGGCCTGGCATCGTATTTCTATGCCAAGGACCTGAGCCGCGTCTACAAAGTGGCCGAGGCGTTGGAGTACGGCATCGTCGGCGTGAACACCGGCATTATCTCGACCGAGTTGGGCCCATTCGGCGGCGTCAAGCAATCCGGCCTTGGCCGTGAAGGCAGCCATCACGGCATGGAAGACTATATGGAAATGAAATACGTCTGCCTGTCGGTCTGAACTGGAAGACTGCCCCCTCTCATCGCGTTGAGGGGGGGGCACTTATTTGACAGGGCCATCCTCGCCTGAAATCTCCTCATTCCCCAAAACAGAGCGAAGATGCTAGAATGTGGGGGCCGTCACTAATGCACGTATCTCAACGCTTCGCGCACCCCGGGTTTTTCCCCTCGGCCGGGTTGAATGTTGGGAAATTGTTGGTGCCGCTGACGGGCATCTAATTCATGCTTCAGTGTGTTTAATTGCGCGCCATGATGTCAAAAATACATATTTTTTCAATGAGTTATATGTTCCGCTATATTCCATGTATAGATTGTAGGCAACGGGTCCAAAAAATGAAAGCAGAGAAACGTCTCAGTGGTTTTTACCCTTTGGCCTCGAAGATGTGACAATGAGAACACCTGCAGTAGGTGAGGGGCTATCGGCACGGGGCAGCCAATACCATCACCCACGTTTGGTCCGCCGCTTCATAAAGCGCGAATACCTTAGCCTTGCGTGACAGCATATTGGCTCGATGCCCCCGCGACTGCGCCCAAGCTGAAATCACGGCATCTAAGTCATGATGACCCTGGGCGATATTTTCAGCCACAAAGCACCATTTATAACCTTCCCTGTTTACCCGTTCGCCCACGTCTGACCCGTTTGATCCGGTATGCGAAAAGAATTCCTTCCTCACCATGTCTTCAGCATGGGACTTGGCGGCTTTCTCCAATTTTAGACTGTAGCTGAGCGTTGGGCGACCTTTGCTTTTGCGGAACTCGTTCAGTTCGTTCGTTGCCAATGCGTTTGCCGCGAGAGCCGTAGGGGTTAAAAACGCCAAGACTTTCAATAGGCGTAGCATCTTATGCCTGCCCGGTTCGGTCTAAATTGTTCAGTTCGGGGTTTTTGAAAATCTTAGGGCGCACAATCAGGTCTCTTTAAGCCAAGGAACTAGTACCAGAGATTCAATACGGGCAGAAATTAGCTATCTTGGCGGAAGGTACGACGCGCCGAACTCGTACCCCCTCATTCACAATCGCAAACCCCATTCAAGACGCGCCGTACTTACCCGCTATCGAATCTGAATGTTTGAATTGTGACAGTTTGATGAAAGAAAGGCGGGAAGTTCGTTTACGTAACGGAAGGCGCTTCATTCCTATCGCTGTTTGTGTGAGGGCTTCGTTGGGTGACACACCGAACCAATTAACCCCCTCAAATCCAGTCGGAAAAACCAGAACGTTCTAAAATACAAGCATGCCACCCACAATCACAGGATCGCATTGTGGCTAAATTGTGTCCACGATTCATTGTGAAACTTTCCGTTTCGGACCTGGAAACAAATCGTTTCACCATAAAACTGGGCAATACGGGGTTTCCCCAATTTTAACCAAACAGCTTTAGTGTCAAAGTAGGACAGACTTCACGCACCTCCACTCACTCACGGGTGAGTAAAAGGGGTTGGTCCTTACCCCCTCGACCAACCCCTCACATCACCAACATCCCCAAGAATTCGAAATACAGACGCCTTGAGCGGACATTGGTGTTTTGCGTAAATTCACTCTTTGGGTCTGGCGAAGCTAAGACGCCCAACCTCGCACAAACTAGGTCTTGCGTGTAGCCTTTGGAGTCATGCGCAACCTCTACTCCAACACCATTCCGGCGGCAGCGATGCTCCAACTGTTCAACGTGGCCGTTGAACGTAACACGCTCCAGAAAGCTGAGGGCAAGAAACTCGGTGGTTCTGTGATTGAACTTGTCGAAAGAAACAATGCCTGCTCTGGGAAATAGACGAGAACTTGATGCGGTCGGAGCAACACCGACTGGTAGGCCAAATTTTGTCTGCAGTTTGGCGTTTAACTTAACTCAGATCAGATGAGGAGATGTAGTCTCCCAAGCGTATTTTGTTGTTGGAAAAACCTATGCGATAGTTATTTCATTGCTCAACAGTGTTTTTTTGTGTGCCTTCCGCAGCAAATCCAGCCGTTGCCTAAACGCAAGGCTTTGGGACAAATTCCATTCACATGCAAGCCTTTCCGAGTACGCACTATCCAGTCATCGCCGCGTCTACACAAGACGCGACAATCGAAGTTTAAGGTAGCCAGTCAGGCTATAGCCGGTGCGATACTGGTTGGAATGGCGCCCGCAGCTGGCTGTCGTCAAAATATTTTTGACTGACAATGACAGCTCAAAAAAGTCATGAACCCGGTGCTTGCTGCAGAGCTGGGTATAGCGATTGTAGAATTCAGTCAGGCGTATTGGGAAAACAACTACCAAGCCTAACTTAGGTGCACTTACAAGAACCGCTACTTCCACTCCTACCATCCAGATCCAGGTCCGTTTTGCTACCACGCTCCTCAAGATCCCGAGCGTCAATTCGGCCCATACTACTCGCCTCCGTCTCATCAACCTGCTCCACATCGCCACCGCGACGGCGGTCAAGGGTAACACCATCGTCACGGCGACGGTCATTGGCACCATCATCATTTACGGTCTAGAGTAGAACGCCAAAAAAAGGGCGCGCTTTGCAACAGCACGCCCAGTCCAACAGGGAGGAGAAAAACTCGCGTTCTCAAATACACCAACGCTAGTTCATCAATGAAAATAGTTTGGCCGATTCTGTTTGAGTAGTCTGTGACTCGGATTACACATCCAAGAATTTCTGGGTAGGTTCTGACGAAGTTGTCCAAACCCAACGACGACTGGACAGATAGATGCTCGACTAGCCCGCGCTGGAAGGCGGTGCCACGCTTGAAGCCGCTTCAACTTGCCTTAGTGCATTGGGTACGAACAGCTCACTAAACCCGGCAATGAATCCAAACAGCAAGTACGTCCACGGTTTCAGTGCAGGCTCTATAGATGCAAGCAGCCAATCACCTGAAATCAGGAATATAGCGACGCCTGCCGCAATCACCCCTATGGGGATACGGATGAAACCCGTATAGACCATCTCCCAAAGCGACACGGAGTGATCCACCCGTATGCTGCTTACGGATCCGGAGACGGAAAAAAACGCACCAATTGCACCTAATGCTAAAATGTCTAAAGCGTGGACGTTGAACGAATCTGATGAGCCGGCCACCAATAGATTTGAAAACGGCCCTGAAAATCGTAGAGCAACCCAAAGTATCAATATCGCGAAGAGTGCGAACAAATTCCCCTGCACATAGCGCATCCGGTTCTTGCTGTCGCGAAGTTTTGTAATGTGGTTGCGAACGTGATTGAGAAGCTCTTTTGCAACTTTCTGGTTGCCCTCGTAGGCCATTTCCATAGCCCGCGCCATCATCTCAGTCGCCCTTCTACGGAGAGAATTTGAGCTTCCAGTATCGAGACTGCCAGACCTACATATGCTATCGACTAAGTCACAAATATAAGCCAATTCGCCTGCGACGCTACTAAGGTTTGCACGGAGCTCTTTTGCGCACTCGTAGTCCTCGGGAAACTTCGTTCGCAACCAAATATGATCCAAGCGGCGCCCTTTTGCGCTACCAAAGACGCCATTCTTGGACGTGTCCCCGGCATCATCGACAACAGAGTCTGACCCGTCATTCACTTCCTGCACAACCGAATAAATTATGAACCTGTCAGTTCCAATCAAAACACGGTCTACAGTGTCGCAAAGTGGATCTTTCTCGCCTTTCCTTATACGTTCAGATTCCGCGATTTGGCACTTATCTACATTGCAAATACTATTTTCAGCTGCTTCCTGGGGCAGCCCAGAATGCTCGTTCATTGGAATTTTCCTGTCATATTCTTTGAACTGAAATTTGAGGCGTATTGTACCACAATCTGCAGTTTTTGCACAGTAGCGGCGTTCCACGATAACCAGAGGTGGAACTGCGCCTTGGTATTATTGCGGCTGCCGTTGAATCGTTTCGCAGCTAGTCTATCAACAAGACCTCAGTAGTCTCGCGCCCTAAGTCCACGCACTGATTGACTAGGGATTCACTTGCGGTCGTGCATTTGCCGACTATGAAGAAGTTGAAAAATCGCCTTCTATTTGCGACAATTGAGTCCTGTTTTTTGCTCCTTTTTCTTCACGGTTGATGCCATGGATGAAGAACTTACCAACCAAATAGAACTGCGGCGTTTGGAACTTGAAGCCGAACGTGAAATTAAGCAGCTCGAAAACGAAGCTCGCGCACGAGAAGCAGAAGCTGGCATTAAAAAAGTAATATTCGGGACAATGATTGTTGGAATCGTTGCCGCTCTATTTCCCTTTCTTAGTGCACTGGCCGAGCTATCAACAACAAAACAAATTGAGCGCATCAAAGCGTCAGCACAGCTGCAAATTGCTACGGAGAAGAACAAGTTGGACAAAGAGCTCGCTAGAACACAGGCCGAGCTCCAACGTAAGAGTGACACACATACAAGACTGGAAAGCTTCGCAAATGAGGGACGTGCTGCCGACATAGATAAAAGGATTGTGTTGGCGCAGTACTATTCACATTTGACTATCGACGAAGAAGACAGGACCCGCTGGGTGACATTCTTGAAGTTCCTTGAAGACTTAAAGTCGGAAGAGCGGCAAGCAAAATTGAGCTTGCAAAGAGCTTCAAGCCTAGAAGAGCGAACCGAGGCACGCGATAAACTTCGCAGCATACAGTCGATAACAAGAACGACGTCTTCGTTTGAAGACAAAGGCGAACTTCGCCCGTCTGAGTTTGTTCTGGAGCTACAACACTTGACGTTTACCGAGCGTTGCGCCGATGAGGTTTTTGCCAATCGGGACAACTCAAAAATGGGTAGTTGGTACAAGGACGGAATTTTTGGCCCATATACGGAAAGATGCGTCATGGCAGCCCTAGGCGAAATTGACTTTCTTCCTGAATTGCATGACCGGCAGGCTCTTTTTTTTACTCATGAGGGTCGGAGTGCTCTTATCTCCGCTTTAAGGGGCGAAATGCCGGTAGAACGCCTCAAAGACCTAAAGTGGGAAGACAGTAGCCGTGTTTTCCGTGATGACCCTCTGGTAACGCAATGTCTTCGTTTTGCTTGTCAGGAAAGTAGATTGCTTGTGCTGCCAAGTGCATACGACCTCGCCGAAGCGGCTAGTCAAAGTCTATTGCAAAACGATCAACCCTGAACCAACAACGCGTTGAAACCGGCGAGCCTCTCTGAACAAAGCCAGCAATGGCGTGGTATGGCACAACACCGCAGGTTCATTTTTGCACATGTGCGACAAGCGCGATTGGGATAGTAGCTGTTTCAAGTGGTTCCGCATCCGGTCGTTTCCGAAGGAGCCGCCGTTGGTGGTGACTAGAGAGTAAAAACCAAGGGCGCCCCTTGAAAAGGGCCGTTTAAATTTTTCGGTTCAGTTCCGATACAACATATACGAACTCTTGAGAGTAGCGACGGCCTACCCTCGTTGATCAGGTCTACATTGTAAAAGAGATCTAAAACAGCGAACGCATAGAGCTGCCGTTCCCAAAGCCCGATAGTGCAAATGCAGCGAATGTCTACGAGCTGGCCCAGAATACCCCTTACTTTACCCAGCAAATTTCAGGCACGGCGACATTCTATTTGTCCGCTGAACCGACGTTGAACACCTAAGGCGAACCTACGAATCCCATTGAAACTGCCAGATGTCCGATACAAGCCCTGAGTGAACTAAGTGCCCTAGCCACCAACCCTCTAACGATTTGATCTTGTTATCGATGTCCGTCCTTTTTTGAACCTCATCGAACTCATGGATGGTTTAAATATTTTTCCCGGCGAGCAGTACTCTTCGTGAAGTCTGCGACCCATACACCGAAGCAAAGACCACTGAGATTGTAAATGACAGGACGATACAAACTGCAGTCGTCCTCACCTCCAAGAAAGCTGTTAAAGGCAGGAAGGCAACGTCGCCGATTCAAAACAAAACGACCATGCAAAATAAAAAACAGGCAATCAGTATCAGGACAAGGTTTGATCCGACGTTCTTGCGCGCTCGGATTTGTTTTCTTGGGCCCTTCTTGGGTGAGCCATAAGGGATCGAAATCGATCAATTAAACTGCCTAGTTTTTGGAGCGAAAACACGTTTACAAGACTAGAAACAATTGTAAATTCTCCGACCTACGAATGGCAATTCGGCGTTTAAATGGCAAAAGTAATCCAGATGAAAGAACTCGGCGACAACGTTTTTGCAGGCATATTGACTAATTGGTTGGTTTCGAGTGTGGGAAAAGTCATACCATTTTCCACCAAATATCTGATATAAATAAAATTTCATACAAAAACTGGTGCCGCTGAAGGGACTCGAACCCCCGACCCCATCATTACGAATGACGTGCTCTACCAGCTGAGCTACAGCGGCACCGTTGGTCCTCCGAAGCTGAATTCGGAAGGATGCGAAGGCTTCTTTAATTCGTCAGGTCTGCGCCTGCAAGCCCGGATCAGCGCGCCGAGGCTTCATGAAAATTCTGTGACACAATAGGGTTCCCGGTTGACCACCAATATATATTTCCATAATTCATGAAATATGATAGAAGAGATCACCGATCAGCTGGCCATTCTGGGGCATCCGCAACGCATCACAGTCTTTCGCATGTTAATGCGACGGTTTCCTGACACCGTACCAGCGGGTGAGCTGGCCTCGGAGCTGGATATCAAACCCAGCACCATGTCGAATTATCTGAATGCGCTGCAAAGGTCCGGGCTGGTGACTCAGGAACGCTCAGGCACGTCCCTGCTTTATTCCGTCGATATGACAAAAGTGCAGGGAATGCTGGATTTTCTGGTTGTCGATTGCTGCCGGGGTCGTCCCGATATCTGCATGCCTTTCACACAAGGAAATGAAGACATGACTGACCGCAAGTTCAACGTCCTGTTTCTATGCGTGGGCAATTCTGCCCGCTCGATCTTTGCCGAAACCCTGCTGCGTGAGTTGGGAGATGACAGGTTCACCGTCTACTCAGCCGGAACGCAGCCCGCGTCCGAGTTGAACCCCTTTGCTGTGCAAGTGCTGCAGGACAAGGGTCACGATACTTCGGTCCTGCGCTCCAAGCATATGTCGGAATTTGCGGCCGACGGGGCGCCGGAGATGGATTTTGTTTTTACCGTTTGCAATCAAGCTGCGAACGAAGACTGCCCGGCCTGGGAAGGCCAACCGATCAGCGGCCATTGGGGCATGGAAGACCCGGTGAAAGCTACCGGAACCGATGCCGAGAAAAGCCTCGCCTTTCAAAACGCCTATGGCGCGCTGAAGCGCCGGATCGAGGCGTTTACCTCTTTGCCGGTCGAAAGCCTTGACCGGATCGCCCTACAATCTGCTGTCGATGACATCGGCAGAACCTCTGTCGGAGACTGAAATGACCACATATGCTGTGAATGGCCTGGGCCGGATAGGAAAACTGGCCCTGAAACCGCTGTTGGAGAAAGGCGCCAAGATCGCCTGGATCAACGACGCGGTCGGAGATGCCGAGATGCACGCGCATCTGCTGGAGTTCGACACGGTTCATGGCCGTTGGGACGCCACTTTCGAGCATGATGACGAAAGCGTCACCATCAACGGCACCCGCCTGCCCTTCATTGGCACCAAGGATCTGAGCGCCCTGCCGCTGGACGGCGTCGATGTGGTGATCGACTGCACCGGTGTCTTCAAGACCGAGGCGAAACTGGCCCCTTATTTCGAGGCGGGCGTGAAGAAGGTTGTTGTGTCGGCCCCGGTCAAGGACGGCCCGACTGCCAATATCGTGATGGGTGTGAATGACGACATCTACGATCCGGCGACCCATCAGATCGTGACCGCAGCCTCTTGCACCACGAACTGTCTGGCCCCGGTGGTCAAGGTGATCCACGAGAATCTGGGCATCCGCCACGGCTCGATGACCACGATCCATGACATGACCAATACGCAGACCATCGTGGATCGTCCCGCCAAGGACCTGCGGCGTGCGCGGTCGGCGCTGAACTCACTGATCCCGACCACGACCGGCTCGGCCACGGCGATCACGCTGATCTACCCTGAACTCAAGGGACGTTTGAACGGCCACGCGGTGCGGGTGCCCCTGTTGAACGCCTCACTGACCGACTGCGTGTTTGAGGTTGAACGTGAGACCACCGTCGAAGAGGTCAACGCCTTCTTCAAAGCCGCCGCCGAAGGTGAATTGAATGGCATTCTGGGCTATGAGACCCGGCCTTTGGTGTCGACCGACTATACCAACGACGAACGCTCTTCGATCGTCGATGCGCCGTCGACCATGGTGGTGAACGGGACGCAGGTGAAAATCTATGCCTGGTATGACAACGAGATGGGCTATGCCCACCGTCTGGTCGATGTGGCGCTGATGGTCGGGGCCTCGCTGTGACCGATCGGCCCGAGGGGCTGTCGGCCTATATCGCGGTCACGGCGGCCTATTGGGCCTTTATGCTGACCGACGGGGCCCTGCGAATGCTGGTGCTGTTGCACTTTCATACGCTTGGCTTCTCGCCGGTGCAGCTGGCCTATCTGTTTGTCCTTTATGAAATCGCTGGGATGGTGACGAACCTTGCAGCGGGCTGGATCGCGGCGCGGTTTGGCTTGACCTCGACGCTCTATGCCGGGCTTGGGTTGCAGGTGGTGGCGCTGCTAGCGTTGACGCAACTAGACCCTAATTGGGCGATTGGCGCATCTGTGGCCTTCGTCATGATCGTGCAAGGCGCAAGCGGAGTGGCCAAGGATCTGGCCAAGATGTCCTCAAAATCCGCAGTGAAATTGCTGGCCCCGACCGAGGGCGGCGGGCTGTTTCGCTGGGTAGCGGTGCTGACCGGATCCAAGAACGCGGTCAAAGGGCTGGGCTTCCTTCTTGGTGCAGCCATGCTGGCAACGCTGGGCTTTCAGGCGGCGATCATTGTGATGGCAGTCGTTCTGGCGGTGATCCTGTTCGCTGTCATCCGCTTTATGCCCCCCGGCCTGCCTAAAGGGCGCAAGGGCGCGAAGTTCTCTGAAGTCTTCTCGAAATCTGCCAACGTCAATTGGCTGTCCGCCGCGCGGGTCTTCCTGTTCGGTGCCCGCGACGTGTGGTTCGTGGTCGGCATCCCTATCTATTTCTACGCCGTCCTCTCGGATGGTACGGAAGAGGGCAACCGCGCCGCCTTTTTCATGATCGGCACCTTCATGGCGTTCTGGATCATCCTCTACGGCGTTATTCAGGCCAACGCGCCCAAGATCCTACGGGCCTCAGACCGGTCCGAAGGTGATTTGATCCGCGCTGCACGCAGCTGGGCCGCAATGCTGTTCTGCGTTCCAGCGGCTCTAACACTGGTAGTTTTGCTATCTTCCGGGCCTGAAACATGGCTGACAATCACGTTGGTTTTGGGCCTGCTGGTGTTTGGAGCAATCTTCGCCGTCAACTCATCCCTGCATTCCTATCTGATCCTCGCCTTCACAAAGTCCGAGCGGGTCACGATGGATGTCGGCTTTTACTACATGGCCAACGCGACAGGCCGCCTTTTGGGCACCGTCCTGTCCGGCTTTACCTATCAGGTCGGCGGGCTGCCCCTTGTGCTGGGCACAGCGGCTGTCATGGTGGCCCTTGCGGCGCTCACTTCGGGCAAGCTTACCGACCAAACAACTGAGGCATATTCATGAGCATCTTCGAGCGCTATCTGACCATCTGGGTCGCCCTCGCCATGGTCGGCGGCGTACTGATCGGACTGGCCGCGCCCGGTCTGGTCGGCCTGATCGCCGGGGCCGAGGTGGCAAGCGTCAACTTGGTCGTGGCCCTGCTGATCTGGGCCATGGTCTATCCGATGATGGTCGGCGTCGATTTCAAAGCGGTCGCGGGCGTGGCCCGGCAACCCAAGGGCCTGATCGTGACGCTGGTGGTCAACTGGTTGATTAAGCCCTTCACCATGGCCCTGCTGGCAGTGTTGTTCTTCGACTACATCTTTGCCCCGTGGATTCAGCCGGAAGATGCTGCACAATACACCGCGGGTCTGATCCTCTTGGGGGCCGCACCCTGCACCGCGATGGTGTTTGTCTGGTCGCAACTGACCAAAGGCGATGCGACCTACACTTTGGTGCAGGTGTCGGTGAATGACCTGATCATGGTCGTGGCTTTTGCGCCAATTGTGGCCTTTTTGCTGGGGGTCACAGATATCTCGGTCCCGTGGCAAACGCTTGTTCTGGCCACCGTTCTTTATGTGGTTTTGCCCCTGATTGCCGGTTTGATCACCCGCAAGCGGCTGGGTTCGCAAGAGGCCATCGACGCCTTCTCCGCCCGCGTCAAGCCTTGGTCGATCATGGGCCTGATTGCAACGGTGGTGATCCTGTTCGGCCTTCAGGGAGAGACGATCCTGGCCAAGCCCATGGTCATCGTCTTGATCGCCGTGCCGATCCTGATCCAAAGCTATGGCATCTTCGCGGTGGCCTATGGGGCCGCCTATGCCCTGAAGGTCCCACACCGCATCGCCGCCCCTTGCGCAATGATCGGAACCTCAAACTTTTTTGAGCTGGCCGTAGCGGTCGCCATCAGCCTGTTCGGCCTACACTCCGGGGCGGCGCTTGCAACGGTGGTGGGTGTTCTGGTCGAGGTGCCGGTGATGTTGTCACTGGTTGCCTTCGCCAACCGCACGCGGGCCCGGTTTCCCGAACCCGCGACGTAGTAAACCATTCACCGCACCGAATGATCATAAAGCACCGCAATCGCCGCCGAGGCGATGCGAGTGCGGCGATCATCGGCGCGGCTGGTCAGCATGATCGGAACCTGCGCGCCCAAAACAATCCCTGCGGCCTCAGCTCCGGCCAGATACATGAGCTGCTTGGCGATCATGTTGCCGGCCTCAAGGTCCGGCGCGACCAGTATATCGGCCTGCCCCGCCACGTCGGATTTGATGCCCTTGGTCGTGACAGCACGCATCGACACGGCGTTGTCAAAAGCCAGAGGGCCATCGAGCATACCACCCGTGATCTGCCCGCGATCCGCCATTTTGCACAGGGCACCAGCCTCGACCGTGGATTGCAGCCGGGGTGTGATGGTCTCAACCGCTGACAGGATCGCTACTTTTGGCGTCTCGATCCCGATGGCGCGAGCCAGATCAATGGCATTCTGAACCATGTCCGCCTTGGTCTGCAGATCGGGCGCTATGTTGATGGCCGCATCGGTGATCAGAAGCGGTTTGGAGTAGGTCGGCACATCCATGACATAGACATGGCTCATCCGGCGTTCGCTGCGCAAACCATTGGCCTTAGAGACAACGGCGGACATGACCTCATCCGTGTGCAACGCGCCCTTCATCAGGGCCTTCACACGACCATCCCGCGCCAGATGCACCGCCCGTTCGGCCGAGGCATGGCTGTGCGGTGTATCAATGATCTCGAGTCCGCCGATATCCAACCTGGCCGCATCCGCCGCATGTAGAATTCGGCTGCGCGGGCCGACCAAAACAGGCTCTAACAAACCTAAATCCCGGGCCGAGAGCGCCCCCTCCAACGCACTTTCATCACAGGGATGGACCACGGCTGTGGGCAATGGGTCCATTTTCTGAGCCGCGCTCAGCAATCGGTCATAGGAGGCGCCCCGGTGATGCAAAACCAAATCCGGCATCGCCATTCGTGGCCTTTTGACTTTTTTGTCTGGCGCGATCACAACGGCCTGTCCGGTGATGACAGGTTTGCCTTCGCCAGTCGTACAGAGACAATCCAGAGTGACGTGCTTCTTCTCGGGCTGCTTTTCGGTCACGGTGACGCGCACAGTGACCGTATCGCCGATGCCAACGGGTTTGAGGAATTTTAGAGTCTGATCCAGATAAATCGTCCCCGGCCCAGGCAATTGCGTGCCCAACACATTGGATATCAGCGCACCGCCCCACATGCCATGTGCGACGACTCTGTGAAAGACATCCTCCTGCGCGAAGGCCTCATCTACATGGGCCGGGTTCACATCGCCGGAAACCGCTGCAAAGGCGTCGATATCCTGTGCGGTCAGGGTACGCGAAAGTTCGGCCGTATCTCCGACGTTGATCTCATCAAACGGCCGGTTTTCGATGAAGCCGATGCCGGTATCCTCATCCGATGACATTCATTCCCCTTTCAATACAAAAGCCAACCCTTGGGCAGACACCCCGAACAGTTGCTGTTCAAAGACCCATAAAGGCTCAATATGACAGAGACATGCAAGCGCCGCGACGGTCAGACCGCGCGATCCTGTGCGCGATACGAACCCGGGCTGCGGTTAGTCCATTTCCGGAATGCGCGGTGAAAATTCGCCGGGGCCGAGAACCCCGTATCGAACGCAATCTGCTCGATACTGTCGCCGCTTTGCTGCAGGGCGCGGATCGCAATATCGCGGCGCAGGGCGTCCTTGATGTCCTGAAACGAGGTGCCCTCGTCCTTGAGACGCCGGTTCAGGGTCCGGGGCGTCATCTTCAGAGCAATGGCCGCGTCGGGAAGCTGACTACTTTTCCAAGACGTCCGATACAGGAACGCACGGACCTGTAGGCTGTTTGTATGCGCGCGCGAGTTGGTGAATATCCAGTCGATCGGTGCGCGCTCCAAGAAGAGGGACGCCTCAGCCGGGCTGCGCGTGATCGGGGGATCAAAGCGGCGCGGATCGAACAGAATGCTGGTCTGCGGGGCATCGAATGTCACCGCGCAGGGGAAGACAACCGCATAGTCCGCCGCAAAACCGGGCCGCGCAAAGGCAAAGCGAACGGCCTTTACCGGCGTTTCCGACCCGCCCAGCCATGACAGCAGCCCATGCGCAAGTTTCAGGATCAGCATATGGCCAAAGCGCTGGGGTGCCGTGTCCTGCCGATACGGTACCAGCGAAAGTTCAGCCAAATCCGACCCGGTGCGCAGCTCCAGATGAAAATCATCCAGCAATAAATTCCAGAATGTCGAGAAACGATACAGCGCCGAGGTCAGGCTGCTTGCTTCGCGCAGGACGGTCACAAGATGCTGCAAGGCGCGTGGCCGAATGGGACGGCTCCAAAGGCCCATCATTTCGTCCCCGGTCTCAGGCGCGGCCAGTTGGTACAAGCGGGCGATTTCCTGAAGCGTCACGCGCTGCGCAGGCTCTGACGCACTGGCGTGCAGGCCCGAACGGCTCAGCAGAAACTGCATCTGATCTGCACTACAACACACCCTCAGCGCCTCAAGCCAATCCTGGATAAAACCGGCTGAAACAGTTGTAAGTGAGATGGGGTCATTGCTGACCATGATCGCCCCCAGTTTGGCAATATCGGATAGTAACTTGGCAATATATGAGCTTTTCGGCAAGCTGCACGGCAGATAAATGACGTAAAACCACAATTACCATTGGGGGAATCTGGCATGTCCTATCAGCCACCCGTGCAGGATCTGATGTTCTGTATCGAACACCTGTCCCATTGGGAAACAGTGTCCACTTTGGACGCATACTCGGACTTCGAACTGACCGATATCGGCGCTGCGCTAGAGGGATATGCGCGGTTCTGCAGCGAACAGATCGCGCCGCTGTCCCATATCGGCGACACGTTGGGCGCGCAGTTTGACAACGGTCGCGTGAAAATGCCCGAAGGGGACGCGCAGGCCTATGCGCAATTTATTGAAATGGGCTGGCAAGCCCTTACACACCCACCTGAGTTTGGCGGCATGGGACTGCCACGAACGGTTGGTGCGGCGGCGGTCGAGATGCTGAACGCCGCCGATATGAGCTTTGGCCTGTGTCCCTTGCTGACCGATGGTGCGATCGAGGCGCTGCTGCTGACAGGCTCGGACGCGCAGAAAGCCACCTATTTAGAGCCTTTAATTGCTGGGTGCTGGTCGGGCACGATGAACCTGACCGAACCCCAAGCAGGCAGCGATCTGGGTCGCGTTTCGACCAAGGCGGTGCAACGCGAAGATGGCAGCTATGGCGTGTCCGGCACCAAGATTTTCATCACATATGGCGCGCATGACCTGACTGAGAACATCATCCATCTGGTTCTGGCCCGTACCCCTGGCGCGCCCGCCGGACCGAAGGGGCTGAGCCTGTTCATCGTCCCGCAGAAGATGGTGGCAGAGGATGGCTCGATCGGGGCCGAGAATGCCGTGAACTGTGTCAGCATCGAACACAAGCTGGGCGTGCGCGCCAGCCCAACGGCGGTACTGGAATACAAAGACGCCACTGGCTTCCTGATCGGTGAGGAAAACCGCGGGTTGGAATACATGTTCATCATGATGAACGCCGCGCGCTTTTCGGTCGGCGTTCAGGGCATCGCGACATCAGAACGCGCCTATCAGCGCGCCTTGGCTTATGCGCGGGACCGGGTCCAGAGCCGCCCCGTGAATGGTCAGGTCAAGGACGCGGTTGCGATCATCCAGCACCCCGACGTGCGCCGCATGTTGATGCGGATGCGCAGCCTCACAGAAGGCGGGCGCGCCATGGCGGCGGCCACAGCCGGGCTGCTGGACATCGCACACCATCAGGATGATCCGGACATGGCCTCTCTGGCCGAGTTCATGGTTCCGCTGGTCAAGGGCTTCTGCTCGGAACGCGCGGTCGAGGTCGCCTCTCTGGGCGTTCAAATCCATGGCGGCATGGGCTTTATCGAAGAAACTGGCGCCGCTCAGCACTATCGCGACGCGCGCATTCTGCCGATTTACGAAGGCACCACCGCCATTCAGGCCAACGACCTTCTGGGTCGCAAGGTCATGCGCGACGGGGGCGAGACCGCCCGCCGGTTCGCCGCCCGCATCACAGCGACCGAAGCCGAGCTGGCAGAAGGCGATGCCACCGCGCAAGCCATCGGCGCAAGCCTTGCGCAAGCACGCGGCGCGTTTGAAGCCGCCTTGGAATGGCTGTTGGAAAACAGCCGCAAAGACATCGACGCCGCATTTGCGGGCTCGGTCCCGTTCCTGATGCTGGCAGGTACGCTTGCGGCGGGTTGGAAACTGGCAAAAGGTGTCGCCCCGGCGCAAGCGGCGTTGAACGAAGGGCAGAACACGCAGTTCATGACCCAGAAGATCGCCACAGCGCTGTTCTTTGCCCAGCATATCCTGCCCGAATGCAATGTCGAACACACCCGCATCTTGCACGGCGCGCGCAGCTTGCTTGACGCGGCCTTCCTCGAATAACGCCTCCAAAAGGATCTGACTCATGAATGATGTCGTG
This sequence comes from Ruegeria sp. BG3, assembly GCF_056538485.1. Classification (NCBI taxonomy): domain Bacteria; kingdom Pseudomonadati; phylum Pseudomonadota; class Alphaproteobacteria; order Rhodobacterales; family Roseobacteraceae; genus Ruegeria; species Ruegeria sp. BG3. The sequence goes on along the minus strand of NZ_JBQFTE010000004.1, from coordinate 179,886 downwards.
AACCCCGCCACCTATGAGAACCTCGCAATTTCCGAGCGTGACAATGGCCTCTATGTCGTGACCCTGAACCGCCCGACCAAGCGCAATGCACTGGACGTGGCCACGATCGAAGAACTGATCCGCTTTTTCAGCGGCGCGCGCATGGCCGGCGTGCGGGCTGTTGTGCTGACCGGCGAGGGCGATCACTTCTGCGCGGGTCTTGATTTGGTTGAACACTGGAAGGCCGACCGCAGCCCCGATGACTTCATGCATGTCTGCCTGCGCTGGCATGAGGCGTTCAACAAGATGGAATATGGTGGCGTGCCGATCATCGCCGCCCTGAAAGGCGCGGTGGTTGGCGGCGGGCTGGAGCTTGCCAGCGCCGCCCATATCCGCGTCATCGATCCCGGCACCTATTTCGCCTTACCCGAAGGTCAGCGCGGGATTTTCACGGGCGGAGGCGCAACCATCCGCGTCTCGGACATGATCGGCAAATATCGCATGATCGACATGATCCTGACCGGCCGCGTCTATCAGGGGCAACAGGCCGTCGATCTGGGGCTGGCACAGTACATCACGGAAGACGGTGGCAGCATGGCCAAGGCAATGGAACTGGCAGACCAAATCGCGCAGAACCTGCCTTTGACCAATTTTGCCATCTGTTCGGCGATCAGCCATTTGAATAACATGTCCGGTATGGATGCAGCTTATGCCGAAGCCGTGGTCGGCGGTGTGGTCAACACCCAACCCGCCGCCCGCGAACGGCTGGAAGCCTTTGCCAACAAGACCGCCGCCCGCGTGCGGCCCAACAACTAAGACAGGCGGGACCCGGATGCGCCACCATTTCGAAGCTCTTCAGAAGACACGGGCCAACCACGTGCCTTTGTCACCTTTGTCCTTCCTGCGCCGCGCCGAAACCCTGCACGGCGCGCGCACCGCCGTTATCTATGGTGATATCCGACGAAGCTGGGCGGAAACCGCCGCCCGCATTCGCGCGGTGGCAAGTGGATTGGCCGCGCTTGGCGTGCAGAAGGGCGATACGGTCTCGGTCCTCAGCCCGAACATCCCGGAACTGTTTGAGCTGCATTTTGCCCTGCCCCTGGCCGGAGGGGTGCTGAATACGCTCAACACAAGGCTCGAGCCCGAAACCATCGCCTATATTCTGGATCATGCGGACACCAAACTGGTGATCGTGGACCGTGAACTGGTCCCGCTTCTGTCCAAAGCCTTTGATCTGCTGGGTCGCACAATACCTGTGGTCGAAATCGCCGATCCTGCGGCCACTGGTGAAACCCTCGGCGGCCAGACCTATGAGGCGCTGACCACGGCCCCGCCCCTGCCTATCGATCTGCCTGATGATGAGTGGGACGCGATTGCGCTGAACTACACCTCAGGCACCTCGGGTCGCCCCAAGGGCGTCGTCTATCACCACCGTGGTGCTTATCTGATGGCGCTGGGTACGGGCACCGCGTGGCATATGCCGCCCTATCCAGTCTATCTGTCTGTCGTGCCAATGTTCCACTGCAATGGCTGGGGCCATCCCTGGTTGATGGCGATGCTCGGTGGGACGGTTGTCTTTACACGCATCCCCGCCGCAGACCGTATTCTGGACGCGATCCGCACCCATGGCGTGACCCATTTCGGAGCCGCCCCCATCGTGTTGCAAATGCTGGCTGAGGCCGAAAGCGACGCCGCCCCGTTTGATCCGGCAATCCGGGTGCTGACCGCCGGTGCGCCTCCCCCGCCTTCGGTCTTGGAGAAGACCCGCGCGATGGGGTTTGACGTCATGCAGGTCTATGGCCTGACCGAGACTTACGGCCACATCTCGCAATGCCTCTGGCAGGAGGAGTGGAACGATCTCAGCCCTGCGGAACAGGCTGAGTTGCAGGCCCAACAGGGCATCGCCTTCCCGATGGTTGAAGAGGTCACGGTGATCGACCGCGACAACGGCGCACCGGTGCAGCGCGATGGAGCCACACAAGGTGAGATCGCCATTCGGGGCAACACGGTCATGGCCGGGTACTACAAAGACGCCGAGGCAACCTCGAACGCCTTCGAGGACGGCTGGTTCTGGTCCGGCGACGGAGCTGTGATGTATGAAAACGGCTACATTCAGATCCGCGACCGCCTGAAGGACGTGATCATCTCGGGCGGCGAAAACATCTCATCCGTCGAGGTCGAAGCGGTGCTATACCGCCATGACGCAGTGCAGGCCGCCGCCGTGGTTGCAATGCCGCATGCGAAATGGGGCGAGGTCCCCTGCGCATTTATCGAATTACGCGACGGGACAGAGGCAAACGCCGAGGACATCATCGCCTTCTGCCGCGATCATCTGGCCGGGTTCAAAGCCCCAAAAGCAGTTGTTTTCGAGACACTTCCCAAGACCTCGACCGGTAAAATCCAGAAATTCCAACTGCGCGACCGCGTCAAAACACTGTCGCTTTGACATAGCTCTGCCCGGGTTTATCCAATAACGCTCGGGCAAAGCCCCAAACCCTTGGCAAACACGTCTCGGTCTGTCTGGGAAATCATGGTGCTGCTGGAGAGAATTGAACTCTCGACCTCTCCCTTACCAAGGGAGTGCTCTACCTCTGAGCTACAGCAGCATCGTGGGCGGGTGATTAGACTCAAACGAAACGCGGCGCAAGGGTGTCTGGACGGTTTTTTTCGCCTCCTGTAGAGAAAGACCATGGCAGACAAAGATACACCTAAAAAACACGGCAAATCCGGTGATACGCGGGAAGAGCGGCTGAAAGAGGCGCTCAAGGCCAACATGGCGCGGCGCAAGGCGCAGGCCAAGGCGCGGGCGGCCTCGGATGACAAAGCCGACAAGGACAAGGGATAAGAGCAGATGGATTCGATTCTGGTGACGGGCAACGGCCCGCTGAACGGTAAGATACCGATTGCGGGGGCCAAGAATGCGTGCCTGACGCTGATGCCCGCGACGCTACTCAGCGAAGAACCGCTGACGCTGACCAACGCGCCACGCCTCAGCGATATCAAGACCATGACAGCGCTGCTGCAATCGCTGGGGGCTGAGGTGTCCGCGCTGCAGGACGGTCAGGTGATCGCGATGTCCAGCCATGATCTGACCAGCCAGACGGCGGACTATGACATCGTGCGCAAGATGCGGGCCTCGAATCTGGTGCTGGGGCCGTTGCTGGCGCGATTCGGGCAGGCGGTCGTGTCGCTGCCGGGTGGCTGTGCCATTGGCGCGCGTCCGATGGACCTGCATGTCGAAGGGCTTGAGGCCTTGGGCGCCGAGATCGAACTGAAAGACGGGTATCTGCACGCCAAGGCTCCGGGCGGGCTGAAAGGAGCGGTGCATGAGATGCGCTTTGCCTCGGTCGGGGCGACCGAAAACATCGTCATGGCCGCAACCTTGGCCAAAGGCACCACTGTTCTGAAGAACGCTGCGCGCGAACCCGAGATTGTCGATCTGGTGGAGTGTTTGCGCAAGATGGGCGCTCAGATCTCGGGCGAGGGGACCTCGACAATCGAGATTCAGGGCGTCGACCGCCTGCACGGTGCAACCCACCAAGTAGTGACAGACCGGATTGAGCTCGGCACCTATATGCTGGCCCCTGCGATCTGCGGTGGCGAGGTAGAACTGCTGGGCGGGCGTATGTCGCTGGTCAGTTCCTTCGTGGAAAAACTCGAAGCCGCAGGCGTCAGCGTTTCGGAAACCGAAAAGGGCCTGAAAGTTGCGCGCAAGAATGGGCGTGTGAGGGCGGTAGACGTGGTCACTGAGCCGTTCCCCGGCTTCCCCACTGACCTGCAGGCGCAGATGATGGCGTTGATGTGTACGGCCGAAGGGACCTCGGTTCTAGAGGAGCGCATTTTCGAAAATCGCTTCATGCACGCGCCGGAGCTGACCCGCATGGGTGCGCAGATCGAGGTGCATGGCGGGACGGCCACGGTCACTGGGGTTGAGCGGCTGAAAGGCGCGCCGGTTATGGCCACCGATCTGCGGGCTTCGGTCTCGTTGATTCTGGCGGGCTTGGCGGCAGAAGGGGAAACAACCGTCAGCCGGGTCTATCATCTGGACCGCGGATATGAGCATGTGGTGCGCAAGCTGGAAGGCGTGGGTGCCAAAATCGAGCGGATCAAGGGCGAATGACAGACGCAAGTTTTGAAGACGGCCGCGAAGCGCCGCTGAATCTGGGTGCCGAGGATGGGGACGACCTGCAGGTGATCTCTTCGCTTGCGCAGGATGCGGTGTTCCCGGTGACCGAGATGAAATGGCAGCCCTCGCAGCGCCGTTTCGGGCTGTTGTTGAACCGCTTCCGGTGGGAGGACAAGGATGCCGCCACGCGCCGCGACCGCCCATTTGAGCGCGTGCAGTCGGTTCTGGTGTTCGACTCGGTGCTGTCGGTCGCTAGTCAGGGGATCGACCGACGCGACACGGATATGGTGATGTCGCTGCTCTCGGTCGATTTCGAGGCGGGCGAGGACGGCGCGGGCCAGATCCTGTTGACGCTAGCAGGCGACGGCGCGATCCGCCTGACGGTCGAGGCGATAGACGTCACTCTGAAAGACGTAACGCGCCCCTATCAGGCCCCCTCGGGCCAGGCACCGCACCATCCAGAATAAACGCGGCATATCGCAGGCCTTCTCCGGACCCGCCTCGGGTCTGGAGCTGCGCCGTGCGACCGTGTTCGATGTGTTTCAGATTAGCCAGGTGCTGATCCGCTCGATCACCCATCTCTGCGCGGCGGATCACCACAAAGATCCCGAACTTTTGGCGTTGTGGACCGCCAACAAAGACCCGCAGACCGTTCGCGGCTGGATACAAGGCGGCTCGGATATCTGGGTGGCTGAGCTAGACGGACAGATCGTGGCCGTTGGAGGGCTGCGCCACGGCTCGATGATCTCACTGCTTTATGTCGATCCCGGCCATGTGCGGCGTGGTATCGGGCGGGCCCTGCTGGCCCGACTGGAGCAGGAGCTGGCGGATCAAGGCTGCGCACAGGCCTATCTGGATGCCACCCACACAGCGCGGGCCTTCTACCTCAGATATGGCTGGGTTTCGGCGGGCGATGTGGAAGAGTGGCACGGGATGACCCAATTCCCCCTGCGCAAATCGCTGCACCCGGCCGAGAAGGGTTGAGACCAGCCCGTGCGGACGATATGTCCCCGTGAAACGCTCCGGAGTGCCAGATCATGCCCGTTTTCTTCGACACCACCTCGCCAGAGTTTGAGGCCGCCTTTCAAACGCTGCTATCGGCTAAGCGCGAAGACAGCCCGGATGTGGATGCCGTGGTGGCCGGGATCATCGACGATGTCCGCAACCGTGGCGATGCGGCGGTGATCGAGCTGACCTCGAAATTCGACCGTCTGGAACTGACGCCCGAGACACTGGCCTTTTCGGCCGACGAAATTGCCGAAGCCGTCGCACAGGTAACCCCCGAAGACCGCGCCGCGCTGCAACTGGCCGCAGAGCGCATCCGCGCCTATCACGAAAAGCAGATGCCCGAAGACCACCAGTGGACCGATGAGACCGGGGCGACGCTTGGTTGGCGGTGGTCTGCGGTCTCAGCGGCGGGTCTTTACGTGCCGGGCGGATTGGCCTCCTACCCTTCATCAGTTCTGATGAACGCAATCCCGGCCAAGGTGGCAGGGGTTGAGCGGCTGGCCATCGTCGTGCCCACGCCGGACGGTCAGGCAAACCCGCTGGTCCTTCTGGCGGCGCAACTGTCCGGTGTGGATGAGATCTACCGTATCGGCGGCGCGCAGGCCGTCGCCGCGCTGGCCTATGGCACCGAAACCATCGCTCCGGTCGACAAGATCACCGGCCCGGGCAATGCCTTTGTCGCTGCCGCAAAACGCCGGGTGTTCGGCAAGGTCGGGATCGACATGATCGCGGGTCCTTCGGAGATCCTCGTGATCGCCGACAAGGACAATGAGCCCGACTGGATCGCGCTGGACCTGCTTAGCCAGGCCGAACATGATGAAAGCGCGCAGTCGATCCTGATCACGGATGATGCCGGATTTGGTCAAGCCGTGGCGCTGGCCGTCGAAAAACGACTTGATACCCTACAGCGCCGCGCCATCGCCGGCGCCAGCTGGCGGGACTTTGGTGCGATCATCACCGTGCGCGATCTGGATGAGGCTGCCGCGCTGTCGAACCGCATCGCGCCGGAACACTTGGAACTCTGCGTGGCCGACCCGGTCGCGCTGAGCGAACAGACCATCCACGCAGGCGCGATTTTCCTTGGGCAGTACACTCCGGAGGCCATCGGAGACTATGTCGGCGGCCCCAACCATGTGCTTCCCACCGCACGCTCGGCGCGGTTCTCATCCGGCCTCAGCGTGATGGATTTCCTCAAACGCACCACCCTCAGCCAGATGACCCCCGAAGCGCTGCGCGCGATCGGCCCCGCGGCCGAGACACTGGCGCAATCGGAAAGCCTCGAGGCGCATGGTTTATCCGTCACCGCACGTCTGAACCGGCTGAACGGCTGATGGGACGCAACGATCGCCAGCTTGTGGCGTTTCTGTGCGTTGCCCATTGAAATCCATTGTTATAGGTCTGAGCAGACGTGAAGGATTGTGACCGTTAAAATGACCCGTATCTCGCATATCGAACTGGATGACCGGAACCTGCCCCCGCCGACCCCTGAGATCGAGCAGGAGCGCAAGGTCGCCATCTATGATCTGCTTGAGGAGAACAGCTTTGACCTGCCTCAGCGGGATGATCGCGCCATTCCCGACGGCCCCTATCACCTGCAGCTTTCGATCCGCGACAAACGACTGGTCTTTGATATCAGCACCGAAGACAGCCAGAAGGCAGCTGAATTCCACCTGTCCCTCGGGCCGTTCCGACAGGTGGTGAAGGACTATTTCCAGATCTGCCAAAGCTATTTCGACGCGGTCAAATCTCTGCCGCCCAGCCAGATCGAAACCATCGACATGGCCCGGCGCGGTATTCACAACGAAGGCAGCCGGGTTCTGCAGGAACGGCTGGAAGGCAAGGCCGACGTAGACACCGACACCGCCCGACGCCTGTTCACGCTGATCTGCGTGCTACATTTCGGAGGCTAACGGGTGACGCCTCTGCCGCAGTCCATTCTGTTCTGTTGCGACCACAACTCGGTTCGGTCTCCGATGGCCGAAGGCATCATGAAAAAGTTCTATGGCACCGGCACCTATGTGCAGTCCGCCGGCGTCCGCAACGATCTGGATATTGACGGCTTCTGCATCGCAGTCTGTCAGGAAATGGGCGTTGAGCTGTCCCGCCACCGCACCCGATCCTTTGACGAGATGCAGGAATGGGGTGACGATCTCAGCTCGTTCGACCTGATCGTCGCTTTGTCCCCGGCCAGTCAGCGCAAAGCGCTGGAGCTGACCCGGATTTTCCACCTCGATGTCGATTATTGGCCAATAATGGACCCTACCGGGATGGGCGAGACACGGGAATCAAAGCTACATCACTACCGACAGACCCGCGATCAGATCATCAAGCATCTGAAAGACCGCTGGGGCGAACCAACGGAGTGACCCATGAACCAGACCGTGAAGACCTATTTCGACGCCTTCAACGCCGGTGATGTCGATGGCATGCTGGCCTGTCTGTCCGATGACGTGGCCCACCATGTGAACGAAGGCCAGATCCGCGTCGGCAAAGAGAAATTCGCAGCGTTCTGCGCCCATATGAACCGCTGCTACAAAGAGAACCTGACCGATATCGTGGTGTTCGATGCCGAAGGTGGCACCCGCGCCGCGGCCGAGTTCATCGTCAACGGCACCTATCTGGAAACCGACGAGGGCCTGCCCGAAGCGCGCGGCCAGGGCTACCGCCTGCCAGCAGGCTCGTTCTTCGACCTGCATGATGGCAAGATCACCCGCGTCACCACCTTCTACAACCTTGCGGACTGGACCAAACAGGTCTCGAATGGCTGAGGTCACCTCTGTCCGGCCCCTGACCGGAGCGGCGCTTGAAGCCGCTCTGGACGACGTCGCGCGCCTGCGGATCGAGGTATTTCGGGCCTGGCCTTACCTCTATGACGGCGACCTGAAATACGAGCGCAGCTACCTGCAATCCTATCGCGACAGTGACAAGGCCATCGTTGTCGGCGCCTTCGACAATGACCGCCTTATCGGAGCCTCGACGGGCGCGCCTTTGACCGACCACGCTGACGATTTTGCCGCCGCGTTTAAAAGTACAAGCCTGGACCTGTCACAGATTTTCTACTGTGCCGAATCCGTCCTTCTGTCCGACTACCGAGGTCAAGGCGTCGGTCACAAATTCTTCGATCAGCGCGAAGCCCACGCCCACGCGCAGGGTTTCACCAAATGCGCCTTCTGCAGCGTCCAACGCCCGGCAGATCACCCAATGCGGCCCGAATCCTATCACCCACTTGATACGTTCTGGAGATCCCGCGGCTACGAACCATTACCCGGAACCATCGCTCAATTCTCGTGGAAAGATGTCGGGGACGAGGGCGAGACACTCAAGCCATTGCAGTTTTGGATCCGGGATTTGTCAGCATGAGCCTTGCCGGCAGTCTCCGGTGCCATACCCAATCAACGCAGGCTTAAACTGCAGCCACGTTCTGAGAAAGTCCTGTAAGACCAGCGAGGCAAAGTTCTCAACCTTGACGCCTTCGACTGATTAGACCGTATTTCACGGCCCAGCCGCGGAGTGACCTGGTCTTGCGCTTTTTCGGGACCACGCTGTCTTTGCTCTGGGCGCCACCTTTGCGATTGAACTCATAGACGTCAATGACACGTTCCGCGCAGCCGCAGGCCTCACCCATGCCGACCTTGGCGAAATAGAACTTCTCGAAGCTTTCAGGTTTTTGCATGGTGCCCTCCGGGTGCGATTAAACCACATGGGCCTTAGACCTCCAATTCACTTTGTCGTCGTTTTGTCGGGTGGAAAGGTTGGGCCTGTACACGCCCAGCCATCGTCACTTAGTGTCCCGACAAATCAGTATCGAAGGACAGATCGATGAGAGTCGCCACCGCCGCCTACGACCTCGATTGGCTCGACAGTTGGGCGCAGTATGAGGACAAGTTGAACGCCTGGGTGGCGCGGGCCGCCGGGAACGGAGCCGAGTTACTGGTCTTTCCCGAATACGGCGCCATGGAACTTTCGACACTGGACGGGGCCGACGTGGCAGGCGATCTGGAGCAGTCGATTCAGGCAGTCTCGGACCGGATGGACGAGGTGCAAAACCTGCACCAGCGCTTGGCGAAGGAATACAAGGCCTACATCCTAGGGGCTTCGGCCCCAGTCGCAACAGGTGCAGGGCGTCCGGTGAACCGGGCGGAACTTTATGCGCCGGATGGCCGTCAGGACCATCAGGACAAGCAGATCATGACCCGGTTCGAGCGCGAACAATGGGACATCGCCCCCGGCGGCCCTCTTAAACTGTTCGACACGGCATTGGGCAAGATCGGCGTATTGATCTGCTATGACAGCGAATTCCCCCTGCTAGGCCGCGCCTTGAGCGATGCGGATCTAATCCTTGTCCCCTCCTGTACCGAAGCGCTGGCCGGATATTGGCGCGTGCGCATCGGGGCGATGTCGCGTGCCTTGGAAAATCAATGCGTTACGGTCATGGCGTCCTTGGTGGGGAACAATGACTGGTCCGAGGCCGTGGATATCAACACCGGCACAGGCGGCATTTTTGGCCCGCCTGACAAGGGCTTTCCACAGACGGGCGTTCTGGCCGAAGGTGTGTTGAACCAACCGGGCTGGACCTATGCCGATATCGACCTGAGCGCCATCGCCGATGTCCGCGCCGACGGGCATGTCCTGAATCGCACCCACTGGGACGAGCAATCCCCCCGAGTCGAATCTGTCACATTCTCCGCGCTTTAATGATTCCGCCCTTGAAATAAGGGAAAAATAGGCTCATTTAAGCGCACATCCTCGCAGATTCTGCGAGTGCAACGTAATGATGGAGACAACATGGCCAAGGAAGATACGCTCGAATTTCCCGGTGTCGTGAAGGAACTCCTGCCTAATGCGACGTTTCGGGTCGAGCTGGAAAACGGCCATGAGATCATCGCACATACGGCAGGCAAGATGCGCAAGAACCGCATCCGTGTTCTGGCCGGCGACAAAGTTCAGGTCGAGATGACCCCTTACGATCTGACCAAAGGTCGGATCAACTACCGCTTCAAGTAACGCCCTACCTCATGGCGTTTATCCTCGGATCGGGCAGCCCAAGGCGGCTGGACCTGCTGGCGCAGCTTGGCGTGCAGCCCGATGCCGTGCGCCCTCCTGACATTGACGAAACACCTTTGAAGAGCGAGCTTCCGGTTCCCTATTGCAGCCGTATTGCACGCGAAAAAGCGCAGGCAGTTCAGGCAGATAGCGCGGATATCGTCCTGTGTGCTGATACCACGGTGGCGCTGGGGCGACGCATTCTGGGCAAACCCGAAAACGCAGGCGAAGCGGCCGAGTTTCTGCATGCTCTGTCCGGGCGTCGGCACCGGGTTGTGACCTCGGTCGCGGTGCGCTGCGGAGGTCGGGTTTTGCAGCGTGACGTGGTCTCTCAGGTCAAGATGAAACGCTTGTCGGATGTCGAGGTGAACGCCTATCTTGCGACAGATGACTGGCAAGGCAAGGCGGGTGGCTATGCCATCCAAGGTCCGGCCGGGGCGTTCATTCCCTGGATTTCCGGATCGTTCACCGGCATCGTGGGCCTGCCCTTGTCCGAGACCGCCGCACTTTTGCAGGCAATCGGCTACCCATTGTACAGAGAGGCGCCATGAAAGGCCGCACAATCGTTCTGGACCATATCGAGGGCCGCGAAGCAGCCGCGCTGATGGTCGACGGCAAGCTCGACGATTTTCTGATCGCCGGAGACGCACCGCCCCCCGGCACGATCTACCGCGCCCGCGCGGATCGTCCGGTCAAAGGCCAGGGCGGCATGTTCCTTACTACCCCGGACGGTCCTGCCTTTCTGCGTCAGGTCAAGGGCCTCGCACCCGGAGCGCTGCTGCTGGTGCAGGTGACAGGTTTTGCCGAACCGGGCAAAGCCGTTCCGGTCACCAACCGCGTTCTGTTCAAAAGCCGCTATGCGATTGTCACACCCGAAGCTCCGGGCCTGAACATCTCGCGCAGCATCAAGGATGAGGATGAGCGCGACCGCCTACTGGAAATCGCCCACGAGGTCATGGGTGACAGCGCCTATGGCCTGATTCTACGGTCATGCTGCGTTGGTGCGGATGCAGATGACATCGCCGAAGACATCGGTGCCATGCTAACGCAGACCGAACAGGTCCTGAACGATCCGGGCACCGAGCCTGAAACCCTGGCCGAGGGCGACGGCCCTCATATTCTGGCATGGCGCGATTGGACCGAACCTGCGGATGTCGTAACCGAGGCCGGTGGCTTCGAACATTACGGCGTTCTAGACGCGCTGGACATTGCCCGAGGCATTGCCGAGCCTTTGCCGGGCGGAGGGCATCTATACATCGAACCCACCCGCGCGCTTATTGCGGTGGATGTAAACACCGGAGCCGACACGTCGCTGGCAGCCGGGACAAAAGCCAATTTCGCCTGCGCCAAGACCCTTCCTCGCGCCCTGAGGGTGCGCGGTCTGGGCGGGCAAATCACCATCGACATGGCCCCAATGCCCAAGAAAGAGCGTCGTGGTCTGGAGCAAGCCCTACGCGCCGCTTTCAAGGCGGACGGGATCGAAACGACGCTCTCAGGCTGGACACCGCTGGGCCATTTCGAGCTGCAACGCAAACGTGGGCGCATCCCTCTAAGCGAGGTGCTCGGATGACTTGCCCGATCTGTCAGGAAAAGACGGTTTCCAAATACCGCCCGTTCTGTTCCAAACGCTGTGCGGATCTGGATTTGGCAAAGTGGCTGAACGGATCTTACGCCGTACCCTCGCAGCGCGAAGAAGGTATCGAGGACGCGATTTCCGAACCCGAAGGCATCCCCCGCCGTCCGCACTGAAAAAATGTCAAAAAGCCTCTGGACACTGCTTGGTGCAAGTCATAGAAGGCGTCCACCCAATGGCTATTGCCATTCCCGTGCCCGGGTAGCTCAGGGGTAGAGCAGTGGATTGAAAATCCTCGTGTCGGTGGTTCGATTCCGCCCCCGGGCACCATTCCCAACAGGTAAGCTACTGTTTCCCTTCAGCTTTAACTGGAGCTGACCAAGGGTGTAGTACATGCTGGAGAGCAAAACCGCTGCCTTCTCATTTGTGAAAGCAGGCGGCTTGTACTTCACACGGCGGGTCCCGAAGGACCTCGATCACCACTATGCCACCGGAAAAATATCGTTCTCGCTGCGGACAAGATCAGCGGCGTCCGCAAAGTCCCGAGCGCAAAGAACATCTCAGCAATTGGATGATCACTGGTATCATCTACGTATCCAACACGTAGACCTACCGGGTAAGCATCTTCTGAGGATGACTGCCCTCTCTGGATGAGACGAGACTAGGTCCCGTCAGATTCACTAAACTTTCGACTCTATGATGTTTTGTATTCCAGACTTAGGGGATGCTTACCCTATGGGCCAGCGATGACCGCAGCGCCCAGTTCTCAGCGGTCAATATTTTCAGGGGTGACTGGAAACGAAGTCCAAACCGATATCAAGGCAGGGTGCGCTGTGGGTGATCCAGCCCATGGAAATCAGATCGACTCCGGTTTCAGCCACGACGCGCACGGTGTCGGGTGTGATCCCGCCGGAGGCTTCGGCAATGGCTCTCCCATCAATCATACCCACTGCTTCGCGCAAGGTGGCCGGGGTCATATTGTCGAGCAGCACAGCATCTGCACCAATTTCCAAAACCTGCTCCAACTGCGCGAGCGTATCGACCTCGATCTCGATCTTGACCATATGGCCGACCGTTTGTTTCGCGCTGGTCAGCGCTGGGCCGACGCCTCCGGCAATGGCGATGTGGTTGTCCTTGATGAGCACCGCGTCGCTTAGGGAATAGCGGTGATTCATGCCTCCGCCAGCGCGCACGGCATATTTTTCCAGCGCGCGCAGACCCGGGGTTGTTTTGCGGGTACAAGCGATCGAGGCACGTGTGCCTTCGACACGGCGCACCAGATCAGCGGTTACACTGGCAATGCCCGAGAGATGACCCATGAAATTGAGCACGGTCCGTTCAGCGATCAACAGGCTGCGGGACGGCCCTTGGAATGTTGCGATTTCAGTGCCGATTGCAACAGGGTCTCCGTCCTTGACGTGACGAGTCACCGTGATGGCCGGATCAACCAAGGCGCAGGCCAGTTCGGCACAGTCCAGACCGGCGATGCAACCGGGTTGACGAGCGCTCGCGACGACTTCGGATCGGTGATCTGGCGGAATGACGGCGGCAGAAGTGACATCGCCCGCCAGGCCGAGATCTTCATCCAGAGCGCACCGGATCATCGGCTCGAGCATCGTGCGCGGCAACGGGGAAAGGGGCATGGCAGTCATGGGTCAGGCTGTCCTCAGCTGGGGCTCTTGGTCGACCGAACCCGCATGCGACAGGATTTCGGTCAGGTTCATCAGGTTTGATCGCGGATTGGTCTCTGGAACAGGGAAGTCGCTACGATAGTGCCCGCCGCAGGAGCCCCGGCGCTTTTCGGCAAAAACCGCGATTGCAAGCGCCACCAGGGCCGGGTCCGAGGCAGGCTCGCATGACCGAACATGCGGCAACAGGTTCGAGATCGCGTTCCGCAGCCCAGCGCCATGGCGGATCACACCCAGATGCTGCGACATTATCGGCCGGACAGCGCCGGGATCGGGATCAGGCAATGCAGCGGGGTTGGGAACAAAGGACCGGGCGCGCATCGTGCTGGCGGCAACATCGCTGGCGGCGCGACGCGCCATCACAGCAGCCTCAAGCAGAGAATTGCTGGCAAGGCGATTGGCCCCGTGCAAGCCGGTCGCTGCACATTCACCGATGGCCCACAACCCGGGCAGCGTGCTCTGGCCGGTCTGGTTAACGGCAATGCCACCCATGTGGTAGTGCGCAGCCGGACGTATTGGAATCGGGTCGCGCGCAGGGTCGATGCCTTGGGCTGCGCACAGGGCCTGAATGCCGGGGAAACGTTTGGCAAAGCCCGCACCCAGCGCGGCACGAGCGTCAAGAAACGCGCGCCCTCCGCCTGCGATGACCTGATGCACAGTGCGGGCCACCACGTCCCGTGGGGCCAGTTCGGCATCCGCGATATGCGCCATGAACCGCTTACCAGTCTGGTCGATCAGAGTTGCCCCCTCGCCCCGCACCGCCTCGCTGATCAGGGCCAAGGGTGCTTGGGAGGTGGCCAGCGCGGTCGGGTGAAATTGCACGAATTCCATATCGCGCAGAGCAGCGCCTGCAGGTGCGGCCATCGCCAAACCCTGCCCGAAATTGACGGACGGATTGGTGCTGGCGTCGAACAGACCCCCGCAGCCTCCTGTCGCCATGATGACCTGAGCGGTTCGCAATACGGCCGCTTGACCCATCGCTTGCAGATGAACACCGGCGACGCACCCCTCGGCGGTCACAAGCCGCCGGGCTTCGACCCCCGTCAGACAGGTGATCGAGGGGCAATGCTGCACTGCGCGGGTCAGAGCGAACATGATCTCGGCCCCGGTCCGGTCGCCGCCAATGTGCAGAATGCGGCGGCGGGAATGCGCGGCTTCGCGCGCCAGGGCAAATGTGCCATCTTGCGCCCTGTCAAAGCGAACGCCGTATCGCTCAAGCACCTCGATCGCCTCGGCGGCCTCTGAAAGGATGCCTGAGGCGACCCTTGCATCACAAAGCCCGTCTCCGGCCCGCAGTGTATCGGCCAGATGCCGGGCAGGATCGTCATCGGGGCCCAACGCGGCTGCAATCCCCCCTTGCGCCCAGGAGCTTGAGCATTCCTGCCCCAGCCCGGCGCGGGTGATCAGCACCACAGGCTGCGGCACCAGTTCCAGTGCGGCTACCAGCCCTGCGATACCGCCACCGATGATGGCGATCCGGTCATGGAGCCGCTCAAGCCGGATCATTTCACGGCCAGCATCCGCTCGACCGAACGGCGCGCATCGTCGGCGATGGCCGGATCGACGGTAACTTCGTGGCGACCCAATTCCAAAGCTTCGCGGATATTGCCCAAACTGATGCGCTTCATATGCGGACACAGATTGCACGGGCGCACAAACTCCACATCTGGGTGGTTCAGTGCCACATTGTCGCTCATGGAGCATTCGGTCAGGAGGCAAACTCTTGCAGGTTTCTTTTCGCCGACGAAGTCCGACATCACGGCGGTAGAGCCTGAGAAATCCGCCTCGGCCACGACCTCGGGTGGACATTCCGGGTGGGCCAGCACCGTGACACCCGGCCATGCCTCGCGCATCGCCCGAATGTCGTCCGGGGTGAACAGCTCATGCACCTCGCAATGCCCGTGCCAGGCGATCAGTTCGACATCGGTCTCTTTGGCGACGTTCTTGGCAAGGTACTCATCCGGTATCATCAACACACGCGGCACCCCGAGGGATTCCACCACTTTCACCGCGTTACCCGAGGTGCAGCAGATATCTGAGGCGGCCTTCACCGCGGCCGATGTGTTGACATAGGTGATCACCGGCACACCCGGATGGGCTTCGCGCAACAGCGCGATATCTTCGGGCGTGATAGAATCTGCCAGCGAACATCCCGCCCCCATATCCGGGATCAGCACGGTCTTCTCCGGGTTCAGCAGCTTGGCGGTTTCGGCCATGAAATGCACGCCCGCCAGCACGATGACGTCAGCGTCGACCTCGACGGCTTCGCGCGCCAGAGCGAGGCTGTCGCCCACGATATCGGCCACGCCGTGAAAGATCTCGGGCGTTTGGTAATTGTGCGCAAGGATGACGGCATTCTTCTGCCGCTTCAGGTCGAGGATGGCTTCCAGATCCTCTTCGTACTGCATCCATTCAGCTGGCGGAATGATTTGTTTAACCCGATCGTACAACTCTGGCAGGCGGAAATCTTTCATTGGCTCCTCCATTTATACTCGATTCGAGTACATTCGAGCTGTGATTATTCTCGATTCGAGATTATGTCAAGCGCAACTCAGGATTTGGACAGAGGCAACCTTGCGCCCGACAGCATGCGGGCCTCAAGAATAGCAGGTCGATATCGGAACAGACGCGCCGGGCGGCCGCCGGTGCCGCTCGAGATTTCACCTGTTTCTTCAACAAGTTCCTGCTGGTCGATCTGGCGGCGGAAATTGGGTTTGTGCAAATGCAGACCCGACAGCGCCTCTACCGTGCGCTGCAATTGAAGCAGGGTAAAGCTCTCAGGCATCAGCTCGAACACGACCGGAGAATATTTGATCTTGGCCCGCAACCGCGAAATGCCAGTGGCAAGGATTCGGCGGTTGTCGCCCGCCATGGGCAGGCCAAACTCAGGCACATCGACCAGACCGGCCTCATACATCAGCTCATAGCGCTGCAGAACCAGTTCCTCGTTCCACGTCTTTCCGTTCAGACCGAACAGATAGTCGACACGCTGAGCCTTGAGCGGATCTGCCCCCGCCCAAGCCGTTAGGCCATCGGCGATGCGCGGCACTTCTTCGGGGATGCTGTCGCGATGATCTTCCCACGGGAAGTACCGGTACCAACTTCGCCAGGACGGGCGCCCTGCCCCGGCTGCATCCTGTTCGCGCACCAGCCCTAGATAGCTGATCGAGATCCGCTGCGAGGTTTCTACATCCCCAGACCGAGGATCGCGATCCCTGTCCGCAAAGGTATAAAGCTGTTCGAGATACCCCACAGGATGGCCGGTCTGCGCTTCAATCCAAGCACGCAGGCTGCTCTGTAGGCTGCGATGAGAGGATTCGAACGGCCCCGATGGCAGCGCCTCACCCCCCCGCAAGGTCATGACACGCGGCTGGTTGTCGGTCACGGCGACAAGGATTGCGATCAGTTCGGCAGGGGCTAGTCCGCTGGGCAAGAAGGTACCTGTGTATTGCGCAATGCCAGTCATTGACATCGTGTTTGATTTCTAACCCAGATTTCAAACCTTTGCTTGAGGAAAATGCCTTGGCGCCAACACCGACCTCAAGATGAGGTTTTCGCCGTTGATTGAAGGTATTTCCGACATCGGCAGTGGCGACCCCGGCAGGATTCGAACCTGCAACCTGCCCCTTAGGAGGGGGCTGCTCTATCCAGTTGAGCCACGGGGCCGTGCAAAGCCCTCTGTACCTTTGTTTTTTCGGCTTGTCATGGGGTTTACTGTGGGTTTGCTGTGGGCGTGCTGAACAGTTGTAAACTGCAGGGTGTTTACGCTAGCATCAGATAAAACAACAACGCAGGTGCCCTCCGTGAACACAGAAACAAAACGCCCGCTTACCCTTCGCGATGTCTCTGAGGCCTCTGGGGTATCCGAGATGACGGTCAGCCGGGTCCTGCGCAATCGGGGCGATGTGTCGGATGCGACGCGCACCCGCGTTTTGGCCGCCGCGAAAGAACTGGGCTATGTGCCCAACAAGATCGCGGGCGCGCTGGCCTCAAGCCGGGTCAATCTGGTGGCGGTTATCATTCCATCCCTGTCCAACATGGTCTTTCCCGAGGTTCTGACCGGCATCAATCAGGTGCTTGAGGACACCGATCTTCAGCCTGTGGTCGGCGTCACCGACTACCTGCCTGAGAAAGAGGAAAAAGTGCTGTATGAGATGCTCTCCTGGCGGCCCTCGGGGGTGATTATTGCCGGGCTCGAGCATACAGACGCGGCGCGGGCGATGCTGGATTCGGCCGGAATTCCGGTGGTCGAGATCATGGATACCGATGGCAAACCGGTTGATGCGATGGTCGGGATCTCTCATCGTCGTGCGGGGCGCGAAATGGCGCAGGCGATCCTGAAAGCGGGTTATGAACATATCGGCTTTATGGGCACCAAGATGCCGCTGGATCACCGGGCGCGGAAACGGTTCGAAGGCTTCACCGAGGTTATGGGCAAGCACGGGATCGAGATTGAAGATCGGGAGTTTTATTCCGGCGGCTCGGCTCTGGCCAAAGGGCGTGAGATGACGCAAGCCATGCTGGAACGCTCGCCAGATCTGGATTTCCTGTATTATTCCAATGATATGATCGGCGCTGGGGGGCTGTTGTACCTGCTAGAGCAGGGCATAGACATTCCCGGCCAGATCGGCTTGGCGGGTTTCAACAATGTCGAACTGCTGCAGGGCCTGCCCCGCAAACTGGCGACGATGGATGCCTGCCGACTTGAGATCGGACAGCAAGCGGCCAAGATCATCGCCACGCAGCTTGACGATCCGAATGCCGAGATCGAGACCCGCGTGACTCTGACCCCCAAGGTCAACTTTGGGGACACGCTAAAACGGCGCTGATATCGTGGCGCTGAAACGGCTGGACAATCGCACGGCGCGGGCGATCTTCATGGATCGCCACGCGCTGGCCGAACCTCCTTCGGGCGGCTCTAAAGGCACCGATCTGCTGGATCTGATCCAGAGGCTGGGCTTCGTTCAACTCGACAGCATCAATACGGTGGCGCGAGCGCATGACATGATCCTGTTCTCGCGCAGGCCCAGCTATCGCAGCGGGAACCTCAAGCGTTTGTACGAGCGGGACCGGGCGCTGTTCGAACACTGGACCCACGATGCCGCCGTCATACCGATGGAGTATTACGCGCATTGGCATCTGCGGTTTCAGCGCGATGCGGATCTGCTGAAATCGCGGTGGAAGAACTGGCGTCGGGATGGGTTTGAGCAGCAGTTCGAAACCGTTCTGAGCCATATCCGCGATCATGGGCCAGTGTCCTCGTCCGACGTGGGGAAGGATGAAAAGAAGGGCTCTGGCGGGTGGTGGGATTGGCACCCGTCCAAGACCGCGCTTGAGTATCTGTGGCGCTCGGGCGCGCTGACAGTTGTCGGGCGAGAGGGGTTTCAGAAACGCTATGATCTGACCGAGCGGGTGATCGAAACGCATCTCTGCCCCGGTCAGCGACCCTGTGATGCTGAGGCGACGGTTGATTGGCTGTGCAATTCGGCGCTGGACAGGCTTGGCTTTGCCACTTCGGGTGAGTTGGCGGCGTTCTGGGACACGGTCAGCGCGGCTGAGGCAAAGGCGTGGTGCGCCCGAGGTTTGCAATCAGGCGCATTGGAGGAGGTCGAGGTTGCTTGCGTCGACGGGCGCATGCGCAAACTGTTTGCTCGCCCCGATCTGACCGATGGTCTGAGCGATCTGCCCGCACCAACAGGCCGCATCCGGGTTCTCAGCCCGTTCGATCCGATGCTGCGTGACCGGAGCCGGGCCGAGCGACTGTTTGGTTTTCACTACCGGATCGAGGTCTTCGTGCCCGAGCCCAAGCGGACCTATGGCTACTATGTTTTCCCGCTGCTGGAAGGCGACAAGCTGATTGGCCGGATCGACATGAAAGCCCATCGCGATGAAGGTATTCTGCGTGTAAAAGCCTTGTGGCCGGAGCGCGCGATACGGTGGTCGGATGCGCGCACGCGACGGCTGGATTCCGAGTTGGACAGAGTGCGCCGGTTTGCCGGTCTTGATACGGTCGAATTTGCCAATGACTGGCTGAAAGAGCCTAAATAGGGTCTATTCTGCATCCGTCAGTGTCAGGTGAATGGGCTCCAGCCCATCAATCCCACCTTCAATTTCGTCCCCTGCAGCAACCGGACCGACCCCGGCAGGGGTGCCTGTCAGGACAACATCGCCGGGGCGCAGATGATAGAAACTGGACAGGTGGCAGATGATCTCATCAATTTTCCAGATCAACTCATGCAAAGTCGCGTCCTGCCGGACCTCGGCGTTGACGTTCAGGTGAATGCGCTTGTTGTCCTCCGGGGACCACTCGGTGGCTCGGGTCAAAGGCGCAAAAACAGCGCCGTTCTCCACATCCTTACCCAGATCCCAAGGGCGCTGTTTGTTGCGCTCGCGGATCTGAAGATCGCGGCGGGTCATATCCAGCGCGCATCCATAGCCATATACCGCTTCCCACGCCTCTGCAGGGGTGGCGCGGAACACGGAGCGACCGATGGCGACGGCCAGCTCCATTTCATGATGGTAGTTTTCGGTGCCCGGCGGGTACGGCACGCTCGCTCCGGTCAGAACGGCGTTTTCGGGCGACTTGGTGAAATAGAACGGTGCCTCGCGGTCTACCTCGTGGCCCATTTCGGCGGCATGCGCCGCATAGTTGCGCCCAACGCAGAAAATCCGACCGATGGGATAGGTTGCCTGTTCGCCGACCACGGGGATCGAGATTGGTTCGGGTAGAGAAAACAAATGTGGCATGGCGATCCCCTGAGTGTTGCGCCGCGCAGCTTATCGTCTGGCTCGCAACTGGCAAGCCGTAGCGATGCGCCGGTTCACGCCGACATCTGCAGCGAGATCAGGCGCAAAGCCGCCCAATTCCTACCGCGACGCATCTGGGCGTATGAATCCCTTGGAAACAGGTAAAATCGCGCTAGATGCCTTGTAGATTCAAGAATTGATGGCACCCCCACCACCTGCCCGGCACAGAAGTTCTGCCGGAAAGATCAATACGACTGAAGTGACCTGAAGATACCTCTTGCGGACGGCTAAACATGTCGGCATTGGGACGTGAACGTATCGGAGACGGCAGGCGAATACGCCCATCCCCCTGGGAGTTTCGCCCGCGTTAGACCCTGTTTCAGGGCTGAGGCGCCCTCCGACACGTGGGCCGGGCCGTCGGGTAAGACGACACGCAACGGCCTTGGGCCAGGCACAGAATCCAACCCGGGTCTGGCCACCCCGCCGGAGAATTCCCCCTACCTTCTCCGGCGGGGTTTTAATTCAGAGGGTCACTCTTCGAACTCTTTCAGCTCGTTGAGGATATCCAGAAGCGTTTCATGCTTTTCGGGACCAAGATGCGCGCGCATGCGATCGGCCTGTTGGACAATCCCCGTCAGATTGTCCTGAATGATCTGTTCCCCCTTCGCGGTGATCTCGACGATCTGACGCCTTCGATCCCTGGGGTGACAGCGGCGCTTAATCAGGCCCTTATCTTCCAGTTTTTGCAGGATGCGCGTCAGGCTGGGCAACAACAGGCAGGCCCGTTCCGAGATATCCGTCGGCTCACTTGCACCTTCTTCTTTCAGCAAGCGCAGCACGCGCCATTGCTGCTCGGTCACCCCGGCATCAATCAGTAATTTGCGAATAGGGCCCATCACCCTTTCTCGGGCGCGCAACAAAGCGATGGGCAGGGATCGCGATACCAAGGGGAGTTGATCGGACATGCTGAATCATTACTGAAAAAGCAGAAGGCCTCAAGCCACATAGCGAGGAAAGACCTATAAGGCGCTGATAAATATCAATTTAAAATCACTAGTGGCAAGCTACACTCGCATCGCCTCGGCAGCTTTTGCATATCCACCCGAAGCCCCATCCACGAAATGCACATGATCGTCACGCATGGCTGAGGGGACAAAGCAGGTCATCATCGCCTCATCCTGTACGTGCAATCCGTAGCGGATTTTGCCGCGTCCGCGGGCTTCATCCAGCATACGCTGGAGGCGATCCAACGTGGCAGGGTCACAGTCCAGTGTCATTTTCAGACCATCGTCGAATTTACGGTAATCCGCGTTTTGGCTGACCATGCGACGATAGTGACCGGGTTCGAACTGCCCCAACCGCTTGCCCGTCAGAAATAACAGGGCGATCAACAGGTTCTGCCCAAGCAGTTTCAGCTTTTGCGCAAACAGATTGCCCCCCGCGCGCGAGACATGAGCATCCAGCCCAACATCCGGAGGCGGCCATGTCATCGGAGGTCCGTTTTCCGGAACCGGATGCCCCGACCGATCCAGTTCGGCGGCCATGGTGACAACGGATTGCGCCAAATCCGCAAAATCCCGCTCGGTCGCCTGAGCCGTCGGCTGCACCACGACCGAGACAATCTGGCCATGCTGCGCAGGACTGTTGGACCAGCGGCAGGATAGGCCAGTCAGGTTTGGCTGCGCGTTGGGCGCCGCGGGGTCGACCGAATAGTGCCCGGATTTCATCTGTGCCTCGGCCCAGGCCAGTCCCCCGCCTGCGAACATGGCATAGTCCACCCCGGTGGACGGAGCATAGCGCGCGACCCTCAGGTCCTTCCCAGCTTTGCGCAGTTCCGCCACCGGAACGAGGGCCGCGCGCAACGGCATCTCAAACTCCTCTTCGGCCCAGCGCCGCAGGGTTGCCAACGCTCCCGCTGCTATATCCGCCGCACTGGGAGGCACGGCAAAGCCAGCCCCATCGCCACCAAAGACATAAGGAAAAGGCTTGCTTTCCAATGCATTGATCATGGCCGAGATCACTGCAGCACCGACCATGTTGACGGTTTTATACCGTCCCTGGGCGATCTGCGCGGTCGAATCCACAATGTCGGCAACACCCACAACCCAATCGTCCGGAACTGAGGCAAACTGCGCCGGGTCCGACAGAAGGGTAAAATCGCGCCAAAGCGGCAGGGACTCGTAAAAATCTGAATGGAGGTCTTTCATCGTCCCCCCTTTGTTCCAATTGGAGGTTAAGCTAGCCCGAATGTGATCGCTGTCCTCCCCTTGCAACATAGTACACGTGCTTGTGCGTTTTGCCACGGCGTGCCAATCAGGGCGGTGGAAATGCGCAGGAAAGGGCCGTTCATGCAGGCAGGTTTGGTTGTACTATGTCTGGCTTATGTCCTGAGCCAGTTTTTTCGCGCGTTCCTTGCCGTTCTCAGCCTTGATCTGGCGCGTGATATCGGCGCCTCGCCCGAAGATCTGGCCTTCGCCTCGGGCCTGTGGTTTCTCGTCTTTGCCGCGATGCAGCTGCCGGTGGGCTGGGCGCTGGACCGTATTGGACCACGGCTCAGCGCATCCGTCCTGCTGCTGATCGGTGGGGCCGGAGGGGCGCTTGTTTTTGCCGCCGCCACCAGCCCGCTGCATGTCAGCATTGCGATGGCCCTGATCGGTGTTGGCTGTTCCCCGGTTCTGATGGCCTCGTACTTCATCTTTGCACGCGAATATCCGCCGGCCCGGTTCGCCACGCTTGCGGCGCTGATGCTGGGCGTCGGGTCAGTTGGTAATCTGGTCGCGTCCTACCCAACCGCGCTGGCGGTCGAGCTGATGGGCTGGCGCGCCACGATGGTTGGGTTGGCGGTTCTGTCCGCCGCAATCGCCTTGGGCATCTGGTTCAGCGTGCGCGATCCGAAAAAGGTCGAGACCGACCACAAAGGATCTTTGCTGGACTTGCTGAAAGAGCCTGCCTTGTGGCTCATCTTGCCTTTGATGCTGGTCGCCTACGCCCCGGCAGCGGCATTGCGCGGGCTTTGGGCGGGGCCATATCTGAACGACGTGTTCAGCCTGACCACCACGCAGATCGGCACGGCCACGTTGGTGATGGGAACCGCAATGATCGCGGGAACTTTTGTCTACGGCCCGTTGGACCGTCTTCTGGGCACCCGCAAATGGGTGATTGTCGGTGGCAATGTCCTCTGTGCGGTCGCGCTTGGGCTTTTGTGCCTGTGGGTCGATAGCGCTGTCTGGGTGTCAGTCGCGATGTTGTCGTTGATCGGGTTTCTGGGCGCGAGCTTTCCGGTCATCATGGCCCATGGTCGAGCCTTCATCCCGCCGCATCTGACCGGGCGCGGCGTGACCTTGTTGAATCTCTTTGGCATCGGCGGGGTAGGGCTTGCGCAATTTGCCACCGGGCAGATTCACGCCGCCTATGCAGGCGTAAACCCTACGGCCCCCTATACGGCGATATTCGGCTTTTTCGCGGTGACCCTTGCCATTGGATGCCTGATCTATCTATTCAGCCGGGATAGCGTCGACTGACGCAACGATCAGGAGAGCCCGGTGAAAGACCCCGTCGTCATTGCCCCCAATCTCAAACGCAGGCTTTCGGGCGTGACCGCAACGATCGCACGGCTGGTCCCTTTGCAGGCGCAACAGATCGATATCGCCGCTACCGGACCGGGGCTGCCCGCCGACATTCCGCATATCCCGCTGGCCCGCCTGCCCTTCCTGTCCCGTCGCACGCTGCGGGTCTGGCATGCGCGCCGCAATACCGAGATGCTCCTGGGCCTGATCCTGCGCAATGTGTTACGGTTGAATCTAAAACTGCTGTTCACCAGCGCCTCGCAACGGGCGCATACGGGTTATACCAAATGGCTGATCGACAAGATGGATGCGATTGTCGCGACCTCGCGCAAGACCGCGGGCTATCTGGAACGAGACGCGCAGGTGATCATGCATGGCATCAACCTGGACGACTTTACCCCGCCTGAGGACAAAGCCGCCCTTCGCGCACGGCTGGGCCTGCCGGATGGCCTGCTTCTGGGCTGCTACGGTCGCATCCGCCACCAGAAAGGCACGGACGCGTTCGTCGACGCCATGATTGATCTGTGCGGTCGGTTCGAGGACGTCTCGGGCATCGTCATGGGCCGCGCGACGGAAAAACACACGGGTTTTCTGGCCGAACAAAAAGACAAGGTCGCCAAGGCGGGCCTGTCGGACCGTATCCTCTTTATGCCCGAGGTGACGGTCGATCAGATTGCCGAATGGTATCAAGTGCTAGACCTGTTCATCGCCCCCCAACGGTGGGAGGGTTTCGGCCTCACCCCGCTTGAGGCGATGGCCTGCGGTGTGCCCGTTGTCGCAACCGATGTCGGCGCGTTTTCCGAGATCGTGACCGACCCGTCTCTGGGCCGGGTGGTGACTCCGGGTGACATCCCGGCACTGGCCAATGCGGCGGCAGTAATGCTGGAAAACCGTGATTCCCTGTCTCAGGCCGGACAGGCCGCCCGCACCCATGTTGAGCAGAATTTCGACATCAACGGCGAGGCACAGACCCTCGTGGCCCTCTACAAGCGGCTGCTGAGCGAGTGAAGCGCCTCAAATCGGCGTCATTCGTCGAAATACGGTGCGAAAGCTCTTTTGTCCCGGCGGCAACGCGGCTATGAACGCGCGTCCTTAACTTTGGAGACATGAAATGGGCTATCGCGTCGTCGTCGTCGGCGCCACAGGTAATGTGGGCCGCGAAATGCTGAACATCCTGGCGGAACGCCAGTTCCCCGTGGACGAAATTGCCGTGCTGGCAAGCCGTCGTTCGCTGGGTACTGAGGTGACATTTGGCGACAAGACACTCACGACCAAAGACCTGGACACCTTTGATTTCACTGGCTGGGATATGGCCCTGTTCGCTGTAGGCTCTGCCGCGACCAAGGACTATGCACCCAAGGCCGCGGCGGCGGGCTGCGTGGTGATCGACAACTCGTCGCTTTATCGCTACGACCCCGAGATCCCGCTGATCGTGCCGGAATGCAACCCGCAGGCGATCCACGACTACAAGAACAAGAACATCATCGCCAACCCCAACTGCTCGACCGCGCAGATGGTCGTCGCGCTGAAGCCGCTGCATGACCGCGCCAAGATCAAACGCGTTGTCGTCTCGACCTACCAGTCGGTGTCAGGTGCAGGCAAAGAGGGCATGGACGAGCTGTGGGAACAGACCAAAGCCGTCTACAACCCGATCAACGAGGTTGAGCCGAAGAAGTTCCAGAAACAGATCGCCTTCAACGTCATCCCTCAAATCGACGTCTTCATGGAAGACGGCTCGACCAAGGAAGAGTGGAAGATGGTTGTCGAGACCAAGAAGATCGTCGATCCGTCGATCAAGGTCACGGCTACCTGTGTCCGCGTGCCTGTGTTCGTTGGCCACTCCGAGGCCGTGAACATCGAATTCGAGGAATTCCTCGACGAAGATGAAGCCCGCGATATCCTGCGCGAAGCGCCGGGCATCATGGTGATCGACAAGCGTGAGGCCGGCGGCTACGTCTCGCCCACCGAATGCGTTGGTGATTTCGCAACTTTCATCAGCCGCATCCGTCAGGACTCGACCGTTGAAAACGGCATCAACCTGTGGTGCGTCTCGGACAACCTGCGCAAGGGTGCCGCCCTGAACGCGGTCCAGATTGCCGAGCTTCTGGGTCGTGAGGTTCTGAAAAAGGGCTGATCCCTGACCTAATATTCTTCGCAAGGGGCCGTTTCGTCAGAAGCGGCCCTATTTCTTTGCTTGTGCTCAGCCATGATCCTGTTCAAGACAAAGGACAGACACAGCAATCCGTGCTAAGTTGCGCCCATAGCCTTAAGAAAACCATCCAAAGGGTTTCACGATGCGCATTTTCTCAGTTCCTTTCATAATACTCGCCACTCTTTCTCCGCTGTCCGCGACATCACAAGAGATAGCCGATACGATCTATTCCGGCGGTCCCATTCTGACGATCAATGATGACCAGCCCTCGGCCGAGGCCGTGGCGGTCCGCGATGGCCGCATTCTGGCAGTTGGATCGCTTGCAGATATGGCCGCGCATCAAGGCGATGGGACCACAGCGTTTGATCTGGCAGGGCGCGCAATGTTGCCTGGATTTGTCGACAGCCACGGGCACGTTGTGATGGGCGGGCTGCAAGCCTTGTCGGCCAACATGCTGGCACCTCCGGACGGAGAGGTGACAGACATCGCCAGCCTGCAGGCCACTCTGACAGCTTGGGCCGAGGCAAATGCCGAAGCCGTGGAAAACGCTAACATGATCATTGGCTTTGGGTATGACAATGCGCAACTGGCCGAATTGCGGCATCCCACACGCCAGGATCTGGACGCTGTTTCAACGACCATACCCGTCGTGATCATCCACCAATCCGGACATTTGGGCGTTGGCAACTCAAAAGCGCTGGAACTGGCGGGCATCACCGCCGAATCCGAGGCGCCGCCGGGTGGCGTTATTCAACGGGACGAGAACGGCGAACCTAACGGAGTGCTAGAGGAATACGCGTTTTTCGCCTTGTTAGTGCCTCTTCTTGGTGATCTGGGCGAAGACGGTCTGGCTGAATTTGCCCGCGCCGGCAGCGCGCTTTGGGCACGGTTCGGATATACAACCGGGCAAGAGGGCCGATCATCCGGTGAGATCGTCGAGGTGCTGAAAAAGGTTGGAGCCGATGGCGAACTGCCCATTGACGTGGTTGCCTTTCCCGACGTTCTGGAGGCGCAGGACTACATTGGCAGCAATGTCTCAGGGGACTACACGAATAGGGTCCGCGTCGGCGGCTGCAAGCTGACTATAGATGGCTCGCCCCAGGGTTTCACGGCGCTGCGCGACCGTCCCTACTACGATCCGGTTGGCTCTTACCCTGCAGGCTATGCGGGCTATTCCGCGATCACGATGGAGCAGCTTCAGGACGCGGTGAACTGGTGCTACGAGAACGGCATTCAGATCCTGGTGCATTCGAATGGCGAAGGCGCATCGGACATGCTGATCGCCGCTCTGGAAGAAGCCCAAATGAAATACGGCGACCCCGGAAACCGCCCGGTTCTGATCCATGGCCAGTTTCTGCGCGAGGATCAGGTCGTCAGTTTCAAGCGCTTGGGCGTTTTCCCATCTGTGTTTCCCATGCACACGTTTTATTGGGGAGACTGGCATCGCGACCATACCGTCGGCCCGATCAATGGTGAGAACATCTCACCAACCGGATGGATACGAGAGCGTGAAATGATGTTCGGAACCCATCACGACGCACCGGTCGCCTTGCCCAACAGCATGCGCGTTCTGGCCGCGACAGTGACGCGACGTACCCGGTCAGGCGACATTCTTGGCCCGCATCAACGTGTCGATGTCATGACTGCCCTCAAGGCCATGACGATTTGGCCCGCATGGCAGCATTTCGAAGAGGATCACAAGGGTTCAATCGAAGTTGGGAAGGTCGCCGACTTCGTCATCCTTTCGGACGATCCGACGGCGGTAGACCCGGAGACCCTGGCCGAGCTACAGGTTCTGGTGACCGTGAAAAACGATACAGTTGTCTACGAAGCTGAAGACGGCATCCAAGAAGGCAAGCTGGACGTCTCGCCCTTTTCCAGCGATCCGGTTATTGCGCATACTTTCCTGCACGCGATTTATCAGGGCATGAAAGTCGAACAGCCTTGGCTGACGACAGAGCCAAAACGCAATTGAAGGGCGTTTCCCAGGGCAGGGTTATCCCTGCCCTTCCACCAAAACCTTGAGGTTCATCAGACCGCGCTCATAGTCGGGGCCAAGCCAACGGTCCGTCATCACCCCCATCCAGCGAGACATCGGGTTCATGCCCAATTCAGACGTGAAGCCCCATGTCACCTGCGTCTGATCCCCATCGGGCTGCAGGAGGAACGCGGCCGAGGCTGTTCCCATCGGACCGAAATCAAGCGCGGTCTGGACGCTTTGGTTTTCGACGCTCGCCACGATCTCCTGCGATCCGGTACCGACCTGCGGGTCGTCAGAGCTCCAGTTCAAGATATTCCCCACCCCCGACTCTGGCCCGGAATAGGACAGCTTCGTCTCGGGGTCCCGGTGAAGCCAGGGCGACCAATGCTCGGTCTGCTGCATTGAGTTCACATAGGGAAAGATCGCCTCGGGTGGCGCGTTGATGGTGATGCTGCGGGATACATCAGCTTTTGAGGGCAGCAAGTACGCAATGCCGACCAGTGCCAGTACAAGAACGATCAGGCCAAGAAAAACGCGTTTAATCAATTTCATAATATGCTCCAAAGGGTAATTCCCTTGTCCGGAGCATATCATAGAAAATTGGATGGAACCGCCGCTTAACGCGAAACCGAGACGTCAGACCGGAACAAACTTTTTCTGATAAGGATCGAAACACTCCAACCCGCCCGCACCGATATCGGTCCACAGCCCGTGCAGGCTGAGCGTGTCGTTCTTGACCGCATCGGACACAAACGGGAAGGTCATCAGGTTTTCCAGCGACGCAACGACGGCCTGACGTTCAAACTGGCGGGCCTGCTCGACGCCATCTTCGATATCCGCAACCTGTTCAAACTTGGGTTTGAGGATGTCCATCCAACGGCCAACAAAGCTCTCTTTTGCTTCCAGCTGCGGGGCTTCACCCTTGCACATGTCAATGCAGCCCTGCACCCCTCCACATTGCGAATGGCCCAGCACGATCAGATGGGCCACTTTCAACGCGGTCACCGCATATTCGATGGCTGCACTGGTTCCGTGGTGATCCCCATCCGGGGCGTAAGGCGGCACGAGGTTGGCAATGTTCCGGTGAATGAAGAACTCACCCTGATCGGCACCGAAGATCGAGGTCACATGAACGCGGCTGTCGCAACAGGAAATGACCATTGCACGGGGGCGCTGCCCCTCATCCGCCAGACGTCGATACCAGACCTGATTTTCGGAATAGGTCGTCGCTTTCCAGCCGTGATACCGTTTCACCAGATAGGTTGGCAAAGGTTTGGCTATATCCATTTTCGGCATTCCCGTCTTTCGTTGTGTAGGCTGCTGTAAACCGAATTCAAGAAAAATTCGAGCCATTATCCAAAGTCATCGCAAGGTTTTGCAAAGGAATTCACAGCAAGGATTAATGTCACGCCGTGGGGGCGTCTAAACTAGGGTGAATGTGGTGGAAAACATACTCAGGCTTGAACACAAGGTAACCGTGCGACTGGATCTGGATCGCCTCAGCGGGCTGTACCGGCAATTGGGTGACAAGAACGCGTTGGACGTGCTGTGCCGCACGGTCGAGGAGCTGGCCGTGCGCTTGTCGAATTGCGAACGGCACTGGCGGCAGCGCGATTGGGAGGCATTGCGCAAATGCGCCAAATCGCTGGTGGCAATCGCCGATCAGATCGGAATGACGGCGCTGGCGCGGGTTGCGAGCGACGTCACCGGCGCCGTGGATGCGGGCGATGCGGTTGCAGCAGGTGCAACGCTGGGTCGGTTGATCCGGGTTGGAGAGCGCTCTCTGACTGCGATCTGGGATCAGCAGGACCTTTCGGTGTGACGGGGGTTGCGGGCAGACCGCAGGCGGATAGTCTGGTCGCAAATTCACTCAGCCCGAGACGTTTATGACCCTCAGCTTCGCCCAACCCTCTGACACCTCTGTGCCGCTGCATGTGGTGGCGCAACCTGATCTGGACGATTGGCTGGCCGGTCAGTCCGATCACATCCGAAATTGGGTTGCAGCGAACGGGTTCAAGGGCGCGCTGGGTCAGGTCCTGACGGTGCCAAGCACGGAGGGCGGTGCGGGGTTCGCGCTGGCTGGATATGGAACCGAGGGCAAGCGCGCCCGCAAGCGGTTCCCTCTGGCCGCTGCGGCGGATGCGCTGCCCGGAGGCAGCTACCACATCGCGGCAGGCGTCCCCGCCGAGCACCTGGAGATGGAGTGTCTGGGCTGGTTGCTGACCGGCTACGCCTTTGATCGTTATGCGCCTCAATCCGCCGCCAAGGCGCGACTGGTTGCCCCTGAAGGCGTTGATGCCGCGCGGTTGGAGGTACTGGCAAATGCCGAGGCGCTGACCCGCGATCTGGTCAACACGCCAGCCTCCGATATGGGGCCGGATCAACTGCAAGCGGCAGCCGAGGCGTTGGCGGACGAATTCGGAGCCACGTGCAAAACGATCACCGGCGACGCGTTGCTGGAACAGAATTTCCCGTTGATCCATACGGTTGGGCGAGCCGCAGATCAGGCCCCGCGCCTGATCGAGATGAATTGGGGCGCGACCGGGCCGACGCTGACGCTCGTCGGCAAGGGTGTGTGTTTCGATACCGGCGGGCTGAACCTGAAACCGGGCGCGTCGATGGGTCTGATGAAAAAGGACATGGGCGGGGCCGCCAATGTTCTGGGCCTTGCCCGGATG
The DNA here is from genome assembly GCF_056538485.1 of Ruegeria sp. BG3. Classification (NCBI taxonomy): domain Bacteria; kingdom Pseudomonadati; phylum Pseudomonadota; class Alphaproteobacteria; order Rhodobacterales; family Roseobacteraceae; genus Ruegeria; species Ruegeria sp. BG3. The sequence continues at coordinate 149,345 of NZ_JBQFTE010000004.1, read as the reverse complement.
ATCATGGCGCTGAACCTGCCGCTACAGCTGCGGGTGCTGATCCCGGCGGTCGAGAATGCGGTCGCAGGCAACGCCTTCCGCCCCGGCGATGTCCTGACCTCGCGCAAGGGTCTGACCGTCGAGATCAACAACACCGATGCCGAGGGGCGCTTGGTTCTGGCCGACGCGCTGGCGCTGGCGGATGAGGGGAAACCGGACCTCGTGATCTCGATGGCAACCCTGACCGGCGCGGCGCGCGTGGCCGTGGGCCCCGATCTAGCGCCGTTCTACACCGATGATGACCGCGTCGCCGGTGCATTAAGCAACGCTGCCACCCGGTCCGCTGATCCGGTCTGGCGCATGCCCTTCCACACGCCCTATGAGGCGATGATTGAACCCGGCATCGCCGATCTGGACAACGCGCCTTCGGGCGGGTTCGCGGGCTCCATCACCGCAGCCCTGTTCCTGCGCCGCTTTGTTGAAGACAGCAATTACATGCATTTCGACATCTATTCCTGGCAACCCAGCAAGCAACCGGGTCGCAGTAAGGGTGGTCTGGGGCAAGGCCCACGCGCCGTACTGACCGCACTGCCCGAGATTTTGGGCCTATGACCCGCCTAAGCGTCGTGGACCCCGTCATTGACCTGCTGCGCAGCCCAAACGGCCCGCGCGATCGTCAGTTGCTATTCGGAGACAAAGTACAGCTTTCAGAACAGCAAGATGGGTGGAGTCATATCAAGGCCGACAAGGACGACTATGTCGGTTGGGTTCGCTCGGCCCAATTGGGGCCGCGACAGACCGCGACCCACAGGATTGTTGTGCCTGCCACGCATGCCTATGAGCAGGCGGATATGAAAACCCGCGATCTGGCCTCGCTGAGTTTTGGCAGCTCCGTACATGCGCGCTCTGAAACGGATGGATTTGTTGAAACTGAGCTGGGATTCATCCCCAAGGTCCACACCGCCCCAATTGCCGAATTGAACCGTGATCCTGTCGCTGTGGCCGAGTTGTTTCTGGGCACTCCCTATCTGTGGGGCGGCAACAGTCGGTTCGGGATCGACTGTTCTGGACTGGTTCAGGTGGGGTTGCTGGCCTGCGGTATGGCGTGTCCCGGCGACAGCGGCGATCAGGAAAAGGCCCTTGGTATCAATCTGCCCGAAGGATCAGAGGCCAAACGCGGCGATCTGTTGTTTTGGAAAGGCCATGTCGCATGGGTTTCCGGGCCAAATATGCTGTTGCATGCCAACGCGCACCACATGGCAGTCGCGTATGAATCCTTGGATCACGCCATCACGCGCATTCAGGCGCAGGGTGACGGGCCTGTGACAGCTCACAAAAGACTCTAATCCGGAGAAACTGAGCGGATCAGCTTGCGCTCCAGCACCCTCAGAACGGTGCGCAGGTCATGGCCGCGTTTCAGGATCCGTCCGTCCATCCCCACAACGGAATACATCCCCTGCTTTTGGCGCAGACGGGGATGCTTTTCGATCCGGTAGATCGGATGCTCGGCGGTCCGTCGGAAGATCGAAAAAATCGCCATGTCGCGCAGGTTGGAAATTCCGTAGTCGCGCCATTCTCCGGCGGCGACCATCTTGCCATAGACGGACAGGATATGGGACATCTCGCGCCGGTCGAACGCGACGGGCATCTGGGCCGAGTTTGTTGGGAACCGGCTGGGAGGCTGCATGTTCATACCCCAAGCCTTGCCGGAAAACGCGGCTGAATCAAGCCCGATGCGCAAGCGGGCCATAATTCGTCAACGGGTGTTACCGCCGTCCGACTTGTCGACATATCAGGATCACAGGCAGCAATCCAACAGCCAGAATGACCAAGGATGGTACCGCCGCCCCCTCGAGCCGCTCGTCCGAGGCCAGCCGGTAGGCCTGCACTGCCAACGTGTCAAAGTTGAAAGGGCGCATGATCAGCGTTGCGGGCAATTCCTTCATCACGTCAACAAAGACGATCAACAGGGCCGTCAACAATGAGGGCGTCAGGATCGGCAAATGCACCCGCCTTAGCGTGCCCAGAGGCGTTTGCCCCAAGGACCGGGCTGCGGCGTCCATATTGGCGTGAACCGTACTCTGCCCGCCTTCATAGGCACTTAGGGCTGCCGCAAGGAACCGCACCATATAGGCTGCCACCAGAAGCCAGATGGACCCCGTTACCAACAGGCCCGTCGATACATCAAATGTCGCGCGCATCCACGCATCCAGCGCATTGTCAAAGCTAGCAAAAGGCACCAGCAGACCAACCGCGATCACCCCACCCGGCACCGCATAGCCCAGCCGCGCGATATAGCCCGCGATGGTCGAGGGCCGCCCCGGTCTCAAGCGCTGAAAGAACCCAACACTGACGGCCGCAATAACGGTGATGACAGCAGCCGTCCCGGCGAGGATAAGCGAATTCTGAATGAAGCCGAGGTAGCGGGGTGACAGCAGGTTCTGCTCAGATTTCAACCCCATCTCGAACAGAACAACCACCGGCAGCAGGAACCCGAAAAACACGGGAATGGCGCAGAGGGCAAAAGCCCCAATCGCGCGCCATCCAGTCAGTTGCGCCGCGGGCAGAGCTGCATGTTGCTTGCCCGCTTGATAGTACTTGGCCTTGCCGCGCCGCGTGCGTTCAGCCACCGCCAGCACAAGCGCGAAAGTCAGCAGGCACAAAGCCAGCTGTGCGGCGCCTGCGCGATCCCCTAGTGAGAACCAGCTGGTATAAATGCCCGTGGCGAAGGTCTGGACGCCGAAATACGAGACGGTTCCGAAATCGGCGATGGTCTCCATGATCGCCAGAAGAACGCCTCCGGCAATAGCAGGGCGCGCCATCGGCAGAGAGACCCGCCGAAAGGCCAACCAGGGGCTGTTTCCCAACGCCCGCGCCGCCAGAAATGCGGTTGCGCTTTGCTGCAGGAACGCTGCCCGCGCCAGCAGGTAGACATAGGGGTAAAGCACCAGCGTCAGCATCACCGCCGCGCCTTCGGTCGAGCGGATTTCGGGGAACCAATAGTCGCGCGGCCCCCATCCCGTCACATCGCGCAGCGTGGCCTGCACGATACCGGGATGATCCAGAATGAATGTGTAGGCATAGGCCAGAACGTAGGCCGGGAAGGCCAGCGGCAGGACCAGCGCGATTTCCAAAAGGCGCACGCCGGGGAACCGCGTCATCGTCACCAGCCACGCCGCTCCGGTCCCGATGCTGAACGTGCCAACAGCCACCAGAACCACCAATATGGCGGTGGTCATCGTGTAGCGGGGCAGCACGGTTTCAGCAAGGTGCGAGATGGTTTCCGTTCCACCGGTCAGCGCCGCCAGAACCACCGCGACCATCGGCAACAGACAGGCCGCCGCTACGATATAGGCAATGGCCGCCAACAGCCGCGTGCCACGCACGCCGCGGTTTCGTGATCCATTTTCAGAATATTCGATCTGGGCCATTGTCCGGGCTTGTAAGTGGCGAGGGCGTCCTCTTTCTCGACTAAAACACTAGGAAACGCCAGTGCCCAGAGCAATAAATCTAGCAACAAATCTGCGGCATCAAACGCCGCAGATATCAGTCATAGACGCGCTGATCCTCGATCACCAGGCCATCCTTGGGCAAGGACCCGGGGGCCACAACCTCGATTGCGCCTTTCAGCTTCAGCACTTCGGCCACGGATTTCGCATAGGCCATGTCATCGCCACCCGCGCTTTCGATCTGGACGGTCATCGTGTCCATCTCACCCTGACGGGCCGCGATCACGCGAGCTTTGACGATCTCGGCATGTTTGTCGACCAGCGCGGCCACCTGCTCGGGCCGGACGAACATGCCCTTGATTTTGGTGGTCTGATCGGCACGCCCCATCCATCCCATGATCCGATCGTTCGTACGACCACAAGGCGACTGACCCGGCATGATGGCCGACAGGTCGCCGGTCGCAAACCGGATCAGCGGGTAGTCTGGGTTGAGAGAGGTCACCACGACCTCACCAACCTCACCGGGCGCAACCGGAGTGCCGGTGCCGGGAGTGACAATTTCGACGATGACATGTTCGTCCAGAATCATCCCCTCCATCGCGGCGCTCTCATAGGCGATATTGCCCAGATCGGCCGTGGCATAGCATTGCAGACAGGCAATGCCGCGATCCGCATATTCCTGCCGCAACGACGGGAACAGCGCGCCACCACCCACAGCGGCCTTGGAGAAACTCAGCGCAACGCCCATGGCATCGGCCTTGTCCAGAATAACCTTCAGATAGTCCGGCGTGCCCGCATAGGCCGTGCATCCAACGTCGCGGGCGGCGGTCACCTGCAGCTCGGTCTGGCCGGTCCCGGCAGGTAGAACAGCCGCGCCAACCGCGCGAGCGCCGTTTTCAAAGATCATGCCCGCAGGCGTCAGGTGATAGCCAAAGCAATTCTGAACGATGTCGCCCGCGCCAACACCGGCGGCGTTCAGGAAGCGACCCATGCGCCACCAATCGTGGTCGGTGCTGCCCGGCTCATAGATCGGGCCGGGGGATTGGAACACATGGTGAAAGTGCCGCGCGGGTTTGACTGTAAATCCCCCAAAGGGCGGCCGCTCTCCTTGCGCGCGGGTCAGGTCCGACTTGCGCAACACCGGTAGCAAGGGCAGGTCTTCGGCCGTTTTCACCGTATTAGTGTCTGTTTCAGCGAAATGCGCCATAAACCCAGGTGCAGACCGCGCCCGCTCCAGTTGCGCCTGCAGCGCCACCGCCTGATCCGAGGCGCGCTGATCCGCCGAGCGCGTTTCGAGTGCGTCGAAATAGGTCATCGCCATATCCTCCATCAGATCACAACCACCGCTTGCGGCGGCGGTACGAGCGCACATCGCGAAAGCTTTTGCGGCCTTCATCTGACATGCCGAGATAGAATTCCTTCACATCCGGGTTCTCGCGAAGTTCGGCAGCAGGGCCGTCCATCACCACGCGGCCGGATTCCAGAATGTAGCCATAATGGGCAAACCTGAGCGCAACATTGGTGTTCTGTTCGGCCAACAGGAACGAGACGCCCTCTTTCTCGTTCAGGTCTTTTACGATGCCGAAAATCTCTTCGACCAGCTGCGGGGCAAGCCCCATTGAGGGTTCATCCAGCAGGATCGTCTCGGGCCGTGACATCAGCGCGCGGCCCATCGCGACCATCTGCTGTTCCCCGCCCGAGGTATAGCCCGCCTGACTTTTGCGGCGCTCTTTCAGGCGCGGGAAGTAATTGTAAACCAGCTCCAGGTCACTCTGGATCGCGGCATTACCGTCCTTGCGGGTATAGGCCCCGGTCAGCAGGTTTTCCTCGACCGTAAGGTGTTCGAAACAATGGCGTCCCTCCATCACCTGAATGACGCCTTTTTCCACCAGATCCGCCGGGTCGCTTTCATGCACGCTTTGGCCGCGATATTTGATCGAGCCTTTGGTGACCTCGCCCCGTTCAGAATGCAGTAGGTTCGACACCGCCTTGAGCGTCGTAGTCTTGCCAGCACCATTCCCCCCAAGCAGCGCCGTGATGCCGCCTTTGGGAACCGTCAGGCTGACGCCCTTCAGCACGAGGATCACGTGATTGTAGATCACCTCGATATTGTTGACCTCAAGCAGGGTTTCCGCCTGCACATCCGTGGTTTGGGCCGCATCCAGCATCAGCGCCTATCCTCGTTCGCGTGTTCGGGTCAGGGCGGCAGCAAACCGCCGCCCCGCTTGGTTCAGAGCGCCTTAGTTGCAGCGCGTTTCGATATTGTTTTCAGCCGCATAAGCCGCCGAGTCTTCTGCGATCAGAGCGTTGATGACTTCGGCATCTGTCGGTTTGAAGTCCTGAACCGGGTTCCAGGTTCCGGCTGCTGCATCCCACTGGACCACACCCACAAGACCGGGGCCGCCATGGTTTTCACATGAAACCGAGAATTCCGGTCCGAAACCGACCATGCCCAGACCTTCCATCTTGGCATTGGTGATTTCCAACGCTTCCATGCCATCGCGCATCATTGACGCGTCGATTTCGGCAGTGCCGTGCATTTCCTGCGCAGTCTTTACCGCTTCAGCCGCCAACATCGCAGCATAGAGACCGCGGTTGTACTGAACAGTGCCCAGTTGATCCCCTGCGCCTGCGGCTTTACCGGCATCGACGACGTATTTCTGCAGATCGTCATAGACCGGATAGTCCATACCTAGGCCCGTGAAGGTCAGGGCCTTGTAGCCGGTGGCCTTTTCACCTGCAGGCTCGACATCGAATTCAGCACCTGACCACCAGACGCCAATGAAGTTCTCCATCGGGAAGCGAATGTTGGCCGCTTCCTGAACCGCAACTTGGTTCATGACGCCCCAGCCCCACATGATCACAAAATCGGGCTTTTCGCGGCGGATTTGCAGCCACTGCGACTTCTGCTCCTGACCTGGGTGGTCGACGGGCAGCAGAGACAGCTCATAGCCGTGCTTTTCGGCCAGCGTTTCCAGAGTGCGGATCGGCTCTTTGCCGTAGGCAGAGTTGTGGTACACCAGCGCGATTTTCTTGCCGCTCAGGTCTCCGCCGTTTTCATCCAGCAGATAGTTGATCGCGCCCGAAGCTCCGTTCCAGTAGTTGGCCGGATAGTTGAACACGTGGCTGAACACCTCGCCATTCGCAGCCGAGGTCCGGCCATATCCCATCGTGTGCAGCGGGATGCCATCTGCCGTCACTTTCGGGATCAGCTGATAGGTAATTCCGGTGGACAGCGGTTGATAGACCAGAGCACCTTCGCCTTTGGTCGATTCATAGCATTCCACACCTTTTTCAGTGTTATAGCCGGTTTCGCATTCGATAACCTTGGCTGGAACACCCCCGATGCCGCCATCGCGTTCATTCAGCAGAGTGAAATAGTCGGCGTAACCGTCAGCAAACGGAATACCGCCTGCCGCGTAGGGACCCGTCCGGTAGCTGAGCGACGGGAACACAAGGTCGGCCATGACCGGACCTGCGGCCATCACGGCGCCCAGCGCCAGGGTTGCCAGTTTCTTGTTCATCGGGTGTCTCCTCCCTTGATTGATCCGATGGTGGTTTCGGGCGTTTGCACCCGTCTTTTTTGATTGGGCCTGTCCCTAGTGCGGGAACGGCCAGAGTCTGAGTTTCTCCTTGGCGACACGCCACAGCTGCGCCAGCCCATGCGGTTCGAGGATCAGGAACATGATGATCAGCCCGCCTACGATCACGAGGTTCAGGTGCGCCACGATGTCCGTGGGCCAACCCAGCAGGTCTACGCCGATCAGCTTCAGCACGACTGGCAACAGCACAAGGAAAGCAGCTCCCGCAAAGGACCCGAAAATAGACCCTAATCCGCCGATAATGACCATGAACAGCACCAGAAATGATTTCTGGATGCCAAAGACCTCACCGACTTCAACCGCGCCCAGATAGACCGCAAAGAACAGCGCCCCCGCGATGCCCACGAAGAATGAACTGACGGCAAAAGCGGTCAGTTTGGCTTTGAGGGGGTTCACGCCGATGATCTCGGCAGCGATGTCCATGTCGCGGATTGCCATCCAGGTCCGGCCCGTGGTGCCCCGCGTCAGGTTGCGTGCAAGGATGGCGCAAACGGTCAGGAAGATCAGGCAGAACAGATAGGTCGCCCATGCCGGAGCATTTGGGCCGGTGATGATGATACCAAACACATCCCGTTCCGGCGCGTTAATCTGCCCCGAAGCCGAGTAGTTGTAGAACCATGGCACCCGGTTAAACAGCCACACTAGGAAGAACTGCGCCGCCAGCGTCGCAACCGCTAGGTAGAACCCCTTGATCCGAAGGCTCGGCAGGCCGAACAGCACGCCCACAAAGGCCGTGATACCTCCAGCAAGGATCACGTGGATGAACATGCTGACATCCGGGAAAGCAGTCATCAGCTTGTAGCAGGCATAGGCACCCACAGCCATGAACCCTCCGGTCCCCAGCGAGACCTGCCCGCAATAGCCCACAAGGATATTCAGCCCGATCGCCGCGATGGCGTAGATCAGAAAGGGCAGCAGCAGGGCGTTCGCCCAATAGTCGTTTATGATGAAGGGAATGATCCCGAACGCAACTGCCAGCACGACATAATAGCGGTACCGGTCAAACTTGATCGGGAAAGTCTGGCTGTCAGCAATGTACGAGGTTTTGAAATCCCCGGCCTCACGATAGAACATGTCTTACTTTCCCCATTCTTCCTGCGCCCGGTTCCGGGCCGCGGCGTCCAATTGGTTTGAGCCCTTGGCGTATCCGCTCGCCTCAGACGCGCGGACCAGTTTCAAATAGGCCAGAACGCCCATGATCAGACCCGCAAAAGCCAGGATTGCCGCGATGGTCAGCTGGCCTTCGGAAAGATCGTCCGAGGTCAGGGCTATATACCCAAACGCCCAGAACCCGGCCCATGCGATGACGTTGATGATGGCGATCAGCTTGGTCATCGCTAAACCCTCTCGATGATCTTCTCGCCGAACAGGCCCTGAGGTCGGAACACGAGGAAGATCAGCGCCAGCACGTAGGCAAACCAGTTCTCAGTCGCGCCGCCCAGCGCAGGTCCTAAGGCGAATTCGAACAGCTTCTCACCCACGCCGATGATCAGCCCGCCGACGATGGCTCCGGGGATCGAGGTGAAGCCGCCCAGCATCAGCACCGGCAGCGCCTTGAGCGCGATCAGCGACAGCGAGAACTGCACGCCAGACTTGGTGCCCCACATGATCCCCGCGACCAGAGCGACGAAGCCGGCCACCGACCAGACCATGACCCATATGAAGTTCAGCGAAATCCCGACCGACAGCGCTGCCTGATGGTCATCCGCCACGGCGCGCATCGCCCGACCCTGTTTGGTGTACTGGCTGAACGCAACCAGAGCTGCCACCAGAAGCGCCGCGATGATCGTCGCCACGATGTCCAGATTGTCGATGAAGAAGCCGTAGTCGAAGATGATGTAGGTCGTCTCATCAATCCACAGGTTGATGCCCTGTGGCAGGCCTACATCCAGCGTCTTGATCTCAGACCCCCACATCAGGTCGGCCACGCCCTCAAGGAAATAAGCCAGACCAATGGTGGCCATGAACAGAATGATAGGCTCCTGTCCGACCAGATGGCGCATGACGAAGCGCTGCACCGCCCAGGCCAACAACACCATCACCGCCATGGTCAAAAGGATCGCCAAGAGCGCGGGCACGTTCCAGCCAAAATAGTGGATATGCGTCCCGAAAATCGCATTAATCAGGTGGGCAAAAGGCACTTGCCCCTTCATGATCCCCACCAGCGTCATCGCCGCAAAAAGCGCCATAACCCCTTGGGCATAGTTGAAAATCCCCGAAGCCTTGTAGATCAGCACAAAGCCCAGCGCGACCAGCGCATAAAGCACCCCGGCCATCAGACCGTTGAGGATGACCTCCATCGCAAATACGAGTTGTTCAGGCATAGGTGCCTCCCCAATTTACTACCCCGATGTCAGTCATGGCTGACCCCCAGATAGGCGTCGATGACCTCTTGGTTGTTGCGCACCTCGTCGGGCGTGCCGTCACCAATCTTCTTGCCGTAATCCATCACAACGACCCGGTCGCTCAGGTCCATCACCACGCCCATGTCGTGCTCGATCAGAGCAATGGTGGTGCCAAATTCGTCATTCACATCGAGGATGAAGCGGCTCATGTCCTCTTTCTCTTCGACGTTCATGCCCGCCATGGGTTCATCCAGCAGCAGCAGCTTCGGCTCCGCCGCCAAAGCACGCGCAAGCTCCACTCGCTTCTTCAACCCGTACGGCAGGCGTGACACAGGCGTCTTGCGGATGTGCTGGATCTCTAGGAAGTCGATAATCCGCTCAACCGCCTCACGATTCTCGGTCTCTTCCGCCTCGGCTTTACCCTTCCACCACGCCTGTTGAAGGATGTTGGTCTTCATAAAGCTCAAGCGTCCGGTCATGACGTTGTCCAAAACGCTCATGCCTTCAAACAAGGCGATGTTCTGGAAGGTCCGCGCAATCCCCTGCTGCGCGACCTCAAACGGCCGCATCGGAGGACGCTTGGAGCCGTGGAACCAAACCTCACCCTCCTGCGGGACATAAAACCCCGAGATCACATTCAACATCGAGGACTTACCCGCGCCGTTCGGCCCGATAATGGCACGGATTTCACCCTCTCGAATATCGAACGAGATGTCCTTGATCGCAACCACGCCACCAAAACGCAGGGTGATGTTTTTCATCTCCATGACCACACCGCCGATCTTGCGGCCGTCTTCGGTGACATATCCTTCGGAATTATCCAGCATCATTCGCCCACTTCACAATACGATTCAGGAAAAGGCAGCTAAGCACACCCGCTCCGAGATACCCGTAGATTGCGCCGCCATCGAAAGCCTTCGCGGGATAGGCAAGGGCGCTCAGCATACCCACGATCATGCCGATTAACCCGCTGACAACGTGGGAAAAGGCGTTCGAAACTCGCTCGGAAAAATAAATGACCGCTCCGGCACCAAAACCCACCGACAAAGCGACAAACAAGATTGGCAAAATGAAACTCATTCCGCCGCGACCTTGTGCTGCGCGACCGACACAACCGGCGCATCAACGATCTCTAGCGTTGCAGAAATCGACCCTTTGCGCCCATCCTCGTAGGTCACTTCGGTTGTCGTCGAAACGCTCGAGGACCCGTCATAAAGGGCGGCAATAATGTCGTGGAATTTGTCCTCGACAAAGCCACGTCGCACCTTGCGGGTCCGGGTCATCTCGCCATCATCGGCATCCAGTTCCTTATGCAGAACCACAAAGCGATGCACCTGACAGCCCGACAGCATCTCATCCGCAGCGACCGATTTGTTAACCTCTTCCACGTGGGCCTTAATCGTCTCTAACACACGCGGATGTCCCGCCAGTTCCTGGTAGGACGCGTAAGCTACGTTGTTGCGCTCGGCCCAGTTTCCGACCGCCGTCAGGTCGATATTGATGAAGGCCACGCAGCGATCCTTGCCGTTCCCGAACAGAACGACCTCAAGAATATCGGGATAGAATTTCAGCTTGTTCTCGACATATTTCGGCGCGAACATCGACCCGTCAGCCATTTTGCCCACATCCTTGGCGCGGTCGATGATCCGCAAATGGCCCGAGCTTTCCTCGATGAACCCGGCATCCCCGGTCGCAACCCAGCCCTCAGCATCCTTGGTCGAGGCCGTCGAATCCGGGTTGTTGTAGTATTCAACAAACACACCGGGCGAACGGTAATGGATCTCGCCACTCTCGTCGATTTTCAATTCGACCGCAGGGGCTGGAACGCCGACCGTATCTGCGCGCACCTCGCCATCCGGCTGCTGCGTGATAAAGACGGTCGCTTCGGTCTGACCATAGAGCTGTTTGAGGTTGATGCCCAAAGAGCGGTAGAAATCAAAGATTTCCGGCCCGATGGCCTCACCCGCCGTATAGCCGACGCGGAACCGGCCATAGCCGAGCGTATCCTTCAACGGGCCGTAAACCAGCATATTGCCAAGCGCGTATTTCAGCTTGTCGCCAAAGCCCACCGGCTTGCCGTCCAGCAACAGGCCACCGACCTTTTTGGCATGGGCCATGAAGTGATGAAACATATTGCGCTTCAGCTTGCCCGCATCCTCCATCCGGATCATCACATTGGTCAGCTGCGTTTCAAAAACGCGCGGCGGTGCAAAGAAATAGGTCGGTCCAATCTCGCGCAGGTCGGTCATCATCGTGTCGGCACTTTCGGGGCAGTTCACGCAGAAGCCGCACCAATAGGCCTGACCGATCGAGAAGATGAAATCGCCGACCCAGGCCATAGGCAGGTAAGACAGAATGTCTTCGTTCCGGGTCAGATGATCGAACTCAGCCGAGTTCTTTGCACTTTCAATGACATTCCGGTTCGACAGCACCACACCCTTGGGCTTGCCCGTCGTACCCGAGGTATAGAGCATCACACAGGTATCGTCATAGGTGATCGCCGCGATACGCTTGTCCAGCTCAGTATCGAACCGCGCGTGCCCTGCGCTGCCTTCGGCCATAATGTCCTCAAGCGCGTTCATCTGCGAGTGGTCATATTTCCGCATACCACGCTTGTCGGTATAGAGGATGTGTTTGACCTGATGCAGGTTTTCCTGAATCTCGATGACCTTGTCGACCTGCTCCTGATCGCCGCAAACGACAAATTTCGCGCCGCAATGTTCCAGCACATAGGCCATCTCTTCCGCGACCGAGTCCTGATACAGAGGCACCGGAACCGCGCCCACCATCTGAGCGGCCACCATCGACCAGTAATGCGCCGGACGGTTACGACCAATGACGGCGATGTGGTCGCCCTTCTCAACGCCCAACTCCAGGAACCCAAGCGCGATGGCGCGAATTTCCTTAGCGGCCTCCGCCCAGGTCCAGCATTGCCAGATCCCGAATTCTTTTTCCCGATAAGCCGGGGCATCCCCGAACTCTGTAGCATTGCGATGTAGCAGCGCCGGAAGGGAGTGCATCCCTTCAGCGCCCGACTGCGTCTGAGCCAATCTCTTTCTCCTCCCCACCCGACCCCTCCCCGGGCCGGAAATGGCGGGTCCGGGATGGTGCCCGAACGCCAATGCCCCGATTAGGAGCACAGTCACGATCAGCGTCAAGTTTTGCCTGATGTTTTCTCAATTCTTACGAATTGTAACAGGGTCAGGTGGACTCGTTTCGCACGATCGAACATGCGCTCTAAAGTTCAGCGCAATCGAATATCTGCACACATTTGAGCCAACGTCATTCCTGCTCGGCCTTGCAGGTTTATCCTAGGTCATTTTGAGATACGCACGTTTCAACGTACTCTGATTGGTGTTGAGTGACTGAGTGGCCAATTCAGTTGGCTGTTGTTTAAGGGGGAAACCAATGTCCATTCAAAAAACTGCACGAGAGTTCTTTGAGGCATGCGAAACCGGCAAAGGCTGGGACGGCTGTAAGGACTTCTGTCACGACGGTGCCACGTTTTCAGCGCAAGCCGATGCTCTGGTCGATGTTACGACACTGGAAGGTTACGCTGACTGGATGAAGGGGCTGCTAACTCCGATTCCAGATGGGCACTATGAGCTAAAATCGTTCTCGACTGACGATGAACGTGGAATCGTGAATGCATTTGCTGTTTTCCACGGAACCCATTCAGTAGATGGTCCAGTGCCGGCCACCGGCAAAACAATCGCGGCCGACTACGTTTACGCGATTGAATTCGATGGCGACAAAATTCGGCATATGACGAAAATCTGGAACGACGCGCATTCCTTGAAGCAGCTTGGCTGGGCTTAACGTTAGAAGATAGGAAACCCAGCGGAAAATCCCGCTGGGTTTCTTTTCTAATCTTTCATTTGAAAACCTTAACTCTGGTTTTGCCAGACGTTCACAACCAATCCCGCAGTATCGGAATCAGCGGCACATCTGCCGCTGGCATCGGGTAGTTGCGAAGATCGTTCGCCCGCACCCATTTCAGCGCCTGACCCTCCTTGGACTGCGGGATACCCTCCCACTTCCGGCAGGCAAACAACGGCATGAGCAGGTGAAAATCGTCGTAGCTGTGGCTGGCGAAGGTCAGCGGCGCGAGGCAGGAGGTCCAGGTGTTGATGCCAAGTTCCTCGTGCAATTCGCGGATCAGGGCGGCCTCGGGGGTTTCGCCGGGTTCGATCTTGCCGCCGGGGAATTCCCACAGACCAGCCATGGATTTGCCCTCGGGACGTTGGGCCAGCAAAACGCGGCCCTCGATGTCGATCAGAGCCACAGCAGACACTAGTACTGTCTTCATGAACGATAATCCGCGTTGATCTCGATATAGCCATGGGTCAGGTCGCAGGTCCAAACGGTGGATTGCCCTTCACCCAGCCCCAGATCGACTGCGATCACAAGATCTTGGCCTTTCATGTAGGCGGCCGCGTCTTCTTCACGATAGTCGGGGCTGACCCAGCCTTTTTCAGCGACCAGAATATCGCCGAAGGAAATGCTCAGCAGGTCGCGGTCGGCGGCGGCTCCGGATTTGCCGATGGCCATGACGACGCGACCCCAGTTGGGGTCCTCACCCGCGATGGCGGTTTTCACCAGAGGGGAGTTCGCAATCGCCAACCCGTGCACCTTGGCGTCTTCGTCCGAGGCGGCTCCGGTCACGCGGATTTCTACGAATTTCGTCGCCCCTTCGCCATCGCGCACAACTTGCTGCGCGAGGTCCAGCATCACGGTTTCCAACGCCACTGCGAAGGCCGCGTTCCCGGTAGCATCAACACCCGACGCGCCGGTTGCGCACAGCAAAAGGCTGTCCGATGTCGAGGTATCGCTGTCCACGGTGATGCAGTTGAAGGTCCGGTCTGTCTGCGCGCCCAGCATGGATTGCAGCGCCGATTGGTCAACCACCGCATCGGTGAAGATGTAGACCAGCATCGTCGCCATATCGGGCGCGATCATGCCGGACCCCTTGGCAATCCCCGCAATAGAGACTGTTTTGCCGTCAATCTCGACCTGCGCCGAGGCCCCTTTCGGGAAGGTATCGGTGGTCATGATCGCCCGCGCTGCGTCCTCAATCGCGTGACGGCTAAGGCCGGATTTCAGCGCCTCAAGCTGCGAGACAATACGATCATGCGGCAGAGGTTCACCGATCACACCGGTGGATGAGGTGAAGACCCTCTCAACCGGAACGCTGGTCGCCTTTGCCACGGCTTGCGTCACCTCAGCGACCGAGTTTTGGCCGTAGTGGCCGGTGAAAGCATTGGCATTGCCCGAGTTCACCAAAATCGCCGCTGGCCCATCGCTGGCGCCGCCGATCTTATCCTGACAGTCCAGCACCGGAGCGGCGCGGGTGGCCGAGCGGGTAAACACCCCGGCCACGGACGTGCCGGGATCGAGAACCGCCAACATGACGTCGGTCCGGCCTGTGTAGCGCACACCCGCCTCGACGGTTGCAAAACGCACTCCGTCAATCGCGGGCAGGTCGGGAAAACCGGCAGGGGCCAGTGGCGAGGTTTTGGTGATCGTGGCCACGGGTGTTTACTCCTGAATCAGGTCCAGCTGGCGGATGACTTCAGGACCAACCCCTTCAAGGGCGGTGCGTTCGATCTGAGCCTGTTGGGTCAGCTCATCAATATGGGCCTGAATAGCCTCTTGCTGAATGGTCTGGGCAAGCTCATCGCGCACGGCCTCAAGCGCAGGGGCTTCAGATTTGCGCTTGTCGTTCAGGATGACCAGATGCCAGCCGAACTGCGTTTGCACCGGCTCGGAAATCTGACCTTTTTCAAGGCCTAGCACGGCTTTTTCAAACTCGGGCACCATCTGGCCCTTGCCGAACCAGCCCAGCGCACCGCCATTGGGGCCGGACGGACCCGTCGAATGCTCGCGCGCCATCTCGGCAAAGTCGGCACCGTCATCCAGTTGCGCCTTGAGGGCTTTGGCCTCGTCCTCGGATTCAACCAGAATATGGCTGGCATCGAACTCGTCTTCACCTTCAAACTCAGCAAACTGCGCGTCATAGGCCGCTTGTACCGCCTCATCCGTCACAACATCGTTGGTCAGCGCGTTCACAGTCTGCACCGCCAGCAAAGAGCGTGTCTCATTGTCCAGCGTCAGAGCGTTTTGCTGGGTCAGCTCTTCCTGCTGTTGGCCCAGCAATTGCTGCTGGATCAGTTGCTCAAGCACGAAGTCATACAGCACGTCGTCCTCGATCTGCTGATATTGCTGCGGCAACGCCGCGACGGTGGCTACAACGTGACCCAATGTGATCTCGTCACCGTTGACCGTGGCCAGAACGGTGCCTGCATCTGGCTTGGTTTCGGCGGCCAGCGGCAGCGCCATCACGGCGGTCAAAGCCAGCGATGGCAGAAAAGTGAGGCCTTTGGGCATGGAATCATCCTATTTCTTTGCCGCGACAGGGCGCAGCGTTGACACTTCAGAACCTGCCGCTTACATCGCTTTGAAGCCTTGGACAGGGCCGCCTTTCACCCCCCGTATCTATGGGTTGCGCGCAAGGTGGGCAAGCCTGTCGCAACCAAGACAAGAACAGATCCGCTGGAGTGAACATGCTGGGACTCGGAACGCTCGCCAAAAAGGTGTTCGGAACACCGAACGACCGCAAGATCAAGGCGACCCGCCCCCTTATCGAAAAGATCAACGCGCTGGAACCCGAGTTCGAAAAACTCTCTGACGAGGGTCTGATCGAAAAGACCGCCGAACTGCGCAAACGTGCGCTGGATGGCGAGAGCCTGGATGACCTGCTGCCCGAAGCTTTTGCCAACGTGCGCGAAGGTGCCAAACGCGCACTGGGTCTGCGGGCCTTTGATGTGCAGCTGATGGGCGGCACCTTCCTGCATCAGGGCAATATCTCGGAGATGAAGACGGGTGAGGGCAAGACGCTGGTCGCCACTTTTCCCGCCTACCTGAACGCCCTGACCGGCAAGGGCGTGCATGTCGTCACGGTCAACGAATACCTGGCCAAACGGGATGCTGAATGGATGGGCAAAGTCTTCGCCGCGTTGGGTATGACCACCGGTGTGATCTGGTCGGGCCAGCAAGATGCCGAGAAGAAAGCCGCTTATGCCTGTGACGTGACTTACGCCACGAACAATGAGCTTGGCTTCGACTATCTGCGCGACAACATGAAGGCCGATATGGCCGATATCTATCAGAAATACCACAATTTCGCGATTGTGGATGAGGTCGACTCGATCCTGATTGATGAGGCGCGGACGCCGTTGATCATCTCGGGTCCGGCGCAGGACCGTTCTGATCTGTACACCGCGATTGACGCGCTTATCCCGAGCCTGAGTGACGATCACTATTCGCTGGACGAAAAATCCCGCAACGTGACTTTCACCGATGAAGGCAACGAGTTTCTGGAACAGCAACTGATCGCCGCGGGCCTGATCCCCGAGGATCATTCTCTGTACGATCCCGAAAGCACCACCGTGGTGCATCACGTCAATCAGGGCCTGCGTGCGCATAAACTGTTCCAGCGCGACAAGGACTATATCGTACGTGATGGCAATGTGGTTCTAATCGACGAATTCACCGGCCGTATGATGCCGGGTCGTCGCCTGTCGGAAGGTCTTCACCAAGCCATCGAGGCGAAAGAAAACGTCCAGATTCAGCCTGAGAACGTGACTCTGGCCAGCGTGACCTTCCAGAACTATTTCCGCCTCTATGACAAGCTGGGCGGCATGACCGGGACCGCGCTGACCGAAGCCGAAGAATTCCAGGAAATCTATGGTTTGGGCGTGGTCGAAGTGCCCACCAACCGTCCGATTGCGCGTCTGGACGAGGACGATCAGGTCTATCGCACCGCGATGGAGAAATACGGCGCGATTATCTCTGAGGCGAAGGAAGCCCAGGAAAAGGGTCAACCGGTTCTGATCGGCACCACCTCAATCGAGAAATCCGAAGTTCTTAGTCAGATGCTGACCAAGGAAAAGATCGAACACAACGTTCTGAACGCACGCCAGCATGAACAAGAGGCCCAGATCGTGGCCGATGCGGGCCGCTACAGTGCGGTCACCATCGCCACCAACATGGCCGGTCGTGGTACCGACATTCAACTGGGCGGCAATGTCGAGATGAAGGTTCTGCAGGCCCTGGCCGAAAACCCCGAGGCCGACCCAGCCGAGCTGCGCGCCGCGGAAGAGGCCAAGCACGCCGAGGAAAAACAAAGAGTTCTGGATGCGGGTGGTTTGTATGTCATGGCCTCGGAACGCCATGAAAGCCGCCGCATCGACAACCAGCTGCGCGGCCGCTCGGGCCGTCAGGGCGATCCGGGACGCACTGTGTTCTACCTCAGCCTCGAAGACGACCTGATGCGCATCTTCGGCTCGGAACGTCTGGACAAGGTACTGACCACGCTGGGCATGAAAGAGGGTGAGGCCATCGTTCACCCCTGGGTCAACAAATCGCTAGAACGCGCGCAGTCCAAGGTCGAAGGCCGCAACTTTGACATGCGCAAGAACGTTCTGAAATTCGACGACGTGATGAACGATCAGCGTAAGGTGATCTTCAGCCAACGGCGCGAGATCATGTCAGCCGACGACCTGTCCGAGATCGTCTCGGATATGCGCGAGCAGGTGATCGACGATCTGATCGACGAATATATGCCGCCCAAATCCTATGCAGATCAGTGGGATACCGATGGGCTGCATGAGGCGATCAAGGAAAAGCTGACCATCGATGCCCCGGTTCAGGACTGGGCCGCCGAAGAAGGTGTAGATGACGAACAGGTGCGTGAGCGTCTGGTCAAGGCCGCCGATGAGATGATGGCGCAAAAGGCTGTGGCCTTCGGCCCCGAGAACATGCGCAACATCGAAAAGCAGGTTCTGTTGCAGACCATCGACGGCAAATGGCGCGAGCATCTTCTGACGCTGGAACATCTGCGCTCGGTCGTCGGATTCCGGGGCTACGCCCAGCGCGATCCGCTGAACGAGTACAAGAACGAAAGCTTCCAGCTGTTCGAAGGTATGCTGGACAGTTTGCGCGAAACCGTGACTCAGCAATTGTCGCGCGTGCGTCCGCTGACCGAGGAAGAACAGCGCGAGATGTTGGCGCAGATGGCGGCCCAGCAAGCGCAAGCTCAGCAGGCCGTTGATCAGGCCGCAGGTGCCGCCGAAGCCAAGGCCGAGGCCGTCGCGTCAGGCGATGCACTGCCCGGCTTTGACGAGAATGACCCATCGACCTGGGGCAATCCCTCACGCAACGATCAATGCCCCTGTGGCTCGGGCAAAAAGTTCAAACACTGCCATGGCAGATTGACCTAACGTCAACAAATATCAGTCACAATCGCTCCGCTTCGCGGCCACAAATTGGCCGCGATTGTTAACGAAAGTGCGACTCGCTCCTTCAACTGGGGAGGGTGTTTTGTTCGTAGTAAGAAATTACGTGACCATGTGCGGCACGGTCGCCTGTGCCCTGGGTATTGGTTACCTGATGCAATATGGTGCGCCTGCGCAGCCGAATGGCGCGCAGGAACCTGTCGCCGTGGCCTCTGTCGCGGATCAGGCCTCGGTCATCGCGGGGCTTGAGCGTATCGTGCAAACCTCTTCCTCTGACGAGACCCCCTCTCAACCGATTGAGCGCCCTGCGCCGAAGGCGGCACAAAAGCACACCAATTGCAGTATCAGCGCGCGTGCCTCCGCCCAAATGGGTGCCAATGCACGGCTGCGGATCAAGGCCCCCTGCCGCAGCAACGAACGTGTTGAAATTCACCACAGCGGTCTGACGCTGACGCAGCAAACCGACGAAAACGGTGCCTTGGACCTGACCATTCCAGCCCTATCCGAATACGCCATTTTCCTAATCTCTTTTGAGGATCAAACCGGCACGGTCGCCACCACTCACATCATGGACATTGACCAGTTCGACCGGGTCGCATTGCAATGGCAGGGTCGGACCGATCTGCAAATCCACGCCTTGGAGTTCGGCGCCAGCTATGGTGAGCAGGGGCATATCTCGGCCAATAGCGCATCGCAGGGCGCGGGTTCCGTGGTCCATCTGGGAAGTGCGGGCTTCCATGATGGGCAGAATATCCAGATCTATTCCTTCCCAGCTGCGCGTTCGGAACAGACCGGCTCGGTCGCCTTGACGGTTGAAACCGAAGTGACTGAGGCCAATTGTGGCCGAGATCTGAACGTTCAGTCTTTGGAACTGCGCAGTGATCGCCGGCTGCGGTCGCGCGATCTGATCCTGACTATGCCGATGTGTACCGAAGTCGGTGAGTTTCTGGTGTTGAATAATCTGTTCCAAGACCTGACAATCGCGGCAAATTAAACCGCAGGCAGGCTCGACCTTCTCATGACACGTATTCGTGCGGCGCTGGCCGTACTGTTTTCTGTTTCGCTGGCTGTTTCAGCCGCAGCACAGGATATTGTTCTGACATCGCATGATGGCAAGATCGAAGTCTCCGGCACCCTGCTGGGCTTTGACGGTGAATTCTACCGTGTCGACACCCAGTTCGGAGAGTTGACAATTGATGGCTCTGGCGTCATATGCGACGGCCCGGCCTGCCCCAGCCTGACCGATTTCGTGGCCGAGGTCCGGTTCTCGGGATCGTCCGTCATGGCTGAGACGGTCCTGCCTGCCCTGATCATCGGCTTCGCTCGGCAAGAGGGTCTGACAGCAACCCCATCGCGTGTGGATGAACGCAGCTTTGCCTATGAGCTGCGCCAGCCAGACCGCACGGCCCCTCTGGCCCGCCTGTTCTTTCGCGTTGGAACGACGGATCAGGGGTTTGCCGACCTGATGGACAACTACGCCGATATCGTGATGGCGCAACGCGAAATCCGGGATGAGGAACGCAGCGCGGCCGAGGCCGCAGGTCTGGGAGACCTGACCCACCCCCGCCGCGCGCGGATTGTGGCGCTAGATGCGATCGTGCCGGTGGTTGCGCCAGAGAACACCGTTCAACAGATCTCACCTGCGGATCTGGTCCGTGTTCTGTCGGGCGAGATCACCAATTGGACAGATCTGGAAGGGCCGGACGCTCCGATTGCCTTACACATGCCAGACGCTGGGTCAGGCTTGTCCCAGGATGTCGAGGACCAGCTGCTGCGCCCCGCTCAGGCTGAGCTATCCGAAGGCGTTCTCCGCCACCAGCGCAATCGCGATCTTGTCCAAGCAGTGGCCAACGACCCATTCGCGATCGGCATCACGACGCAGACGGCCTCGGGCCCGACCCGCGCACTGCCTTTGGCTGGAGGCTGCGGACATGCCCTTGCGGCGACCCGCCAGTCAATCAAAACCGAGGACTACCCGCTGACCTCTCCGATGTTTCTCTACCTGCCACAACGCCGCCTGCCGCGGATCGCACGCAAGTTTCTGGCCTATACCCGCTCAGCCGACGCGCAGATGGCCATACGGCAGGCCGGGTTTGTCGATCAAGCGACCGAGAACCTGCCCATAGGGCTGCAAGGCAATCGGCTCGCCAATGTCATCGTTTCTGGTGGAGCCGAGGTCGGATTGGAAGAGCTTCAACACATGGTCGAAACTCTTCGGCCATTGTCTAGGCTGTCGATCTCCTTCCGATTCGAGCCGGGAAGCTCTCGCCCAGATGCACAATCGCGGTCCAATATTCTGCAATTGGCCCAGGCGCTTGAGTCCGGCAGTTTGACCCCTCGTAAACTTGTCTTCGCCGGGTTCAGCGACGGTGATGGAAGCGCAAGCGCCAATGCCCGGATAGCTCATCGCAGGGCACAAACGGTGCGCAATGCTGTTCTGGCCGCCATTGAAACCGAAATCCCCGACAGTATCGAGATCACAACCGAAGGCTTCGGAGAGGCGATGCCCATGGCCTGCGATGACACGGAGTGGGGCCGAAAAACAAACCGCCGGGTTGAGGTGTGGGTGAACTAGAGGGTGACGATATCGGACAGAAACTCGGACGAAACCGCCTCTGCAAGCAATGAGGGTTCCGCCCAGCCGCGCGGAGACCATGTCTGATCTCTAGATACACGACGCTTTTTGCGGTGAGAAGCAACACCATGCACAAACCCTGTGACGCATTTGGATAGAGGCAACATGGGCGAAAGCGAGAAACTGTCCTCATCGAAATGAATAGGCCAAAGTGGAACTCTCAACCCAGACAACAACTTCAGTCGTTAGGACAATCAACTGAAAACACAACTCTTCCCGTCACAAATACCCCTCGGATCGAAAGCTCAGCTCGGTTGATTTTCCGATAATCAGATGATCGTGCAGCGTCAGCCCCAAGGCCGTGCAGGCTTCCTGAATGCGGTTGGTCATGTCGATATCCGATTGCGACGGCGTGGGGTCGCCGGAGGGATGGTTATGCACCAAAATCAGGGCCGAGGCGTTCAGCTCCAGCGCTCGTTTTGCCACCTCGCGCGGGTAGACCGGGACATGATCAACAGTGCCCTTCGCCTGCTCCTCATCCGCGATCATCACGTTCTTGCGGTCAAGGTAGAACACGCGAAACTGCTCGATCTCTCGATGCGCCATCGTTGTGTGGCAATAGTCCAGCAAAGCATCCCAGCCTGAAATCACGTGGCGCTGCATCACCCGCGCGCGGGCCATGCGATGGGCGCAGGCTTCAAGGATTTTCAGATCGGTGATGACGGTTTCACCGACGCCTTTGATTTGACGTAACCGCTCCTCTGGCGCGGTCAATACGCGGTTGAAGTCGCCAAACGTATCCATCAGCAGCCGGGCCAGAGGTTTCACATCCTGACGCGGGATAGATCGGAATAGCACCAGTTCCAGCAACTCATAATCCGGCATAGCGCCCGAGCCGCCAGACATGAACCGTTCGCGCAACCGCTTGCGATGGTCTTTGATGTAGGAGGGTAACCGACCCGTCGGCAGCGGCTGCGCTGGCGCTTCGTCCGTATCGAAAAGCATTGGGGCTTCGGCAAAGGCGTCCTGTGTCATGGGCCTCACCTTGGCGCAGAATCGGTTTCTGAAAGGTTAACGCGCCTCACCGGCCATGCGGGCCGTGGCGCGGCGTACCAGCATGTGCAGCAGGATCGAGAACACGCCCAAAGTCAGCATGGCCGCGAACATCAGATCGGTCTTGGCCCGGCCATTGGCCAGCAGCATCAGGTAGCCCAACCCTTGCGAGGACCCGACCCATTCGCCAATAACCGCGCCAATCGGGGCATAGACCGCCGCCAATCGCATCCCCGAGGCCAGCGAAGGCAGCGCTGCCGGGATACGTATGTGCCACAGAACCGAACGCGGGCTTGCCTGCATCGTGCGCGCAAGATCGAGATACCCGGGCGGGGTCCTCATCAGACCGTCAAAAAACGAAGAAGTGATCGGGAAGTAGATGATCAGAACCGCCATCGCGACCTTGGACCAGAGGCCATAACCCAGCCACAAGGTCAGCAGCGGCGCCAGCGCAAAGACCGGCAGAGCCTGAGTGAAAACCAGCATCGGCTGCACCAACACCCGTGCGGCCCGCGAATTGGCCAGTTGCAGCGCGGTGACGACGCCCAGCACGGTACCAACCGCCAGGCCAATCACGACCTCAACTGCGGTAATCCAAGTGTGTTCCGCAATCACCCAGCGGTTCTGCCACCACGTTTCGGCCACAAGCGCCGGGCCGGGCAGGATGAATTTGGGCAGGCCGGTCAGGCTGACAATCGCTTGCCAGACGGCCAGCGCGAACAAGGTTGCGGCGAGGGCGGAGAGGAGTTTCATGCCGCCTCTCTCAATAGTTTCAGCAGCGCGCCTTGGGTTTCCAATGTCTGCAGATCATCCACATGGCGCGGTGCAGGTGCGGCAGGTGGGGCGCAAGGGGTCAGCCCTTGCTGCGTCATCACGACGATGGATTGGCCCAGACGTGCGGCCTCGGCCGGGTCGTGGGTGACCAGAAGGACTGTCCGACCCTGCAGCGCCTCTGCGGCCAGATCCTGCATGTCCGCGCGGGTGCGCGCGTCGAGCGCCGAGAATGGCTCATCCAGCAGCACGATGGGGCGATCCTCCATCAGGGTCCGCGCCAAGGCGACGCGCTGTCTCTGGCCGCCGGACAGTTCCGACGGTTTCTTGGCCATGTGGTCTTGTAAGCGCATCCGCTCGATCAGGCGATCCCGGCGATCCAGATCGGGTTTCTCACCCCGCAACCGCGCTCCGAGCGAGACATTTTGCGCCACCGTCGCCCAAGGCAGCAGCAAGTCATCCTGCGCCATATAGGCCACGCGGGTCGGGACGGTTTGGCCATCGCTGGCCATGATCTGACCAGTGAAATCAGCGCCTGTCTCCAACCCGGCAATCAGGCGCAGAACCGTGGTTTTGCCAACGCCCGATCCACCCAACAGACAAGTCCACTGCCCCGCCCCAAGGGTCAGGGTCAGCGGTGCGAATAAGGGCGTATCGCCAATGCTCGCGTGTCCGCTGATGGTGAGATCGGGCGCCGGGGTCATGGAGTCAGACCCATTTGCCAGAAATTGACCTCTAGCTCCGTGGCGGTTCGGAAGGTTTGGCACAGACGATCCCATCGCGGAGAAGCCTCGAAATCCGCTCCAATACGCCTTGTTAGAGCCGAATCCAACAATTCACCAACCGCCTTGCACGCGCCCTGGTAGTCCTCACCAGCATAGGTGTTGATCCAGTCGCGATAGGTCTCGGATGTGGCCTCGGAGGCCAGTCGAGACCCGAGTTCTCCGTATCCCATCACACAGGGTGCCAGCGCTGCCAGCAAGTCCAACAGATCGCCACTGTACCCGGCCTCAAGCACGAACCGCGTATAGGCCAGATTTTCGGCACGTTCCGGGGTTGCAAACAGCTCCTCCTGAGAGATTCCGGCCGCTTCGCAGATCCCGATATGCAGCTGCATCTCTTCGGCGACCAAGGCGTTCACGGTGCCCACAGCCGTCAGCATTTCGGAATGCGTTTCTGATTTCGCCACCGCCAGCGCCCAGGCGCGGCTGAAATGGATCAGGAACACATAATCCTGACGCAGGTAATGCAGGAATGCCTCGCGGGGCAGAGAGCCGTCCTTCATCCCTTCGACAAAGGCGTGGCGGGTGTAGTCCTGCCACGGCCCCTGCGCCGCATCACGCATCAGCGTAAAGGCTTTGCCATATTCGCTCATTGCGCGGTCACGTCGATGGTTATGTCGCTGACCGGCAGTACGCTGTCGATCATACCGCTTTCGTTCAGGAAGGTTTCGAACCGGGCGTAACGGCCTGCATCAAAACCCGCCGGGCGCAGAGCGAAACGTGGCAGAGTGTCGACCCATGCGCGGGCGTTCAGCTCATCCTGCAACTCGGGCGAGGTCGCGGCGAAGATCTCCCAGCTTTTCTCCGGGTTGTTGACGATGTACTGGGTCGCTTTTTCGGTTGCTGCCAGGAAACGCGCGATCTTGTCCTTGTCCATCGTCTCGGGGTTGGCGACGTAGATCAGCTCGTCATAAGACGGCACGCCCTCTTCCTCGATATAGAAGCAGGTGCCGGGACGGCCTTCGATATCCATCTGGTTCAGCTCGAAGTTCCGATAGGCGCCGATCACCGCATCCACTTGGCCGGTCATCAGCGACGGTGAGAGCGAGAAGTTCACGTTGATCAATTCAACATCGTCCAGAGTCACGCCATATTTACCCAGAACGGTGGTCAGAACAGCCTCTTCCACGCCCGCGACCGAGAAACCGATTTTCTTGCCCTTCAGGTCCGCAGGCGACTTGATCGGGCCGTCTTCCAGAACCAGCAGGCAGTTCAGAGGAGTCGCGACCAGCGTGCCGACGCGTTTCAGCGGCAAGCCTTCGTGGATTTGCAGGTGCAGTTGCGGTTGATAAGATACGGCCAGTTCGGCCTGACCAGCAGCCACCAGACGCGGCGGGGCAGACGGGTCGGCGGGCGGAACGATCTCGACCTGCAACCCTTGCTCGGCAAAATAGCCGTTTTCCTGCGCCACGATGATCGGGCCGTGATCAGGGTTGATGAACCAATCCAGCAGAACGGTCATCTTGTCTTCGGCCCAGGCCGGCGCAGCGGCCAGAAGGGCGATGGCTGTCATCAGCTTTTTCATGTCTCGCGTTTCCTTTTCACTCACGAGGTTGAGGCCGCAACGAGGACAATCTCGCCCGGCCAATCCGGTTCAATCTGTTCAGCCGCACGCCAGGCGCGCAGGCCGGTTGCACAGCACAAAGCCAGTCGTTTTGCCTTGTTAGGCTCTGATTTCAGGTGTTCCACGCTTAGACGACGTGCCAGAGGGTGGATGGGTTGTGGGGCTTCGTCTTCGTCCCGAAGCTCAACAATTACATCATCTGAAGACAACTGCGAGGCGGCAACGAAGGCGAAGGACTGCTCAGGCTCAGGCGCTGCGTCAAAACGGAAGCTGGAGCTTCGGAAGGTCTGGGCGTCTACCTGCACCATCTGGCCAAGGGGCGACGGGTTGAGGCCGAGGATCAAAGCCAACGCCATCTGCGCCTGCATCGCGCCGATCATGCCCACCACCGGCCCCAGCACACCTGCCGTGGCACAACTCGCCCCGCTAGTCGGGGCCTCGGGGAACACGGCCCGCAGTGACGGCGCACCGCCGCAGAACGCACCAATATAGCCAGACAGGCCCAACACCGAGGCACTGACCAAAGGTTTTCCCGAGGTCAGGCAGATATCCGACAGCGTGTAGCTGGCGGCATAGCTGTCCGCACAGTCGAGAATCACATCGGCCTGTGAAACAAAACCGGCCGCATTCTCCTTTGTTAGAGCCTGTTTTTGCGCGACGACGTCGATATCAGAATTCAAAGCACGGCAGCGATCGGCTGCAACTTCGGCCTTTGGGCGCCCGCAATCTGCCTCGGTAAACAGCGTCTGGCGATGCAAGTTCGACAAGACCACATCATCCGCATCGAGGATCGTCAGATGCCCAACGCCTGCCCCGGCCAGCAAAGGCAGGACCGGAGCCGCCAGACCGCCCGCCCCGACAACCAAGACCCGCGCCTTGGACAGGCGCGCCTGCCCTTCGGCCCCGACCTCGGGCAGGATCATCTGGCGGGCGTAGCGGCTCATCTGGTGGCCTCGATCCACTGGCGCACCCGCGCCTCGGGGTCGGCGTTCAGGGTAATGTCTGTGACGACCGAGACAATGTCGGCACCCGCCTCACGCACGCCGGGCGCGCGTTCGACGCTCATACCACCGATCCCCACCAGAGGGATATCGCCCACACGGGCCTTCCACTCGGTGACGCGCGGCAGGCCCTGCTGCTCCCACTTCATCTTTTTCAGGATCGTCGGATAGACCGGCCCCAGCGCGACATAGTCGGGGTCCATGGCGAGAACACGCTCCAACTCATCATCGTCATGGGTGGAAACGCCCAGCTTTAGACCCGCTTTTCGGATCGCCTTGAGGTCGGCATCATCCAAGTCTTCCTGCCCCAGATGAATCCAGTCGCAGCCCGCATCAATGGCGGCCTGCCAAAAGTCGTTCACCACCAGAACCGCACCATGCTGATTGCACAGATCGCGAGAGGTTGCGATCTCGGCCCGGACGACATCGTCCGGCTGATCCTTCATGCGCAGCTGCACCAGCTTTACACCCAAGGGCAGCATCCGCCGCAGCCAGTCGGAGTGGTCAAAGATCGGGTAGAAACGGTCCAAACTCATGACAGAAACGCCTTTCCAACGACGGGGGTTGAGGGTTCGGCCATGTCGCGGGCCTCGATCGGGTCGGCCTGATGGGCCAGCTGCCCGGCCTCAACCGCACGCATCATGGCCTTTGCCATCAAGGCCGGATCGCCGGCGCGGGCGACGGCAGTGTTCAGCAACACGGCGTCATATCCTAGCTCCATCGCGTGGGCCGCATGGCTGGGCAGGCCGATCCCGGCATCAATCACAAGCGGCACATCCGGAAACTCGGCCCGCATTGCGCGCAAGGCGTATTCATTGTTCAGCCCCCGGCCCGAGCCGATGGGCGCGCCCCAGGGCATCAGAACCTCGCACCCGGCCTCAAGCAGCCGCTCGCCCACGATCAGGTCGTCGGTGGTATAAGGGAAGACCTCGAACCCATCCTCGGTCAGGATGCGCGCGGCTTCGACCAGCTGGAAGACGTCAGGCTGCAGACTGTCGGTATGGCCGATCAGCTCCAGCTTGATCCACTTGGTCTCAAACACTTCGCGGGCCATATGCGCGGTAGTCACCGCCTCTTTGATCGTATGGCACCCGGCAGTGTTAGGCAGCACCAGCACGCCCAGATCACGAATCATCTGCCAAAAGGTCTGACCCGCCCCGGCTTCCCGCCGCAAAGAGACAGTCGCCACACCCGCGCCGCTGTCGCGGAACGCCTGTTCGAGGATAGCAGGGCTGGGATATTGCGCGGTGCCCAGCATCAGCGGGTTGGGCAGATCGACGCCATAAAAGCTTTTCATCCTCACCCTCCTTGCATCGGCGACAGGATTTCGACTCGGTCACCTTCGGACAGGGCATGGGCAATGCGCAGGCTTGAGGGCACGAATTCCTCGTTCACTGCCGTTGCGACACGGCCCGAGACACCGCATTCCTCTAGCAGCTCTGCCAAGGTAGAGGCCATTACCTCCTTGGGGTCGCCGTTAAGCACGATCTTCATCGACCATCTCCGAATGTTTGTTCTCAAGCGCCAGATCGGCCACGCCCTGTGCCAAGGCAGGGGCCAACAGGTAGCCATGGCGGTAAAGGCCATTGGCATAGATCGTCCGACCCAGGCGCCGGATACGCGGTAGGTTGTCAGGAAAAGCAGGGCGCAGATCGACGCCGATTTCCAGCACCTCAGCCTCACCGAAGGCCGGGTTCAGAGCGTAGGCCGCGCTGAGCAGTTCCAGCATTGAGCGCGCAGTGATCCGGCTGCTGTCTTCGCTTTCGATCATGGTCGCGCCCAGCATGTAAATGCCCTCGCCACGCGGCACGATGTAGAGCGGCATCCGCGGATGCAGCAGGCGCACGGGACGTGTCAGCGTCACGTCAGGGCAGCGGACAACGAGCATCTCGCCCTTTACGCCGCGCAGATCATGCAGATATTCCCGCGCGTGCAGACCTCGACAATCGATGGCGTTCTCCAGCTGTGCAGGTGCGAGTTTGCGGTGGAATTCAACGCCCTTGTCTTTGAGTCCTCGGTGCAGGTCCAGCAGCGCCTGACGGGGGTCAAGATGCGCTTCTTGATCGAAGTACAGTCCCTTTCCGAATCCATGCAAATCAGGCTCTAAATTGGCGATTTTTGCCCGATCTACTTCGGAATAAGAATTCGTCCGACGGGCAAATCTACGCAAATCCGGAATGTCCCGCGCATTTGCCACGACCAGAGTACCGCATCGTCGCACAGGTGTTCGGGAGGCCCACCACTCGATGGCGGATTGACCCAGCCTGAGGACAGGTTCCTCCGCGTTTTCATACTCGCACCACGGGGCTAACATACCGCCCGCCCACCAGGAACATCCATGCGGACCCGGAGGGCCGCCGGGATCAAAAACCTGCACCTTTGCCCCGCGCGAAACCAGCTCGGACGCGACAGCCAAACCGGCTACACCGGCCCCTATGACGGACCAGAGGCTCACGCAGACCACACCCGGTGGAAATGATGAACAGGTCCGTGGCCCGCACCGATCTTCAGCTCATCGGCCCGCGCGATGGCGCCCTGCAGATACTCATGCGCCTGCGCCACAGCATCGACAAGCGTCAGCCCCTTGGCCAAACCGGCAGCGATGGATGAAGACAGGGTGCAACCCGTTCCATGGGTGTTTCGGGTTGCTTTCCGTGGGGCCTGAAATTCGGCAATCACCCCGGTTTCGTCGATCAGCAGATCATGGCAAACATCCCCCTTGCCATGACCGCCCTTCATCAAAACCGCTTTTGCACCCAACGCACACAGAGCTTTGCCCTGTTCAACCATCGCCTCGGGCGTGTCGGCATCACCTTGATCCAGCAAACATGCTGCCTCGGGCAAGTTTGGCGTCAGAACTGTTGCACGGGGCAGCAGAACGTCGCGTAGCGTTTGAACTGCCTCATCGGCCAGAAGGGCATCACCGGATTTCGCAATCATCACGGGGTCCAGAACGACCGGTCCTTGAAACTCGGAAATCCCCTGCGCCACGGTCTCAATAATCTCCGGCGTCGCCAGCATTCCGATCTTGATAGCGCGCACATCCAGATCGCTGAGCACCGCTTGGATCTGGGCCGAGATGACCTCCGACGGAATACCATGCACGGCCGTAACCGCCTGTGTGTTCTGAGCGGTGACGGCGGTGATCACGCTGGCCCCGAAGACACCCAAAGCCGACATCGCCTTGAGATCGGCCTGAATGCCCGCGCCGCCTCCGCTGTCAGATCCTGCTATGGTCAAGGCAATAGGTGCCACGTCGTTGCTCCATCTTTTGTGAGCAACTCGGGCATGGAAAACGTCTGTTTGCTTTAGACCGTTCCCTACGCCGGAATTGCCCGGATCAGGTTCGATGGGTTAGCGCTTGCGCCTCTCAGCCCTTCGATAAGGGCACCCCAACGGTTGATGCGGACAATCTCAGGACCAGTCTGGAAAATCAAGCCTCAATCCGCGTATCGTATGGCCAATATCTTCAATAAAATAAGGCCAGAGGAGCGGTGGAGTTTGCGGGAATCTGCCGCAAGCTTTGAAGCTATTTGCGACAGATGAATGAAGGATCACATCGTTTGCGAGACCGAGCCACCTGGCGACAGATACGTGGGGCGGCGAGATCAGAATCTCGATTCAAAAAGGCCGCCCCAGTTGGAGCGGCCTGAACTTAGCTTTTCATCCCGTCCCAGAAGGACTTCACGGATGAGAAAAAGCTTTTTGATTCTGGATGGTTATCCTCACCTAAATCATCGAACTCACGCAAAAGTTCTTTCTGGCGAGAGGTAAGGTTGACCGGTGTTTCCACAGCCAGTTCGATGAACATGTCGCCGATGCCACCACCCCGCAACGCGGGCATACCCTTTCCGCGCAGGCGCATCTGGCGACCGGATTGGCTGCCCGCCGGAATCTGCACCCGTCCGCGCCCGCCATCAATGGTCGGTACCTCGATGGACCCGCCCAGCGCGGCTTTGGCCATGCTGACAGGCACGCGGCAATAGAGGTTCACGCTGTCACGTTCGAACAGTTTGTGATCCGAGACCTCAACAAAGATATAGAGGTCGCCCGGAGGGCCGCCGCGCATCCCAGCCTCGCCCTCACCCGCGAGGCGGATGCGTGTACCGGTCTCAACACCGGCGGGGATGTTGACCGACAGGGCGCGTTCTTTTTCCACACGACCCGCGCCATTGCAGGATTTACAGGGGTTTTTGATGATTTGTCCCAGACCCGAACAGGTCGGGCAGGTGCGTTCAACTGTGAAAAAGCCCTGCTGAGCCCGAACCTTACCCATGCCAGAGCAAGTTGGGCATGTCGTAGGTTCTACACCACCCTCAGCGCCCGAGCCGTCACAGGCCGAACAAGCCACGGCGGCAGGAACGTTGATGGTTTTCTGCAGGCCCGAAAACGCCTCTTCCAGTGTCACGCGCAGGTTATAGCGCAGGTCGGACCCGCGTGCGGCCCGGCGTCCGCCACCACCACCACGTTGGCCGCCCATGAAATCGCCGAAGAGATCATCGAACACATCCGAGAACGCGCTGGAGAAGTCACCCTGCCCAAAGCCACCGCCCGGACGGCCACCACCGCCCATGCCGTTTTCAAAAGCGGCGTGACCAAAGCGGTCGTAGGCGGCTTTTTTGTCGGCATCGCGCAGCACGTCATAGGCTTCGTTCGCTTCTTTGAACTGCGCTTCGGCATCCGGGTTGTCTTTGTTGCGGTCGGGATGCAATTCCTTGGCTTTCTTGCGAAAACCTTTCTTGATCTCATCCGCAGATGCGCCCTTGGTTACACCAAGCACATCATAGTAGTCGCGTTTTGACATCAGTTTTCCCTTCTGCCTCAACGTAATCGGGCCGGCCCGGCAAGCGGACCGGCCCAGATTGGCCCGGTTACCGGTTACTTACGCTTGTCGTCGTCCAGATCTTCGAACTCGGCGTCGACAATGTCATCATCCACAGGACCCGCATCTGCCGCTGCAGGCTCTTCCTCGCCCTCTTCGGCTTGCGCCTTGTAGATGGCTTCGCCCAGCTTCATAGCTGCTTCGGTGACGTTTTGGATGCCAGACTTGATCTTGTCGGCGTTCTCTGTTTCCAGCTCGTCCTTCAGCGCGGCAATTGCCAGCTCAATGGCTTCGATGGTGGTCGGATCGACCTTGTCGGAGTGCTCTTCCATCGACTTCTCGGTCGAGTGGATGAGGCTTTCCGCCTGGTTCTTGGCGTCGACCAGCTCGCGGCGTTCCTTGTCGGCTTCCGCGTTCTCTTCGGCGTCCTTGACCATCTTTTCGATGTCCTCGTCGGACAGACCGCCCGAGGCCTGGATGGTGATCTTCTGCTCTTTGCCGGTGCCCTTGTCCTTGGCCGAAACCGAGACAATGCCGTTGGCGTCGATGTCAAAAGTCACCTCGATCTGAGGCATACCGCGCGGTGCCGGCGGGATATCTTCGAGGTTGAACTGACCCAGGATTTTGTTGTCCGCAGCCATTTCACGCTCACCCTGGAACACGCGGATAGTCACGGCGTTCTGGTTGTCCTCGGCGGTCGAGAAGACCTGAGACTTCTTGGTCGGGATCGTGGTGTTGCGGTCGATCAGGCGGGTGAACACGCCACCCAGAGTTTCGATGCCCAGCGACAGCGGGGTCACGTCCAGCAGAACCACGTCCTTGACGTCGCCCTGCAGAACACCGGCTTGGATAGCCGCGCCCATGGCAACCACTTCGTCCGGGTTCACACCTTTGTGGGGCTCTTTGCCGAAGAATTTGGTGACCTCTTCGATCACTTTCGGCATCCGGGTCATACCACCGACCAGAACAACTTCGTCCACGTCGGCAGCCGACAGACCGGCGTCTTTCAGAGCGGCGGCGCAAGGCTTCATCGACTTTTTGATCAGGTCGGAAACCAGCGATTCCAGCTTGGCACGGGTCAGCTTCATGACCATGTGCAACGGCTGACCGTTCGACCCCATTGAGATGAACGGCTGGTTGATTTCGGTCTGCGAGGTCGAGGACAGCTCGATCTTGGCTTTTTCAGCGGCTTCTTTCAGACGCTGCAGGGCCATTTTGTCTTGCGACAGGTCGACACCGTGTTCCTTTTTGAACTCGTCCGCCAGGTAGTTGACGATGCGCATGTCAAAGTCTTCACCACCCAGGAAGGTGTCACCATTGGTCGATTTGACCTCGAACAGGCCGTCATCGATCTCCAGGATGGTCACGTCGAAGGTACCACCACCAAGGTCATAGACCGCGATGGTTTGGGTTTCTTCTTTGTCCAGACCATAGGCCAGAGCAGCCGCAGTCGGTTCGTTGATGATCCGCAGCACTTCCAGACCGGCGATTTTGCCGGCGTCTTTGGTGGCCTGACGCTGTGCGTCGTTGAAGTATGCTGGAACGGTGATAACCGCTTGCGTGACTTCCTCACCCAGATAGCTTTCTGCGGTTTCCTTCATCTTGCCCAGAGTGAAGGCCGAGATTTGGCTTGGGGAGTACTTTTCACCACGGGCTTCAACCCATGCGTCCCCGTTGCCGCCATTGACGATGGCATAGGGCACCATTTTCTTGTCTTTTTCGACTTCGGCATCATCCACACGACGACCGATCAGACGCTTGACGCCAAAAATCGTGTTGTCGGGGTTGGTGACCGCCTGACGTTTTGCAGGCTGACCGACCAGTCGCTCATCTTCGGTGAAGGCGACGATCGAGGGCGTGGTCCGCGCTCCTTCGGCGTTTTCGATGACCTTCGGCTGCGAGCCATCCATGATCGCAACACACGAGTTGGTGGTGCCGAGGTCAATCCCGATTACTTTTCCCATATTTTCAATCCCTTTCTCTTCAAGGCGATGTCCCGAGGGCCGGACCCGTTATGGCATCCCGTCCCCGATCTGATGTGCGCGACAGCACTACACCATCGCGCGTCCCGGCGTATATAAGGGCCGGACCAGAGGCCTGCAAGCATTCTGAATTGCAGGTTTTCGGGAATCTGCGGCCTTTTTTGGCAAGGATTTGGTAAGGAATGAGGAATCCGGCATGGCTCGGCTGCTTTTACAGGGATTTGAGATCAGGAAAGGCTATCTGGACAATGCCGCCCAGAGCCAGTTGATCGACGCGCTGCGCCCGATTCTGAAATCCGCACCCCTGTTCCGCCCCGTGACACCATCGGGCAAAGAGATGTCGGTGCGCATGACCTCGGCCGGGGCATTGGGGTGGGTGACGGACAAGGCGGGCTACCGTTATCAGGACCAGCACCCAAAGGGCGTAGACTGGCCCAAGATCCCCGAACCTGTCCTTGCGATCTGGCAGGATCTGGTGGGGCTTGATCGCGCGCCGGATTGCTGCCTGATCAACTATTATGGCGAAGACGCGAAGATGGGCCTGCATCAGGACAAGGATGAGGTCGATTTCTCGTGGCCGGTGTTGTCAGTCTCACTCGGCGATGACGCGCTCTTCCGCATCGGCAACACAACACGTGGAGGCAAGACGGAATCCCTTTGGCTGAACTCGGGCGATGTGGTGATCATGGGCGGCCCTGCGCGGTTGACCTATCACGGTGTGGACCGCATCCGGTTCAAATCATCCAAACTGCTGCCCAAAGGCGGGCGGATCAACCTAACCCTGCGCGTTGCGCGTTAGCGGCGCGCGCTCCAGCTTTGTGAAACATGTTTCTTGGTGAAGAAAGCGCCCAATAGGCCGATCATCACCAGTGCGACGCCAACCCAGACCGCATATTCCCAGCTTGTGTTGCGCGGGTAATAATTGCGGAACACATAGCCGCGACACTGGTCGATCAAATGAAACAGTGGGTTCCACGCGAATAGCATCAACATGTATCCGCCCAGCGCATTGGCCAGAAACATCTTGCCCGAGAAGATCATCTGCAACCGTCGGTACACTGTCGTCAAAATGCTCGCCGTCATCGGAAACCAAGGTCGCAGCGCCATAAGAACCAGCCCTACAGCGCATCCGGTGAACCACGACAAAAGAACCATCGCGAAAGCAGGCCCCGGCTGCTCGATCACCAACGGTTTTACTGCGGCATGGTAGAGGAATAGGATGATGAACATCGTCACCATCATCGTATAGAGCGTCCCCAACGCCGTGGCCACGATCGTGATCACCATGTTCATAGGTGAGTGCAGCATCATTGGGTTGTTACCCGCCCCGACACCCGCAACCTTTTTTACCGATTTAATGTGCAGCACAAACAGAAACACACCAGACAAGAGGTAGAGAACAATGTCGCCACGCACCTTGGCCACCCGCGTGCCCATAAAGGACATGATCAGGTAAAACACCAGAACCATCGCAAGGACCTGAACAATGCTGCGGATAATCGCGACCACTGCGTTTGAGTGCTGGGTCCGGATATCGCGTACAACGGCATGAAAGATCAGCTCGACCGTGGTGAATGCACCACCCAGCAGGGTCTTGTTATTCCTGAAATAGAACACGTGTGGGGTCTTTCCTGCTCTGTTGACCTCAGTCTTTCACGAATACCTTGCCGTTCGGTAACCAGCACATCATAAGTCCGTCACCACATTCGATCAACAAACCACCAAATCGGAGCTTTTTTGTGACCTACGACGCCCTTATCCCTGTCATCCGACGTCTGGCACTGGAAGCCGGTGACAAGATCATGGAGATCTACAACTCGGATTCGTTCGATGTGAAGGTCAAATCCGACGAAAGCCCCGTGACCGAGGCTGATGAGGCCGCCGATGCGTTGATCTCAGAAGGGCTGCGCGCCGCCTTCCCCAACATCCTGCTGGTGACCGAAGAACAGGCCGCCTCGCATTCCGAGAAGGGCGATACATTTCTGATCGTTGACCCGCTGGATGGCACCAAGGAGTTCATCAACCGGCGCGGGGATTTCACGGTCAATATCGCTCTGGTCGAAAACGGTACCCCCACGCGCGGCGTCGTTTATGCCCCTGCGCGCGGCCGCATGTTCTACACCCAAGCCGATGGGCAATCGGTCGAGGAAACCGGAGCATTGGACAAGGCCCACGCCGGAGAGGTCGCGCCGATTTCAGTCTCTAATCCAGACAATTCCGCCCTTTTGATCGTCGCCTCCAAATCGCACCGGGATCAGGCAACCGAGGACTACATCAACAAATACCAGGTCCAGGACAGCAAGAGCGCGGGCTCGTCCCTCAAGTTCTGTCTGGTCGCTACGGGTGAGGCGGATCTCTACCCACGGGTCGGACGCACGATGGAGTGGGACACCGCCGCCGGGCACGCTGTACTGGCAGGGGCTGGTGGTCAGGTGGTCCGGTTCGACAACCACACACCGTTGACCTATGGCAAGGACGGCTATGCAAACCCGTTCTTCATCGCCTACGCTCCGGGTGTTGAGTTGATGGAGGCCTGATGTCTGTTCTGATCGCCATTCCCGCCCGCTATGCCTCATCCCGTTATCCGGGCAAGCCCTTGGTGCCACTGACCGGTGCAACGGGCAAAGCCATGACACTGATCGAACGCTCATGGCGGGCGGCCAAGTCCGTGTCAGGCGTAGACAAGGTGGTTGTCGCCACAGATGACGACCGCATTCGCGAGGTCGCCGAAGGGTTCGGCGCCGAGGTCGTGATGACCTCGGAAGCCTGCCAGAATGGCACCGAGCGCTGTGCTGAAGCGCATGAGGTTTTGGGTGGTGGTTATGAGATCATCGTGAACCTGCAAGGCGACGCCCCGCTGACACCGCATTGGTTTGTCGAGGACCTGATCTCGGGCCTGCGCGCCGCGCCCGAGGCCGGTGTCGCCACACCCGTTCTGCGCTGCGACGGAGACGCCCTGAACAGCCTGCTCAATGATCGCAAACACGGACGCGTTGGCGGCACGACGGCCGTTTTTGCCAGCGATAATAGCGCGATGTATTTCTCGAAAGAAGTGGTGCCCTTCACGTCCGACAGCTATGCGGGTGCGGATCCAACCCCGGTGTTTCACCATGTCGGCGTCTACGCCTACCGCCCGGATGCGTTGGCTGCCTACCCCAGCTGGCCCACCGGCCCGCTAGAACAGTTGGAAGGTCTGGAACAGCTGCGGTTCATGGAAAACGGCCGCAAGGT
The DNA here is from genome assembly GCF_056538485.1 of Ruegeria sp. BG3. Taxonomy (NCBI): domain Bacteria; kingdom Pseudomonadati; phylum Pseudomonadota; class Alphaproteobacteria; order Rhodobacterales; family Roseobacteraceae; genus Ruegeria; species Ruegeria sp. BG3. The sequence goes on along the minus strand of NZ_JBQFTE010000004.1, from coordinate 112,893 downwards.
TCTATGCGTCGAGGTCGAAGCAAACGGCCGCCAGTTCTGGGAGCTGAACAACCCTCAGGACGTGCCAAAGATCGAAGCGATGATGGCAGATATGGGGCTGGAGTGATCTCTTTTCCCCCTGACCGAGCCTGCCAATCTGTCGTAGTAGCGCCCAACTATGACCAATAGACCTGATATGAAAACGATCCTTGTTACGGGCGGCGCAGGCTATATCGGCTCTCACGCTTGCAAGGCTTTGGCGCGGGCGGGTTTTGTGCCTGTGACCTACGACAATCTTGTCACCGGCTGGCAGGATGCGGTCAAGTTTGGCCCGTTTGAACAGGGCGATCTGTTGGACCGTTCTCGGCTGGACGAGGTTTTTGCAAAATATCAACCTCAGGCCGTGATGCATTTCGCAGCGCTCAGCCAGGTTGGCGAGGCTATGAAAGAGCCCGCGCGCTATTGGTCGAACAATGTGACGGGCTCGCTGACGCTGATCGAGGCCGCAGTTGCCGCAGGCTGTCTGGATATCGTATTTTCCTCAACCTGCGCGACCTATGGCGATCAGGACAATGTGGTGCTGGATGAGGATACACCTCAGCACCCGATAAACGCTTATGGCGCCTCGAAACGCGCGATTGAGGATATCCTGCGGGATTTCGAGGCCGCTCATGGCCTGCGCCATGTGATCTTCCGCTATTTCAATGTGGCCGGCGCCGATCCCGAAGGCGAGGTTGGAGAGTTCCACCGCCCTGAGACCCATCTGATCCCTCTGATGCTGGATGCGATTGATGGCAAGCGGGATGGCTTGACCGTATTTGGCACAGACTACGACACGCCAGACGGCACCTGCATCCGCGACTACGTGCATGTCTGCGATCTGGTCGACGCGCATGTTTCAGGTTTGAACTGGCTGCAACAGGGCAAGGACAGCCGTGTGTTCAATCTGGGCACCGGCTCGGGGTTCTCGGTTCTTGAGGTTATCGAGCAGTCCAAAACCGTTACCAACCGCGTTGTTCCCTACAGCGTCGGGCCGCGCCGCGCAGGGGATTGTACCAAGCTGGTATCAGGCTCGGTCCGGGCCGAAGGAGAACTAGGCTGGAGGCCAAAACGCTCAACGTTAGAGACGATGATCACCGACGCGTGGCGCTGGCACCAAACCGGCTCCTACGAGAAATGAGCCGCCGTTGACCCCCGTCAGCGCTCAGCTTCCCCGCATCAGCCCGGTCCAGAAATATCGGCTGCGTTGGAAACGGCGGAGGCTGCTGTGGCAATCCTGGCGCAGCCGCCACCAGTTGACCTGTTTGCAGAACAGAACCTCGGATATTCCACCCGGAGGCATTCTGGCTTTCGTCACCCTGCGTAACGAGTTGGAACGTATTCCGTGGTTCTTCCGGCACTACCGCGCCCTGGGCGTCGACCATTTTCTGTTCGTGGACAATGGCAGCGACGACGGATCGGCCGAGTTTCTGGCACAACAGCCTGACGTATCGCTCTGGCACACTCAGGCCAGCTACCGCGCCGCGCGTTTTGGGCTGGACTGGCTGACCTCGCTGCAAATCCGGTACGGCCACGGCCATTGGTGCCTGACAGTCGACGCGGATGAGCTTCTGATCTACGCGCATCACGACACCCGATCTTTGCAGAACCTGACCCGCTGGCTGGACAGGCAAGGCCGCGTTGGGTTCGGTGCTTTGATTCTAGATCTCTATCCGAAAGGCCCGCTGGGGTCGCAAACCCATGACCCGGAAAGTGATCCAACCGAGACCTTGAACTGGTTCGACGCCGGTCCCTACCGCGCGCAGCGGCAGACGCCTATGGGCAATCTATGGGTCCAGGGCGGCGCCCGTGAGCGGGTGTTTTTCGCCAATACACGCCAGCGTTCACCGACATTGAACAAGATCCCTCTGGTCAAGTGGTCCCGGCGCTTTGCCTATGTAAACTCGACCCATTCCGCGCTGCCACGTCGCCTGAATGCGCTCTATGATGGGCCTAACGGAGCCGCTCCGTCGGGCGTGCTTTTGCACACGAAGTTTCTGCCCGAGATCACCGCAAAGTCGCAGATCGAGAAACAGCGCCGCCAGCATTTTCATGATCCCGACCAATTCCAGACATACTATGATGGCATCATCGCGCAGCCGGATATGTGGACCAAGCAGTCCGCGGCCTATACCGGCTGGTTAAAACTACAACAGCTGGGGCTTATGAATGCAGGGGACTGGTCGGATCAGCAGGGCTGAGACGTATATAACTAACCTGTTGTAAATAAATTGCCCCTCAAGATGAAAAAATGGCATAGTCGGTGGAACCCGGATGTTGCACACTCAGCAATCAATCCGGGGAAGCTCGCGTCAATAACAAGGGTTGGGCAGTCGCGTGGGCCTTTTGGAGTCTTATCGTATGAGGTTGCGGCGCAAGCGCCGTCTCGTGCGCTGCGTCAAAAGACGGCGTGAGCTGAAGCCCATCAGCACGAATACAGCCGCCATCCGCCCGGACGATGTGTTGCTGATGAGCGTTGTCCGCAACGAAAAGATCCGCCTGCCCTTCTTTCTGGACTACTACCGCAAGCTGGGCGTGAACCATTTTCTGTTTGTCGATAACGAAAGCGATGACGGCAGTCTCGAGTTTCTGCGCACGCAGCCCGATGTCTCGGTTTGGCAGACGAAAACCAGCTACAAAAAGGCGGGGTTCGGGCTGGACTGGTCCAACTATCTGCTGCGCAAATTTGCGCATGGGCATTGGGTTCTGACCGTCGATCCTGATGAGTTCTTTATCTATCCGTTCTGCGACACCCGCCCGATCAGCGCGCTGACCGACTGGCTGGACAGCTGTGCGGTGCGCAGTTTCGGCACCATGCTGATCGACATGTATCCCGAAGGTCCCGTAGACGACGAACCCTATCACGAGGGTCAGGACCCGTTTGAAATCGCGCGTTGGTTCGATGCCGGGAATTACATGATTTCCAAGAACCCCGAATATAAGAACCTGTGGATTCAAGGTGGCCCAAGGGCACGTGTTTTCTTTCAGGACAACCCCTCGAAGGCCCCGGCGCTGAACAAGATACCCTTAGTGAAGTGGGATCGTCGCTACGTCTATATCAGCTCGACCCATTCGCTGCTGCCGAGGGGTTTGAACCAAGTTTATGACGAATGGGGTGGGGAAAAGACCAGTGGCGCGCTGCTGCATGCCAAGCTGATCAACACGCTTGGCGACAAGGCGCGCGAAGAGATGCAGCGCAATCAGCACTATCGCGGGTCCGGTGAGTACAAGGCCTACGCCAAACAGCTAGAGGAGCAGCCCATTTTTCGCTGCGATTGGTCCGAACAATACATCAACTGGCGACAGCTTGAGATTCTGGGCCTCATGTCGAAAGGCAACTGGGCATGAGTTCGCTGGGCATCGTCATGCTGGTGCATACGGCCCTAGACCGGGCCGAGCAGGTCGCCCGCCACTGGACCGCTGCGGGCTGCCCGGTTGTTATCCATGTGGACCGCAAGGTCGCGGAAAAGACGTGTTCAAACTTTGTCGCCTCCTGCGCGGACAACCCCCTGATCAGTTTCTCGGATCGTCATGCGTGCGATTGGGGCCGTTGGGGTATCGTGGCCGCCTCACAATCCGCTTCCGAGCAGATGCTGGACAGCTTCCCGGACGTGCGGCATGTCTTCCTGTCGTCCGGCGCGTGTCTGCCTCTGCGCCCGGTGCAAGAGCTGATCGACTACCTGTCAGACCGTCCCCGCGTCGATTTCATCGAAAGCGCTACAACCGCTGATGTCAGCTGGACAATCGGTGGGCTGGATCATGAACGCTTTACCCTGCGGTTCCCGTTTTCATGGCGCAATCAGCGCAAACTGTTTGACGCCTATGTAAAACTGCAACGGGCGACTGGTATGCGCCGCCGCATCCCCGACGGTTTGACCCCACATATGGGTAGCCAATGGTGGTGCCTGACGCGGCAGACCCTCTCGGCAATTTTGCAGGACCCTAGGCGCAAGGTCTATGACCGCTATTTCCGCCATGTCTGGATACCGGATGAAAGCTATTTTCAGACCCTCGCGCGCCTCTATTCCACGCATATCGAAAGCCGGTCACTGACCCTGTCGAAATTCGACTACCAGGGGCGGCCCCACATCTTTTACGATGATCATCTGCAACTGCTGCGCCGGTCGGACTGCTTTGTTGCCCGTAAAATCTGGCCCCGGGCCGAGAGGCTGTATCACTCTTTCCTGACCGACCAGTCCAGCGCGATGCGACCGGCCGAGCCGAACCCGGGCAAGATCGACCGCGTCTTCTCGAAGGCAGTCGAGCGGCGCACCCATGGGCGCGATGGCCTCTATATGCAAAGCCGCTTTCCCCGCCACGGCAGCGAGAACGGCCTGACGGCCGCAGGGTATTCGGTGTTTCAGGGCTTCTCGGACCTTTTTGAGGAGTTCGAAACCTGGCTGGAAACTGCGACCAACACTCGGGTTCACGGGCACCTTTTTGCCCCGAACCGCGCCGAATTCGCACAGGGTGAGGCGATCACCAATGGCGCGCTCAGTGACAGTGCCACGTTGCGCGACTATAACCCCAAGGCGTTCCTGTCGAACCTGATCTGGAACACGCGCGGCCAACGCCAGTGTTTTCAGTTCGGCCCGCAGGACGCGCAGGACATCAACTGGTTTCTGGCGCGGGACAAGAACGCGCAGATCTCGGTGATTACCGGGGCGTGGGCGATCCCGCTGTTCCGGTCAAACATGAACTTCGCCGATATCCGGTGCGAAGCCGCCCGCTTGCAACAGATCGAGAGCAAACAGCTTGAAGTGCTGAGCTCGGTTTGGACAAAGGCGCGTGTACGGAGCTGGACACTGGCAGATTTCATTGAGGCCCCAATGGAGCCTCTTCAAACCATTCTGGACGAGATCGCGCCACAGACGGCTCGCCACCTGACCGAGGCCCCGCTGATGGTCGATCTGGCGGGCTTTGGGCAGTTCCTCCAGAACCTCAAGAACCAAGGTATGCATCCGCAACTGATGGGCGACTTCCCCGTCGATGATGTGTTTGGCACCCGCACCAAGCCTTTCCGCAAACCTTATTTGGTGCAGTGAACCCCGATGGCCGGTCCCTTTGAATCCTTCGTGATCCTGGGTGCGATGCGCACCGGATCAAACCTGTTAGAGGCCAACCTGAACCGGATCGACGGCCTCACCTGCCATGGCGAGGCCTTCAACCCGCAATTCATCGGGCGGGTGCAATCCGACCAGATTCTGGGTCTAACGCAGAGCGAAAGGGACGAAGATCCGGACAGACTTCTGGCAGCCATCCGCGCAGCCCCGGACGGTTTGCACGGGTTTCGGTATTTTCAGGAGCACGACCCGCGTGTCTTGCCTGAGGTCCTGAACGACCCGCTCTGCGCCAAAATCATCCTCAGCCGCAATCCGCTGGACAGTTACTTGTCGCTGAAGATCGTTCGGAAAACCAAGCAATGGCAGTTGAAGAATATCAAGCGCCGGTTGGAGGAAACGGTTGAATTCGACGCGGCTGAGTTCTCGGAATATGTCGACGCACTTGCCTCTTATCAGACTTCTCTGCTGAACCACCTGCAAAGATCGGGTCAGACCGCCTTTTACATCAACTATGATGACCTGGGTGATCTTAGGGTTTTGAATGGTCTCGCCAAGTGGCTGGGAATCGATGGGCGGTTGGATGCGCTGGACGATACGCTCAAGCCGCAGAACCCGTCAGCCGCCGTGACCAAGGTGAACAACCCGGACGAGATGGCGCGTGCAGTGTCAGGGATGGACCGTTTCGCCCTAAACCGCACGCCAGATCTGGAACCAAGACGCGCGCCAAAGCTGCAAAAATGTATCGCGGCTCCGACAACACCGCTGCTGTTTCTACCTATTCCCGGCGGATTAGAGCCTGTTATTGCCCAGTGGCTGACCCGGCTGGATGGGTGCGACGAGGGCGCATTGCACGACACCTCTGACGCAGTCAAAAGCTGGATGCAAACCCATTCCGGGCACCGCAAATTCACCGTTCTGCAACATCCGATCGCCCGCGCGCATACTGCGTTTTGCGACTATGTTCTGGCCAAGGACCATGACGACTATGCAGATATCCGCCACATGCTGCGCAATCGGTTCAAACTGCCGATCCCCGGACAGCTGCGTGAAAAGAACTACCCGAAGGATCAGCACCATGCGGCATTTACGGATTTCCTGACTTTCCTGCACCACAATCTGAACGGCCAAACCCCGATCCGGGTCGATGCGATGTGGTGCAGCCAGTCCAAAGTGATCGAAGCGATGGCGCCTATCGCCCTACCCGATCTGATCCTGCGCGAGGATGACCTAGGGACCGCTCTGCCCGATCTCGCCTCAAGCTTGGGGTACACAAACCCACCGGCGCCGGAACGACGCGCAGCAGACACGCCCTATCGATTGGAAGAGATCTACGACGCACAGCTCGAAGCGCTGGCAGCAAAAGCCTACCAGCGCGACTATGCGAAATTCGGATTTGGGCCCTGGCGCTAGGGGCGTAGGGTGATCAGCGTACCTTTGTTGACCATCGCATAGATCTCTTCGATCTCGTTATTCTTGACGGCGATGCATCCGGCGGTCCAGTCCGGGGTCTTCTTGGCACGCTTAAGTTCCGACCGCAGATTGGGCTGACCGTGGATAAAGATATCACCACCCGGATCAACGCCCGCCGCCTTGGCCTGAGCTACATCCTGTGAGTTGGGATAGGAAATACCCAAAGACAGATGATAGCGGCTTCTCGGGTTGCGCCGGTCGATCAGATAGCTCCCCTCGGGGGTCCGACCATCACCACGCTTGGTTTTGGTGCCATTGGGCGCAAAGCCCAGATCAACATCATATTCCCGCAAAACATGCTCATGATGCAAAAGGTACATCTTGCGCGCGCTCTTGTTGACGACCAGAGAGGTCACCTCGGGTCCATCATATGTTAGAAATCTGGGGCTGGCTGAGGCACAAGCCGAAAGGCTCAGCGTTGCCATTGCACCCAATCCAAATGCTCGACGATCCATGATTCACTGCCTGCTGCTTTTTTTTGGTTATTATGCCAAAAACTGAAAAAACTGAAATCACTTTTTGATGTTTGATTGCTCAATTAGTCGGCGTTCTATGGCTTCCAGGCGCTCTAGCACCTCATCTCGGTAGGCATCGGTCTTCACTTCGTCCTCGGCGTGGTGCGCATCCTGCATCGAATTCACGATCAGACCGACTAGCAAGTTCACAACCGCGAAGGTCGTAACCATGATAAAGGGCACAAAGAACAGCCAGGCGTAGGGGTAAACCTCCATCACCGGGCGCACGATGCCCATGGACCAGCTTTCCAGCGTCATGATCTGGAACAGCGTATAGGCTGACAGGCCCAGATCCCCAAACCAAGCCGGGAAGGAATAAGAGAACAGCTTGGTCGAGATCACCGCGCCAATATAAAATAGAATCGCCATCAGCAGGAACACGCTGGCCATGCCCGGGAGGGCCGAGATAAAGCCTTCGACCACCCGGCGCAGGCGCGGCGCGACCGAGATCACGCGCAAGACCCGCAGGATTCGCAGGGCCCGCAGCACCGACAATCCGCCCGCGCTTGGGACCAGAGCGATGCCGACGATCGTGAAATCGAACAGATTCCAGCCGTTCTTGAAGAAGTTGCGACCTGAGACGATCAACTTCATCGCGATCTCGATCACAAAAACCGCAAGGCATAGCTTATCGAGAATGACGATCAGTGGCCCAGCCGCGTCCATCAGCGTGGGTGAGGTCTCCATCCCCAGCAGAATTGCGTTGAAAATGATCACAGCCGTGATGAACTGCCCGAAGAGGGGGGCTTCGATGATGCTCTGCAAGCGCTGTTTGAACGCCATGGGTTGCTGTCTCCTTAACGTGCGGGGTTCAGCACAAACCGCGCGGCCAGTTCCGTATGGGACGACCACCGAAATTGGTCAACGACCTGCACCCATTCAAGGGTGTAGCCTGCATCAACCAGCGTTTTTGCATCCCGCGCAAAGGTTATCGGATTGCACGAGACATAGGCGATCACCGGCGGCTGCGCCTGCGCCAGTTCCGCCACCTGCGCTTCGGCCCCCGCACGCGGCGGGTCAAGGACCACAGCATCAAAGCCCTTGAACTCATCCGGCATCAGCGGGCGCCGGAACAGATCACGGGCCTCACAAGTGACGCGTTTCAGCCCCGAGGCTTTGCGCCATCCCTGATCAAGTGCCTGCGTCATCGCAGATTCGCCTTCCACCGCGTGAACTTCAGCCTCTTGCGCGAGCGGGAGAGAGAAGGTTCCACTCCCGGCAAACAAGTCCACAACCCGCTTTGCACCTTGCGTTGCTTCCAAAACAGCCTGTGTTAGAGCCTGTTCTCCGTCCTTTGTGGCCTGCAGAAAGGCCCCCGGTGGCGGGATGACCCCGGCGATTCCAAAGCGCTGGACAGGCGGTTGCCGCATCGCGATCACCTCACCATCCCAGCTGAGGCGCGCCAGCCCCTGTTTCTCGGTCGCTTGTGCCAAGGCCAGCTCCAGCGGGCCGTCCAGAGGCTTGCCCCCTGACACCGCGATATCCAAACCACCCTCGGACAACGTCAGCGTAACCGCCAGTACACCTTTGCGGCTGCCACCCAGAAGCGCCAGCGCCTCGGCAACCGGGATCGCGGCGATCAGGGCCGGGTCCAGAAGATGGCAATCCGGGATTTCGGTGATCGTGTCGGATGCGCGGCCATGAAATCCGGCCAGCATGCCTTTCTTCGTCCGCCGCACCGCAATCGTTGCCCGCCGACGAGACCGCTCGGGCGAGGTATGGATTGGCCGCATCGGGGCCTTGAGGCCTTGTGCCGACAGCGCTGCGCGCACGATTTCCACTTTCCAATCCGCTACAAAGGCGTCCGAGGCGTGCTGCAGCTGGCAGCCTCCGCACGCTTTGTAGTGGCGGCACGGGGCTTTAACCCGTTGATCTGACGGGGTTTCCACCCTCATGTCTTCCAGTAGCTGGCCGACCAGAGTTCCGCTGACCACTTCGCCCGGCAAAGTCCGAGGGATATAGACGGGGCCGTCTGCGATGCCGTCGCCCTGATGACCAAGGCGATTTATGGTGAATTGCTGCGTCATGGGGGCCTGATAGCCGGGCTTTGCCTGCAACAAAACCCTTATTCTGCGGCCTCGGCCTGAATGAAACCACCCGACTGGCGATGCCAGAACCGCGCATACAGCCCGCCCTGATCCAAAAGCGCCTCATGCGTGCCGGCCTCAACAATCCGCCCCTGATCCAGCACCACGATCCGGTCCATCTCGCTGAGGGTCGACAGGCGATGCGCGATGGCCAGCACGGTTTTACCCTCCATCACCCGGTGCAGCGCAGTTTGGATCGAGGCCTCGACCTCGGAATCGAGCGCCGAGGTCGCCTCGTCCAGCACAAGGATAGGCGCGTCCTTCAGAATGGCACGGGCCAGGGCGATCCGCTGCCGTTGTCCACCGCTGAGCTTTACGCCCCTCTCACCCAAATGCGCGTCGTAACCTTTCCGACCCTGCGCGTCTTCGAGGCTCAGGATGAACTCATGGGCTTCAGCCTTCTCGGCGGCCTCGATCATCTCGGCCTCGGACGCATCGGGGCGGCCGTATAGGATGTTCTCACGCGCCGAGCGGTTGAACATGGCGGTTTCCTGCGTGACCATCCCGATCTGGCGGCGTAGGCTGTCTTGCGTCACCTGCGACACATGCTGTCCGTCAATCAAAATTGCGCCTTTTTCCCCGTCATAGAGCCGCAACAACAGCGAAACGAGGGTGGATTTTCCTGCACCAGAGGCTCCGACGATTCCCAGCTTTTCGCCCGGTGCGATCGTTAGGTTCAGATCGGAAACGCCGCCGATATCCCGTCCATAGGCAAAGCTGACGGACTCAAACGCAATGCCGCCCTGAGACACGGCAAGGTCCTTGGCTGCTGCGGCATCCTCAACCCGGTCCCGCTTGGCCAGCGTTTTCATGCCGTTTTCGATCTCGCCAACATTGGCGTAGAGACCCATCAGCGTGAAGCTAACCCAACCCGTCATCTGGGAAATGCGGATCGCAACTGCACCCGCCGCCACGATGTCTCCGGCCGTTGCCATGCCCAGTTGCCAAAGCCAAAGCGTTGCACCCAGTAGCATCACGGGCAGAACACCTGCCAGAACCATGAGGATGAACCGAAACATGGCGGAGAGTTTCCCGAAATCCAGAGACCTCTCGCGCAGGTCGACCATCGCATTTCGCGCTGTCTGATCTTCGAACGCAGAGTGGGCGAATAGCTTGACGGTTTTGATATTGGTGATCGTATCCACCACCTGACCCGACACCATTGCCCGTGCGCCCGCCCGTGCGGCCGAGCGTTTGCGAATGCGGGGCAGATACCAGCGGACCAGCATGAAATAGACCACCAGCCAACCAGCAAAGGGTAGCATCACTAACGGGTGAATAGACCCTAACAAAAGCAAAGAACCAACGAGGGAAGCCAAAGCAAAGACAATCGCACTGATCGTTTCCGACACGACCGAGGCCATCGCGTTCGAGGTTTGCATCTGTTTCTGGGCAATCCGACCGGCAAAATCGTCGTCGAAATAGGTGACCGACTGGCCCAAGGTCCAACGGTTCAGCTTGGCCAGAACCAAGGGAGGGATGTTCGGCATGACGATATAGTTGTTCGACACCGAGGACAGACCAAACAGGATCGGGCGGATCACCATGAAGAACACCGCCGCGCCGACAATCATCCAGATATTCTCAGCGGTCAGAAAATGCTCGGGCCCGCCCGAGGTGGCGACGTCAATAACGCGGCCCAGAATCCACGCGGTGGCGGCCTCCATCGCGCCAGCGATCGCCGAGAACGCCGCCGCGACAAACAGCATGGGCCAGGCGCCTGACAGACTCCAGCGAATGAACGCCCCCAGCGTTTGTGGTGGGGGCGTCTCGATGTTCTTGAACGGGTTGATGAGGTCGGCAACCCTCATTCAGCGGCCTCCGGATTCATGAAGCCGCCAGATTGCCGCGCCCAGAACTGCGCGTAAAGGCCACCCTGCGCCAAAAGATCGGCATGCGCGCCCTCTTCCACGATCCGGCCCGCATCCATCACCAGAATACGGTCCATCTGAGCGATAGTGCTGAGCCTGTGGGCAATGGCGATCACGGTTTTTCCCTGCATCATCCCGTAAAGGGTTTCCTGAATGGACGCTTCAACCTCGGAATCTAGGGCGGATGTCGCCTCGTCCAACAGCAAAATCGGCGCGTCCTTCAGAATGACCCGCGCCAGCGTCACTCGCTGTCGTTGACCACCAGACAGCTTAACGCCACGCTCACCCACATGCGCGTCATACCCGGTTCTGCCCTGAGGGTCCTGCAGGTCGAGGATGAACTCATGCGCTTCGGCCTGTTTGGCCGCGGCGATCATCTGATCCTCGGTCGCGTCGGGGCGGCCATAGAGGATATTGTCGCGTACCGACCGGTGCAGCAAGGCGCTGTCCTGCTGGACCATGCCGATACGGCTGCGCAAACTGTCCTGCGTGACCTGCGCGATGTCCTGATCATCGATCAGAATGGCCCCTCGTTCAACGTCGTAAAACCGCAAAAGAAGCTTTACTAGGGTCGATTTTCCGGCCCCGGAGCGCCCGATCAGGCCAATCTTCTCACCCGGTTGAATGGTCAGATGGATGTGGTCCAAACCTCCAGCTTCGCGGCCATAGTGGTGCGACAGATCGTTGATTTCAATCTTACCCTCGTTCAGTTGCAATGGCTTCGCTGTAGGCGCATCTAGCAAGTCGATGGGCTGGGCAATTGTTTCCATCCCCTCAGCTACGATCCCAAGCTGGCGGAAGAAGCTGGTCAGCGCCCACATGATCCACCCGGTCATCGCGTTCAGGCGCAGCGTCAAGGCCGTTGCTGCCGCTACGACACCAACCGAAGCCGTGCCCTGCATCCACAAGGAAATCGCCCATCCCACAACGCCGACAATCAGCAAGCCATTCAGAGTAACCAAAACCGCGTCCATGATGGTGAAGATCCTCATTTCGATCTGGAATGTGCGGCGCGTCTCTTCGATGGCTTCGCGGGCATAGTCCATCTCTTGCCGGCCATGGGCGAACATCTTGACCGAGTGAATATTGGTGTAGCTGTCCACCACACGCCCCGTCACGGTCGAACGCGCATCGGACGCCGCCTTGGATGCCGGGCCAACGCGCTGGATCGTCCAGCGCACCAACAGCGCATAAAGCGCAAACCAGATCAGCAGGGGGATCAGCAATCGCGGGTCCGCTGCATAAAGCAAAATCGCCGCGCCGATCAGATAAGCCAGCGAGAACGAAATCGCGTCAAAGACCTGAAACACCACCTCGCCCGCGGCAGGAGGGGTCTGCATGATCCGGTTGGCAATTCGTCCGGCAAAGTCATTCTCGAACCAGCCAACCGACTGGCGCAGAACATGTTTATGCGCCCGCCAGCGGATCAGTGTGCCAAAATTCGGCAGGATCGTGTTGTTGAGCAGCAGTACGTCGATCAAATGCAGCAAGGGACGCAGCAGCAGGACAAACGCAGCCATCAGCAACAGCTCGGTCCCGTGGTTTTCCCAGACCTCGGCCGGAGTGCCGCCCAGCAGATCGACCACGCGACCCATATAGGCGATCAACCCGATCTCAACCCCGGCCACGATGATCGAGATCAACGCCGCCCAGGCAAACACCCGATAGAACGGGCGTGAATAGTCCAGCATGAACGGCCACAGCCGCGTCGGCGGTGCGTCGGCCTCCTTGTAGGGGCCAAAAGGGTCAACGAGGTTTTCGAAATAGCGAAACATAGAGGAGTGCTCCGATTGAGCAGAAAATTAGACATGCGAAGAAGAATGGCGCCTGAACACCACCCTATACGGGGTAAGCGTCCCGGCTTTAGCCGAACCAGATCCCGTAATACATTCGCAGTCCTCCATCCATGTGACAGGCGCACGTAAGCACAAACGTTCTGATTTGTCATCCCCTTTTGAGACTTCGCGCTACCCGGCCAGCAAATCCTCGCGCGTCAGGGTAAAGCCGGATGCGATCCAGCTTGCCTCAAGATCGGCCAGTTTCTTGCCAAGCGCAGGACCAGAGAAGCTGGGAATTAAATCCGTCGCCTTGATCGGGAACTGCGCGGTGGCCCCGGAATGCAGCGCCGCGCGCAGATCCTCGGACCACGGGCGCTCCAGAAACGCACATCGCAACAGTGTTTCGTGCAAGCCCCCCTCGTCGCCATAGCGGTAGCCCAGTTCGGCCACACTGGTCGAGGCCTGCGCCTCCTCCCGCATCCGGGTCAGTCGTTGCAGTTGGTTGCGACTCAGGCGCAGCGTCGCCGCGTCCTCAGGCGCGGCGATGGCCGCCAGTCTGCGCACCGCGTCCGGTTCGGCACCTGCCGCCTGTTCAATGGCGACCAAAGGCGCCAAGGCGCGATCATCCGCGCCCGGCAGAAGCTGCGCCAGTACTCCCGTGCTGCGCATTGCGGCAACGGAAGGGGCCGGCTCGGGCGCGCCCAACAGTTTCAACAACTCGGCCCCGACACGTTCCCGCGACAAGGTGGACAAACCGTCCAGGTTCGCTGCAATCGCGGCCAGACCATCCGGATCGAACCCGGCCTCGACATCTCCGTACCAGGCATGAAACCGAAAATAGCGCAGGGATCGCAGGTAGTCTTCGCGGATGCGGTTTTCTGCGGTCCCGATAAACCGCACACGGCGCGCCTGAAGGTCCGGCAGGCCCAAAAGCGGGTCTAACACGGCGCCATTTGGCTTTGCGTAGATCGCGTTCATGGTGAAATCGCGCCGGGCTGCATCCTCTTCCACCTTGTCCGAGAAGGCCACAACCGCGCGGCGGCCATCGGTTTCCACGTCGCGGCGAAAGGTGGTGATCTCATGCGGGATGTGATTGCAGACCACAGTGATCGTGCCGTGATCAATCCCTGTGGGAATCGCCTTGAGCCCGGCGCTCTGCGCCAGCTCCAGAACCCTTTTGGGATGTGCATCCGTTGCGATATCAATGTCCGACACCGGCGCGCCCAAAAGCGTGTTGCGCACGCATCCCCCCACAAACAGCGCTTGCGCGCCGCCATCCGTGAGGGCTGCGCATACCTTTTGTGTCGCAGGGTCCGAAACCCAAGCCGCGCTGATTTGCTTCATTCACTCACCCGTGCTGCAAGCCCGCGCAATATGCGGGCGGTCGCGCCCCATATGTAATAAGGGCCATAGGGCACGGCAAAATACTTCCGTCTTGTCCCCTGCCAACGGCGCGACTCGATCAAATAATTCGCAGGGTTCAGAACATGTGCAAGGGGGACCGAGAAAATTTCGTCTACTTCGCCCGGCTCCGGCACCGGTTCGAAACCCTGCCGGATAATCGCCACCACCGGAGTCACCGAGAAGGACGTGACGGTTTCATGCGTGGGCAAAAACCCTACAACCTCGGGCAGGTCAGTGGGCAGACCGACCTCTTCCCGCGCCTCGCGCAGGGCAGCGGCGGTGACATCCGCGTCACCTTCATCCTGCTTGCCGCCAGGAAAGGCGATCTGACCGGGGTGGTGCTTCAAAGCCGAGGAGCGTTTGGTCAGGATCAGCCGTGGCATCCCGTCCGCAACGGTGATCGGCACTAGCACCCCCGCGGGGCGCAGTTTACGGCCCGGTGGCAGCACGGTGTCTGGGTTCAGGTCAAAATCACTGGACCCATTGCCCGGACGCCCCAAGGCCGTCCGGAGTTGTGTCTCTAACTTAGACACTTTTGCTTTCTTCGGCGTCAAACCCAACGGTAGCAGGGTCCAGCACGTAGTGCGCACCGCAGAACTGACAATCGGCCGTAACCTGACCCTCAGACGTGGTCATCTTTTCGATGTCCTTGGCCGAATAGATCGACAGGCTTTGGCGCACACGCTCTTCCGAGCAGGTACAACCGAACTGTACCTGCTGCGCGTCATAGACCCGTGGGTTTTCCTCGTGGAACAGACGCACCAGCAGATCGGTTGGAGCAATCGAGGGGCCGATCAGCTCAAGATCCTCGACCGTGTCCAGCAGGATGTTGACGCGGCCCCAGTTCTCACCCTCTTCGCCATCGACAAGATCAGTGGCGGTCAGGATCTCTCCGGTGCCTTCACTGGACGCCGCAAAAGGCGAAGCTTTGGGCATATGCTGCAACATAATGCCGCCCGCGCGCCAATGCTCACCCACACCTGGCTCGGTCGATTTGCCGAAGCTCAGCGAGAACCGGGTCGGTAACTGCTCGGACTGCGCAAAATAGGCTTCGGCGCAGGCACTGATCGAGCCTCCGGCCAGCGGAGTGATGCCCTGATAAGGCTGCGTACCCTCGCCCTGGTCGATCATGATCGCGAAATAACCCTCGCCCACCTGATCGAACGGCGCGCCATCGGTCAGACGATCGCGGTCGAAACTGGCATAAGCGCGGATGCGGGCCGGCTCACCCTCTTTCTGTGGTGCGTAGTAGTCGGTGGCAATCATGCGCACCGGACCCTTGGACTGCACCTGCAGCGACAGCTTCCAGCGAAGCGAGACCGTCTGGCCGATCAACGCGGTCAGCAGAGCCATCTCGGCCACCAAGGCCTCAACCTTTTCCGGATAGTCATGCTGTTTCAGGATGCCGTCCAACACGCCATCCAGACGGGCCACGCGCCCGCGCATGTCCGATACATCGAGTTGAAAGGGCAGGACAGTATCGTCCCACGCGATTTTTGTTCCAAGTGACATGGGGTTTCCTTACACGCCAAGGGTTGGCATACCGGCACCATATAGGTCGCAGAGATTGGGTTGTAAGGGGCCATACATGATCAGACGGTTCGGCGAAAGCCCTGAACCCGGGCGCAAGTACACTCGGCGGGTCGGTGTCTACGCTTTGCTGCCCCGCTCCGGGCACCTTCTTCTGACCTGCCAGACCGAACCGGGGCCGGATCTGCAATTGCCCGGCGGCGGTATTGATCCGGGCGAATCGCCTACAACGGCCCTGCACCGGGAAGTGTTCGAGGAAACAGGCTGGCTGATCGCTGCACCACGTCGAGTCGGCGCGTTCCGTCGGTTCACCTATATGCCGGAATATGACCTTTGGGCCGAGAAGGTCTGCCTGATCTATCAAGCGCGTCCTGTGCGACGTTTGGGGCCACCAAGCGAGCCGTTCCACGAAGCGCTCTGGATGCAAGCCGCCGACGCGGTTGAAACGCTGGGCAACGATGGCGATCGCCATTTCGCGACGCTGCATCTTCGCGGGCTTTAGATCGTTTCGGGTTTAACCTGCGACACGAATACCCTGCCACACTTTCAGTGTTCTCAGGACATTCGTGTCACTTGATGATTCAGGTAAACCCGAAACACTTTAGGCGCCATTGTATTCAAAGAAGACTGCCGAGACATCGTCCCCCATACCGCTGTCAGGCGACATAACCTGCGTCAGGCGCCAGAACAGATCGTCCAGAAACTCAGGCCCGCCGCGACCCGCCGCACAGTCGAGCGCCATATCCCGCAAGCCATCCTCATCCAGCAATCCGCCTTCGGCCAAAGCACATTCTGTGAACCCGTCTGAATGAAGCAGCAACCGGTCTCCCGGCTCCATCTTCGCCTCTATCTGCTGAAACTTCACATCCGGGATCAACCCGATGGGTAGCCCACCTTCGCCCAGAGACTCAGTCGTGCCATCGCGTCGGAGCACTATAGGATGTGGATGCCCGGCCTGAACCATCCTGATATGCCCGTTGCGCAGATCTACGATGGCATAGACCATGGTAAAATATTCTTCGATCCCCGCGTCCGCCAGCAATCGGGAATTCAGCATCCCTGCGACCTCGTCCGGAGGAAGCAGGGCGTAGAATTTATCAAACCGCTTTTCCATGGCGACGTTCTGTTCGAAATGTTTGCTGGACAGATAGCCGCCCAACCGCGCTGTCATCATGGCCGAGGTGATGCCATGACCGGACACATCAATGCTGTAGAACCCAAGGCGGTTCGGACCGGGTGAGAACATCCCCACCAGATCGCCTCCGATATGCCCGCAAGGCTTCAACAACAGACTGACGCGCGATTTACCGAACTCTTGCGTGAGGTCAGGCACCAGCGATTCCTGTATCTTGCGGGCTTGGATCAGGTCCTTGTCGATGGCCTCATGCGCCAGTTTCAACTCTTGCAGCGCGGATTCAATCAGGCGGTTTTTCTCAGACAACTCACGTTGCATATCCAGAATCCGCGCCCCGGCCGAGATACGCGCGCGCAACTCGTCCGCCTCAAGCGGTTTGATCAGGAAGTCATCCGCGCCCGCGTCCAGACCCCGCGCCACCTCCTGCTTTTCGCTTTTGGAGGTGAGCAGGATGAAATAGCTGTAATGTTCCGCCTCAAGCGCACGGAAGGCGCGGCAGAACTCAAGCCCGCTCATCCCCGGCATGACCCAATCGCTGAGAACAAGGTCTGGCGCGGCTTCGGTGCAGATATCTATCGCCGCCTCACCATTGTCGGCCTCAAGAACCTCAAATCCCCATTTCTTGAGCGAAGCCACCAGAATGCGCCGTTGCAGGCGGCTGTCATCCACAACCAGCACCCTCCGGATTGCACCGAAGTCCAGATCGGGTCTGGTTTCATCAAGACTTGCCGCTGGCACTCTGCAACCCCACACGCTTCCTTTTCTCGGGATGGTGCGACCCTACGCGTCTGGGGCTTAACATCGGGTGAAGGCCAATTGAGGCCGACGCTTAACCTGACATTTACTCAAACTGGGCTACCAAGGATCCATTCAATTCCGATGCAGGACGCGACCCATGATCCACTGGCCCCGAGTTCGACAGTTACGCGACGAGGTTGGCGCTGATGAGTTCAATGAGGTTGTCGAGATCTTTCTGGACGAGGTGCAGGAGGTCATCGCCCGCCTGCACGCAGACACCGCGCGTCAGGATCTTGAACAGAACCTGCATTTCCTGAAAGGCAGCGCCCTGAGCCTTGGGTTCGAGGTGTTTTCGAAGCTCTGTCAGGATGGCGAAAGGCTGGCGGCCTCGGGTGAGGCGGCAAAAGTCGATCTATCCGAAGTCCTTGCAGCGTTTGATGCATCGAAATCAGTATTTCAGGCCGAATTGACTGACAATCTGCACTAGATCACAAACTGCGCCAGCGTCTCGTCTTCAGTGATGTCGGTATACGTAAACCCGGCCTCGTCCAGATGCGCAAAGAGGCGGGCGAAATTCTCGGGCTTGCGGGTCTCGATCCCGATCAGGACCGAGCCGAAGTTTCGCGCCGATTTCTTCATGTATTCGAACCGCGCGATATCGTCTTCGGGGCCGAGGATGCTCAGGAACTCTTTCAGCGCGCCGGGGCGCTGTGGCAGGCGAAGGATGAAGTACTTTTTGACCCCGGAATAGCGCTGCGCTCTTTCCTTGACCTCGGGCAGACGCTCAAAATCGAAGTTGCCGCCAGAGGTGACGCAGACAACTGTTTTGCCGCGGATAAAGCTTTGCACATCGGCAACCGCCTCAATCGCCAACGCGCCAGCAGGTTCCAGCACGATGCCTTCCACGTTTAGCATCTCGATAATAGTGGTGCAGATGCGATCCTCTGACAGGACCAGCACATCCGACAGGTGGCGGTCTTTCAACAGCTCAAAGGGCTTGGCCCCGATCTTGCCGACCGCCGCGCCATCGACGAAATTGTCTACGTGATCCAAGGCAACCGGATGTCCCGCAGCCATTGCCGCGTGGAGGCACGCCCCACCTTTGGGTTCGACAAACAAACAGTGGGTCCGATCCCCGAACCAAGTAGCTACGCCCGACGACATACCGCCGCCGCCGACTGGCAAGATCACATGGTCGGGCACACGGCCCAGCTGTTCCTCGATCTCGACCGCCAGAGAGGCCTGACCTTCGATCACATCCTCATCATCGAACGGCGACAGGAAATGCCCCCCTTCCTTTGCGCACCAGGCTTGTGCCGCAGCAAGCGTATCGTCGAAATAGTCACCGCTGAGGTGAACCTCGATATTGTCGCCGCCGAAAATACGGGTCTTCTGGATCTTCTGCTGAGGCGTGGTGACCGGCATGAAGATCACCCCCTTCACATCCAGATGCTTGCACATGAAGGCCACACCCTGCGCATGGTTTCCCGCGCTGGCACAGACAAACAGATCCTGCCCTTGCTGCTTGCGCATGGCATTGAACGCGCCCCGGATTTTGTAGGAGCGCACCGGGCTGAGGTCCTCTCGCTTGAGCCAGATGTCAGCACCGTAGCGGTCAGACAGATGGGCATTCCGCTGCAAAGGCGTTGCTGGAAACACAGAGCGCATCGCCTCTTCGGCAGCGCGGGCACGGGTCATGAAATCGCTCATGCCGGTTTCAGTGGCTTATCCTAAACAAAAGGGCAAGGAATACATATGTGTACGAACTACGACAGCGTGCGTTTTTCGATGAAGACGCCATAGAACGTTGTCAGGATGCTGACATTGATCAAAGGCACGATCAGCATACTGGCGAAAACCACCACCAAAGCGCCAATCACTGGGATGATCAGAAGCGCAGCGAACAGAAGCTGAAGCCCCATCTGGAACAACACCAGCAACACAACCAGCGCCACTATGGTGCCGTTCGCTCCGTCAGTTGCCCGCCACGCGTCAGTCAGTTTTAGCGGTTCACCTATTGCTGCGGCAGGCATGATCGGAGACACCCGGTAAAAGGCCACGGAAAGACCCACAACAACCAGAAGCCACGCCAATATGCCCATCGCAGCCGAGGCCTGCGTCAAAAATCCGATGACAAGCATTGCCGGGATCAGGACGACCGCACCCAGCAAGGCCAGCATCGCCATCCGCCCAATGTAGGCGAGCATTCGATCCGATCTGAACGCGGGCAGAAAACCGGCCGGGTATTCTTCGAGCAGCACAAAACGATGCCAAGACACGACAATCCAAACCATGATCGCAAAAAGGGATGCCAGCACACAGAACAGGAAAGCGGTGACCGCACCCGGCGACGCTGCATCCGGCAGGCCGTTTGGTTCAGTCGAGATATCTTCGAAGGAAATACCAAACAGAAGACTGAATGCGATGATGGCCAAACCGCCGATCAATGCGGGGATCAACGTGATCTGAATCGCCTGTTTCAGATTCCGCAAAACCATCTTGATCGAATGCATGAAAATCTCGAACGCCAACATTTGGAAATGCCCCTGCTCAACTATCTCTTGTTCTTTGTCCAGCCGTTTCACCCCAATTCCCGGCCTGCGTCAATCCACACAGCTTGCCCCCGCCCACAAAACCCGTTAGGGGCCAATCGTCTTGCGAATAAGGGGAAGTCAGATGTCCGCGCCTAAGAAAGTTGTTCTGGCCTATTCCGGTGGCCTTGATACCTCGATCATTCTGAAATGGTTGCAGACCGAGTATGGTTGTGAGGTCGTCACCTTCACTGCCGATCTGGGTCAGGGTGAGGAACTGGAGCCCGCCCGCCAAAAGGCTGAGATGCTGGGAATTAAACCCGAAAACATCTATATCGAGGACATCCGCGAAGAGTTCGTGCGCGACTTCGTTTTCCCGATGTTCCGTGCAAATGCGCAGTATGAAGGCCTGTACCTGCTGGGCACTTCGATTGCGCGGCCCCTGATCTCGAAACGTCTGGTAGAGATCGCTCAGGAAACCGGTGCTGATGCCGTAGCACATGGCGCGACCGGCAAGGGCAACGATCAGGTTCGCTTTGAATTGGCCGCCTACGCACTGAATCCCGAAATCAAGGTCATCGCCCCTTGGCGCGAGTGGGATTTGACCAGCCGTACCCGTCTGATCGAATGGGCAGAAGCACATCAGATTCCGATCGCCAAGGACAAGCGCGGCGAGGCGCCCTTCTCGGTCGACGCCAACCTGCTGCACACCTCCTCCGAGGGCAAGGTTCTGGAAGACCCCGCCGATATGGCACCCGATTATGTCTATCAGCGCACCGTCCACCCCGAGGACGCGCCGAACGAGCCCGAATTCATCGAGATCGGTTTCGAAAAAGGCGACGCGGTTAGCATCAATGGCGAGGCGATGAGCCCGGCCACCATCCTGACCAAGCTGAACGAGTATGGCGGCAAGCACGGCATCGGTCGTCTGGACTTGGTCGAAGGCCGTTTTGTTGGCATGAAGTCGCGCGGTATCTACGAAACTCCGGGCGGCACCATCCTACTGGAAGCACACCGTGGGATCGAATCCATCACCATGGACCGTGGCGCGATGCACCTGAAAGACCAGCTAATGCCGCAATATGCCGAGCTGATCTACAACGGTTTCTGGTACTCGCCCGAACGCGAGATGCTGCAGGCTGCCATCGACAAAAGCCAAGAGCATGTCACCGGCACCGTGCGCGTGAAACTGTATAAAGGTCTGGCCTCGACCGTTGGCCGCTGGTCCGATCACTCGCTGTATTCCGAGGCGCATGTGACCTTCGAGGAAGACGCTGGTGCCTATGATCAAACAGACGCCGCAGGCTTTATCCAGCTGAACGCGCTGCGTTTGAAACTGCTGGCGGCACGCGACAAACGTCTGTCCAAGTAACCTGGCCAACAGTTTAGAATTCAAAACCCCGGCAATCACACTTTTGCCGGGGTTTTCTTTTGCCCACCGGACCCAGCGTCATGCTTGCCGGATGTGGGGCCATGTCTTTACGCATACGTCAAGTTTGAAAGGACAGACCATGCTGCAAGAGATCGCCGACGGAATTCAAAAAGGGCTGGATGGCAAAAGCTTTGACGGATCGCTCAAGTTCGATTGCGGCGACGCGGGTGTGATCGTGCTGGCCGACAATCGGGCCACCACGCAGGATCAGGATACCGATTGCACCATCCGTATCTCGCAGGACAACCTGACCAAGCTACTCACTGGCAAACTAAACCCGATGACCGGCGTTGCTTTGGGCAAGCTCAAAATCTCGGGGAATATGGGTGTGGCGATGAAGCTGGGACAGCTGCTGGGTTAATCGCCTTCCGAGAACACATCAAACGCCTTCAGCGCCTTGGCACTGTAGGCAAAAGACGGGCCCCCGCCCATATAGGTCGCCATCGAGAGCGCCTCACACAACTGCTCGCGGGTGGCGCCAAGACGCACCAGCGATTTCACGTGAAACCCGATGCAACTGTCGCAACGCGTGGCGATGGCAATGCCCAGCGCGATGAACTCTTTGGTTTTTTCGCTCAGGGCACCATCGGTTTTGGCCGCTTTGCCCATCATTCCGAAACCACGCACCGTTTCGGGTACCTCTTTCGAGAGGGTACCGATATTGGCCTCGGTCTCAGCCATGAAGTCTTTCCAGTCCATACTGTGCCTCCTTATCCGCGCTCGTCCGCGCCCATGCGGCGTTCCAGCCAGCGTACCCCTGCGCTGATGATCAGAACCAGGATTAGGTATTCAAATATCAGCAAGGTGTAGATTTCCAGCGGGCGGTATTCTGTCACCACCAGCTCATTCGCACGGCGGGTCAATTCCTGCATGCCAATCACACTGGCAAAGGCGCTCATCTTGACAATGTAGATGAACTGGTTAGCCAAGGGCGGCAGGATACGCCGGATCGCTTGCGGCAGGATCACGTAGCGCATGGTTTGCACGTAGTTCAGCCCGATGGTCTGGGCCGCCTCGCGCTGGCCGCGCGCGATGGATTGGATGCCGGCGCGGTAGATCTCGGCCGTGAAGGCACTGTCGGAAATCGCCAGAGTGATGATCGCGCCCCAGAATGGGTCAATCGGAATATTCAGGCCCATCGACTGGAACACGATCGGCAGGCCGTAGAACACCCAGAACAGCATGGGCAGCAGCGGAATGGCGCGAATGAACTCGACATAGACCCTGTTTAGCAGCCGCCAGCCGCGTTTCTCGGACAATCCGGGCAAGGCAACCAACAGGCCAATCACAATCGACAGCGCCGCCGCGATCAGAGAGATCAGGATCGTCGCGCCCATGCCTGAGATCAGGAATTTCACATTGGTCCAGCCCGCGTCAGTCCGCGGGTCAATGACATACCAGCCCCATGTCTGGGATGAGGAACAGCCTGCCAACAGCAGAAGCGGTATGAGGAGAAGTGCTTTTTTCATCATACCCACTCAGTGCTGCAGAATCTGACTGAGAAACTTGCGGCACCGCTCCGAGGTCGGATTGGTGAAGAAATGCTCTGGCTTGCCCTGCTCCACGATCTCGCCCTCATCCATGAAGATCATCTTGTCGGCGACCTTGCGGGCAAACCCCATCTCATGGGTGACAACGACCATGGTCATGCCTTCATGTGCCAGCTCAACCATCACGTCCAGCACCTCGGCGATCATTTCCGGATCGAGGGCCGAGGTCGGCTCATCAAACAAAAGAACTTTCGGCTCCATGCAAAGGGATCGGGCAATGGCGACGCGTTGTTGCTGACCGCCGGACAGTTGGATGGGGCGTTTATCGGCCTGATCGGGGATGTGAACACGCTCAAGATAGTGGCGCGCGCGCTCTTCGGCCTGCGCGCGGCTCAGGCCCCGCGCCTTAACCGGGCCGAGGGTCAAGTTGTCCAGAACGCTCAGATGCGGGAACAGGTTGAACTGCTGAAACACCATGCCGACCTCGGACCGGATGGTGGCCGCAGATTTGGCATCATCCTTCAGCTCGACCCCGTCAATTCGGATGGTGCCTTTCTGGTGTTTCTCCAACTGGTTGATACAGCGCACGACCGTGGACTTGCCCGAGCCGGACGGCCCGCAGATCACAACCTTTTCACCCCTATTGACCGTGAGGTTGATATTCTTGAGGACATGGAACGTATCGAACCACTTGTTCACATCGACAAGCTCGATGGCGGGGTCTGGCATTGGTCGATCTGTCCCTAGTTTGCGCGGGTGGATTGATTTATTGGGCCTGCGCCCCCTATCCCGCTTAAAACAACGAACTATATATGGCAGCAAGTCCCAGCTGCCACCAACAGGAGAATTAAATGAACACAATCTGGAGAGCAGCCGCAGCCGCTGCGCTTGGTCTGGTCTTGTCAGGCGCAGCCCATGCGCAATCGGCACTGAACGAAATCCTGGATTCCGGTGTGTTGAAGGTCGGCACGACCGGTGATTGGAACCCGATGTCCCTGCGGGATCCGGCCACGAACAGCTACAAAGGCTATGACATCGACATCATGAACGAACTCGCCGCCGATTTGGGGGTTGAGGTCGAATACGTCCCGACCGATTGGAAAACACTGGTGAATGGCGTTGTGGCGAAGAAATACCACCTGACCGGCTCGGCCTCGATCTCGCCGCCGCGGATGAAGGTTGCCGGATTCTCGGACAGCTATATCTCGGTTGAGCTTTTCCCTTACACGACCAAGGACAAGGCCGACAAATTCGACGGCTATGAGTCGATCAACCAGCCGGGTGTGACGGTCGCAACAACGCTGGGCACAACCTTTGAGAAACGCGTGCGCGAATGGTTCCCGAATGCTGAGATCAAAGTGGTCGAGGCCCCCGCGCGTGGTTTTCAAGAGGTGATCGCCGGACGGGCGGATGTGTTCATCACATCGAATATCGAGGGCTCCACCCTGGAAGAGAAGTTCCCGATCGAGCGTGTGAAAAACGCCGGTCCACGCTCGCCTTCACCAATCGCGATGATCCTGCCGCAGGATGATCAGGTCTGGATCAACTATGTGAACAACTGGATCGAGGTGAAGAAAGCCCAGGGCTTCTTTGAGGAAAACCAAAAGAAATGGGGTCTGTGATCCTACCAACGCCCGGCCTAACAGCCGGGCGTTTTGTTGCCCTCCCCATGAGTAAACAGGTCGGTCAATAAACTCGGGTCACCAGCGCGTGACATTCCATGTCAGGCAATTGCAACCTGTCGAAACACCGGTCACCTTGAGTCTCGGAAGGAGACATAACATGACCCGGACTGCATATCTCGACTACCTTAAACCCGCCTTGTTGTTCACCTTGATTGCATTGGCCGCCACCTTGCGCGCCGTTCCGGCCCCGGCTGCAGGGACCGAGACCCTGACGGTTGCCGGCGGATGCTTCTGGTGTGTTGAATCCGATTTCGAATCCGTACCCGGCGTCATAGGCGCTGTGTCCGGATTCACGGGCGGCTCTGTCTCGAACCCGACCTATGATCAGGTGACCAAAGGCGGCACGGGTCATTACGAGGCGGTTCAGATCACGTTTGACCCCGCGCGCGTCTCACGTGAAACGCTGCTGAACATGTTCTTCCGCTCGGTCGATCCTACAGATGCAGGCGGTCAGTTCTGCGATCGGGGAGAGAGCTACCGCACGGCAATTTTCGTCTCTAACTCAGGGGAAAAAGCGCTTGCGCAACAGGCAAAGACCAACGCGCAACGAGCGCTTGGCCAAACGGTCGTCACCCCGATCCTACAAGAAGGCGCGTTTTATCCGGCTGAAGCATACCATCAGGACTACTACAAAGGCGACAAGCTGGTGTTCACCCGCTTTGGCCCCAAACGCCAGAAGAACGCCTATAAAGCCTACCGCAATGCCTGCGGTCGGGATGCTCGGGTGAAGCAGCTTTGGGGAAGTGACGCGCCCTTTGCCGGATCTTAATCCAACTGCGCGTCCCGGACTTCCCTCAGATCCGGAATGACATCCGCAGTGCCGTGCCGCGTGACCATCAGGGCCGCGGCGCGGTTTGCTTGTAAAATAGCCTGCTCCATCGGCATGCCACGGTCCATCCCGGCCAGAACATAGCCGGTGAACGTGTCCCCCGCGCCCGTCGTATCCACCGCCTGCACCTTATGAGCCGCGAAATCAACAGGATCACAACCCTGTTGCAGATACCGCGCACCTTTCGACCCAAGCGTAACGATCACATGGCGCACCGGCAGTTCCGCTGCATCCAACCCGGTTTCCCGCCGCAATTGCTCGGCCTCGACCTCGTTGAGGATCAAGAAATCCAGATAGGGCAAAACCTCTTGTACCGTTTGCGCCTGAAACGGCGCGGCGGCGTAGCAGACGGTTAGGCCAAGCTCATGCCCCAGACGGGCCGCTTCGACCTGAGCGTTGGTTTCGTTCTGTAAAACCAGAATATCCCCGGTATTGGCCGAGGCGAGCGCCTGCCCGATCTGCGCGCTGTCCAACGCATGGTTGGCACCGGGGTAAAGGATGATCAGGTTCTCTCCCTGCGCGTCCACAGCAATGATCGCGTGACCGGTCGGCACATCCACCTCAGCGATGAACCGCGTGTCGACGCCATATTCCGTCAGCCGATCCTTGGCCCAGCGCCCATCCGGACCTATGGCACCGATATGGCTGACACGGGATCCCGCGCGCGATCCCGCAACGGACATATTGGCCCCTTTGCCGCCCAGAAACCGCTCTAGCCCCTCTGCCGCCAAGGTCTCACCTGCCGCAGGCAAGTGCGGCAGGCCGTAAACCATGTCGGCATTGATCGAGCCCAGGTTCCAGATCGTCATGATTTTCCAATATCGCAGGAGGCCAGAATGGCCATGTTCAAAATATCATTCGCCGTCGACACGGTCGAGCAGATCTGGATCGGCTTGTCGACACCGGACAGGATCGGCCCGATCACGGTGGCTCCACCCATTTCCTGCATCAGTTTGGTCGAGATCGAGGCCGAGTGCCGCGCAGGGACGATCAGGATATTGGCCGGGCCCGTCAGGCGCTGGAACGGATATCCGGCCTGCTGATCCACGTTTAGGGCAACATCGACGGTCATCTCGCCTTCGTATTCGAAATCAACGCCGCGCTGGTCGAGAACCGCAGGCGCGCGGTGCATCTTTTCGGCCCGCTCTGAGACCGGATAGCCAAAGGTCGAGAAGCTGACAAAAGCCACGCGGGGTTCAAGCCCCATATGGCGGGCCACGTCGGCCGAGCGTTCAGCGATATTGGCCAAGTCGTTTTCATCCGGCCATTCATGCACCAGAGTGTCACCGATCAGAACAATGCGCCCCTTGTGAAGCAACGCCGTCACGCCCGCCGCGCCATGAGCAGCGTCAGCGTCGAAAACATGGTTGATCCGGTCCAACACATGGGCCGATTTGCGCGTTGCCCCCGTCACCAGGCCGTCGCCATGCCCATGTGCGAGCATCAGGGACGAGAACACATGCCGGTCCCGGGCCGCCAGACGGTGGATATCCTTGGGGTCAAAACCTTTGCGTTGCAATCGGTTGTACAGGAAATTCGAATAGGTCTCGAGATGCGAGGTGTTAGCGGCGTTCACCACCTCAAGTTCACGCACCGCATCGCCCAGACCAGCCTCTTCCAGCTTGGTTTTCACATCATCAGGGCGGCCCACAACCAGCGCCTTGCCAAAGCCCGAGCGCTGATAGGTCACCGCAGCGCGCAACACGCGTGGATCGTCGCCCTCGGCAAAGATCATGCGGCTTTGTGCCTGGCGGGCGCGGGCGTTCAAGCCGCGCAGGATGCTGGCGGTCGGGTCCATGCGGGACTTGAGGCTCAGCTCATAAGCCTCCATGTCGATGATCGGACGGCGGGCCGCTCCGGTATCCATCCCGGCCTTTGCGACCGCCGGAGGGATGCGGTGGATCAGGCGCGGGTCAAACGGCGTCGGGATGATGTAGTCGCGGCCAAAGGTCAGCGATTTGCCATAGGCCATGGCGACCTCGTCCGGCACATCCTCACGCGCCAGACGGGCCAGAGCATGGGCGCAGGCAATCTTCATCTCGTCATTGATGGCGCGCGCATGGATATCTAGCGCACCGCGGAACAGGTAGGGGAAGCCCAGAACGTTGTTCACCTGGTTCGGATAGTCGCTGCGCCCGGTGGCAACGATCGCGTCAACGCGGACCTCATGCGCCTCTTCCGGCGTGATCTCAGGATCCGGGTTCGCCATCGCGAAAATCACCGGATTGTCGGCCATGCTGGCAACCATATCCTGCGTCACAGCCCCCTTGACCGAAACGCCCAGGAATACATCCGCACCCTTCATGGCATCTTCAAGCGACCGCAAATCGGTTGAGATCGCATGGGCCGACTTCCACTGGTTCATACCCTCGGTCCGGCCCTGATAGATCACGCCCTTTGTGTCACAGACAATGCAGTTCTCATGCCGCGCGCCCATCGACTTGAGCAGCTCGATACAGGCGATGCCCGCAGCACCCGCACCGTTCAGCACGATCTTAACGTCTTCAATCTTTTTGCCCGAGATATGCAAAGCGTTCAGCAGACCCGCCGCACAGATCACCGCCGTGCCGTGCTGGTCATCGTGGAAGACCGGGATGTCCATCTCTTCTTTCAGGCGCTGTTCGATGATGAAACATTCCGGCGCCTTGATGTCTTCGAGATTGATGCCACCAAAGGTCGGCCCCATCAGACGCACGGCGCGGCAGAACTCATCCGGGTCCTCAGTATCCAACTCGATATCGATCGAGTTCACGTCGGCGAACCGTTTGAACAGGACGGATTTCCCCTCCATCACCGGTTTCGATCCTAGCGCGCCAAGATTGCCGAGACCCAGCACGGCGGTCCCGTTCGAGATCACAGCGACCAGATTGCCCTTGTTGGTATAGTCATAAGCGGTCTCGGGCGCTTCGGCGATGGCTTCACATGGAACAGCGACGCCGGGGCTATAGGCCAGCGAAAGATCGCGCTGTGTGGTCATGGGAACGGTGGCCTGCACCTCCCACTTGCCGGGGGTCGGGTCGAGGTGAAAGGCCAGCGCCTCTTCTTTGGTGATCTTCGCTTTGGGCATCTTAAATGTCGTTTCCATGACTTCGGGGCTGATGCGTCATAGCGCAGCCACGCGCGGGCCTCAACGAGAATGAGTTTTCGGCTTTTACAGAAGATGGGGGATTTGTAAGGTCACGTCCGGAACACGCCAGAAGGGGGCCGCTTTTGTCCACAGTCACGCCGATGATGGCGCAATATCTCGAGATCAAAGAGGCCCATGCCGACGCCCTGCTGTTCTACCGCATGGGCGATTTCTACGAGATGTTCTTCGAGGACGCCGTCAACGCCGCCGAAGCGCTGGACATCGCTCTGACCAAGCGCGGCAAACACAATGGCGACGATATCCCGATGTGCGGTGTCCCGGTGCATGCGGCTGAGGGCTATTTGCTGACCCTCATCCGCAAAGGGTTTCGCGTGGCCGTCTGCGAACAGATGGAAAGCCCGGCTGAAGCGAAGAAAAGAGGCTCTAAATCGGTGGTAAAGCGCGATGTCGTGCGTCTAGTAACGCCCGGCACGCTGACCGAAGACGCCCTGCTGGAAGCCCGCCGCCATAACTTTCTGGCCACTTATGCCGAGGTCCGTGATGAGGCCGCACTCGCCTGGGCCGATATCTCGACCGGGGCGTTTCACGTGATGCCTTTGACCTCCGTGCGCCTCAGCCCAGAGTTGGCACGTTTGGCGCCATCCGAGTTGATCGTTGCTGACGGGATGGAGCAGTCGCTGAACGAAACCGTCCGCGATCTGGGAATCTCGCTGACGCCTGTTGGACGGGCCAGTTTCGACAGTACCGCGGCGGAAAAACGCATCTGCGGGCTGTTTCACGTGGGCGCGCTGGAGGCGTTCGGCTCCTTTGGACGGGCCGAAGTGTCGGCCATGGGTGCCCTGATCGACTATCTTGAGATCACGCAGAAGGGCAAACTGCCCCTGCTGCAAACACCCTTGAAGGAATCCGAAGACCGCGTGGTGCAGATCGATGCCGCCACGCGCCGCAATCTGGAACTAACCCGATCTCTGTCGGGCGGTCGCGCCGGATCGTTGTTGTCGGTGGTCGACCGCACCGTCACACCCGGCGGGGCACGATTGCTGGAACAGCGCCTCTCAAGCCCGTCTCGCAATCTGGATGTGATCCATTCCCGTCTCGACGCCGTCAGCTTTGCCGCCGAAGACAGCCTGATCTCCTCGGACCTGCGCGAGGCCCTGCGCAAAACCCCAGATTTGGACCGCGCCCTGTCTCGCCTGTCGCTTGAACGTGGCGGGCCTCGCGATCTGGCCGCCATCCGCAACGGCCTGACCCAAGCCGCTGCAATTGCGGGCATTTGCGAAGGGCAGGATCTGCCGGTCCTGCTGACAACCGCCTTACAAAACCTTGTTGGCTTCGACGACCTCCTGAACTTGCTGGATGAGGCTTTGGTGGCCGAACCACCTCTGCTGGCCCGCGACGGTGGCTTCATTGCTCCCGGCTTTGACCCCGAACTGGACGAAGCGCGCACCCTGCGCGACGAAGGCCGGTCTGTCATCGCCGGGTTTCAGCAGAAATATGCGGAACACACCGGGATCACCTCACTGAAGATCAAGCACAATAACGTGTTGGGCTATTTCATCGAAACCACGGCCACCCATGCGGAGAAGATGCTGAACCCGCCGTTCTCCGAGACCTATATCCACCGGCAGACCACCGCGAACCAAGTCCGGTTTACCACGGTGGAACTGTCCGAGATCGAAACCCGTATCCTGAACGCCGGAAACTTGGCTTTGGAGATCGAAAAGCGGCTCTATAAAAGGCTTTCTGACGAGATTCTGGCCCTTGCCGCTCGCCTCAACCAAGCCGCCCGAGGATTGGCCGAGCTAGATCTGACCACCGCTCTGGCCGATCTTGCACGCGGTGAGAATTGGTGTCGCCCACAGGTCGACACCTCGCGCTCCTTTGAGGTTCAGGGCGGACGCCACCCGGTGGTCGAACACGCGCTGCGCCAGCAAAGCGGCGATGCCTTCGTCGCAAATGACTGCGATCTCAGTGCCGAAGACGGGGCCGCAATTTGGCTGCTGACCGGTCCCAACATGGCCGGTAAATCAACCTTCCTCCGCCAGAACGCCCTAATCGCCCTACTGGCCCAAATGGGCAGCTACGTACCTGCGGAACAGGCCTATATCGGCCTTGTCAGCCAGCTTTTCAGCCGGGTCGGAGCCTCTGACGACTTGGCCCGAGGCCGCTCGACCTTCATGGTCGAAATGGTCGAAACCGCCGCTATTCTGAATCAGGCCGATGACCGCGCCCTCGTCATTCTGGATGAAATCGGCCGCGGGACCGCCACCTATGACGGCCTCTCCATCGCCTGGGCCACGCTGGAGCACCTGCACGCCGCCAACCAATGCCGCGCATTGTTCGCCACGCATTACCACGAGCTCACTGCGCTTGCTGGAAAGCTCAAAGGCGTCGACAACGCCACCGTGGCCGTGAAGGAATGGGAAGGAGAAGTCATTTTCCTGCACGAAGTCCACAAAGGCGCCGCCGACCGGTCTTACGGTGTGCAGGTCGCCCAACTGGCGGGCCTACCTGCCTCAGTCGTCGAGCGTGCCCGCATCGTGTTGGATCAACTGGAAAAAACCGAGCGTGAGGGCGGTAAACAAAAATCCCTGATCGACGACCTCCCGCTCTTCTCAGCCGCACCACCGCCGCCGCCCGCCCCCAAAACATCACCGGTCGCGGATATGCTGAACGACATCCTGCCAGACGAGCTGACCCCCCGCGAAGCACTCGACCTGATCTACAAACTGAAAGAGGCGGCCAAATCCTGACCGCCCTTTCATCTTTTCAAAAATACTCTCGCCGGAGGCTTGGCCTCGCAGAGGACAATCAGCTCGCAGGTGTCGACGACACACCAACCTGCGCCGGGCGCAGCAAACGGTCGTGCAACATAAACCCTTCTGCAGACACCTGAATGATGTCCCCTGCGCGGGTTCCAGGTACCGGCGCTTCAAACATCGCCTCGTGCACATTCGGATCGAACCGATCCCCAACCTCAGGCGTGATCACTTCGATGCCGTGCTTTTGGAACACATCCTTCAGTGCCCGCATGGTCAGCTCAACACCTTCCAGCAAACCAGCAGCCACTTCTTTCTGCTCATCGGTCGCTGCTTCAAGCGCGCGTTTCATGTTGTCATATACGGGCAGCATGTCGCGAGCCAGTTTCGAGCCACCATATTGCTCCGCGTCCCGACGGGCCTTGTCGCCACGCTTGCGCGCGTTTTCCGCATCAGCCAAAGCGCGCATGAACTTGTCTTTGTAGTCATCCCGCTCGGCGCGCAACTCATCCAGTTCCAGTGCCTCATCGCTGATCTCAGCGAACTCTTCAGCCAGCTCTTCTGCTTCGGCCGCCATGATGTCGTCCAGAAATTCTTCGTTCTTGGGCTCTGCCATCTCTTACCCTCTAGCTCCGGTCGGATATCAGCTTGCCGACCAGTTGCGCCGTATAATCCACGATCGGTACGATCCGTCCATAATTCAAACGTGTGGGTCCAATGACCCCAACCGCACCAATTATCTTACGATCAGCGTTCATATAAGGAGACACCACCAAAGAGGAACCCGAAAGTGAGAAAAGTTTGTTCTCAGAGCCAATAAAAATGCGCACACCCTCGCCTTCCTCGGTCAATTCAAGGAATTCGGCAATGTCGCGCTTGCGTTCCAGATCATCGAACAGGGTGCGAATGCGGTCCAACTCCTCGGCCTCACCCGAATCTGCCAAAAGATTCGCCCGACCGCGCACGATAAGACGCGCCGAGTCGCTTCCATCCCCGTCCCAGGCCGCAATCCCGCTTTCCACCATTTCGCGGGCCAGTACGTCGATCTCTTGCCGACGCGCATCAATCTGCGACAGCATCTGACGCCGCACTTCGCTGAGCGTTCGCCCCTCGATCAGCGCATTCAGGAAATTTGCCGCCTCTCGCATCGAACTTGGCGTCTGACCCGGCGGCGGTGTGAACAGCCGATTTTCGACATGCCCATCCGAGAAAACTAGAACCACCAGCGCCCGATCATGCGCCAATGAGACAAACTCGATATGCTTGATCTCGGCCTCGTGTTTTGGCGTCAAAACCAGTGATGCGCCATGTGTCACGTGTGACAAAGCCGAGCCCAAGCGATCCAGCATTCCGCCAACATCGCCTGCGTTAGAGCCTAAAGTCTCATCCAGTTTCTGCCGATCGTCGGCGCCCAGATCGCCGACCTCAAGCAAACCGTCCACGAACATCCGCAGGCCCTGCTGCGTCGGAATTCGCCCTGCGCTTACGTGTGGACTGTCAAGAAGACCCAGAAACTCAAGATCCTGCATCACATTGCGCACGGTCGCGGCGCTGACTTTTTCGGACAAGGTCCGCGTCAGGGTGCGGCTTCCCACCGGCTCACCGCTTTTCAGATAGCTTTCGACGATCAGCCGAAACACCTCACGCGACCGGTCGTTCATCTCTGACAGAATTCTGCTGGCTTCGCTCATTCTCGGTCCCCTGCTGGACTGCCATTAAATCGCAGGTAAATGAAAGGTCAATCGGGGTTGCATCGTAATGCCGCAGGACGTTATCCCCAACCCAGCAAACAAAGGAATTCCCATGCGACCCTCAGGACGTGATCTAAACGAAATGCGCGCCGTTTCAATCGAGACGGGCTTCACCAAACATGCCGAAGGGTCTTGCCTGATCAAGATGGGCGACACCCACGTGCTGTGTACTGCCACGATCGAGGATCGCGTGCCGCCCTTCATCAAAGGTTCGGGCCTGGGTTGGGTCACTGCCGAATACGGTATGCTGCCCCGCGCAACCAACACCCGGATGCGGCGTGAGGCGGCCTCGGGCAAGCAAGGTGGTCGTACCGTTGAAATCCAGCGCCTGATCGGTCGCGCCCTGCGTGCCGGTGTCGACCGGGTTGCTTTGGGTGAGCGTCAGATCACCGTCGATTGTGATGTCATCCAGGCGGATGGCGGCACCCGCTGCGCCTCGATCACCGGTGGCTGGGTGGCGCTGCGGCTGGCTGTCAACAAGTTGATGAAATCGGGCGATGTGATCTCGGACCCTTTGGTAGACCCTGTTGCAGCTGTTTCTTGTGGTATCTACGCGGGTCAACCGGTGCTGGACCTCGACTACCCCGAAGACAGCGAGGCGGGCGTGGATGGTAACTTCATCATGACCGGCTCGGGTAAGCTGATCGAAGTTCAGATGAGCGCCGAAGGCTCCGTTTTCAGCCGCGCGCAGATGGATCAACTGATGGATTTGGCCGAAAAAGGCGTGGGTGAACTAGCCGCAGCCCAAAAGGCAGCAACCGCATGACCCGCAAGTTCGACAGCGACAGGCTGCTGGTTGCCACGCACAACAAAGGCAAGCTTGAGGAGATGGCCCATCTCCTCACCCCCTTTGGCGTGACGGTGGTCGGCGCGGGTGAAATGAACCTACCTGAACCGGAAGAGACCGAGGATACATTCGTCGGCAATGCCCGGATTAAGGCGCATGCCGCCGCCAAGGCCACTGGCCTGCCTGCCCTGTCGGACGATTCCGGGATCACCATCGACGCGCTGGACGGTGCGCCGGGCGTCTATACAGCCGACTGGGCAGAAACCGACAATGGCCGCGATTTCATGATGGCCATGACCCGTGCCAACAACGAACTAGAGGCCAAGAACGCTCCTCACCCACGCACCGCGCAGTTCCGCTGCACATTGGTCCTGGCCTGGCCCGACGGTCATGACGAAGTGTTCGAAGGCATCGCGCCCGGTCATCTCGTCTGGCCAATCCGCGGCAAGGACGGCTTCGGTTATGACCCTATGTTTGTCCCCGAAGGCCACGATATTACCTTTGCCGAGATGGATCGTTGGGAAAAGAACAAGATCAGCCATCGTGGTCGCGCGGTAGAGATGTTCGTGAAGGGCTGCTTTGGCGGATGATTGGCGCAACGGGGGCTTTGGCCTGTATGTGCATTGGCCCTTTTGCGAGGCCAAGTGCCCCTATTGCGATTTCAACAGCCATGTTTCGAAAAATATTGATCAAAAACAATGGCTTGATGCTTATCTAGCCGAACTGCGCCGATCAGCCAGTGAAACGCCCGACAGGGTTCTCAATACGATCTTCTTTGGCGGTGGCACCCCGTCACTGATGAACCCCGACACCGTTTCAGCCGTCATTGACGAAGCCCGCAGCCTCTGGCGGCCCGCCAACGATATGGAAATATCGCTCGAGGCCAACCCCGGTTCGGTCGAGGCCGGGCGCTTTTCCGCCTATCGTGACGCGGGCGTCAATCGGATTTCGATGGGTGTGCAGGCGCTGAATGATAAAGACCTCCGCCGCTTGGGCCGCATCCATACGGTCGCCGAAGCACGCGCCGCTTTCGACATCGCCCGCGCCTGTTTCGACCGCGTCAGCTTTGATTTGATCTACGCGCGCCAACATCAAACCCTTGAAGCTTGGCAGGCCGAGTTGACCGAGGCCCTCTCTATGGCCGTCGATCACCTGTCGCTCTATCAGCTGACGATCGAGGAGGGCACCGCCTTTGGGGATCGCTACGCGGTCGGCAAATTACGCGGTTTGCCCAAGGACGACCACGCCGCCGATATGTATCTGGCCACGCAAGAAGTCTGCGAGGCTAACGGCTTGCCCGCCTATGAAGTCTCCAACCATGCCCGCCCCGGCGCCGAGTCGCAGCACAACCAGATCTATTGGCGCTACGGCGACTATGTTGGGATCGGACCCGGCGCGCATGGCCGTGTCACATTGAATGGACGTAAATTCGCGACGGAAACCCATTTGTCGCCAAATACCTGGCTAAATGCGGTTTCCAACGGATCCGGAGAAAGTGATCGAACCGAGGTTCTTCCGGCCGAACAGGCAGCTGAATACCTTATGATGTGTCTGCGTCTGACTGAAGGCCTAGATATGGAGAGGTTCAGCATTCTCTCTGGACACCATCTCTCCAAAGACAAGCTCGACTCTCTGTCTGACCTTGGCATGATCGAGATGTCAGACACACATCTGAAAGCAACCAAAGACGGGCGTGCCATTCTGAACGCGGTGATCCGCGAGTTGTTGGAGTAGCCGATGCAGTACCTTTGGGCCGGTCTCGGTTTGCTCTGCGTCGCGCTCGCCATGGTCGGGGTGGTCTTGCCCCTTCTCCCAACCGTTCCCTTTCTGCTGCTGGCCGCGTTTTTCTTTGCCCGCTCATCGTCCCGGCTACACAATTGGCTTCTAACACATCAAGTGTTTGGTCCGATGATTATCGATTGGCAAAGCTCCGGCGCGATCCGTCCGAGCGCAAAAAAGGCGGCCACCGTGTCGGTCGCCGCCGTATTTGGCATCTCGGTTCTGCTGTCTTTGCCGTCCCACGTCCTGATCATTCAGGCCGTGGTTCTAAGCGGCGTCATGATCTTTATCTGGACCCGCCCTAACGGCTGAGCTTGGCGCAAAGATCGTCCAACTGATCCAGGTTCTCATAGGTTAAAACAACCTGACCCGTTTCCGTCCCCGCTTTGTGGTTGATTGCGACCTTCATAGCCAAAATGGCCGAAAGGTCTTTCTCCAATGCGCGGGTATCTGCATCTTTGCCTGCATTCAGATCGCGAGACCTCGGTGCAGGACGATCTCCTGTATCCTGCTGTTGCTTTTTCACCAGGGCTTCTGTGGCTCGCACCGAAAGCCCATCTTTCACGACCTGCTTGGCCAGCTCGAATGGATTCTCGGCTGTGATCAAAGCTCGTGCATGGCCCGCGGACAATTTCCCTTCGACCACTAGGGCTTGCACATCCATCGGTAGAGATAAAAGCCGCAAGAGGTTAGCGATATGGCTGCGACTTTTACCCAAAGCCTCGGCCAGTTTCTCCTGCGTGTGGCCGAAACGATCCATGAGCTGCTTGTAACCAGCCGCTTCTTCGACGGAATTCAGATCCGCTCGTTGGATATTCTCGATAATCGCGACTTCCAGAACTTCGGTATCATCAAAATCACGAATAATAACTGGAATATCATGCAGTTGCGCCATCTGCGCAGCGCGCCAGCGGCGTTCACCCGCAACGATTTCATACTCTCCAGCACCGATTGACCGCACGATCAATGGTTGGATGATTCCCTTTTCCTTGACCGAGGATGCCAATTCATCCAACTGCTCCGGCTGGAAAGTCCGGCGCGGCTGGTTCGGGTTTGCCTTCAGCTTTTCGATGGGAACCGTCATGTCCGGCCGACGCGGCTCAGCCGGTGAGCGTCCATCGGTTTCCTGCGTGACATCCGCCATAAGGGCCGAAAGACCGCGACCAAGACCCCTGGGTTTCGCTTTTTTGGCGCTCATGTCGCCCTCCTCATTGTCGCTTAAGCGGCGACTTTGTTGTTCTTGTGCATGACTTCGCGGGCCAGATGACGATATGCCATCGCCCCAAGCGAGCCCGAGTCATATTGCAAAACTGGCAACGCGTAAGACGGCGCCTCACTGACCCGCACATTTCTGGGTATCTTGGTCTTAAAAACCATCTCACCCAAATTGTCACGTGCGTCTTTTTCGACCTGACGGGACAAGTTGTTGCGGTTGTCATACATAGTCAACACAATCCCTTCGATTCTCAGGTCTGGATTCGCAGTTTGGCGAACCTCTCGGATCGTCAGCATCAGCTGAGACAAACCCTCCAGAGCAAAGAACTCACTTTGCAATGGAACGAGAACCGAATGCGAGGCTACCATCGCGTTCACCGTCAGCAGGTTCAAGGACGGTGGGCAGTCAATCAAGACGAAATCCAGCTCGAATCCATCTATTGAGGTTTGTCGCAACGCGTCATGCAATAAGTAGCTGCGTTTTTCGTTTGAAATGAGTTCGATATCCGCCGAACTCAGATCGACAGTGGCCGGAATGACGAAAAGACCACCTATCTCAGTCTCTTGTATGACCGCCTCGAGCGGTGCGTCGTCCAAAACAAGATCGTAAGTGGTCCAATCTCGGTCTTCGACACCCAATCCAGTCGACGCGTTGCCCTGCGGATCGAGATCAACAACTAGAACCCGGCAGCCAGCTTCGGCCAAACCCGCAGCCAGATTGATCGCCGTCGTGGTTTTCCCAACTCCGCCCTTCTGATTGGCAACCGCAATTATCCGGGGCCCTGAAGGACGAGAAAGATCAACCACGAGATACTCCTTTGATTTTAAGGATTACGGCTTGGGGCTCTGTTAAACTTGTAATCGGCTCAACATCGAATTTCCATTCTTCCTGAGCCTCTGACAGTTCTTTTTTCCAGTTCGCGCCTTTCGGCAACAAAGCAGTTCCGTTCTCGCTTAAATGCCTGTCACAAAAGGACAATAATGTGCGCAGATCTGCCAAAGCACGGGCCGATAGAATATCAGCTTCAAGTGGATCAACGGATTCGATTCGTTTTGAAATGACTTGACACATCACCCCACATTCACGAGCAACGTTCCTTAGAAAAGCCGATTTCCTCTGATCACTTTCAACAAATTGGAAACGGGTATTGGGTGACTCTTCCAATGCCATAATCGCACACACCATTCCCGGAAATCCGCCTCCGGTTCCGATATCAACCCAGGTACCTGCAGCCGTTGTACACCGGTATACCTGGACGGAATCCAGAATATGTCGATCCCAGATATCCTCCAGACTGTTTCTTGAAACCAAGTTGATCTTGGGATTCCAGCGTTTCACCAGCTCTACATACGTATCCAGCCGGTCGAATGTTTCACGTGAAACATCAAACTTGGAAAATTCAGGCTTCATGCTTGTTTAACTTTTTGATCACGCCGAAGTTTTGCCAAAACCAAGGTCAAGGCCGCGGGTGTAACACCTTCTACCCTACTGGCCTGAGCAATATTTCCGGGTTTTGCCTGAGACAGCTTTTGCTTCATTTCAGATGAAAGCCCATCCAAAGCAAAATAGTCGAAATCCCTGGGAATCTGATAGGCTTCATCCCTCTTCATCGCTTCGACATCCCGCTGCTGCCGTGCGATGTAGTTTGCGTATAACGCATCCCTAGCGACCTGAAGCCGGATTTCTGGCGTCACCGTGTCCAGTTCGGGTATCAAGGGCAGCAGGTCCTCAAAAGCCACATCCGGAAAAGCCAAAATCGCCATTCCATCACGCCTATTCCCATCCTGATTGACATTGATACCGGCGGCCAGAACTTCTTTCGGCGTAAAGGTTCTATCGCTAAGAAGAGATTTCGCGTTGCTCAATTGATCCATCTTTTCTGTGAAAGCTTGTCGACGCCTGCTTCCAACACACCCCAACTGCAATCCAATTGGGGTCAAACGCTGATCTGCATTATCTGCTCGAAGTGACAATCTAAACTCCGCACGAGAGGTGAACATCCGATACGGTTCAGCAACGCCTCGGGTGGTAAGATCATCTATCATGACACCGATATAGCTATCGGCGCGGGTGAAATGGACCGGGTCTTTACCTTGAACAGCCAAAGCCGCATTGAGGCCAGCAACCATCCCCTGAGCGGCAGCTTCCTCATATCCTGTGGTTCCGTTGATCTGACCCGCTAAATATAGGCCTGGAATCTCGGGCAAGGCCAAAGTCGCTGATAGGACACGGGGGTCTACATAATCGTACTCGATGGCATAGCCGGGTTGTAGGATATCAGCAATCTCCAGACCTTTGATCGAGCGAACATATTGTAGCTGCACATCCTGCGGCAGAGACGTTGAAATACCGTTGGGGTAAATCGTGTGATCATTCACCCCTTCGGGTTCAAGAAAGATCTGATGTGATTCTTTCTCTGCAAACCGAACAATCTTGTCTTCGATCGACGGGCAATATCTTGGGCCAACGCCATCTATATGCCCACCATACATCGCTGACTTGCTTAGGTTCTTTTCAATTATTTCATGTGTCTGAGCGTTCGTATGGGTAATCCCACACGAAATCTGCGGCGCAACAACTGAAGTCGACAGGAACGAGAACAAGGTTGGTTCGTCGTCACCGTCCTGACGTTCCAACCCTGACCAATCTATGGTACGTCCATCCAGCCTCGGTGGGGTTCCCGTTTTCAAACGTCCCGTTGGAAGATCATATGCGTCCAAACGTTCCGCCAGCCTCACGGAAGGGCGATCTCCCATGCGACCACCGGGTCGCGAAACATCTCCGATGTGAATGACGCCTCGAAGGAAGGTGCCGGACGTAAGAATGACAAACTTTGCCGAGATTTCTGATCCGTCGCCCAACCTAACGCCAGCAACTCGATCCTGATTCATCAGAAAGTCTACGACTTCACCAACAATGACAGACAGGTTTTCTTGCCTATCCGTTTCCTTTTGCATCGCGGCTCGGTAAAGCGCCCTATCCGCTTGCGTCCGTGGACCCTGTACTGCTGGCCCTTTTCGGCGGTTCAGCAGCCGGAACTGGATTCCTGCCTGGTCTGCAACACGTCCCATGACGCCGTCCAGGGCATCTATCTCGCGAACCAAGTGGCCTTTACCCAATCCTCCGATTGCAGGATTGCAGGACATCACACCGATATCTGCGGCGGATAGCGTGACCAATGCTGTCGAAACGCCCATTCGGGCTGCAGCATGCGCAGCCTCGGTGCCCGCGTGCCCCGCGCCAATGACGACTACATCGAAGTCTGAATGTTTCACGTGAAACACTCCCTATTTTCCCAGACAGAAGCTCGAGAATATTTCATCTAACAGATCCTCGACGCCTATTCTTCCCACCAAAGATTCAAGTGCGCGGATCGCAGTGCGCATCTCTTCTGCAGCGATATCATACAGGTCCGGTCCCGATTCCAGAACCGACATTGCCGCCGTCAGAGCATCCAGTGCTTTAGTCAAAGCAATACGATGGCGTTCTCGTGTCGCAATACCATGGCTAGTGGTACGATCACTCAGTACACGCGATATGTTGGAGATAAGTTGATCAATCCCCTGACCCGTTTTCCCGGAAACCCCACCGTCTTCTGGGTTTCGAAGGTCCGCTTTCGGTGCCACCTCAATATCATCTGGCTGAATATCAACACCAAGACTCAACGGGTCGTCAGAAAGAAAAACACGCAAATCAGCAGATTCAGCGCGTTTCTTAGCCAATGCGATACCAAGGCTTTCAACGTGGTCGTCCGTATCACGCAGCCCGGCGGTGTCCAGTAGTGTCACTGGGAGTCCTGCCAAATCCATTCGGACTTCGATGACGTCCCGCGTTGTCCCCGCATATTCTGATGTAATTGCAGCGTCTCGCCCCGCCAAAGCATTCAGCAAGGTAGACTTGCCCGCGTTGGGAAGGCCAACGATTGCAACTTCGAAACCGGTTCGGATGCGTTCCGCGATCTGAACGCCATCTGCTTCGCGCTTCAAATCAGCCTTAACGCCCGAGATCAGGTCGCGCACCTCAGGGGTGACGTCGGTCGGAACCTCTTCATCGGCAAAGTCGATCACGGCCTCTAACAGAGAGGCGGCGCGGATCAGGTCCCTCCTCCATCGCTCGGCCAGGTTTCCCAACTCACCAGCGAGGATCGTTTGCGCCTGTTTCCGTTGGGCTTCTGTCTCGGCGTCAATCAAATCGGCAAGGCCTTCGACCTGGGCCAAATCCATCTTGCCGTTTTCCAACGCGCGGCGGGTGAACTCCCCTGGATCGGCAAGGCGTAGACCATCCGTTTCCGACAAGCAGCGCATGACAGCATTAACCGAGGCCGTACTTCCGTGGATCTGCAGCTCTGCCACATCTTCACCGGTGAAGCTGGCCGGAGCCTTAAACGTCAACACCAGCCCATCATCCAGACGAGCACCGTCAGCATCCCGCAAAGTCCGCAAAGACATCCCACGCGCCGGAAGTGCGCCGCCGGTCATCCCAGCCGCGGCACGATGCGCGTCAGGACCAGAGAGGCGGATGACCGCCACCCCGGCTTTGCCTTGCGCGCTGGCCAAGGCGAATATCGTGTCCATTCGAAGGCCTCGCGTCAGTTAAGACCTGTGTCAGGTGTTCATCGAATCGAAGAACTCGCCGTTTGTCTTCGTCTGTTTCAACTTGGACAACAGGAACTCGATTGCGTCAGTCGTGCCCATCGGGTTGAGGATGCGGCGCAAAACGAAGGTCTTGGCCAGATCGCCCTTGTCCACCAGCAGGTCCTCTTTCCGAGTACCGGATTTAAGGATATCGATCGCCGGGAACACGCGTTTGTCTGCGATCTTACGATCCAGAACAATTTCCGAGTTACCGGTGCCTTTGAATTCTTCAAAGATCACTTCGTCCATGCGGCTGCCGGTGTCGATCAGCGCAGTGGCGATGATGGTTAGCGAGCCACCCTCTTCGATGTTCCGCGCCGCACCAAAGAACCTCTTGGGCCGTTGCAGAGCATTCGCGTCCACACCACCGGTCAGAACTTTACCCGATGATGGGACCACGGTGTTAAAGGCCCTACCAAGTCTTGTGATCGAGTCAAGAAGAATAACAACATCTCGTTTATGTTCGACCAAACGCTTGGCTTTTTCGATCACCATTTCGGACACGGCGACGTGGCGCGTTGCAGGTTCGTCAAAGGTTGAGGACACGACCTCACCCTTCACCGAGCGCTGCATGTCGGTCACCTCTTCCGGGCGCTCGTCGATCAGCAGGACGATCAAGTAACATTCCGGGTGGTTCTGTTCGATGGAATGGGCGATGTTTTGCAGGATCACGGTTTTACCGGTCCGCGGAGGCGCCACGATCAGCGACCGCTGACCCTTACCGATGGGTGAGACCAGGTCGATCACACGGGCCGACTTGTCTTTGATGGTGGGATCTTCGATCTCCATCTTCAGACGCTCATCCGGGTAGAGCGGCGTCAGGTTGTCGAACAGGATCTTGTGCTTGGCCTTCTCAGGATCTTCAAAGTTGATCTTGGTGACCTTGGTCAGCGCAAAATACCGCTCGCTATCGTCGGGTGCTTTGATTTCACCTTCAACGGTGTCACCGGTACGCAGCGAATGCTGACGGATCATGTCAGGCGAGACATAGATGTCGTCTGGACCCGGCAGATAGTTCGCCTCGGGTGAGCGCAGGAAGCCGAAGCCGTCTTGCAGGACCTCAAGAACACCGTCACCGCCGACGGTCCAGCCCTCATCCGCGCGTTCGCGCAGGATCTGGAACATCATCTCGCCTTTACGCATGGTCGAGGCGTTTTCGATCTCCAGCTCTTCGGCCATTGCCAGAAGGTCTTTGGGGCTTTTGGCTTTCAGGTCGGCCAGATTCAGGGATTCATTGGACATGATGCATACCTTCACCGCAGACTGCGGTTCGAAGTGGAATTTTAGTACGGAAAATACGCCGCCCGGACGGGCGTGTTGACCCCTACATAGTTGCGTCGATCTGCGGAGTCAAACAGGGCCTTGCTGGAATGGCTCTCAGAACTTCAGAATGACCGCCAGAACGATGACAACCATCAGAACGGTCGGAACCTCGTTCATCATGCGATACTGCCGCCCAGTGAGCTTATTTCGCCCCTCAGCGAAATCCTTGCGGCGGGCCAACAGCCAATGATGAAACCAGGTCATGCCAATCACGGCTGCGCCTTTGAGCCAGGGCCAGGCAAAATCCCAGCCGACGATACCGGGCGTGAATACCATGATCAGACCACAGACCCAGGCCACAATCATCGCAGGGCGCATGATTACGTGAAGCAGCTTCTCTTCCATTTCAAAGAAGATGGTTTCCGCACCGTTAACCGATTGTGCCTTTTCTACGTGATAGACGAACAGACGGGGAAGGTAGAACAGTCCTGCCATCCACGAAATCACCGCCATGATATGAAGGGACTTCACCCACGGGTAAATCGTGAAAAGAAGATCAGTCATCTTGGCTCCGGGTACTGCTCGGAACTCTCCCTAATAAAAAAATTAGAAAGAAGAAAGGAAGATGGTTTTGTAGGGTGGGTAAAATCCGTGGATTAATTTTTTACCCATTGGTTTTCCCCAGGTGGACAGTTTTGTGTGAGATTTGATTGATTCTGTGAATTTCAAAAATAATGTATATAAAACAATTGGTTAAAAACGAAGTCCGAGGATGCATCTGGGGATAACACCTTGAACAACTCCAGATGTCCCGGTTATCCGATGTTTCCAAGTTATCCTTACCCCGATTGGATGATGTTTGAGCGACTCAGGGAAGTTTTTCGCGAAATTCCCGGGCTTGCGTGTCAATCTGAAAACCATACAAAGCGTCCAAGACCGCTCAACGATTTGCCCACGGGGTTGTCCACATGTCTGTCCCCATCGTCCTGGCCTCAGGATCCTCCATTCGCGCGCAACTGCTGGAAAACGCAGGCGTGCCTTTCTCTGTTCAGATCGCGCGCGTGGACGAGGATAGCATAAAGCGTGCCTTGTTGGCCGAAGGCGCCTCACCGCGTGATATTGCCGATGCGCTGGCGGAAATGAAAGCGCGCAAGGTGAGTGACAAGACACCCGGAGCGATGGTGCTGGGCTGCGATCAGGTTCTGGATTTCGACGGGCAGCTGTTGTCAAAGCCTCAGACGCCCGAGGATGCGTTTGCCCAGCTGAAGATGATGCGGGGCAAGCGGCACATGCTGCTCTCCGCAGCGGTGATTTATCAGGACGGAGAGCCGATCTGGCGCCATGTCGGTCAGGTGCGCCTGCGGATGCGGATGAGCTCGGATGCCTACCTGCGAGACTATGTCGACCGCAACTGGGACAGCATCCGCCACGCGGTGGGCGCATATAAGCTTGAGGAAGAAGGCGTGCGCCTGTTCGCCACCATTGACGGTGATTACTTTAACGTTTTGGGTATGCCACTGTTGGAGCTTCTCAACTATCTGGCTGTCAAAGGGGTGATTGATCAATGACGGACCACAAGATTCCTCTGGCCGGAGTGATCGGGCACCCGGTGGGCCATTCCCGTTCGCCCAAATTGCATGGGCATTGGTTGGAGACCTATGGGCTAGAGGGGCACTACGTCCCCATGGACGTTGCCCCGGCTGATCTGGAGACCGTTTTGCGCACCCTGCCCAAAGCCGGTTTTG
This sequence comes from Ruegeria sp. BG3, assembly GCF_056538485.1. Classification (NCBI taxonomy): domain Bacteria; kingdom Pseudomonadati; phylum Pseudomonadota; class Alphaproteobacteria; order Rhodobacterales; family Roseobacteraceae; genus Ruegeria; species Ruegeria sp. BG3. Next base: position 68,295 of record NZ_JBQFTE010000004.1, on the reverse strand, counting down.
TGGGAACCAACGTGACGGTGCCGCATAAAGAGGCTGCTTTGCGTATTGCTGACCATGTCTCGGACCGAGCGACCGTGATCGGGGCCGCGAATACGCTGGTTTTCCGCGAGGATGGCTCGATCCATGCGGACAACACCGATGGCTATGGGTTCATGGAGAACCTGCGCGCTGGGGCACCGGATTGGAACGCCAAGGATGGCCCCGCCGTGGTCTTTGGCGCGGGCGGAGCGGCGCGCGCCGTTTTGCAGGCGCTGGCGGATGCGGGCGTGCCAGAAATCCTGCTGACCAACCGGACCCGTGCCCGAGCTGATCATCTGAAAGAAGAATTCGGCCAGCGCATCACTGTTGTGGATTGGGTACAGGCCGGAAACGTGATCGAAAACGCTGAACTTGTGGTCAACACGACATCTCTGGGCATGCAGGGCCAGCCCGAGCTGCGGGTGCCATTGGATGGGTTGCAGCCGGGTGCCGTGGTGACCGATCTTGTCTACGCGCCGCTCAAGACCAACCTGCTGAAAACAGCGGAAGAGGCCGGATGCACCGTGGTCGATGGGTTGGGCATGCTGCTGCATCAGGCCGTTCCGGGCTTTGAACGTTGGTTCGGCGTGCGCCCCGAGGTCAATGATGATTTGCGCGTGGCCGTACTGGCATGAGGTTTGCGCTTGGCCTGACAGGCTCGATCGGGATGGGCAAAAGCACCACGGCGCGGATGTTCGTCGATGAAGGCTGCGCGCTTTGGGATGCGGATGCGGCAGTACATCGTCTCTATTCTAAAGGTGGCGCGGCGGTTGGGCCAATGGGTGAGGGTTTTCCCTCGGCTATCGTAGAGGGCGCAGTCAGCCGCGAGGCATTGAAACGGATTATCTCAGAAGACAGGTCTGCGTTGAAACGGATCGAAGGGATCGTTCACCCTCTGGTCGCTGCAGATCGCGCGGCATTTCGCGAAAGCGCCTCGGCCGATATTTTGGTGTTCGACATCCCTCTTCTGTTCGAAACTGGCGGTGAGGCCGCGATGGATGCGGTCGCCTGCGTTCGGGTATCTCCTGACGAACAAAAACGCCGTGTGATGGAACGCGGTACAATGTCCGAAGCGCAATTCGAACAGATCCGCGCCAAGCAAATGCCGAATGACGAGAAATGCGCGCGCTCAGACTATGTGATCGACACCGACACTCTGGACCATGCCCGCGCGCAGGTGCAGGATGTGATCAGGCAGATACGGGCGGGGATGGCTGATGCGTGAGATTGTACTCGATACCGAAACCACGGGCTTTGATCCTGAAAGCGGTGACCGGATTGTCGAGATCGGCGCGGTCGAGCTGTGGAACCACGTGGCCACGGGCGAGACCTATCATGTTTATATCAACCCCGAACGCGGCATGCCGGAAGAGGCGTTTGGCGTGCATGGTATCGGCCCTGACTTGCTGGAAACCCCGCGCCCGCCCGAAAAGGGTGAGGTGACGCTGAAAGACAAACCGGTTTTTGCGAAGGTCGGTCAAGGGTTTCGCGAGTTTGTCGGCGACGCGAAATTGGTGATCCACAACGCCTCGTTCGACATGAAGTTCCTGAATGCCGAGCTGAAATGGATGGGCCTGCCGCCGATTCCGATGGATCAGGCGCTCGATACGCTCGCCATTGCGCGCAAGCGGTTTCCGGGCTCTCCGGCCTCGTTGGATGCACTGTGTCGGCGGTTCAATATCGACAACTCGAACCGGGTGCTGCACGGCGCGCTTTTGGACTCGGAGATCCTGGCCGAGGTTTATCTAGAGCTGATCGGCGGACGCCAACCGGATTTCGGCCTGTCTACCTCGGCCGCGTCCGGCGCAGGTGGGGCAGATGACTGGCGTCCGACACCACGCGCGACGCCGCTGCCATCCCGGATCACCGAGGATGAGCGCGCAGCGCATGACGCATTTGTCGAGAAACTGGGCGAAAGCGCCCTGTGGACCCGCGCCTGATCCGGTCAGGCACGGGGCTCAAGGGATTTAGGCGTCGGTCTGCTCGGCCTGTTCCGCCTGAGCGGCCTGACGGCGCATTAGCTCGTTGCGGTAAAGTGCAACGAAATCAATGTTGTCCAGGTTCACCGGTGGATAGCCACCATCGCGGGTGACGTCGCTGACGATACGGCGCAGGAACGGGAACAGCATGCGCGGGCATTCGATCATCAGGAACGGGTGCAGCTGATCTTCTGGCACACCTTCCACGTGGAACAGCCCGCAATAGTCCAGCTCACATAGGAACAGGACATCGTCCATGCCTTTGGCTTTCGAGGTCAGCTTCAGCTTGATCGAAACTTCGTACTGATGCTCGACCTGACGCTTTTTCGCGTCCAGGTTTACCTGAACCTGAATCTCGGGCTGTACGTCACCGGACACGCCTTTTTGCGCCATGACGTTTTCAAAGGACATATCACGAATGAACTGTCCCAGAACGCGCATCTGAACCTGAGGGGCGGCTTGAGCCGCAGTGTTTTCTGCAGCGTTTTCTTCGGCCATGGATCTACTCCAAAAATGAAATTCGACACTGCTTAGCAAGTTGCGCGCGGCACCTCAATGCTGGTGGGGGCCTTCCACCCATTTTGACGGTTTCGAGGGGTCCTTGCGTGGGCGCACTTCGGTAAACTCGCCGTCAATCACGTCGCCCTGATCAAACGGTTCGCGCGGCTGTTGAAAGCCCGCGCCGGGCCCCATCTGGAACTGGGTCACGGTCACTTTGGTCTTCAGATAGCGGAAAACGGCGATCCGCACGCCGGGGATTAACAGTGCAAACCCAACGGCATCGGTGAAAAAGCCGGGTGTCAGCAGCAACGCGCCGGATAGAAGGATCATTGCGCCATGTGCCAAGGGCTCGGTCGGGTCGTCCAGAGTGGCGAAGGATTGCTGCAATTGCCCAAGCGCCATGCGACCTTGTGTCCGCACCAATGTGGTGCCCAAAACCGCTGTCAGAACCACGATGGCAAGGGTTGGCCACAGGCCGATCAGACCGCCAACCTGGATGAACAGGGCGATCTCGAGGATCGGAACCAATAAAAATGCCAAGAACAGGTACATTTGCGTTATCCTTTACCTATGGCCGAACTGTGGACTTGCCACCAACTGTCACCTACATAGTGGCAGGAGGCCGCGTACACAAAGTCTCGGTTCTGAAAAGAGGATGAAATGAACGAACCCATGATCCAGTTGCTGGTACTGGCCGGAATTGCCGTTTTCCTGATCCTGCGTTTGAAAAGCGTGCTGGGAACGCGTGAAGGTTTCGAAAAACCCCCTGTTCCGCATCAGCCCGATGCGGGCGCGTCCCGTCGTGATTTCGAGGTGATCGAAGGCGGTCCGGATCATGACATCACAGACCACGTTCCCGAAGACAGCGATCAGGCCCAGACCCTGGCTGCGATGAAGCGGGTCGAGCCCAGTTTCTCGGTAAGTGAATTTGTTCAGGGCGCCCGTGGCGCCTATGAGATGATCGTGATGGGTTTTGAGAAGGGCAATTTGGATGAGATCCAGCCCTTCCTTGCCGAAGATGTGTTCGAGACCTTCGTCTCGGTTGTATCCGCCCGCGAGGATCAAGGCCTGACGATCGAGGCTGAGTTCATCGGCGTGCGCGAAACAACCCTGGCAGATGTGTCCTTTGACAAGGATACGAATGAGGCAGAAATCACCATGAAGTTCATTGGTGAGCTGACTTCGGTCGTGCGGGATCGCGGTGGTGACATCATCGAAGGCAACCCGAACACCGTGAAACGCCAAAAGGACAGCTGGACCTTCGCCCGCGTGATGGGCAAAGACGATCCGAACTGGCTGCTTGTTGCCACGGACGCATGATTGCCACGCTCCGGTCGCTTTTTCTGGTTGGCGCGATGGCCACTGCCAGCGCCGCCGGAGCCGAGGCGACGCGATCCGTTCTGTCGTTTAATGACCTTCAGGGCTGGGCCGAGGATGACCACGGCGCGGCCCTTTCCGTTTTTCTGAACACCTGCGGTGATCTTAACGACCTGGATTGGCGTGCGCTTTGCGGTGTCGCCCGGACCTATGAGGGAGATGCCGCGCGCTCCTTCTTTGAACTCTTCTTCCGACCCGTTTTGGTCGAAGACGGCAAGGATGGTCTGTTCACTGGGTATTTTGAGCCAGAGCTTGATGGCTCCAGAACCCGGACGGATCGGTTCAAGTACCCGATCTACAAGATGCCGCCCGAGGCGCGGGACGGACCGTGGCTCAGCCGGCGCGAGATCCTGACCAGTGATGTGATGCAGGGCCGCGGGCTTGAGATCGCGTGGGTCGATGACCCGGTTGAGCTGTTCTTTCTGCAAATTCAGGGTTCTGGCCGGGTACGCCTGCCTGATGGCGGTGCCTTGCGTGTGGGATATGGCGGCGCGAACGGGCAGCCCTACCGCTCGATCGGGGTTGAGCTGGTCCGGCGCGGCGCTTTGGGCGCCCATGCGGTCAGCGCGCAGATGATCCAGGCCTGGGTACGCAAGAACCCCGAAGCCGGGGCTGAGCTCTTGTTCCACAACCCCTCTTACGTGTTCTTCCGCGAGGTTAGCCGGGTTGCGCCGGAACTGGGGCCTTTAGGTGCTATGAACCGCTCGATCACGACCATGCGCAGCATCGCGGCCGATCCGGCCTATACGCCGCTAGGTGCTCCAGTCTGGGTTGAGAAAGACGGCAAGAAGCCCTTGCGCCGCCTGATGATCGCGCAGGATACCGGCGCGGCGATCAAGGGCGCGCAACGCGCTGATATCTTCTTTGGAACCGGCGATGATGCCGGGCAAGCTGCTGGTCGGTTGAAGGACCCCGGTCGTATGTTGGTGTTGCTGCCGATCCAGCGTGCCTATGCCATGGCGACGGATGACTACTGATGACCCGGCGCAAACTGACCAGTGACGAGATCGAGCTGTGGCGCAAGGTCGCCAAACAGGCTGAGCGGCTGCACCCCGAGATCCCTCAGACCGTGCATCCGACAACTCTGCCCAAACCCACCCCCAAGAAACTGCCAAAACCCCGGATCGAAGCGTTCGAGGTAGGGCAGAACCAACCTTCCAAGCCTTCTGCCAACCGGTTGAAGCCGTCGATTACCGAGACGCTGCGCGCCGCCCCCGTTCAGATGGACACCAAGGCTTTTGGCCGTATGAAGCGTGGCAAGCTCAAGCCCGAGGGCAAGCTGGACCTGCACGGGATGCGGATAGACACCGCTCATCCGGCGCTCGTGCGCTTTGTGCTAACGGCGCAAGCGCAGGGTAAGCGCCTGGTTCTGGTGATCACGGGCAAGGGGAAAGACCGCGACGAGCCAGGGCCGATCCCGACCCCGCGCGGTGTGTTGCGCAATCAGGTGCCACATTGGCTGTCGATCCCGCCTCTGGCGCAGGCGGTGATGCAGGTGACACCTGCGCATATCAGTCACGGTGGGGATGGTGCCTATTACGTCTATCTGAGACGGGTCCGCTAGGCTCAGCCCGCCGACCGAAATAGTTAGAGACCCTCTGGCAAACCCTTGAATCCTACTGAGTAGCGACCTGCGCCTGTCCGGTCTCAGACAGAACAACCTCGGTCGCACCCGAGGGGTTGCGTTGACTGTTGGGGATCAAATAGTCGATGCCCCGGCGTCGGTTTCCAAGGGTGTTTCCAACACGCCGGGCCGAACTGAGCAGCGACAGCAAGGCGGGTGAAGTTGCAGCAACGAAATGCGAGGACTCGGCATCGCTGTTGAACGCGGTCGCGTCGATCACCTCGATCGGATACTCGGCCAACGCCTCGATGGTGCTGATATTGCCCAGCCGTTCACTCCCCGGTGTACCGCGAATCCGGGCCGAGATATTCAGGATTTTGTCCTTTTGCGATATCATCACGACAAAGGGATCGGGCGGAGTTTTTATGCTGTCCATTTGCGAACGAAACACGTCAATATCTAGATCGGGCGAGATCAGGAACACGCCATCAAGGTTGCGCCGTGACCAGCCGGGGGAGCGAAGCTCGGCCTGACGCATCATCTCCATCGACAGGGCACCGCCCATAGAGTGGGCGACCAGCACAACCCGTTTCACGCCGATGGATTTCAGATCCCGGATTGTCTTCTCCAACCCGTCGCGGGCAAACAGCATGCTGTCCAGATCATAGGCATACCCTGCCCCGCGCGCCTGACTGGGCCAGGAGTAAATCAGGACCGATCCGGGAATATCCAGATCATGCGCCAACTGCGCCGCGCGAAACGCGGTCTCGGTATGGGTCGAGTTATACCCGTGCACAAAGATCGATACATCGTCCTCTCCGCGCAGCTGGTTTGCCAGCTCACGCGGGCCGGACAGGTCCGTTGTGTTGGCCAGAACAAACTGCTTTTCCGGTTTCGGATTTGCGTAAGAAAACTCCAGCGTGCCCGGCGTGCGGTTTGGCGGGATCGAGACCGTCATTTTGTGGTACTGAACCCGCTCGCCGCGATCGGCGTTGAACGTCCCGTCGGGGTTCCGCCCCCGGGTTGTGGCCGCATAGACGGTTTCTGCGGACCCCACATTCAACGCGGATGGCACAGTCACCTGCGCAGTTCTGTCGACGCAAGCGCTCAGTGTAGCAACAGCAAGAAAGGCAATACTCAAACGCAACACGGCTCAACCCTCAAAGAAACAGAGTTTGAGTCACGGTTACCAGTTTCTGGTGCAAGGTCCAGCCGGAACGGAAATTCGCCGCCAAATCGGCGGCGAAATACAGCTAGATTTGTTACAATACGTAACGGCTGAGGTCAGCTGATTTCGTCAACTCACCCAGATTGTCATCTACGAATTGCGCGTTCACCGTGATCTCGGTTCCGGCCTGATCGGGCGCGGTGAACGAGAGTTCTTCGAACACACGCTCCATCACCGTGTAAAGCCGCCGCGCGCCGATGTTTTCTACGGTTTGGTTCACATCCGCTGCAATCTTGGCCAGCGCCGCGATGCCGTCATCGGTGAAGCTGACGGTGACCTCTTCGGTGCCCATAAGGGCGGTGTATTGGAGGGTCAGCGCGTTGTCCGTCTCGGTCAGGATGCGGACGAAATCCTCTTCTGTCAGCGCGCGCAACTCCACCCGGATCGGTAGACGACCCTGAAGCTCGGGCAACAGGTCCGAGGGTTTGGCGATATGGAACGCGCCCGAGGCAATGAACAGGATATGGTCGGTTTTCACCGGGCCATGTTTTGTGGACACGGTCGTGCCCTCGATCAGAGGCAGCAGATCGCGCTGCACCCCTTCGCGACTGACATCGCCGCCGCGCGCTTCTGCGCGCGCGCAAACCTTGTCGATCTCGTCCAGAAACACGATGCCGTTCTGTTCGACCGACTCCAGTGCCACGCGGTTGACGGTTTCGTCGTCCAGCAGCTTGTCGGCCTCTTCCCCGATCAACAGGTCATAGCTTTCGGCCACTGTTACTTTCTTTTTAACCGTGCGGCCGCCAAACGCCTTGCCGAAGATATCGCCCAGATTCATCATGCCCATCTGGCTGCCGGGCTGGCCGGGTACGTCGAACATCGGCATCGGGTTTGAGGTGTCCGAGACTTCAAGTTCGATCTCTGTGTCGTCCAGCTCACCCGATTTCAGCTTTTTGCGGAACATTTCACGGGTCGCCTCGCGGGCATCGGTGCCAGCGATGGCTTCAATCACGCGATCCTCGGCGGCCTGATGGGCGCGGGCCTTCACGTCCTCACGCATATATTCGCGGGTCTGGATGATCGCGGCATCGGCCAGATCGCGCACGATCTGTTCCACGTCACGGCCGACATATCCAACCTCGGTGAACTTGGTGGCCTCGACCTTGATGAAGGGTGCGCGGGCCAGTTTGGCCAGACGACGGCTAATCTCGGTCTTGCCGACGCCGGTGGGGCCGATCATCAGAATGTTCTTGGGGTAGACTTCATCGCGGATATCATCCGCCAACTGCTTGCGCCGCCAGCGATTGCGCAGAGCTACGGCCACGGCGCGTTTGGCGTCTTTTTGCCCGATGATGAAGCGGTCCAGTTCCGAGACAATCTCGCGCGGGGTCAGGTCGGTCATATGTGTTTTATCCGTCTGTTTCGAAGCGGAACCTAATCATACGTCGCGAAAACACAAGCCGATCACGAAAACATCACGACAACTCACAGAAGACACACGGATATTCGTAGTGATGTGAATCGCCATGCGAGGGTCGCGTGCGGCATAAAAAATGACGACGGGCAAACAGGCCCGTATCTATCATATGGAGATACCTGATCATGATGACTCGTCGTTCTCTTTTCTTGAAAGCTGCTGCCACCGGCGCTGCCCTGACCCTGGCCGGCACCACTACTGCTGTGGCCGGTGGAGCCAAAAAGAAAGGCACGTTTGAGGGCCGTTCGAACCATATCACCACCGGTTCGGTGAAACTGGTCAAGGATGGCGATCGGTACATCGTTGAACTGGGGGATGACTTCTCGCTGGACAACGGCCCCGACCCGCGCGTTGCATTTGGGAAAGACGGCACTTATGCGCCGGACAGCAAACTTGGGGCGCTGCTGCACCTTGCAGGTAAGCAATCCTATGCAGTCCCGCCGACCATGGATGTGTCGGGATACAACGAAGTATACATCTGGTGCGAGGTTGCTGGAGTGCCTTTGGGCGTAGCATCGCTAAAGTAGTCACGTCGTCAGAGGTCGGGTTCTCCGGCCTCTGACACACCGTTAGGTAACGGCACAACTGTCTGTTACACTCGCCCCAAGTTATTGGAACCGGGGGCGTTTTTCATGACCAAGATTGCCAAGATCACCCTGCTGTTTGTGGTGTTTGTGGATCTGATCGGACAGGGGCTTGTCTTTCCGATCATCAACTCTCTGATCATGGAAACGAAATCCGGGTTCCTACCGGAAGGAACCCCCGATGGCCGCCGCCATTTTTACTACGGGCTAGTGATTGGGTGTTTCTTCTTGTCGTGGTTTCTGGGGGTCGTTTACGTCTCGAAGGTATCGGATTCCATTGGGCGCAAGAACGCGCTTCTGGTTTGTCTTGGCGGAGCGTTGGCAGGCTACGCCATTACCATCGCCTCGCTCTATCTCGACAGTCTGCTGTTGCTGATCCTGGGCCGGTCGATCACTGGCTTTACGGCGGGCAATCAGCCCATCGCGCAGGCAGCTATGATCGATGGCAGCACTGATGCGGCAGACCGCGACCGCAATATGGGGTATATCGTGACCGGCGTCAGCTTTGGCCTTGTCGGAGGGCCGATCATCGGGGCAGTCTTGTCGGATTCCGCCCTGTTAGGCAGTTTTGCCACGCTCAGAACGCCCTTTTATGGTGCCTTCGTTCTGGTGCTGATTGCCATTTTCCTCGTGGTGGCCTTCTTCAAGGACACCCGCAGCGAACGCGAGCCCTTTGTCTTTCGTCCGCGCGATATCACCGACAGCCTGATCGCGGTGCGGGGTCACCCGATGGTTCTGAAAATCCTGCCGGTCTACTCGTTCTTCATGATTGCCAACGTCACCTTCTACGTGTTTGTAGACAATTTCCTGACCAGCCGGTTCGGCTTTGGCGTAATCGGGGGCAGCATGGCGATGGTCGTCATCGGCTTTGCGCTGGCCTTTTCCAGCACCTTCCTTGTGAAACCAGCGCAAGAGAGGTTCAGCAAGCACAAGATCATCTATGTCTCACTGATCACGATGGTGATCTGCGGGCTTGCCTTTGCCTTCAGCCCCAGTGGCGCGCTGAGTTATATTCCGGTCTTCTTCTTCTATTTCTTTTTCGGTGTTTCATACCCGACCCTTCTGGGCCTGTTTTCATCCAGCGTCAGTGAGGCGGATCAAGGTTGGGTCATGGGTGTGACCACTGCAGTCTTCTGCCTTGCAGGAGGGATCATGTCCCTGATCGGCGGCGGGCTGATGAGCATCGACATCCGCGTGCCCTACTACATCGTGATCATTGCAGCGATCTTCGGCCTGATCGGAATGCACCGCCGATGGAAAGGGAAAGAGATCAAGGCGCTGTTAGCTTGAGGCCGTTTTGCGTTTGATTTGAATCGAAATTCGCTGCCTCTCCGTTCGGTAGAGCGCGCATTTCGATACAGTGTTTTGGTGAAACGCAGAACGCCCTAGATTGTCTCGACCGTAAGGTTGCCGTTGGTATAGACGCAGATATCAGCGGCAATCGCCATGGCTTCGCGTGCAACCGTTTCGGCGGGCTTGTCGCTGTCCATCATCGCGCGCGCAGCGGCGAGGGCGAAGTTGCCGCCCGATCCGATGGCGGCCACGTTGTGTTCCGGCTCGAGCACGTCCCCTGCCCCGGTGATCACCAGCAAGTCCTTGCCATCGGTGACGATCAGCATCGCTTCGAGCTTTTGCAGGTATTTGTCGGTGCGCCAATCCTTGGCCAGCTCGACCGAGGCGCGGGCCAGTTGGCCGGGGGTGGCCTCAAGCTTGGCCTCCAGCCGCTCGAGCAGAGTGAACGCATCCGCCGTCGATCCGGCAAAGCCTGCCACGACCTCGAATCCACCGGGTGACAAGCGGCGGACCTTGCGGGCGGTGCCCTTGATCACGGTCTGGCCCAGGCTGACCTGTCCGTCGCCGGCAATCACCACCTGGCCGTCTTTCTTGACGCCAATGATCGTTGTGCCATGCCAACCGGGAAAATCGCTGTCTGCCATCAGGGCCTCCGTTCATCACTGGCACCCTATATGGGCCGGAGCCAGCGCCAACGCAACTGTTCACAAACTGCCCAAAAGATATGCAAGAAACGCAGATCGGGTCTACCAGACTGGCAATTGTGAGACTCAGATCGCTGCACTACATGAGCCTTACAACCGACATTGGGTCGGCTGTTTCAGTTTGAAGGACTGCGCAAATGGCAAATACTGCACAAAACACTGCGCCGCTCGGAGCAGCTACCATCCTGCACGTAGTGGACGCGTTCACTGTGGCTTTCGAAAAAGCGGTTGAGTGGAACGAAACTCGTAAGACACGCAAGGCGTTGTCGCAACTGAGCGACGCTCAGCTGGAAGATATCGGTCTGACCCGCAAAGACATCATCACCATCTGATCCGTTTCAGATCAGCCGTAGTAAAGATGAGCCGCTCGTCCGAGCGGCTTTTTCTTTTTAAACCAGCCTGTATTTACCAAATATATCAGGCAGATAGGCCTCAATCGCTGCGGTTGCGATGACGTGGCGGGTGCCCGCATCGCTGTCCTCGACATCCAGCCCGCCCAACACGGCCTGCACCTCGGCCCTGCCCCGTGGCAAATCCTGCGCGACCAGATCGCAATCCACGGCCTCGGGCTGTTGCACGCCAATCGTCACCACGACGCGCATCTCCTTGTGGTCCACGCCCAAGCGCGAAAACAGAGTGATCGAGGAATGATGCAGCGCGTCCTGCACCGCCCGCCGTGCGGCTTTGGTGTAATCCTGACCATAGAGGTCATTGCCGGTGCCCATCTCAAGAATGATACGTTTCTCACTCATAGCGCGGGCTCCATGTCGAAAGAGACGATGATGGCGGCGTTTGCGATCACTGTGTGGCCATCGGCGTGCGGTTTTTCGATGTCTAGCCCACCGCGGGTGACCGTGATGTTCGGCTGACCATATGGGAACACGGCCTTCAACGCCTCACGGTCCACTTTATCGGGTTGCTGCACGCCGATCTCGGCATCAATGATCATCGCCTCTTTGGGAAAATCGAACAGCTCAGCCATATTGACCGAGTTGTGCCACAGCGCATCCTTGATCGCGCGCAAGGCGGCCTCGGTATAGTCCTCACGCCGCAGGGACGTGCCCATACCAAATTCCACAAGTACTCGTGTTTTTGCCATCAAAATTCTCCGGGTCATAAAAAAGGCGCCCGGTTCGGGGCGCCTTTGATCATTCGCATTCCAATCCGGATCAGATGGATTCGTCGATCCAGCTTTGCAGCGCAGCTTTGGGTGCCGCGCCCGCGCGGTTCGAGACAACCTGGCCGTCCTTGAAGATGAACAGAGCCGGAATACCGCGCACGCCCATCGCAGCGGCTGCGTTCGGGTTGCTGTCCACGTCCACCTTGGCGATTTTTACCTTGTCACCATACTCAGCGGCCAGTTCTTCCAGTGCGGGGCCGATCTGTTTGCAAGGACCACACCATTCCGCCCAGAAGTCCACAACCACGGGAACGGTCGAGTTCTTGACTTCGGCATCAAAGGTATCGTCGGTAACGGCTACGGTCGACATATTCTGTCTCCTGAATGGGGTAAACTCGGGAAAGGAACGTAGGTGCCGCGTCGGGTAAGGTCAAGATATCTGAGCGCGGGTCAGCGATTGCGTCACAAGATCGTGTGGCAGCCACATCAACGCAGCCGTCCGCGTCCACAGGATGGCGGTACGGATGGTCTTGTCCGGGTAAATCTGACTTAGCGCCTGCGCATAGGCTCCCATCTGCCGCAGCAAGCCTTCCGGGCAGGCTTCAGTCTCGTCGGGCACCGTGGCATTTGTTTTAAAATCAACCACATGCACCTCGGTATCCGTTATGATCAGCCGGTCGATGACACCATGCATCCGCCGCCCGTTCAGTTTGGCTGAAACAGGGACCTCGGCCAACGCATCCGACCCGAAGACTGGTTGCAGGTGATCCGCTGTCAGGACCTTGGTGACCTCAGACAACAACTCGGCCCTAGTCTGATCTTGCATATCGGGTAGAACCCGCGCGCACAGCATGGGCCAGTCATCCTGGGGCGCGGTGGGAAGATGTTCCAGCAGCAGGTGCAATCGGGTGCCGCGCAGCTTTGCGGCCTCTTCATCCTGCCCCGCATCACCGGGCAACGCTTTTGCCCCGCCAAGATCTGAGGGGCTGAGGGTTTCTGGTTCCGAGGGTGGATCCTCGACGGGATGCAGGAAGTACGCAGGCAGGTCCTGACTTGGCTCGGCGTGTTCGCTGCGTTCGACCAGCGGCAACCCCTGCCAATCGCCATGGGCCAGTCGCCGTGTCAGCGATCCCTCCATCAGTGTCGCGCCCGCGTGCTCCATCGCGGCCTCGACCATCTGATACCAGCTGGTTCCATCCTTTCCAACATCCCCAGCAGCGGCCACGATTAACCACTTTTCCGCACGTGTTAGAGCCACATAGAGCAATCGAAGGCGTTCATTCTCCTCACGGTTTCGGGCCTCCTCGCGGGCGCTGGAGATCAGCTTGGGCGAGACATCGGCGGGAACCTTCCACAGGGGCGTTCCATCAGACACCATGATCTCGGCATCGCGCGGGGCCTGCCGTTTGCCGGTATCCGGCAGGATCACGATCGGCGCTTCCAACCCTTTTGAGCCATGCACGGTCATCACGCGGATCATGTTGCCCACGCCGCTCATCTGGCGTTTGATCTCCAGATCGTCGGTCTGCATCCAGACCAGAAAGCCGGTCAGGCTGGGAATATCGGTCCGCTCATAAGCCAAAGCCTGCGAGAGCAGCGCGTTGATCCCATCCTCGGCCTCGGCCCCCAGCCGACTCAGCAGTTTTCGCCTCCCGTCATGACGGGTCAGGATACGCTCGATCAGGTCAAACGGCCTCAGAAAGTCGATCTGTCCACGCAGATCGTTAAGGATTGCAAGCGTCTCGGGAAACTCGTCCGAGCGATTGCGCAGCGCGGCCCACAGGAATTTCTCTTGCCGGCGATGGGCCAGATCGAACAGCGCCTGCTCGGACCAGCCGAACAGCGGGGATTTCAGGACCGTCGCCAGCGACAGGCTGTCTTCGGGCGTGGCCAGAAAGCTCAGCAATGCCGCGAGATCCTTGACCGCCAGCTCGGCTCCGACTTTCAAACGGTCGGCCCCGGCGATGGGCAGATGCAGGGCTTTGCAGGCGCGGATGATCTCAGCAAACAGGTCCGAGCGGCGCTGGACCAGGATCAGGAAATCCCCCGGCTGAACTTTGCTGCGCACGAATGTGCCGGGCGTTTCGCCATCTTCGGGAATTGTGGCCCCAGTGTCGATCATGTGCTTGATCGACTGCGCCACCTGCTCGGCCAGAATGACGGTGTGGTGGCGCGACCCGGGCCGATCCACCGGATCAGTCCAATCGCCATCCTCGTCATCCTCGACCTTTTCCACCACGGGCCAGAGGTCTACGCGTCCCGGCAGGTCTGCCTTGAAAGCACGGTGCTGGCTTTCCTTGTGAAACCCGGCCTCGGCCTGATTTTCGAACAGAAGATCAACCAATGACAGGATCGCACTGGAGGATCGGAATGAGTATTCAAGCGTCGAATCCCACAGTTTAGAGCCTGATTCATCAAGCTTTCGCCCAAACTCGGCCTGCATCCGGTCAAAGGCCTGCGGGTCGGCGCCCTGGAAGGAATAGATCGACTGTTTCTTGTCGCCGACCACAAAGATCGTGCGTTCAACCTCGGATCGGGCCCCTTCCCCGCTGGTAAATTCTTGCGCCAGCTTCTCGACCACGTCCCATTGGTCCGGGCTGGTGTCTTGCGCCTCGTCCACCAGAATGTGGTCGATGCCGCCGTCCAACCGGTACAGAACCCATTCCGCGACCGCCGGGTCGTTCAAAACCTGTCGCGCGCGCAGGATCAGATCGTCAAAGTCCAGCCATCCGCGCAGCTGCTTACGGCGTTCATATTCCGGCAGGAAAGCTGCAGCGAAGCGATGCAAAACAGTGGTTTTTTGCGCAGCGACCAGAGCCAGCCGTTGTTCGCGCGCAACCTCAACCCGCAACATCAGCGATTCCAGCTGTGGCATGCGATCCGCCAGAACCCCTTCGCGCAAGGCTTTGGTCGGGAAGCCGTTGATCTTGGCGGTGAACGGCTCCTTCGCGCCCTTGCCCGTCAGCAAGACGCCTTCCAGCGTAGGTAGATGAGCCAGTTTTGCCTCAGTGAACGCTGCGAGTTTTGCGGCGGCCTTGGCGTTGTTGCCGCCGCTTTCGATCAGCGCAGGCAACATGGATTGGATCAGATCAACCTCACCGCCCAGAAACACCTGCCCCGCAAGGGTGTCGTCGTCAAAGCCCTCTGGCAGGCCAAATCGCTGCAGCAGGTCCGAGCGCTGCAAGGGCTGCGCGAACAGGTTCCGCTTTTGAGTCACTGCTGCGGTCAGCCTGTCGAACCCGGTATCAGTGATGAACCGCGCAATATCCTCGATCAAACCGGCCTGAGGGCCCTCGGCGAAATCCTCGATGATCTCTTCGCGCAGCAATGCGGCGGCGCGGTCCTCCATCTCGGCAAATTGAGGGCTGACACCGGCCTCAAGCGGGAAGCGGCGCAGCAGTGAGGCGCAGAAAGAGTGGATGGTTTGGATTTTTAGCCCGCCCGGGGTCTCAATCGCGCGGGCAAACAGGGTGCGGGCCTGCGCAAGACGGTCCGAATCGATTGCGCCTTCTACGCCCAAATCCGTCAGTTGAGCCAGCAACGGCGCGTCCCCCAGCATCGCCCATTCCCCAAGCCGCTTGAACAGCCGGTTCTGCATCTCGCTGGCGGCGGCCTTGGTGTAGGTCAGGCAGAGGATGTGCTGCGGCTGCACTCCGCTCAGCAACAGACGCGCCACGCGGTCGGTCAGCACGCGGGTCTTGCCCGACCCGGCATTCGCCGCCAACCAGGTCGAGGCATCGGGACGCGCGGCCTGCACTTGCCGCTCGGTGGCGTCGTTGCGGGCGGTCATGTCAGGTCCTCAGGGAGGGTTTCGGCGGTGCGGTCCCACTCCCCGAACCGGGCCAGATGATCGTAGTCGCCGATATCGGTGTCCTTGTGTAGCATGCGGCGCGAAGAGAAGCCCTGATCAGGCTCTAAATAAGCAGAAACCAGCTCTTTCAGCTCAGCCAACACCTTGTCCGTGGGTTCTTTGGCAAGCGGAGCCGCGACCTCTTTGTAACTGCCGCCCATACCGATGAAGATCGCCTCGGCCACGTCGGTGGGGTCGATCCCTTCGATAGCGCCCTGCTCGGCCATGGCGGCTTCGATCAGCAGCTGTTTGTCGAACTTTGCCTGTTGGCTTTCGGTCGGAGGCGCGCCGGTTTTGTAGTCCACAATCCTCAGCGCCCCTCGGCTGTTGCAATCGATCCGGTCGGCACGTCCGGCGATGGTGAAATCCAGAGGCTCCAACACCAGTTTCATCGCGGCTTCAAAGGCCACCGGGCCACCGTCGCCCCGGCGATTGAGCTCGGCACTCAGAAAGTCGTCGGCGATCCGTTCCAACCGCGCCAGCCACAGTTTGCGGGCGGTCGGCCATGCGACGTGTGTTTCTAGCAGGTCATGTGCGCGTTTCAGGAAGTTCTCGCGGGTTAGCAAGGCGGTATCCAGCACGCTGTCCTTGACGAAATGCTCCAGAATTTCATGGATCACGATTCCGCGCAGCAACGCATCCGGAGCCTGCACAAGTGGATCAATCGGTTTCAGACGCAGCACATGTTTGGCGTAAATCGCATAAGGGTCGCGGATCAGGCGTTTGATCTCGGTGACTGAAAGGCGGCGCGGTCGGGCGGCAACCGGAGGTTTGGGCGAGGGGCGATGCGCTGCCTCAATCCGAGGGGCTTGCTCCAGTGTTTTGGCCCATTTCAGATAGGTCCGACCCCGCGCGCGCATATCTGATAGCGCCGTTTGGCCGCCTTGGTCAGGCAGGCCTTGCAACAGGTTCGTCAGACGGTTCAGCCAACGCGAGGGCACGGTTTCCGCATCGTCCGAGCGGGTGGCGCGGGTCAGCCAGACCTCGGGCGCGCCGATGGCCTGTTGGAAGTCATGCGCCGAAAGCCCAATCCGCCGCTCGGGCAGCAACAACCCCGCCTTGTCGCGCATCTGGCGGTTCAGCCATGGGTCCGGCGCTGGGGCTTCGGGCCAGCTGCCCTCGTTCAACCCGCCGAGGATCAACAGATCCGCACCCTGCACGCGGGCCTCGAGCGTACCCCAGATCATGATATGCGGGTGCGGAGCGTCGCGGTCGCGGACCTCTTCTCCGGCCAGAAGCGCGCCTAGCAGATCGGCGAAGTCATGGGCGGTCATGGGGCCGCCGTGATGCGCTTCATCCCGCAGATTGGTCAACACCGACAGGGCCTTTTGGCCCGCGTTCTTGTCCCACAGGGTGCCTTGGTCACCCGCATGTCCGGCCGAGATCGACTCGGCCAGAGACAGCAATCGGTCGACCCATTCGGACAGGAGGAGTTCCCCGGTGATTTGCTGATCGCAGAAATGTGCGCTGACCCAGCTCACCCATCCCTCGGGCGCTTCGGTGCGGTTCGCGGATGCGGTAAGGCTGGCTTGGTCCGGGAATGGAGGGCCATGCCGGCGCAGGTCCAACTCCAAATCGCGGGTATGCAGCAGGTGGGCCCCCCGTTCACCCCCGTCATGGCACAGAGGATGTTTCAGCAGCGTCAGCAGCGCCTCACCCTCCAGACGGCGCGCAAACAGGCTCGCCACATGACGCAGAAACCGGCCGGGCGGAGACAGTTGCAGCGGCAGACCGGCACTATCATCGGGTAGGATGTTCCAGCGATCCAATGCCGCGCTGACCTGCCGGGTCAGCATCCGGTCAGGCGTGATCATGGCGGCGGTCTGGCCCGTTTCAGCCGCCTGCCGTAGTCGAAGAGCGATGGCAAGGGCCTCGGATCGGGGCGAGTCTGCCTCGACCAGTGTCAGGTCACGCGTGGCCTGGTCCAACTCGGTCAGACGTGGACCTTCGGACATCCACGCGTCGGTGATGGGGGCAGGGCGCAAAGCCAGCGAAACCAATCGGTTACGCGCGGGTGAGGGTGGTTGTTCGTCCGTCCAGGGCAGGATCTGATCATGCTCTAACCCCAGCTCTCGCATCAATTTGCGGAACCGATATTGCGGGTGATCCTCAGAGGTCAGCGCCTCGTCCAGACGGTCCCAAACGGCGCGCGGCTGGTCGAAATCATAGCCCGGCAGGATCAAGGCCCCTTGCGGCAGGCGCGCGACGGCTTGCATCAGCATCAGCGTGGTGCCGCGTGATCCCGTCGAGCCGGCCAAAATGACGGGATGTTGCGGCGGAGCCTCCTGCCAGCGGTCGATCAGGTTCTCGACCACGCGACGTTGCCGCGCCTGTGCATCCATCGCCTGATCGCTTGCATCAACAAAATGATCCGCGATGCCGATAAACGCCTGTGCGCGGGCCCAATGGCCGGACATATCGCTGACATCCAGTTGGCGGATCGCCTCTGGCGACACGCCCTCGCCCTGCATCTCATCAATCAAGGCGGCCAGGCTGTCGGACAGGTCGAACAGGGAGGCCCTTGCAGCCAGATCAGGCTGCTGGTCCAGCAGTTTTGAGATCAGCTGGGTCAGCTCCAACCGCCGCCTCAGCGGGGGGATTGCGGGCGGAATCTGCGCCAGATCAACGCTTTCGCCCAGACCGGTGACCAGAGAAAGCCGAGGCAACAGGCAGGGCGGCCCCTGATCGAACAGGTCACGCACCCGCCGGGCCATGCGGCGTGTGTTGACCACCAATTGCACGCGGGCCAACGCCTCGGGCGGGCCGGAGGCGCGCTGCCGCAGCCCGGCAACCAGCGCTTTGGGGAAATCCGTACCCGGCGGAACGGCGAAAACCCGTGGATGCGCGCTGGGGTCAAACATCCGCCAGCATCCCCTCAGCCAGAGCGATCCCGTCGGGGCGTCCGACATCACACCAACGGCCGGGATATTCCAGTGCGAACAGGCGTTGCCGGTCGTGCATCTGGTTCCACAACAGATTTAGCGAGAAAGCCTTCTGCGGAATGTGCTGCAGCCCGTCGGTTTTGAGAATCTGCACGCCGCCATACACCAGACCTGGCCCGCGCGTGATCCGACCATCGGCATCGGCGGTAAAATCCCCTTCGCCCGCATGCCCGATGGTTTGACCAATCGGGACGCACATCAAAAGAGCATCCATCCGGTCCGGGTCCCATGCCTCTTGCAGCAGGCTCAGCGGGTTGGGTCCGGCCCAGATTGCATCGGTGTTCATGGTGAAAACCGGGCCTGCGCCCAGTAGAGGCAAAGCCGCCCGCAAACCGCCGCCGGTTTCCAGAATCTCGGGCGTTTCATGTGAGAGCAGAATGCCTTTAGGCGCTAAATGCGCCTGCAACTGATCGGCGTGATAGTGCAGGTTTGCAACCACACGGGCTGGTTGAACGGCATCCACTAGCGCAAGCGCGTGGTCGATCAGCGGGCGTCCGGCGACCTCGATCAGAGGTTTTGGCAAGTCCTTCGTCAACGCACCCATCCGGGTGCCGAACCCGGCGGCAAACAGCATCACGGCGTCGGGAGATTGGCTCATGACGCTTTCAGCCTTGCAAGGTTTTCTGCGGTTGGTTCAGGCAGGGCGTCGCGCAGGATACCGGCAACCGGGATCAGCGCGGGATGCTCCAGATCGCGCATCAGATGCGCCCATGTGGCAGGGATCAGATCGACGTAATGTGGCTTGCCGTAATCCGTGGCCAGTCGGGCAAAAACACCCAGAATACGTAGGTTTCGCTGCGCGCCGAGAACGCTGTAGGCGGTGCGGAAGTCATGGTCATCCATGCCGGAGGCCACGATATAGCGATTGACCATTTGCATTTCGATCCCGGTCGGCACGGTCCTACGCACATCTTGCAACAGCGACACCAGATCGTAAGCCGGGTGCCCCAGCATCGCCAGTTGGAAATCCAGAAGCCCAACGCGCTGCACGCCTTCACGTTCCGGCAGCCAGATCAGGTTTTCGGCGTGGTAGTCCCGCTGCACGACGACTTTGGTGCCCGAGGTCTCCTGCAGCAGGATATCGGCAAAGCGTAGCTCGAACCTCTCTCTCGCGTCTGCATCGTGGTCGCCCAGAATGGCCTGCGCGTATTTAGTAAAGGCCAGAGCGGCCAGCTCGGTCATCAATGTGGGATCGTATGAGGGCAGGGTTAGGATCGGGGCCTCATGCAGGTGCAAAAGAACATCCGTTGCCGCTTCATATAAGAGGCGTTCCTGGCTCGGGTCCTTGGTCAGAACGCGTGAAAATAGATCATCGCCCAGATCCTCCAGAACCAGAAACCCGTTCTGATTGTCTTCGGCGTAAATCTCGGGTGCGCTGAGGCCCACCGCGCGCAGATGGTTCGCGATCCGGACGAAGGGTTCGACATCCTCTCCCCGATCCGGCGGCGCATCCATCAGAACCGCCGTGCGACCGGTCGCCGGATCTGTCAGACGCTCATACCTGCGGTTCGAGGCGTCCCCGGCCAAGGGCGCGCGCGTGGCATTGGCCCAAGGCGTCTGTGCAATCAGGGCCTCGGCCAGCACAGTACGATCTTTCATAGGGTATTCTCCAGTTTCCCAAGCCATTTCGGATCAGACCAAGACAGGGTCAGATGGCGTGTCTCGGTTTCGACTGGGTCGGTTTGAAAGGCAAGCGTCAATGCAGTGTCGGGGGTCAGCGGCCCAAGTTTGTCGGGCCATTCCACAAGACATAGCGCGGAGTCGAAGGCTTCGGTCAGGCCCAGCTCGTCAACCTCATCCACCGAGGTCAGCCGGTAAAGGTCGCAATGCCAGATCTCGCCGATCTGCGTGTCATAAGCCTGCACCAGTGTGAAGGTCGGTGAGGGCACATCCTCAGGCGGGTTCATCAGAGACTGGATGAGGCTACGGGCAAAGTGGGTCTTGCCGCTGCCGATCTCACCTTGCAGCAGCAACACATCCGCAGGTCTCAGGGTCGCGCCAAGACGCGCCGCAAAACCTGCGGTGTCCTGAGGGCTTTGCAGGGTGAGAGAAACAGGTGCCGAAGTCATGGCGCCACAATGGACCTGCGCCCAAGCGGCTGCAACCCGGTTCAGGCGCTGATCTGGGCCATGGGTTCGGCGGTCAGAGAATTGCTTGCCGTCGCAAAGCGCACGATTGTGGCACCGTTCTGCATGGGCATAACGGTACAATCCAGCGCGGTGCCGTTGCGCATCTGCATCTCGGCGCTCCATTCGGTGCGGTCATCACGCATATCCACGAAATCGCGGATCTCGCCCAAGACCGGGGTGGCGACGCAATGATCCTGCCAGATGCGCGTGACCTCGGTCACTGTCTCACTGTGAAATCCGGCCTCGTCCTGCGTTCCCCAAAGCCGCTGGTAGGCGTAGTTGGTCAGAGCCAATGTGCCGTCTTCCGAAAAAACCGCGATTGCGTCGGCCAGCTTGTCGAGGATGGATTGCATCAGGTCCATCTCGGACCGAAAGCGCCGGGTCAGGGTGATTTCGGCGGTGATGTCTTCGAATAGAAACGCCACGGCGCCATCGGGATGCGGGCGGCCGCTGACCGAATAGACCGAGCCCGAGGGCAGGGACCACGTTTCCTGATAGTTCCCGTCCTCAGCCGCCTCGAGCAGATCGTTCATCTGATTGCGCCATGACCGGTAGTTTTTAGGCTCGGGCATCATGTGCTGATCCCGCAGCCGGTCAAAAAAGCTGGAAATATTGGGGCGGCAGCTGAGGAAATCCGGCGGCAGGGTGGTCAGGTCGATCAGTGCCGGGTTAAACAGGGCCAGTTGACGGTTGCGGTCGAAAATAGCCAAGCCGATCGACAGCTGCGCAAAGGTCTTGGTCATCGTCTGCACGAATTTGCGCTGGGCGGTTTCGGCTTGCACAATCGCATTGATATCAACCGCATAGAACAGGCGGCCTTCCGTGTGATCCACCTGAGTAAGGTCGAACCACAATTTGCTGTCGCTTCCGGCCACGTCGATCGAGACGCGGGATTTCCCGCCGCGTAGCGGCTCGGCCCCGATGTCCGGGAACAGCGATAGGGTCAAGTCAACATCCAGCCCGCGCGCCTTGCGAACAAGGGCGACATAGGCCGCGTTGCACCAGCGCACGCTTGCGTTCTGATCCAGCAGCCAGACCGGATAGGGTGCCTGATCCATCGCCAGCCGGATCGGATCATTCGGATCCCGCAGCTTGGTTTTCTTTTCTCTCGTCGGTTCGTGCAGTTGGATTCGAACGATCCCATCAATCCATTCGCATAGAACCTCACGCTCAACCGTGCAGTCGATGGCCGAGACAACCAGATTGCCCTGATCGCGCACGAGGTCAGGCGTTTCCGGGAAGGTCGGAAAGTCGCGCTGCAACAAGCGTCGAAGATCGCTCCAATCTGCAACATGTTCGAAACCGGCCAACGCTATATCAGAGTGGCTGATCAGGCGGTCGCCATCGAACAGAAAAACCGCGTCGAACAGGGAGCTTGCAGTGAACATGCCATAGCTGTTGTCCCGCCGGGCACGACGGGGCAGTAGCCACATGACCGCAAAACAGCACGAGACCAAGCTGATCGCGGCCAGAATGATCCAGTCTGCCATCTTCTCCCCTTGCGACTACGGAACCCCGACGCAAACTATGGCGAAAATGGTTAACGGTGTCTTAACTCAGACCTGGATAGGCTGGTTGCGCCCGGATGGTACCGGGGTATCGCCCTGTTGCGCGTCGATGCGATTGCGCGGCCATTCGACCTTGACGATAGCACCCCGGCGGTCAGGCTTGTCGGAGAGGTGCTGATACGGGTCTGAGCCGTTGGCAAATTCCAGATCCGCCCCGCTGCGTTCCAATAGGGTTTTGGCGATGAAAAGGCCCAGACCCATACCCTCATACTCGGGGCGCGCGCGCTGGTCTGTTTCGGCCCGTCTGCGCCGCATCAAGGGGTCACCAATCCGCCCAATCAGATGCGAGGGGTAACCGCGCCCGTCATCCATGATACAGACGGTGATCTTGTCCGAGGTCCATTCCGCCTCGACCCAGACATTCGCGCGCGAGAAATCCACCGCATTCTGGATCAGGTTGCGCAGCCCGTGAATGATCTCGGGTTTGCGCAGGATCGAAGGTTGTTGCACATCGCCATCCTGCACTGGGCCTTCGGCGAAATGCACGGTTTTGCCCCGGTCGATATGTGGCTCGGCCGCTTCATGGACCACTGTGGACAAGGGCGCCTGACGCAGATGCAGATCGTCTTTGCCAGCGCGTCCCATATCGCGCAGGATGTCCCGGCACCTGTCCGCCTGCTCGCGGATCAGGGCGGCGTCTTCTTTCAGTTCGGGGCGGTCGTCGAGTTCCTCGATCAACTCGGAACTGGCCAGTTTGATCGTCGCCAGAGGGGTCCCCAGCTCATGCGCGGCGGCGGCGACAACTCCTCCCAGATCGGTCAGCTTCTGTTCGCGAGCCAGTGCCATATGCGTGGCCGCCAGCGCCTCGGACATTGAGCGTGCCTCGGAGCTGACCCTGTGTGAGTAGGCCCCGATAAAGACAATGGCGATGATGATCGCGGCCCAGTTGCCGAACAGAAGTATGTCGGGGATCTGTAGGACCAGGCCAATCTCGGTCCGCAAGGGCAGGTGAAACTCAGCCAGAAGCGTGGCCAGCGCAATTGCCACGGCCCCCACGATCAGCGTTGAGCGGGTACTCATGACATTTGCCGAGATCGTGACCGGACCAAGCAACAGCAGGGCAAAGGGATTGTTCAATCCGCCGGTCAGATACAGCAGGATCGCCAGTTGAAACAGGTCGAATAGCACCATCAAGAAGTTCTGGAACTCAGTCAGGCGTTTGTTTTGTGGGAACAGGAAGCTGGCAGTCAGGTTGCCGATCACCGAAACGCCGATCGCCAAGTAACACAGGGTGACCTCAAGCTGCACATGATAACTGTGCTGAGCCACCGTAATAGCCGTGATCTGGCCAAAGATGGCCACCCAGCGCAGTAGGATAAGGGTGCGCAGCCTGATCCAGCTGCTTCGTTCCTGACCGCCCCATAAACTCTGGTTGGATTCTGCCATTGGTCACTTATGTCCTGTTGCATCGGCTGATCATCTTGATAGGTGTCCCGGCTGATACGATCAACAACCCCTTGCACACGGAAAACGATCATGACCCGCCTGTTTGCTATTCTCGCAGCTGTCGTTCTTGCTATCAGCCTTGGCGCCATGTGGCTTTTGACAATGGGGTCAGGGTCAGATGACAAATACGCCCAATGCCGGTCCAGCCAGATCGCGGGCGGAACGGCGGCGATTGGCGGTCCGTTCGAACTGGTCAATGGTAAAGGCGAGACGGTCACAGACAAGGATGTGATCACCGAGCCGACACTCGTCTATTTCGGCTATACGTTCTGCCCTGATGTCTGCCCGTTTGACATGTCCCGCAATGCCGAGGCCGTGGACATTCTGGCCGAGCGTGGGCAATCCGTGACACCGCTGTTCATCTCGATCGACCCCGATCGCGACACGCCTGAAGTGGTCGGAGACTACGCCTTCAACCTGCATGAACGTCTGATCGCCCTGACCGGTTCACCCGAGCAGGTCAAGGCCGCCAGCCAGGCCTATAAAACCTACTACAAGGCCCATGACAAAAGCGACGAATACTATCTGGTCGACCATTCCACCTTCACCTATCTGGTCACACCCGAAGATGGGTTTCTTGAGTTCTTCAAACGTGAAGACACAGCGCAGCAAATGGCTGACAAGGTCGGCTGCTTTTTGGACCAAGCCGGGTCCTGACAAGCCGGTTTGACCTTTGGCCCCGCGCTGCTATTACTTCTAGTTAAAGCCAAAGGCATGAAATAGCGGAAAGACTCAACGATGGCAGACAGTTCCCAGCTTGATATCGGCCCCGATAAATCTCTGCTTCTGGTGGATGATGACGAGCCGTTCCTGAGACGCCTTGCCAAAGCCATGGAAAAACGCGGTTTCGAGGTTGAAACCGCCGGCTCCGTCGCCGCAGGCCGTGCCATTTCCACAGCGCGTCCGCCAGCCTATGCGGTTGTCGATCTCCGGCTAGAGGATGGCAACGGTTTGGACGTAGTCGAAGTGCTGCGCGAAAAGCGCCCGGACAGTCGTGTCGTTGTGCTGACCGGCTACGGGGCCATCGCCACAGCCGTCGCTGCCGTCAAGATTGGCGCGACAGACTACCTGTCCAAACCCGCTGATGCCACAGACATCACCAATGCACTGCTGGCCAAAGGCGACGAACTGCCCCCGCCGCCGGAAAACCCCATGAGTGCCGACCGTGTGCGCTGGGAACACATCCAGCGGGTCTATGAGCTGTGCGACCGCAATGTCTCGGAAACCGCACGGCGGCTGAACATGCACCGTCGGACGTTGCAGCGTATCTTGGCGAAACGTAGCCCGCGCTAAAAAGCAGAGCTTTCACTCGTCTGATCAGAGAGTCGTCTTTCAGGCTACTCGCCAGACTTAGGATAGATGAACCCGTTCACCGGGTACAAACTGCCATATTGCCCCGGAACGCTCTCGACCCGAACCAGTGTCCAGTCATTGTTCTTGGAGACATCTTTGACGCCCATTTTCAACGACACTTTGTTGCGGTGCCAATTGGCGTGGTTCACGATAACGACCCGGTCGCTAACAACATCAGACACGACAGCCACATGGCCCAGAGGCATTCCCCGCGTTGCCCGAAATGACATTACGGAACCGACAGCCGGTTCGTTGCCTCGCTCAAACGCACTGCGCGCCTTGCCCCACCAGTCCTTGGCATTGCCGCGAATTTCAATACCGCTGAGGCTACGAGCGTAGGGCACGCACCATACCCGTTGCCCTCGAGCCTGCTTTTGCGAGACTTCCTGCAGCGCCATTGACTGACGTTCCGGATCAAGTTGCGCGTCGGTCGGGCCATGGGCGCAGGCAGAGACCAGACTCAAAAGTCCCACCGCAATTGCGGTTCGCGCGCCGCCGGATAAGCGCGGCCAATTGGTGTCCGTTTTGCGTTTGCCCGTATTCAAGAATCTTCACTGCCCATTTTGAAGACACGCAAGTTTTAGGGTGACCTGATGTGTTGTGAAAAGAGGCTTGTCAGCGTGCGGCAAGATTTCGCCGGTTCCCCGCTACATCGCTAGGACAATTGGGTGAGATTGTAGACGCATCTGCAACCGAAGTTTTGATCACTGGACGCTGCCTGAACATGCACCGCCGAACACTGCGGCGGGTTTTGGCGAAGCGCAACTCGCGCTAGTGGTTGCAACTTGGACTTGCTGTCAGTCTGCGAGCTTACTTGATTGCGACATATGGGTTACTCAATTGCCTTTTCTTTTAAGCAGCAGGCAACCAACCCCACCAGACCTATGAAGAACCCCCAATGGCCTGCCGTTTCAAATACATATGCCAGCCTATGCGGCGGAAAGCAGTCCTTGCCGCAGCGCAAAGCGATTCCGGCCCAAACTAGCCAAGTACTCGAGTAAACTACGAAGCCGAAGAAAAAGGCAGCCAAGAGCGGCAGCAGGGGTCTGTTCTTGCATCGCGCAGAGTAAGCTTTGGTGCCGATCCAAATAGTCAAGAACAGATACGGCCACACCCAAATGGTGATCGCTGTAACTGCCATCGACCATCGCTCTGCGTTTGAGTCCACATAGCACTTGGTGCAACCATCAAACAGAACAGATGAAATGATAAAGCAACAGAAATTCAACGCTATGAAGGACCCGTAGACTAAGAGGCGTCGAACTAAAGCCAGCATTCTCCAACTTTCTACTTAGCCTTCAATCAGCAAAACAAATTGAGTAATTCGCAATGCCGCTCAGTATAGGCCTTTCGCACGTCCACAGGCGGCCTTAGCCTGATCTCCAACCCCTCCACAACCGCCCGATCCGGACGACCGAAGAACTTCGTCGCCTCAGTCTCGGAAAACCCCGCGATCTGGGTGGCTTCCATCCAGGCGCTTATCTTGTCGGCCTTTTTGATCTGCCGTTTCACCGTTTTCGGCACCTCGGCAGGAAGCCCAAAGCGAATATGGATCGCTGCCGCCAGACGGTCATCCAGCGCGCCATAGTCCGGCCCGACGGCGGATTTGACGGGTGAGATCATGTCTCCGATTACGTATTCCGGCGCGTCGTGCAGCAAAGCTGCCAGCCGCCATTTCACGGGCGCTTTGGGTGCAATGCGGCCAAAAAGTTCTTCGACCAGCAGGGAATGCTCAGCCACGGAATAGGCGAAATCGCCGGCTGTTTGTCCGTTCCAGCGCGCCACAAAGGCCAGACCATGGGCGATATCCTCGATCTCGATATCCACCGGGGTCGGGTCCAGCAGGTCCAGCCTGCGGCCCGACAGCATCCTCTGCCATGCGCGGGGTTGTGTTGCCATTATGCCATGCCTTGTGAAGTGGGACACAATAAAACCAAATTGTTTCTGCTATGATGTACCTGTCAGGATCACCAGCTGCCAACGTTTTCTTGAGCATTCGTGCTTTGAAACCACACCAACTGATCCCGACATTTAAACCGAGGGGGGCACTGGCTTCTCCCGGTGCGCTCCTCTCAAAAAGTGAAACAAAAGGAGTTTGCTATGTTCAAACGAATATTCGCAGTCGCCCTGACCTTTGGCATGGCCGCCACGGCCCCGCCCGCCTTTGCCCAGAATTGTGCAGAGCGCGAGCATGTGATTGATAAACTGCAGAAAAGCTACTCGGAAGAGCTGGTTTTCGGAGGTTTGCAGAAAACACGCGGCGCGCAGTCGGTCATGGAGGTCTGGACCTCACGAGAAACGGGTAGCTACACCGTTTTGGTGACCCACGCGAACGGCTTAAGTTGTATTGTCGCCGTTGGCACCGATTTTTTCGAAGCGATTCCGAAGGTCAAGGTTGACGGCACGCCCAGCTGATTTTTGCGGCGTATAACCCCGTTTTCGGTCATCCACATTGCCACCTGCCCCCAGGGATGCTAGGGGCAGCCGGAACTGTGATTGACCGCAAAAATGGAGCGCCTTATGGCCGGGGACTATATCGTCAAAGACATTTCGCTGGCCGGGTTTGGCCGCAAGGAACTGGATATCGCCGAAACTGAAATGCCGGGCCTGATGGCGCTGCGTTCGGAATATGGTGAAAGCAAGCCTCTGAGCGGTGCGCGGATCGTCGGGTCGCTGCACATGACCATCCAGACCGCCGTTCTGATCGAAACGCTGGTTGCCCTGGGCGCGGATGTGCGCTGGGCGTCGTGTAACATCTTCTCGACTCAGGACCACGCAGCCGCTGCGATTGCCGAGGCGGGTATCCCTGTCTTCGCCATCAAAGGCCAGACGCTGGAAGAGCATTGGGATTACCTGGACAAATCCTTCCTGTTCGAAGACGGCCCGAACATGATCCTGGACGATGGCGGCGACGCGACGCTCTACATCCTGCTGGGCGCACGCGCTGAGGCGGGTGAAGACATCATCCCTGTTCCGGGTTCGGAAGAGGAAGAGGTGATCAAGAAGCAGATCGCCAAGCGTATGGCGGCCTCGCCCGGTTGGTTCACCAAGATGCGGGATCAGATCCAGGGTGTGTCCGAGGAAACCACCACCGGTGTGAACCGTCTGTATCAGCTGGTGAAAGACGGTCACCTGCCGTTCCCGGCGATCAACGTGAACGACTCGGTGACCAAGTCGAAGTTCGACAACAAATACGGCTGCAAGGAATCGCTGGTTGATGGCATTCGCCGCGCCACCGACACCATGATGGCTGGTAAGGTTGCAGTAGTGTGCGGCTATGGCGATGTGGGCAAAGGCTCGGCTGCTTCGCTGCGTGGCGCAGGTGCCCGCGTGAAAGTGACCGAGGTCGACCCGATCTGCGCGCTGCAAGCCGCGATGGACGGGTTCGAAGTCACCCTGCTGGAAGACGAAGTCGCGACAGCCGATATCTTCATCACCACCACCGGCAACAAGGACGTGATCCGCATCGAGCATATGCGCGCGATGAAGGACATGGCCATCGTTGGCAACATCGGTCACTTCGACAACGAAATTCAGGTGGCCAGCCTGAAGAACCACAAGTGGACCAACATCAAGGAACAGGTGGACATGATCGAGATGCCCTCGGGCAACCGCATCATCCTGCTGTCCGA
This sequence comes from Ruegeria sp. BG3, assembly GCF_056538485.1. Classification (NCBI taxonomy): domain Bacteria; kingdom Pseudomonadati; phylum Pseudomonadota; class Alphaproteobacteria; order Rhodobacterales; family Roseobacteraceae; genus Ruegeria; species Ruegeria sp. BG3. Next base: position 39,590 of record NZ_JBQFTE010000004.1, on the reverse strand, counting down.
AGGCCGTCTGCTGAACCTCGGTAACGCCACCGGTCACCCGTCCTTCGTGATGTCGGCCTCCTTCACCAACCAGGTTCTGGCGCAGATCGAGCTGTTCACTAAGGGTGACCAGTACGAAAACAAAGTCTACATCCTGCCCAAGCATCTGGATGAGAAAGTGGCCCGCCTGCATCTGGATCGTATCGGCGTGAAGCTGACCAAGATGGACAATGAACAAGCGGCTTATATCGGTGTTGCGCCGGAAGGCCCCTACAAGCCCGAGCATTACCGCTACTGATCGCGGACCGGGTATGACCAAACGTTCAGGACGCCGCCGGATCTTGTATCTGGCGGCGTCTTTCTTTTCGATCATCGTATTTCTATTTCTTGTTGGATCGGCCGGGTATGTGTTGCTGTCGCATCCCAAGTCACCGCTGCCCGATCACTGGAATCCTTTGCGGGATCTGACCCTGACCGCGCCGGTCACGCCCATTACCAAGTATCAGTTGAATCGGGCATTGGCGGATGAGGCGCAATGCCGGGCGACGCTGTCTGAGGCCGGTGTTGCGTTCTCAGAGATGGAGGATTTGGTGGTTGACCAGAACTGCGGCATCTCCGGGCGGGGTGAGCTCTCCCACTTGGTCAGTGCCCAAGTAGGCGGGGTCGAAACCCGCTGCACGACGGCCCTGCGTTTGGCAATGTGGGAGCATCACGTGGTTCAACCCTCCGCGCAGGAGCTGTTGGGTACTCATGTGCGCGCCTTGCGCCATCTTGGCAGCTACAATTGCCGTCGCATGCGGACCGCGCAGGGTGAAAACAGCGGTTGGAGCAGCCACGCCACGGCGGATTCGATTGATATCACCGGGGTGGAACTGGCGGATGGGCGGACGCTCAGCCTGTTGCAGGATTGGTCTGCGCCGGGACCCGAGGCTGTGTTTTTGCAGCGGATCGGGAAGGGGGCATGTGACTGGTTCCGCGTGGTTTTAGGCCCCAATTTCAATCGTTTGCACGCGGACCATTTTCACCTACAAGGCCCCGGCTGGGGCTATTGTCGATAGGTATCCCGGCCCCGCTGAACAGGGCCGGGCCAGGATCAGCGTCCGCTGACCGCGTCGGAAAGCGATTTGAACCGGACGATCTTGTAGATCCCCTTGGAGGCATCCTCGCCATTGTTCAAAACGGGTGAGCGGTGCAACTCGTTAATCGTGGCATAGACATACCCATCCGCACCGATCGAGAACCCGTCTGGCCACGGCAATTCATCATCCGACTGGAACAGCACCTCATAGCTGCCGTCCGGCTTGGTCACACCCAGCGCGTTGTCCGTCATCGCAGTGATATAGACATTGCCGCCGGTATCGACGGTCGAGCCGTCCGAGATCGGTTTGTCGCCATAACGTTCGACCTGCGCCTCAAGATCAGCATCCGACAGGCTTTCATCCAGCAATGCCGCCGTGGGGATGCGGTACATCGCACTTGCCGTCATCGGGGCGAAATAGACCCACGTATTGGTCGGATCGACGGTGATCGGGTTGATGCCGATCTTGGCCGGATTGCCGCCCAGCGTGATCTCACGCCCGTCGATCACCATCGGAGTATCCTCGGGGATCGTGTATTGGGACCCTTCCAGAACGCGCCGCGCGCGGCCGGTCTCAAGATCAACCACGATGATGGCCGAGTTCTGACCGTCGCCCGTATCCGAGATGTAAATCGCCCCATGATCACGGTCCACGGCCAGATCATTCAGGAACGAGGTCGGCCGCGCGACCGGGGCGCCGATATAGTGGATCGCGTGCAGCGTCTCGGTCTTGGTGTCCCAACCGACAATGCGCCCGGTCTGGTTTTCACCCTGTCCGTCCAGCATCCACAGAATACCATCGCGATCTGCCCGCAGGCCCAGAACGCCGTTCAATCCATCCGCATCGTCTTGCGGGGCGCGGGCCCAGTCCTCGGTCGGGTAGGGCTTGGTTGACCCGTCGGGCATCACTTCGACCACGCGCAACTCGGGCCCGTAGAATTCATGCACCGACATGAACATGCGCCCATCCGGTCCAATCGCCAGATTGCCCGGAGGCATGGCCTTCTCGAACTCAAGATACGTTTCCAATTCGGCTGCCGCTGCGGGCAAAGCCAGCGCCAAAGCGCATGTAGCTGCATAGAGCGATTTCATCGGGTCCTCCTCTGATGTGCCCGATCAGATACCATTTGAAATTTTCGCGGATAACTGGCTCAATTACGAAACCAGTGTTAGGAATTTTCGAATGTACCATGTGAATGACCTGCTGACCTTTGTCTCTGTCGCCAAAACCGGAGGGGTCGGATCGGCTGCAAAGGCGCTGGGCATTTCGGCGGCGACGGTCAGCCACCGGATTGCGAAACTAGAAGAGGTGCTGAACCTCAAACTCTTTCACCGCAACAGCCGCCGGGTGCAGCTGACCAATGAAGGTCTGATCTTTCTGGATCGGATCGAGCCTGTGCTGTCCGATCTGCGCGAGGCCGAGTTGGAGGCCGGAAGCGGCAAGGGCGCGCTGCGCGGCCATCTGCGTGTGACCCTGTCGCCGTGGATTTTGTCCAGGTTCATCATGCCGTTGATGGACAGCTTTCAGGAGGATCACCCGGACCTGACGATCGAGTTTCTGGCCGTCGACCGCTATGTCTCTCTCGTCGATGAGGGCGTCGATTGCGCCATTCGCGTCGGTCAGTTGGCGGACAGTACCCTGAAGGCGCGCAAGCTTTGCGACAACGACCGGATCATCTGCGCCGCGCCGGGTTTCATTGCACGATACGAGATGCCCAAATCCGTCGAAGACCTGCGCAAGATGCGCTGGGCGTGTTTGCCTTGGCAGACGCGGTTCGACACCCATGAGGGGCAATTGTCCGTCACGCGACGTATTGCCGTTTCCAACTCGGACATGCTGACCGAAGCCGCAGTGCAGGGGTTGGGGCTGGCGGTCAAGTCCCGTCTGGCCGTTCAGCGAGAGTTGCAGCAGGGTACGCTGGTCGAGGTTTTGCCGGGTGCGTTGAAATCCCCATCTGCACCAATTGCCTTTGTTCACGCGGGCAGCAGCACGCCGGGGCGCAAGGTTCGCGTGTTTTCGGACCTTGCAGATCGAGCCTTTCAAGGCGCGCGGCAAAGGCGCTCCTCCGCTTAGGGGGAAAGCACGGAATTTTTCCCTTTGTGGGAATAGGAGGAATGGCTAGGCTTCCGACACCTGTTTTTAGGATTTGAGTAACCGCAGCCAGGACTGCTGATAGGGAGACTGTTTTATGGGAAAACGCGACGATCTGATCGCCAAATACGCCGATGATCTGAAAAACAAATGCGGCATGGATGCCGATATGGACCTGCTGACCAAGGTCACCATCGGGTGCGGTCCGGCGATCTATGACGCCGACGCGTCGACCGTGGCAGCCAGCCAGGACGGTGAGCTGGAGACCGTCAAAAATAATTTCCTCATCAAAAAGCTGGGTCTGGCCGACGGGCCCGAGCTGATGGAGGCCATCAACTCGGTTCTGGAAACCTATGGCATGTCTGAGCGCAACAAGTACCGCGCGGTGGTCTACTACATGCTGACCAAGCATTTCGGCAAAGAATCGGTTTACGGCTAAACGTTACGTTTTCCACCCAAACGCCCGCCTCCCCATCGGCGGGCGTTTTTGTTTTGAGTTATATTTTAAGGACTTGGTGTTTGAAGCTGCCTGAGAAAACAGGCTATGGTCCTTATGTGGCCAGGACGGTCAGAACCAACAGATTCCAATACGCGTGTGGTGAGTAGGGAGCACGTGGGGTAGGGAAGGTTCTGCAGCGTGCAGGGCCTTCCCTCTGTTTTACTCGGCCTCAGTCGAGCCCAGGGCGCAGATCACCTGCCATTCGGCTTCAGTGACCGGCTGCACCGACAGACGAGAGTTTTTGACCAGCACCATCTCACCCAGACGTTCATCCGCTTTGATCTGGTCCAGCGTCACGTGAACTTCAAACGGCCTTACCGCCTTGATGTCCACGCATTCCCAGCGTTCATCATCGGTGGTGCTGTCGGGATGGGCCTCGGCGCAGACCTCAACGATTCCGACGATCGCCTTGTCCTTTTGCGAGTGATAAAAGAACCCGCGATCACCGATTGCCATTTGCCGCATGAAATTGCGCGCCTGATAGTTGCGCACGCCGTCCCATTCTTCGCCCGCATCGCCTTTGGCAACCTGCTGGTCCCAACTCCACGTCGATGGCTCGGATTTGAACAGCCAGTTTGCCATCAGCCAATCACCTTTTTCCAAGGGATCAGTTCGACAGACTGGAACAGGCCTGCCTTGGCATAGGGATCATTGTCGGCCCAGCTTTGTGCAGCGGCTAGATCTTCGACATCGAGGATCACCAGCGAGCCGACCATAGCGTCTCCGTCCAGCAGCGGGCCGGCCTGCGATACAACGCCGGTTTCCTCGATATACGCCAAATGGGCCGAGCGGTTGTCCAGACGAGTTTGCAGCGCGCCGGGTTTGTCACGGGCGATTAGGGCGATCAGCATGTTATTCCTCCTTGAGGGGTCGGTTGAGCAGGGTTTCGATGGCTTGAGTAACACTGTAGGCGCCTTGGCTCAGGTCGGCCACAGTGGCGCTGATAGGCATATCCAGACCTTCGGTCTTGGCGATATCGGCCATGGCGCGGGCGGTGGCGACACCTTCGACGGTTGTTGTGGTGTCGAAGGGCTCATTTCGACCCAAACACAGGCCAAAACGATAGTTTCGGGACAGCTCCGACGAGCAGGTCAACACCAGATCACCTAGGCCAGAGAGCCCCATCAACGTCTCTGGCTGTGCGCCGCGCATGAGGGCAAAGCGCTGCATCTCAGCAAAGCCGCGGGTCATCAGGGCAGCACGGGCGCTGTCGCCTAGACCGGCACCGATGGCAGCGCCACATCCGATGGCCATAACGTTTTTCAATGCGCCGCCGAGTTCCGCTCCGATCACATCGGTGGTGCGGTAGAGGCGTAGATTGGCGGTGGTCAGTTCGGATTGCAGTGTTTCGAGCAGATCGGCATCTGCACAGGCCAGGGTCAGCGCTGTCGGCAGGCCACGCGCGATGTCATCCGCAAAGCTGGGGCCCGTCAGAAGCGCTGGTCGTGCATCCGGAATGGTTTCGCGGATCACGGAAATTGGACCGAGGCCCGAGGACAGTTCAATCCCCTTGCAGCACGCAACCAACGGTTTCCCAGCCAGCACCGCTGCGTGTTCCTGCAGTGCATGGCGCAATTGTTGCATCGGCACAGACACCAGAAGGACATCCTTTGCCCCAGCTGTTTCGATATCATGAGTGATGGTGATGGCATCGGGCAAAATCACATCGGGCAATCGGCTCTTGTTGATCCGACTATCCTGCATGGCTTTCGCCTGCTCGGCGCTGCGCGACCACAGGGTGACCGGACCGTTACCGGCCAGTGAGATCGCCAGAGCCGTACCGAACGCCCCTGATCCGAGAACCGAAACGCTCATGCCTTTGCACCCTTCTTACCGCTACCCAGCATGGCGGGGCTGGTCTGATCCAAAGGCCAACGGGGTCGCGCTGTAAGATCCAAACCGTCGCGCGCGCCGGTGCGAAAACGTTCCATCCCCGCATAGGCGATCATGGCGGCATTGTCGGTGCAAAGTGCAAGGGGCGGGGCCGTGAAACGCGCGCCTTTTTCGGTACAAACAGACTCTAACGCAATGCGAATAGCGGAGTTTGCAGCCACACCGCCCGCAACGGCAATGACCGGGTCCGATGGGGTCTCGGCCAGATACAAATCCATAGCGCGTCGTGTTTTCTCGGCCAAAGTGTCCACGACAGCCTGCTGAAACCCGGCACATAGATCGGCTCGATCCTGACGGGTCAGGCCGCCTTTTTCGGCGACGATCTGATCCCGCATCCGCATCAGCGCGGTTTTCAGCCCCGAGAAGGACAGGTCACATCCGGGCCGGTCCAACAGCGGCCGAGGGAAACGGAACCGCTTGGGATCACCCTGGCGCGCCTCGGCCTCAACCGAGGGTCCACCGGGTTGCGGCAGGCCCAGAAGACGGGCGGTTTTGTCAAAAGCCTCACCGGGGGCGTCGTCGATGGTGCCGCCCAAACGCGTGAACTGCTCGGGTCCGTGGGCGATCAGATATTGGCAGTGCCCGCCCGAGACCAGCAGCATCAGGTACGGAAAGGCTATTCCATCTGTCAGGCGCGGGGTCAGAGCGTGACCGGCCAGATGGTTTACCCCGATCAGAGGTAGGCCGGTCGCAGCACTGATCCCCTTGGCGCACATGACGCCGGACATGACTCCTCCGATCAGGCCGGGCCCGGCGGTCACGGCGATGGCGTCTATATCAGCCAGTGTTAGACCCGAATCTTTTAGCGCCTGTAAGACGCAGCTATCCAGTTTCTCGGCATGGGCGCGCGCGGCGATTTCGGGGACGACACCCCCATAAGCGCTGTGCAGCTCGGTTTGGCCATGGACAATCGACGACAGCACTTCGGCCTCTTCGCCGTCGGTTTGGCGCACGACGGCGGCGGCTGTGTCGTCACAGCTGCTTTCCAATCCAAGGACGGTAAGTGTTTGCACCATTGGCCTGATCCGTTGCATCATGATTGCCAAGCGGGGTACCACCCTGCGCGGACGCAAACAATCCCAAGGCCGAAGGCGCCGATAGTTGTATTTGTTGATGACCCGCCCTCGCGCCGCCTCGGAGAGGTTTGTTGCGCAGCTTCCGACCCGCGTCAGATCGCGTGTTGAGGTCATCCATTCCCCCATTCTGGAAATTAGGCCGCTGGCGGCTCCGATTTGTACGGCCGAGACGCAGGGGATAATCTTCACGTCATCCAATGCGGTGAATGCGGCAGCCTCGGCGGGTGTGCGCCGGGATTTGCCTGCCTATTGCGTGGGTCCGACCACGACTGCGACCGCCGAAGGCGCGGGCTGGGATGCGCGTATGGTCGGTGGCACGGCAGAAGAGCTTGTGGCCGGTCTTTTGCAGATCAGACCAACAAGCCCGCTGTTGCATCTGCGCGGCGAACACAGCCGGGGCAACATCGCCGAGCGTCTGACCGAGATGGGCGTAACCACGCGCGAACAGGCGGTGTACCAGCAACTTCTGCTGCCGCTCAGCCCCGAGGCAAAGGCCGCATCCGAGGGCGACAGGCCAGTGATCGCGCCTATTTTCTCACCCCGCACCGCGCGACAATTTGCCGACATTTGGGCGGGCACTGCCCCGCTATGGCTGGCCGCAATCAGCGAGGCAACGGCGGAACCCCTTAAATCCTTGGGTTATGAGCGCCTGAGGATCGCCAAGGAACCGACACCCAAAAAGATGCGTAAGGCCGTTAAAAAGCTTGTGAAACACGCGATGCGGGTTGAGAGAGAGCCGGGTGCAGATTAACTTGGAACAGTCTGTAGTTCTGGTGATTTTAGAATCGATAAGGGGAATTTGACGGTGGCGGGCAAAAAGAAATCCGATCAGGAACCGGTGGAAACCCCGAAAACAGACGATGTGGTCGAAGTGGTCGAAGATGTAAGCGTTGAACCCAATGGTGAGACTGAAGCGTCGCCTGTTGACGAAGATGCGCCGAAAGAGGACCTGATTTCCGAAGCCGAAGCCGAAGCCGAAGCCGAAGCCGAAGCCGAAGCCGAAGCCGAAGCCGAAGCCGAAGCCGAAGCCGAAGCCGAAGCCGAAGCCGAAGCGTCCGTCGAGCCGTCGGAACCTATGCAGGCCGATGAGAAACCCGCTGAACCAACCCAGGAACAACGGGGCGGATTTGTTCCGGCCCTGATAGGTGGTGTGATTGCCGCGGGCCTTGGCTTCGCGGCGGCTCAAACGGGGCTGATCTCGTCTGGTGGGTCGGATAACTCGGACGTGATTGCGGCGCTTGAATCGAAGCTCTCGGAACAATCCGATCAGATCGAAGCGCTGACGAAGCAACTCTCGGATGCGCCAGACGTGTCGGGCCTGACGGATCAGGTTCAGGCGCTATCGCAAAAGCTGGACCCTGTTGACGCAGATCTGACCGCCGTAAAATCCAGCGTCGAATCTCTGACCGGCCAGATCGCGCCCCTGGCCGACCGACTGACCGAGCTTGAGAAGGCGCCCATTGCTGCAAATACCTCGACCGAAGCGACCGCTGCTTTTGAAGCCGAACTGAAAAAGCTGCAGGACTCACTGGCGGCGCAGCGCGGAGAGGTCGAAAAAATGGTCGCCGATGCACAGGCGCTTGAGGCGAAAGCAACGGCCGAAGCGCAAGCCGCGACCAATCTCGCCATTCTGTCCCGCCTGCATGGACAGTTGGATGCCGGTCAGCCCTACTCGGACCTTTTGGGCGAACTGCAAGCGGGGGGCGTGACGGTGCCGGATGCGCTCTCAACGCCCGCAGATAAAGGGGTTGAGACGCTGTCGTCCTTGCGGGCTTCATTCCCGGCTGCGGCGCGTACCGCTTTGGCGGATGCGCGGGATGCGGATAAAGGCACCGGCGTGATCGCCTTTTTGCAACGCCAGACCGGCGCGCGATCGGTGACGCCTCAGGATGGAGATGGTCCGGATGCGGTGCTGTCGCGTGCGCAGGCGGCCTTAGCCGATGGTGATGTCGCCTCTGCCCTGACTGAATTGAAATCCCTGCCAGAGGCGGCGCAGACCGCAATGGCCGATTGGGAACAAGCCGCCCAGACCCGGGTCGCGGCGGTTGAAGCCGCCGATACGCTTGCTTCCGACCTGAACTCGAACTGAAGGACCTGCCATGCTGTGGTCATTGTTTAAGATCCTTGTTTTTGTTGCGATTATCGGCCTTCTGGCTTTGGGTGGTCACTTCCTGATGCAAACCAGCGGCGGGGTTCAGATCACCGTCGCCGGGGTTGAATATACGCTGGGGCCGCTGCAATCGGTGATCGCGCTGGGCGTTCTGGTCTTTGGCGTCTGGTTGTTCTTCAAACTGCTGGGCCTGCTGATCGCGACGCTGAAGTTCCTCAACGGTGATGAAACCGCCCTGTCGCGCCATTTCGACCGCAGCCGCGAACGGCGCGGGTATGAGGCACTGTCCGACGGTCTCATGGCGTTGGCATCGGGCGAGGGTCGCATGGCGATGGCCAAGGCCTCTAAGGCCGAGAAACTGCTGAACAAGCCGGAACTGACTAACTTGCTGGTCGCGCAAGCGGCCGAGATGACGGGCGATACCAAAAAGGCCTCGGAGACTTACAAAAAGTTGGTGACCAATAGCGCCACGCGGTTTGTCGGTGTGCGCGGTATCATGAAACAGAAGCTGGCCGAGGGCGATGACGAAACCGCGCGCAAACTGGCTGAGAAAGCTCTGGCGCTGAAACCGCGTCATGAGGAAACGCAAGATGTATTGCTGAACCTACAGACTAAAGCGCATGATTGGGCCGGAGCGCGGTCGACTCTGACGTCGAAGCTGAAGGCCGGGTACCTGCCGCGCGATGTGTTCAAACGGCGCGACGCGGTTCTGGCCCTGTCCGAGGCCAATGGCATTCTGGACGACGGAGCAAGCGTCGAGCAACAAGAGCAAGCCATTGAGGCCAACCGCCTGTCACCCGATCTGGTGCCTGCCGCCGCCATGGCAGCGCGGGCCTATATCGAAAAGGGTAAACCGCGCGCGGCCACCAAGATCCTCAAGAAAGCGTGGGAGGTTCAGCCCCACCCCGACCTCGCCCATGCCTTTGCCGAGATTGCACCGGACGAGTCGGCTCAGGACCGTATCAAGCGGTTCACCGCGCTGACCCGTATCCACCCTGAGAACATGGAAACCCGTCTGATTCTGGCCGAATTGAACATCGTCGCCGAGGACTTTCCCGAAGCGCGTCGCGCGCTGGGCGATGTGGTGGAAAAACAGGCCGATGCTCGTGGTTACACGTTGATGGCGGCCATCGAGCGCGGCGAAGGTGCATCGGACGCCGTTGTTCAGGGTTGGCTGGCCAAGGCCTTGACCGCACCGCGTGGGCCGCAATGGGTGTGCGAGAACTGTCACGACATTCAGCCCGAATGGGGCCCGGTCTGCCAGAATTGCGGCAGCTTCGATACGCTCAGCTGGCAGACGCCTCAGACGCCCGAGATCGCCACGGCTACAGGTGTGCATATGTTGCCTTTGATTGTGGGCGTGCTGGAAGACAAAGCCTCTGCCGAAGAAGAACCCGAGACCGAAGAGGATGTCCCTGCTGAGGTGATCGAGCTGAACGCCGATACGGTCGATGAGACCGCAGAGAAGCAGGCCTGACCCAAACGGCCTGGTCTTTTCCGGCCCGCAGCAGCTTTGCAAAAGATGAAAGTGTAAGTCTGTGGCGCCCCTCAAAAGGGCGCAGTTCTGGGGAATTTAACACCAGTGTGACGGGTTTCACTGACTCTCCGGCAGCATTTGCTGCATTCTCTCCATGAATCGACCAAGCGTCTTAGATTGAGGAGAAACCAAATGAAAATTGATGAAAAAGGCCTGGATAAATTTGAGAAAGAAGCGGACAAACTCGCGGCGGCGATTGTCCAGCAGTCCAAAATTATTGATCAGGCGGAAAAGGCGTCTCCGGTCGCGAAGAAAACACTGGCACCGTTGAAAAAGGCAATTGCAGTGGCGATGAAGCAAGGCAAAGCTGCGCAGAAGGCCATTTCGACTGCCAAGAAGAAAAAATGCATGGACGAAAAGGCCAACAAAGACCTTCTGGTTCAGGTGTCTAAAGCTGCCAAGACTGCATCGGCGGCCAAGAAATTGATCGGTCACGAGGCAACGCATGTGGTGCAACAGGCCGTCCCGAAAGCGAAGCCGAAGCAGATGGAAAAGACCTTCGACGAAAAGCTGAAGTTCTGGCAAAACCTTGAAAAGAAAGCCAAGTAAGTCTGGGACAAAGTCCGGGGCCTACGCAGAGAAGTGCTTTGCAGGCCCTGACGTCATCGCTCAAGGCATGAAATGCTGTGCGTGTGATTGGAATCTGAGACTGAATTCCCCAAACACACGGGCTATTTCCACGCCTCAAATGCAAGTAATCAATACAATTTAGGGGGATTTGGTGCCCAGGAGAGGACTCGAACCTCCACGTCCATACGGACACTAGCACCTGAAGCTAGCGCGTCTACCAATTCCGCCACCTGGGCAGGTGTCGTGAGGGGGCGTTTAAGCCCAGCGGCAGGGAGGGTCAACCAGATTCGCACAGATTTTCGAAAGTTTTTTGAACCACGCCGCTCCGACCCTTTTCACAGTGGGCCTCGATGCAGGACACGCGGCGATTTGATGCCTTGTTTCTAAGGGGTTCGGACGCTACTTCTACGTCAGAGCCACGCAGCAGGAGCCATCGAATGTCGAAACTGGTCACGATCTACGGAGGGTCTGGGTTTGTCGGGCGCTATATTGCGCGCCGTATGGCGGCCAAGGGATGGCGTGTCCGAGTCGCCGTGCGACGCCCGAACGAGGCCATGTTCGTGAAACCCTATGGCGTTGTGGGTCAGGTTGAGCCGGTGTTTTGCAACATCCGAGACGACGCCTCGGTGCAGTTGGCCATGCAGGGTGCAGATGCGGTTGTGAATTGCGTGGGTGTTCTGAACGAACTGGGCAAGAACGGGTTTGATGCAGTGCAGGCCGAAGGGGCCGAACGCATCGCGCGTCTTGCGTCCGAGAATGGCGTGGAGCGGATGGTTCATATCTCGGCCATTGGAGCGGATGCCGAGTCGTCCAGCGCCTATTCCCGCACCAAAGCTGCGGGTGAGGCCGGAGTTCTGGCTCATATGCCAGATGCAATGATCCTGCGCCCCTCGATTGTTTTCGGGACCGAGGATCAGTTCTTCAACCGTTTCGCCGCGATGACACGGTTCGGGCCGTTTCTGCCTCTGGTCGGGGCTGAGACGCGGTTTCAGCCGGTCTATGTGGATGATGTGGCGCAAGCGGCCGAGCAGGGTGTCTTGGGGAAAGCGGCCTCGGGCATCTATGAGCTGGGCGGTCCTGAGGTGAAAACCTTCCGGGCTTTGATGCAGCAAATGCTGGAGGTCATTCATCGACGCCGGGTGATTCTGGGTGTTCCGTTCTTTGCCGCCAAGATCATGGCCGGCGTGTTGGATATTTTGAAGTTCGTCAGCTTCCAGCTGTTCTCGAACCCGATCCTGACGCGGGATCAGCTCAAGAACCTTCGACAGGAGAATGTGGTCGGCGACAGCGCCAAGGGCTTTGCGGATCTGGGGATTGTGCCAACCACGCTGGACGCTGTTCTGCCGGAATATCTGTGGAAATTCCGCCCCTCAGGTCAGTATGACGACATTCAGAACTCGGCCAAAAACCTGCGGACCTGATCAGCTATAGGCGATCACCAGCAGGATCGTGCCCAGAATGACGCGATAGATGACATAGGGCGTGAAGCTGACACTGCGCAGCAGGCGCATCATCAGGCTTAGGGCCAGCAAGGCCGACACAAATGCAAAGAGGGCGGCGATCGCTCCGTCTTTGGCCAGTTGCGCGTCGGCCTGGTGGACCACGTCAATGGACAGCAACACACCTGAGGCGATGATAGTCGGGATCGACATCAGCATGGCGAGGCGCGCGCCTTCTTCCCTTGTATAGCCCAGTTGCCGTGCCCCGGTAATGGTGATGCCTGACCGGGATGTGCCGGGAATCAGTGCGATGGCCTGCCAAAGCCCCATGATGGCCGCGTCACGCAAGCTCCAATCGGCGGCGATCTTGGTCTGGGAGCTTTTCTGGTCCATCCAATAGAGCAGTAGCCCAAACAGCAGCATGGTCCAGCCGATGACGGCGATGGATCGCAGCGCCTCGGTCAGGCCGGTCAGGTAAAGGACCAGCCCAGCGAGGACTGTCGGAATCGTTGCCACTATCAACCCCAGCGCCAACCGTGCTTGCGCCGTGTCGGTGCGCCCAGACAGCGCGGCGGGCAACCCGAGGATTGCTTGTTTGACGTCGGACCAGAAGTACAAAACAACCGCGCCAAGCGTGCCTACATGAACGGCTACGTCGATGGTTTGGCCCTGATCCTGCATCCCGGTCAGGTTGGGCAGCAAGATCAGATGGCCGGACGAGGAGACAGGCAGAAATTCAGTAAGCCCCTGAATGATCGCCACGAGAATCAAGTGAAAGAGACTCATTTACCCTGCCGCACTGCCATCAAATTGCTTTGGGTTTATGGGTATTCTGGTGGTGTCGAAAAGGAAAGATGATAGATAGGTCCGTATCGGACATAAAAATAGAAAAAAAAAGCAAATATTTTGCGCGCCAGACGAGATTTTTCTTAATTAGGTCAACATATATGACTTTTCATATCCGGGGCGATCTCATAAAGAGATGCTTCCTAGCCAATTCATGGAGTCGGACCCGTGGCAAAGCAACCGATGTTGAAATTTGTGCAGATTGACCGTGTCATGCCTGAAAAGCGTGCCGCCGATGACCGCAAAGAAGACTTTGACGAAATCTACGCGGAATTCGCATCGGCCAAGGCTGCAGAGCAAGCCAGCCGCTGCAGCCAATGTGGTGTGCCCTATTGCCAGTCGCATTGCCCGCTGCACAACAACATCCCCGATTGGCTGCGTCTGACGGCGACAGGTCGTCTGGAAGAGGCCTACGCGACAAGCCAAGCCACCAACACATTCCCCGAGATCTGTGGCCGTATCTGCCCTCAGGATCGCTTGTGCGAGGGCAATTGTGTGATTGAACAGTCGGGTCACGGTACGGTCACCATCGGGACGATTGAAAAATACATCACTGACACCGCATGGGACAAAGGCTGGGTGAAGCCCGTCGTTCCGACCGCTGAACGCAGCGAAAGTGTGGGCATCATCGGCGGAGGCCCGGGTGGCCTGGCGGCAGCCGACATGCTGCGCCGTGCTGGTATCCAAGTCACAGTCTATGACCGCTATGACCGTGCGGGCGGCCTGTTGATGTACGGTATCCCCGGCTTCAAGCTCGAGAAAGACATCGTCCAGCGCCGCAATGACCTGCTGGCCGATGGCGGGGTAGAGTTCGTTCTGAACTGCGACGTGGACGCCGCCAAATTTGACGAAATTCGCGCCAAGCATGACGCCGTGATTATCGCAACCGGCGTTTACAAGTCGCGCGATCTGTCCATGCCGGGCAGCGGATTGACGGGTATCGAGAAAGCGATCGACTTCTTAACCGCCTCGAACCGCAAAAGCTTTGGGGACGCGGTCGAAGATTTCGACAATGGCCGCCTGAATGCCGAAGGTAAAAAGGTTGTCGTTATCGGCGGTGGCGACACGGCGATGGACTGTGTGCGCACCTCGATCCGTCAGGGCGCGACCTCGGTCAAATGTCTGTACCGCCGTGACCGTGCCAACATGCCAGGCTCGCAGCGAGAAACGCAGAATGCCGAGGAAGAAGGCGTGGTGTTCGAATGGCTCAGCGCGCCAAAGGGTTTCGTCGGCGATGACAAGGTGTCCGGCGTGATGGTGCAGAAGATGCGCCTGGGACAACCGGATGCGTCGGGTCGTCAGGCCCCTGAGGTGATCGAAGGCGCCGACTATGTCGAGGACGCCGATCTGGTGATCAAGGCGCTGGGTTTTGAGCCCGAAGACCTGCCCACCCTGTTCGGCCAGCCCGATCTGCCGGTCACGCGCTGGGGCACCATCAAAGCGGCCTTCCAGACCGGTGAGACCGAGATGGATGGCGTGTACGCCATTGGTGACATCGTGCGCGGTGCCTCTCTGGTCGTTTGGGCGATCCGGGATGGGCGCGACTGTGCCGACGCCATCATCGAGCGGCTCAATGCCAAGGCGGTGGTCGCGGCTGAATAACCGCCCATCGTCGAAGTTCAACATTTTCCCTACGGGATACGCGTTCGATCCAGAACGCCAGCCAAAGACCAAAACCAGGGATCCGGCAATCCGTGCCCCCTTGGAAGCAGGAGACAGCAAATGACCAAATTTGATGCCGATTGGGTGCGCGCCGAGGAAACCAAGCGCAAGTGGATGGCGGAAAACGGTCTTTATTCCGAAGAGGAAGAGCATTCCTCATGCGGTGTGGGCCTTGTGGTGTCCGTCGACGGTAAGCCATCACGCAAGGTCGTGGATGCGGGGATCGATGCCCTCAAGGCGATCTGGCACCGCGGCGCTGTCGATGCGGATGGCAAGACAGGTGACGGCGCGGGTATCCACGTTCAGATCCCGGTTCCGTTCTTCTACGACCAGATCCGTCGCACCGGTCACGAACCCAAACTGGACGAGCTTATTGCGGTTGGACAGGTTTTCCTGCCCCGCACCGATTTTGGCGCGCAGGAAAGCTGCCGGACCATCGTGGAAACCGAAGTTTTGCGGATGGGGTATTACATCTACGGTTGGCGTCACGTGCCGGTTGATGTCACCTGTCTGGGCGACAAAGCCAACGCGACCCGTCCTGAGATCGAGCAAATCTTGATCTCGAACAGCAAAGGCGTGGACGAAGAGACGTTCGAGCGTGAGCTGTATGTCATCCGTCGTCGCATCGAAAAAGCGGCTGCGGCTGCTGGGATTTCTGGGCTTTATCTAGCGTCGCTCTCCTGCCGCTCGATCATCTACAAGGGCATGATGCTGGCCGAACAGGTTGCGGTTTTCTACCCCGACCTGATGGACGAACGCTTTGAGTCGGCCTTTGCGATCTATCACCAGCGCTATTCGACCAACACCTTCCCGCAATGGTGGTTGGCCCAGCCCTTTCGCATGCTGGCGCACAATGGCGAGATCAACACGCTGAAGGGCAACATCAACTGGATGAAGAGCCATGAGATCCGCATGGCGTCCTCGACCTTTGGTGACTATGCCGAAGATATCAAGCCGATCATTGCAGGTGGATCGTCGGATTCGGCCGCATTAGACTCGGTTTTTGAGGTTCTGGTGCGCGCAGGCCGCTCGGCGCCCATGGCGAAAACCATGCTGGTTCCGGAAAGCTGGTCCAAGCAGGCAGTTGAGCTGCCGCAGGCGTGGCGCGATATGTATTCCTACTGCAACTCGGTGATGGAACCATGGGATGGCCCCGCCGCTCTGGCCATGACTGATGGCCGCTGGGTCTGTGCCGGTCTCGACCGGAATGGTCTGCGCCCGATGCGCTATGTGGTGACGGGCGATGGTCTGGTCATCGCGGGCTCTGAGGCCGGAATGGTGCCGATTGATGAGGCCTCCGTGACCGAAAAAGGCGCTCTGGGTCCGGGTCAGATGCTGGCTGTCGACATGAAGCGCGGCAAGCTCTACCGCGACAAACAGATCAAGGACAAATTGGCCCGCGCCCTGCCGTTTGGTGAGTGGGTCAACAAGATCAACGATCTGGATGACGCCCTGGCCGGCGTGACCGAGACAGCCATGTTCCGCGGAGAAGAGCTGCGCAAGCGTCAGATCGCGGCTGGCTACTCGATAGAAGAGCTTGAGCAGATTCTCGCGCCGATGGCCGAGGACGGTAAGGAGTCACTGGCTTCGATGGGGGATGACACGCCCTCGGCTGTACTATCCAAGCAGTACCGCCCGCTGAGCCATTTCTTCCGCCAGAACTTTAGCCAGGTGACAAACCCGCCCATCGACAGCTTGCGCGAATACCGCGTGATGTCGCTGAAAACGCGGTTCGGTAACCTGAAAAACGTGCTGGACGAAGACAGCAGCCAAACCGAAATCGTTGTGCTGGGCAGCCCATTTGTTGGCAACGCGCAGTGGGACAAACTGGTTGAGACCTTCGGCTCTCCTCTTGCGGAAATCGACTGTAGCTTTGAGCCTGGTCGTGGCGCGCTGAGCGCCGCTTTGGCCCGTGTTAGAGCCGAAGCAGAGGAGGCTGTGCGCTCGGGCGCGGGGCATCTGGTGCTGTCCGACATGAACTCGGGGCAGGGCCGTGTGGCCATGCCGATGATCTTGGCGACCAGCGCGGTGCATTCGCATCTGACGCGGCAAGGGCTTCGGACCTTCTGCTCGCTGAACGTGCGTTCGGCCGAATGTGTTGATCCGCATTATTTTGCGGTTCTGATCGGCTGTGGTGCAACCGTTGTGAACGCCTATCTGGCCGAGGATTCGCTGGCCGATCGGATTGACCGTGGTCTGCTGGAAGGCACGCTGACCGAGAACGTCGCGCGCTATCGCGAGGCCATCGATCAGGGTCTGCTGAAGATCATGGCCAAGATGGGCATCTCGGTGATCTCATCCTATCGAGGCGGTCTGAACTTTGAGGCCGTGGGTCTTAGCCGTGCCATGGTTGCCGAATACTTCCCCGGTATGACCAGCCGGATTTCCGGCATCGGTGTCACGGGTATTCAGGCCAAGGTCGAGGAAATCCATTCCAAGGCGTGGGACAACGGCTTGGACGTGCTGCCCATCGGTGGGTTCTATAAAGCCCGGCAGTCGGGCGAGACCCATGCGTGGGAAGCAACCTCGATGCATATGATGCAGATGGCATGCAACAAGGCGTCCTACGAGCTGTGGAAGCAGTATTCGGCCAAGATGCAGTCGAACCCGCCGATCCACCTTCGCGATCTGATGGATTTCAAACCGCTGGGCAAACCAGTGCCGATCGAAGAGGTCGAATCGATCACCTCGATCCGCAAACGCTTTGTCACGCCGGGCATGTCGCTGGGCGCGCTGTCGCCCGAGGCGCACAAGACGCTGAACGTGGCGATGAACCGGATTGGTGCGAAATCCGACTCGGGTGAAGGTGGTGAAGACCCGGCACACTTTGTGCCGGAACCCAATGGCGACAACCCGTCGGCCAAGATCAAACAGGTGGCTTCGGGCCGGTTCGGCGTGACCGCCGAGTACCTGAACCAATGTGAAGAGCTTGAGATCAAAGTCGCCCAGGGTGCGAAACCCGGTGAGGGTGGCCAGCTGCCGGGTATGAAGGTCACCGACCTGATCGCGCGTCTGCGTCACTCGACCAAAGGCGTGACGCTGATTTCGCCGCCGCCGCACCATGACATCTACTCGATCGAGGATCTGGCGCAGCTGATCTATGATCTCAAGCAGATCAACCCGCGCTGCAAGGTGACGGTGAAGCTGGTGGCGTCCTCTGGCGTGGGCACGATTGCTGCCGGTGTGGCCAAGGCGAAGGCGGATATCATCCTGATTTCGGGCCACAATGGCGGCACAGGCGCATCGCCTGCGACCTCGATCAAATATGCCGGTCTTCCGTGGGAGATGGGCCTGACCGAGGCGCATCAGGTTCTGGCGATGAACAACCTGCGTGACCGTGTGACCCTGCGGACCGATGGTGGCCTGCGGACCGGTCGTGACATCGTCATGGCCGCGATGATGGGGGCCGAGGAATATGGCATCGGCACCGCAGCCCTAATCGCGATGGGCTGTATCATGGTGCGTCAGTGCCAGTCGAACACCTGCCCGGTCGGCGTCTGTACGCAAGACGAAAGCCTGCGCGCCAAGTTCACCGGCAACGCGGATAAGGTCGTCAACCTGATCACCTTCTACGCGCAGGAAGTGCGTGAGCTGCTGGCCAGCCTCGGCGCGCGTTCGATTGATGAGATCATCGGCCGGGCCGATCTGCTGGATCAGGTCAGCCGGGGCTCGGCGCATCTGGATGATCTGGACCTGAACCCGCTGCTGATCACCGTCGATGGTGCGCATGACATCGTCTACAACCGCGACAAGGACCGCAATGCGGTGCCGGATACGCTGGACGCCGAGATCGTTCGCGACGCGGCGCGGTTCCTGAAAGACGGTGAAAAGATGCAGCTGTCTTACGCGATCCAGAACACGCACCGGACCGTGGGTACACGCGTCTCCAGCCATATCGTCCAGAACTTCGGTATGAGAAACACGTTCCAGGACGACCACCTGCATGTGAAACTGCAGGGCTCGGCAGGTCAGTCGCTGGGGGCCTTTGCGGCACCGGGTCTGAAGCTGGAAGTGTCTGGCGACGCCAACGACTATGTCGGCAAAGGTCTGTCAGGTGGCATGATCGTTGTCCGCCCACCGCAGGTCAGCCCGCTGAAGGCAGATGACAACACGATCATCGGCAACACCGTTCTCTACGGCGCAACCGACGGGCAGTTGTTTGCCGCCGGTCGCGCGGGTGAGCGGTTCGCGGTGCGAAACTCGGGCGCCAAAGTGGTGATCGAGGGTTGTGGCTCGAACGGGTGTGAATACATGACTGGCGGGGTCGCTGTGATCCTGGGTGATATCGGGGCCAACTTTGGTGCAGGTATGACAGGCGGCATGGCCTATCTGTA
This sequence comes from Ruegeria sp. BG3, assembly GCF_056538485.1. Lineage (NCBI taxonomy): Bacteria > Pseudomonadati > Pseudomonadota > Alphaproteobacteria > Rhodobacterales > Roseobacteraceae > Ruegeria > Ruegeria sp. BG3. The sequence goes on along the minus strand of NZ_JBQFTE010000004.1, from coordinate 20,475 downwards.
TGATCCGGAGGGCAAGGCGCAAGCGTTGATGAACATGGAAACGCTGGTGACCTGCCCGGTGACCATCGACCATTGGGAAGATCAGTTGAAATCCCTGATCGAGCGTCACGCGGCGGAAACCTTCAGCCGGAAGGCCTCGGACATCCTTCAGCATTGGGATGTGGAAAAGGCGAATTTCCTGCAGGTCTGCCCGAAAGAGATGCTGAACAAGCTCAGCCATCCTCTGACAAACGAAGTGGCTGCTGTTCCGGCCGAATAAGTCGGGTGCAGAGATAAATAAGAAGGACCCGCGTTTCTGAGGTGGAGTGCGGGTCTTTTTTGTATTTCGCGGCGGACACAGTCGCGCGGTCCAATCCGCCGATCCGGAATTCCGCCGTTCCCAAGACCGGCGCGGCGGCGTATAGCAAAACCATGGCAAAGAAAGCAGCCCGCAGTAAAAGCGGCAGAAAAAGTAAGGCAGGCAAGGGGCAAAAGACACGGTCGCTCTGGTCCCGTATCCGGCGATGGATGATCTATTCCGCGCTGGGCGTTGCGGCGTTTCTGGTGGCTTTGGTGGTTCTGTACTCGGTCGTGAACCCTCCGATCACGCATACGATCTGGTCTGAGTGGCGTCGCCTTGGAAAGGTCGAGCGCGAGTGGATCACGATGGATGAGATCGCTCCAATCATGGCGCGTTCGGTCGTTGCGGCTGAAGATGCGAATTTCTGTCTGCACTGGGGTTTTGACGTCGAAGCTATTCGTGACGCTTTGGAGGGGGGCGGGACCCGAGGGGCCTCAACCATCACGCAGCAGGTGGTGAAGAATGTCTTTCTGTGGCAGGGGCGCAGCTGGGTGCGAAAGGCGATGGAAACCACGATCACGCCAGTGGTCGAGATTTTCTGGAGCAAACAGCGCATTCTTGAGGTCTATCTAAACGTCGCGGAAACCGGGACGGGCCTATTTGGGGTTGAGGCCGCGGCGCAGCGGAACTTTGGTGTCAGCGCGGCGCAACTGAACCCAACGCAGGCGGCGCGGCTTGCGGCGATTCTGCCCTCGCCGCGCAAGCGCTCGGTGACGGACCCGTCGGTTTTCACACGCAGGCGGGCGGCGGCTATCCTGCAAGGGGCGGCTACCATCCGCGCAGATGGTCGCGCGGATTGTTTCGAGGATTGAATCCCACGCCCTGCCAAGGCTAAAGCTGAGGGGTACTCATTGGTTTGATTGGAAGTCCATGGCGCGTTTGTTTCACGTTCCCCTCTCTCCCTACTGTCGTAAGGTTCGGCTGTCACTGGCCGAGAAGAAGATCGAAGTTGAGCTGGTCGAAGAGCGGTATTGGGAGCAAGATCCGGATTTCCTGCGTCGGAACCCGGCTGGCAAAGTGCCGGTGTTGCGGTTGGACGGGCAGATCATGTCTGAGAGCGCGGCGATTTGTGAGTATATCGAGGACACGCGCCCAGAACCGCCCTTGATGCCCAAGACCGCCGAGGCGCGCTATGAGGTGCGGCGATTGGTGGGCTGGTTCGATGACAAGTTTCATCACGAGGTGACTTCGAAACTTCTGTATGAGCGGGTCAACAAGAAGATGACCGGGCAGGGCTATCCGGACAGCAAGAATGTCAAGGAAGGCGCGCGCGCGATCAAGTACCACTTGGACTACATGGCCTGGTTGCTGGATCATCGTCGCTGGTTGGCCGGGGATCAGATGACGCTGGCGGATTTCGCGGCGGCGGCGCATTTGTCGGCGCTGGACTATATCTCGGACGTGGATTGGAATCGCAGCGCGGCGGTGAAGGATTGGTACGCCAAGATCAAATCGCGGCCGGCGTTCCGGTCGATTCTGGCGGACCAGGTGCCGGGGTTTCGGCCTCCGCCCCATTACGCCGATCTGGATTTCTGATAGGGTGGCAAAGGGGGGCTGTCTGCCCCCCATCGCGCCAGAGGCGCGATTCCCCCCGAGGATATTTTTGGCCAGATGAAGAGCGGATCGGGTTTAAAGGAAAAACTGGTGGCGCAGGCTTTGGCCGAGGGGTTTGTCTCGTGCCGGGTGTGTCGGCCATGGGATGTGCCGCAGGTGCCTGCGCGCTTGGAAGCCTTTTTGCAGGCCGGGTATCACGGGCAGATGGGGTGGATGGCCGAACGGACCCATTGGCGCGGAGATCCGGCGGCACTGTGGCCCGAGGCGCGGTCGGTGATCATGTTGGCCGAGAGTTACACGCCCGAGCATGATCCGACCGAAGTTTTGCAGCATCCGGACCGCGCGGCGATTTCGGTCTATGCGCAGAACAAGGATTATCATGACCTGGTCAAAAAGCGGCTCAAGCGGCTGGCGCGGTGGCTGATTGCCGAGGCCGGGGGCGAGGTGAAGGTATTCGTCGATACCGCGCCGGTGCCGGAAAAGGCGTTGGGCCATGCGGCGGGGTTGGGCTGGCAGGGGAAGCACACCAATCTGGTCAGCCGAGAGTGGGGCAATTGGTGCTTTATAGGGTCTGTTTTTACGACTTTGGACCTTCCGGCGGATATGGCGGAAGTCGACCATTGTGGGTCGTGCCGTGCCTGTTTGGACAGTTGTCCGACAGATGCCTTTCCCGCCCCGTATCAGCTGGATGCGCGTCGGTGTATCTCCTACTTGACGATCGAGTACAAAGGCCCGGTTGAGGAAGAACTGCGTGGCAAGATGGGCAATCGGATTTACGGCTGCGATGATTGTTTGGCTGCGTGCCCTTGGAACAAGTTTGCCGTGGCTGCCAGCGACATTCGATATGCAGCGCGGGAGGATCTGAAAGCTCCGGCCCTTGCGGATCTTGCAATGTTGGATGATGCCGCGTTTCGGGCGAAATTCTCGGGCTCTCCGATCAAGAGGATCGGGCGCGACCGGTTTGTGCGCAATGTTCTCTATGCCATTGGCAACTCGGGCCGGGCCGAATTGCGGGCTGTGGCGCAGGGCTTGGCGGATGATCCCGATCCGACTGTTGCTGATGCCGCGCGCTGGGCGGTGGAACAGCTGGGTTAAATGCCGCAAACAGGCTGGACGTGTCGGTCCAAACCGCTACACCCATCTGCAGCGAACAGATGGAGGACCCGATGGCGCTGGCTTTGGGGGTAGATACAGGCGGAACCTATACCGATGCGGTGTTGATCCGGGATGAGCGTGAGGTGATCGCCTCGGCCAAGTCCCTGACCACGCGGGCGGATCTGGCGATTGGGGTCGGCAAGGCGATCTCGGCCGTTTTGGACGAGGCGCAGGTGACACCGGATCAGATCTCGATGGCGTCTCTGTCGACGACGCTTGCCACTAATGCTCTGGTCGAGGGGCAGGGTGGTCGCGTGGCCTTGATCTATATCGGGTTCAAGGAAAGCGATCTTGAAAAGCATGGTCTGAGGGATGCTTTGAAAGGCGACCCGGCGCTTGTCGTGGCAGGTGGACACAGCCATGCGGGTGGTGAGGTCGCAAAGCTGAATGTTGAAGCCCTAGAGGCGTTTTTAGACTCTCACACAGGGGTTTCCGGCTTTGCCGTGGCGGCTCAGTTCGCAACGCGCAACCCGACGCATGAGCTGGAAGCGGCGCGGATCATAGCTGAGAAGACCGGGGCGCCGGTCACCTGTTCGCATCAATTGTCGGCCAAGTTGAACGGGCCAAAGCGCGCCGTCACGGCTGTTTTGAATGCACGGTTGATCGGGATGATCGATCGCCTGATCGGGCGGGCCCAGGATCAGTTGCTGGCTTTGGACATTACCGCTCCGATGATGGTCGTGCGCGGGGATGGCGCGTTGATGAGCGCGGAACAGGCGCGTGGGCGGCCGATTGAAACGATTCTGAGCGGCCCTGCGGCCTCGATCGTCGGGGCGCGGTGGCTGACGGGGGCCGAGAATGCTCTGGTCTCGGATATTGGCGGTACCACGACGGACGTGGCACTGATCCGCGATGGGAAACCCGCGATTGATCCGGCGGGCGCGCAGGTGGGTGGGTTCCGCACAATGGTTGAGGCCGTCGCGATGCGGACTCACGGTTTGGGCGGCGACAGTCAGGTACATGTCATGACCGAAGGCTTGAAGGGCGGCGTTTTCCTTGGGCCGCGACGGGTGCTGCCGGTTTCACTGATCGCGTCCGAGGCGCCTGAAGTGGTGCATGCGATGCTGGACGAACAGCTGCGCTCAACCACAGTGGGCGAGCATGACACACGATTTGCTCGCTGTGTTCCGGGGGTGCGTGCCGACGGGATCGGCGCGCGGGAAGAGGCGTTGCTGGACAGGCTGGGCGATCAGGTCCTGCCCCTCAGCGGCTTGTTACGGACGCGGATGGAGAACGGTGCGCTGAACCGTTTGGTGGATCGCGGAATCGTTCAGGTTTCGGGGATCACTCCGTCTGATGCCAGCCATGTTCTGGACCGGGTCGAGGCGTGGGACGCAGATGCCGCACGCAAGGCGCTGGAACTGGTTGCGCGCAAACGGGTCGGGTCGGGTGACATGCTTGCGGCGACACCGGAACACCTGGCGCATATGATCATCGACCAACTGACCGAACAGACCAGTTTAACCTTATTAGAGACTGCTTTTGCCGAAGAGTCCGAAGATTTCGGTCTGCCCCCGAAGGAGCTTGCCCGGCATGTCCTGACCCAACGCGGATTGGCACAGCACCGAGGCTTGCTGGCGCTGGATGCGGCGTTGAATGTGGATGTGGTGGGTCTGGGTGCCTCGGCCCCCAGCTACTATCCAGCGGTCGGGGAGCGGTTGCGTTGCAAAATGGTTCTGCCCGAACATGCTGGTGTGGCCAACGCTATCGGGGCGGTGGTTGGGCGGCTGACTTTGCGACGGTCGGGGACCATTACGTCGCCTGCCGAAGGGCAGTACCGTGTTCATCTGGAGGACGGCCCGAAGGACTTCAACGCCTCGGATGAGGCTTTGGCGTTGCTGGAAAAGACTCTGCGAGATGAGGCGGAAGGTGCCGTGCGCGAGGCGGGTGCTGAAGATATCCGAGTGGTTGTCGACCGCGATATCCGAACCGCCCGCGTGGAAGAGCGCGAAGTGTTTGTCGAGGCGATGTTGACCGTCGAGGCCAGCGGGAGACCCCGGGTCGCCACGGGTTAACCCCCCTTCGAAACCCGAAGGGGACCAAGCGTTATTCAGCCGCGTCGCGTTTGGGCAGGACCCAATCGGGGCGCGGGAAGTGGCAGGTATAGCCGTTGGGGATGCGTTCCAGATAGTCCTGATGTTCGGGTTCGGCGTCCCAGAAATCGCCCACGGGTTCAAGTTCGGTGACGACCTTGCCGGGCCACAATCCACTGGCGTTCACATCCGCGATTGTTTCCAGAGCCACCTGCTTTTGCGCGTCATCCACATAGTAGATCGCTGAACGGTAGCTCATGCCAAGATCATTGCCCTGACGATTCGGTGTAGTCGGGTCGTGGATCTGAAAGAAGAACTCCAGCAGATCGCGGTAGGTGATCTGAGAAGGATCAAAGAAAATCTCGATCCCTTCGGCATGGGTTCCGTGGTTGCGATAAGTGGCGTTTGGCACGTCGCCGCCGGTATATCCGACACGCGTGCGGGACACGCCGGGCAGTTTGCGGATCAGGTCCTGCATGCCCCAAAAGCAGCCACCGGCCAGAACAGCGCGTTCGATACTCATTGGATGTCCTCCACATGGATCAAGTATTCGCCGTAACCTTCGTCCTCCATCTCGTCGCGATGGATGAACCGCAGGGCGGCAGAGTTAATGCAATAGCGCAGACCACCATGTTCGCGCGGGCCGTCCGGGAAGACGTGGCCAAGATGGCTATCGCCGTGTTTTGAGCGGACCTCGGTGCGGATCATACCATGGGTGGTGTCACGAAACTCTTCCACATGCTCATGGATGATTGGCTTCGTGAAACTGGGCCAGCCGCAGCCGGATTCGTATTTGTGCGTCGAGGCAAATAGCGGCTCGCCCGATACAATATCCACGTAGATGCCGGGCTCTTTATTGCCCAGATATGCGCCGGTTCCGGGGCGTTCGGTGCCGCTGCGCTGGGTGACGTGAAACGCCTCGGGGGACAGAGCGGCAACGACCGCGGGGTCCTTGGTGTAGCGGGACATGGCTCCTCCGATCAATTGGAATGGTTGAGTAGTATTTGGGCATAAAATTTCGGAAATCAAAATCATATTTCAAACCCCTCGCGCGCATGTGCGGTTGATCCGGATGGCGGTTTTGACCGTATCCTTAGTACCAAGGAGGTTTTGCCATGTTTCGTGTGTTGCTGCTGAGCGTTCTTTTGTTGATCGGCCGTGCTGTGCAAGCGGCGCCCTTGACGGCTGAGTTTGCGTCGATCGACGGGGGTGTTTTGTCCCTTGAGGCATGGCGTGGTCAGCCGGTTCTGGTGGTCAATACCGCATCGCAATGCGGCTTCACCGGTCAATACGCGGATTTGCAGAAGATGCATGAAACCTATGGCAAACGCGGTTTGGTGGTGCTTGCGATCCCGTCGGATTCCTTCAATCAGGAATTGGAAACAGCAAGCGAAGTCAAAGCCTTCTGCGAGATGAACTACGGCCTGACACTGCCGATGGCCGATATCACTCCGGTCAAGGGCCCAAAGGCGCATGCGTTCTACAAGGCCGTTGCGGACCAAACCGGTTTTGTGCCGCAGTGGAACTTCAACAAAATCCTGTTGGATTCAGAAGGTGAGGTCGTGGCTACTTTTGGTTCAAGCGTCAAGCCGACATCGCCGAAACTAACCCGTCAGGTCGAGGCACTGCTACCCTGACCAGGCTGACGCGACAGTTGCACCGCGAGAATGCCCAGCGTCGTGATCACAACACCCAGCGCATCCAGTGGCCCCAGCTTCTCACCCAGCAGAACGGCCGCGATGGCGACGCCGAACACGGGGTTGAGGAAGTGGAACGTGGCCGCGCGAGTCGCCCCGATCCGGTTGAGCAGCATGAACCAGATCAACGTCGCCAGAAGGCCGGGGAACAGCGTTGTGTAGCTAAACGCCAAAACCAGCGGCACTGTCAGGTGAATGCGGATCGTTTCAAATATCGGGGCGGCGACGAATAGAACCGCGGCACCCACGAACATCTGCAAGCCGACCACCATCATGAAATTGCCGCCCGACGTGGCCCCGCGCACCGATAGAGTAGCGAAGGTCAGGGCGAGGGCTGCGATTCCACAAAGGGCCACTCCGAACAGATCGACACCTGCGCCGATGCGGTTGCCCATGATGAGGGCAACGCCAACAAATCCAGCCAGTAGCCCTACAATCCCCAAGGGGCGCAAACGCTCACCCAGGAATGCCCAGCCCGCCAGTGCAACAAGCAGCGGCATGGTGGATGCGATTATCGCCGCGACCGAGGCCTCGACCGTTTGCATCGCATAAAAATTCAGACCCAAATAAAGGGCATTTTGGCAAACTCCGAACAGTATGGTCGCGCGCCACTGCTCACGTGTGAGGTGCCAGGATTGGCCCATGGCCCGCGCGATCGCGACGCCGATGATGCCGGAAATCAAAAAGCGCAACGCCAGCGAAAACAGAGGCGATGCATCCGCAACGATGATCCGAGCCGACGTAAAAGCCGACGACCAGATCAGGGCAAAGGTCAGCCCCATTGCGATGGCGCGCAGATCCATTTCCATCTCCTTGGGTGGGCGGTGTGCTTTTCTTAGATCGCTTTGCGTTTGATTTGAATCGAAATACGCTGCCTCTCCCTGCGGTCGAACGCGCATTTCGATAGCTTTGTTTCAGATAAAACGCAAAACGCTTTGAACGGGTCGCCTAGCAAGAAAAAAGGGGCCACCTTCCGGCAGCCCCACATTCTGTCAACATGACGTCGCGGCTTAGCCGTTCACGCTGTCTTTCAGAGCTTTTGCGATGGTCATCTTCACAACCTTGTCGGCTTCTTTGGTGAAGGTCTCACCAGTGGCCGGGTTGCGAACCTGACGCTCGGGGCGTTCGCGGCAGTAGATTTTGCCGACGCCGGGAAGGGTTACTGCGCCACCGGCCGAAACTTCGCGGGTGATCAGGCCGGTCACAGCCTCCAGCGCCGCATTCGCGGATTTCTTGTCGGTTCCCATTTCCTCAGCGAGAGCAGCCACCAGCTGAGTCTTTGTCATAGGCTTTGCCATTTCTTGGTCTCCTTAACGTGCCCGATCTATAGGGCCTCACCGCGTAACTGTAACGGGATATTGTGGACGAACACAACGAATAGTAGCGCGGAAAACCCTAAAAATATGGGGAAAACGTTGCTTTTTTACGTCAGAGGAAGGCCGTTTCGTCAAATGAACGCAATTTCCGGCTGTGCAAGCGTTCTAACGGCATGCCGCGCAGATGTTCCATCGCCTTTATTCCGATCGCCAGATGACGGCTGACCTGAGTTGTATAAAAGGACGACGCCATACCGGGAAGCTTCAATTCTCCATGCAGTGGTTTGTCGGAGACGCAGAGCAAAGTCCCGTAGGGGACCCTGAATCTGTAGCCATTTGCAGCGATCGTTGCGCTTTCCATATCCAGCGCAATCGCACGGGATTGGCTGAGCCGCTGCACAGGGCCGGATTGATCGCGCAGTTCCCAATTGCGGTTGTCGACCGAGGCGACAGTGCCCGTTCGCATGATCCGCTTCAGCTCATACCCTTCAAGTTCGGTGACCTCGGCCACTGCGCGTTCCAACGCCACCTGAATCTCGGCCAGCGGTGGGATCGGGACCCAGACTGGCAGATCATCGTCCAGCACCTTGTCTTCGCGCAGATAGGCATGGGCCAGTACGAAATCGCCCAAGGCTTGGGTATTGCGCAGGCCGGCGCAGTGCCCGACCATCAACCAGGCATGTGGGCGCAGAACCGCGATATGGTCGGTGGCGGTTTTGGCGTTCGACGGCCCGACGCCGATATTGACTAGAGTGATACCGGACCCATCCGCCCGCTTCAGGTGATAAGTCGGCATCTGAGGCAGCTTTATCGGCTGCTCAAGCGCTGCATCTGCCTCGGTGATCTCGATATTCCCGGTCGAGACAAAGCTGGTGTAGCCGCTATCTGAGTCGGCGAGTTGTTCACGCGCGTAGTTTTCGAACTCGGACACGTAGAACTGGTAGTTGGTGAACAGAACGTGGTTCTGGAAGTGCCCCGCATCCGTCGCGGTATAGTGCGCCAGCCGCGCCAAAGAGTAATCGACGCGCTGAGCGGTGAACAAAGCAAGTGGCCCGACCTCAGTATGATCATGTACGCCATTTACGATATCGTCATTGGTTGTTGTCAGATCGGGCACGTCGAACACATCGCGCAGGGTGAAACCCGCAGCACCTTGATGCGGCACCACCAGATCTGGGTTGTTGGCGACGGCAAAATGAACCGGAATCGGCGTATCGGAGGCAACGATGGTCACCGGCTGGTCGTGGTTCTTGATCAGCAACGCGATCTGCTGCGTCAGGTAAGAGCGGAAGAGGTCAGGTCGCGTTACGGTGGTTGCATGGATGCCAGGTTCCGAGACATGCCCGAAACTCAGGCGGCTATCGACCTGCGCGTAGCTTGAGGTCTTGATGCGAATTTCCGGGTAGTAGGCTCTAATGCGGGCCGAAGGGGCCCCCTCCTGCATGGCCGCCGAGAAGCCCTCGCATAAGAAATCCGTGGCTTGATTGTAGAGAAGTTCAAGCCGCGCGACGGCGGCCTCGGGGTCAGTGAAGTCTTCTGCAGCAGGTGTGTCAGGTGTTTTTATTATTGTCATGCCAGGGGTTCCAGAAGGTCTATCTTTTCAAACGTGCGGACATCCACCAGCCCAAGGTCCGAGATCCGCAATTCGGGGATCACAACGAGGGCCAGCAGAGAGTGTTGCATATAGGCGTTGTTCAGTTGACAGCCGCAGGCCTCCATCGCCTCGACCATTTTTTCGGCTTTGGCCGCGACCTCGGCGGCAGGGCTGTCGGACATCAGGCCAGCAATGGGCAGTTCCACCAGCGCCAGTTCCCGACCGTCCCGGAACAGGGTGATACCACCACCGACCTCGGCCAGGCGGTTGGCGGCCAGCGCCATCTGTGAGCGGTCGGTGCCGACGACGATCATGTGGTGGCTGTCATGGGCCACGGTTGAGGCCATCGCCATGTTGCCCTGATAGCCAAAGCCCGAGACGAACGCGTTCGTAACCCCTCCGGTCGCGCGATGGCGTTCCACCAGCGCGATCTGGCAGACCTCGCCCTCCCCCTCGACCAGACCGCCGATGATGGGCAATTCGGCCTTGAGCGCCTTGGTCGGGGCCTGGTTTTCGACAACACCGATGACATTGGCCTGAACCCGGTTCGCGCCTGCGGGGGCCTGGATTTCAAAGTCGCTTTCCGTCAGCTCATGCCCCAGATGCACCGTATTGCGTGCGTTGTTCGGCCAGTTCAGATGCGGGCATTCGACGGTGATGGCGCCGTTCTCAGCAACCACCTGCCCACGCGCAATAACCGTCTCGATCGGCAAATCGATCAAATCCGAGCTGAGGATGATATCCGCGCGCCGCCCCGGCGTGACCGAGCCGATCTCACGCTCCAGCCCGAAATGCGTTGCTGTGTTGATCGTGGCCATCTGCAACGCAACCAGAGGTTTGCACCCACAGGCGATGGCATGGCGCACCACGCGGTTCATGTGGCCTTCGTTGACCAAAGTGCCTGAGTGGCAGTCATCGGTGCATAAAATGAAGTTCCGCGGGTCCAGACCTTTCTCAGTGACAGCCGGGATCTGGGTCTCCACATCGTACCAAGCAGACCCCAGCCGCATCATCGAGCGCATCCCCTGCCGCACCCGCGCGATGGCGTCGGCCTCGCAAGTGCCTTCATGGTCATCCGCCGGGCCGCCAGCAACATAAGCCGCAAAATCAGACCCTAAATCAGGCGAAGCATAGTGTCCGCCGACCGTTTTTCCGGCCCGTTGAGTGGCTGCAATCTCGGCCAGCATCTTCGGATCGCCGTTGATCACACCGGGGAAATTCATCATCTCACCCAGCCCGATGATACCCGGCCAGCTCATCGCCTGTGCTACATCCTCGGGCGAGATTTCATAGCCGGTGGTCTCCAATCCCGGGGCCGATGGCGCGCAGGAAGGCATCTGAGTGAAGATATTCACCGGCTGCATCATCGCCTCGTCATGCATCATGCGCACGCCGTCGAGGCCCAGCACATTTGCGATCTCATGCGGGTCGGTGAACATCGAAGTTGTGCCATGCGGGATCACGGCCCGCGCGAATTCAGCGGGGGTCAGCATGCCCGATTCGATGTGCATATGTGCGTCGCATAGGCCGGGCAGAATGTAGCGCCCGTTGGCGTCGATGACCTGCGTGTCGGGACCGATACAGTGGCTGGCATCAGGCCCGACAAAGGCAATCCGCCCCTCGGCAATGGCGACGGAGTGATCGGGCAGCAGCTCTCGGCTGTGAACATTGACCCAGATACCACCGCGGATCACCAAATCCGCGGGTTCGCGACCTGCGGCAACGGCGATTAAACGGGGGGCGACATCGGGCCAGCTTGGGAAGGGTGTGTATTCCATGGCTCAACTTTCCTGAATGTGTTGTCAGGTGCAACCCCGGTAATCCCGTATCATGAAATCATCACAAATCCCGCCCGCAGCGCGCCAGCGCTGCCCGGCCCAACCAGAGAAGCTGCCCCGTAGGGGCCGCGACGAAGGGCGGGAGAGATTCCCTCACCCGATCTCGCGACGTATCCAATTGGCAAAGGCCACCGCTCCGGGCGTTTCCTCGGCTTGGGGGGAAAGCAGCAGGTAATAGGCCTCGGGCATCTCCGCTCGATGTTCAAAAGGGGCCACCAGCAAGCCCTGCTCAATCAACCGGTCTGCGATCGTATCATGCGCAAGGCACAAGCCACCTCCGGCCATCGCCGCTGATAAACAAACCAGATAGGTCGTGGCGTAAGTAATGTACGGTTTGCGCCATGTTAGAGCCTGATCATCCGCCCAACTGGCCCAATTTGAAAGCAGGTTTGAACAGTCATACAGTGGCTTTTCCTGCAGTGTCTCGAGGTCCACACTGAAACCGGGCGCGCAGACAGGAAAATAGTGTTCACGCCGCAGCAGCTCGGTTCGGACCGTATCGGCGGGCCTCAGGGAAAAGCGAATCTCGACCGCAGCGCCTTCGGCCATTTCCTGCGGCTCCCAGAGCTCTGTGAAGATGTTTAGTTGGACATCCGGGTGCTCGGCCCGAAAGGCGGGCAGGCGCGGGGCCAGCCAATTCACGGCAAAGGTGATGTTGCACTGAACCTGAACCGCGTTTTGCTGAGCGCCCGTTACGGCCTGTGTGCCGCGCACCAGCGTGCGAAATGCCTCTCGCACGACGGGCAGGTAGGTGATTCCGGCCTCGGTCAGTTCCAGCGCCTTAGGGCGTCGCAGGAACAAGGGCTGGCCCAGATGCCCCTCGAGCGACTTGATCTGCTGGCTTACCGCGCTTTGCGTCATGTTCAGATCGCGGGCGGCGCCGGTGAATGATAGGTGGCGTGCCGCCGCCTCGAATGTGCGCAGCCAGCCCAGAGGAGGCAGGGAATTCTGCATATGTATAACCTCACCATAAGTTTTGCTAATGAGATATATGCGTTTTTTTCGTTGGTCAAACTCAAGGACCCAAGGCAGGCTTTGTTAAAACCAATTGCCCTAAGGAGCGTTCCCATGAGTGTCGCCAATCTTCGCCCCAATATCGACCATTGGTCCGAGCGTGTGGACATGGCCGCGACGTTCCGCTGGACCGAGCGTCTGAACCTTCACGAGGCCGTTGCCAACCATTTCAGCCTTGCGGTGAACGAGGACGGCACGCAGTTCCTGATGAACCCCAATCAGATGTATTTCGGGCGTATCCGGGCCTCGGACCTGTTGTTGCTGGATGCCAATGATCCGGATGTCATGAGCCAACCCGGCGCGCCGGACCCGACCGCTTGGGGGCTTCACGGGTCGATCCATCGCCACTGCCCGCATGCACGGTGTGTCATGCATGTACATTCGATCTTTGCCACTGTGCTGGCATCGCTGGCGGACAGCAACATGCCCCCTATCGACCAGAACACGGCCACTTTCTACAACCGCTATGTGATTGATGAGGAATTCGGTGGTCTGGCGTTTGAGAGCGAGGGGGAACGCTGCGCCTCAATGCTGTCGGACCCGAAAAAGAAGGTCATGATCATGGGCAACCATGGTGTTCTGATCATCGGCAGCGACCCGGCAGATACCTTTAATAGACTCTATTATTTCGAGCGCGCCGCCGAAACCTACATCCGTGCGCTGCAAACGGGCCAACCGTTGCGCGTGCTATCCGATGAGATCGCCGAGAAGACTGCGCAAGAGCTGGACGACTACCCCGATCAAGCCCAGGCGCATCTGCGCGAGATCAAAGCCCTGCTCGACGCCGAAGGCTCGGACTACGCAACCTGACCAAATAGACAGAAGTGACTACCATGACCGACACCGCTCAGGACCCGGAAGCCGCCCGTTGGAATTATCACCCCGAAGGACCGGTGGGATTGAACCCTCTATTCACTTGGCCGCTCCGCCCGGCGGCGGTCCTAAAATGGTATGGCGGGGCGTGGTTGCAGATCACCTCGCTGACCCTGTGCATGACACTGGCCGTGATCGCCTATGTCCTGTTCTTCCCCGGATTGGACGCAATGAAGAGCTTTTCGGCGGGGTGGATGTTCCGGATTTGGCTGCTGAATATGGTGCCTCAGACTATGGTCGCGGGCGGTTTGCATTGGTGGCTTTACATGCGCAAAGGGCAGGGCATGTACAAAAAGTTCGATCGCCGTGATCTGACCCGGGACAACGGCAACTTCACCTTCCGCAATCAGGTCCTCGACAATATTTGGTGGACCTTGGGCAGCGCGATGACAGTGGCGACCGTTTATCAATGGGTGATCTTTTGGGCGATGGCCAATGGTTATGTGCCGACTGTGACATGGGCCAGCGCGCCGGTATGGTTTGTTCTGTGGATGTTGCTGATCCCCATGTGGTCCGGCCTGCATTTCTATTGGGTGCACCGGTTGGAGCATCACCCGAAGCTCTATAAACATGTCCACGCGGTGCACCACCGCAATGTCAATATCGGGCCCTGGTCGGGAATCTCAAACCATTGGTATGAGAACATCCTCTACTTCACGACCTATTTCATTCACCTTATCATCCCATCGCACCCGCTGCACCTTCTATTCCATACCTACTTTCAGCAGATCAGCCCGGTTCTATCCCATTCCGGTTTCGAAAAGCTGAGGGCGAAAGAAACGGATGCCGCCCGCGCTGGCGATTTCTTCCATCAGCTGCACCACCGCTATTTCGAGTGCAACTACGGCACCTCGGAAATCCCGTTCGACAAGTGGTTCGGCACCTATCACGACGGCTCGGCCGAGGCGACGACGCGCACGCGGGCGTTCAAGAAACAGATGTACACCTAGCGTTTCAGGTCAAAGACCTGATCAGGTCCTCTCGAACAGGGCGACATAGGCCGTGTCGTCCTTGTTCGGACCGGCGGCGAGATCTCCGTAGATGCGGACCTCAGGCAGGGACAGGTTGATGATCTGACCCTGCTCAAGCTGCCTGAAGGCGTCGGCAAAGCCCAGTTTCTCATAGTGCTTGGCGTTGATTGAGATGGCAAATTGCGCACCCGGGCGCGCGACGCGCAGCAAGGCGGGCAGCACCTCGGGGCCCAGATGGCCATGGGTGAACGTGCCAGAAGACACGATACCCGAATAGCTGTGGCGCGGGACCGGGATACCTTGGGTCAGGTCGGCCTCGATCGCGTCGCGATAGGTGTCCTTGCGCATGGCCTGATCCAGCATTTCGGCGCTGATATCCGTGGCGTCGATCGGCCCAACCCCCAAACTGGCCAGAACCGCGCCACACAGACCGGTGCCTGCGCCGACATCCAGCACCGGGCCTTGCCCCCCGGCCCGCACAAAGGCGCGGGCGGTGTGGATATGCAGCTGATAGTCCTCGCGCGCGGCAAAACCGTCATCATAATCGCCCGCCCACTCGGCATAGAGGCGCTTGTTGTCGTCCGGCGAAGTCAGCGCGTAGGCCGCGTGCAGGTCTGGGGTTTTCTCGCTCATGCCTAAAAGAAAGGCGCATCGCGAGATTCGAATCAAGTGTGTCGACGTGCCGCTTGCATCCCCGGTCTGCTCGGATCATCTAGAGGGCATGACGAACACACTGTTTTCCTTTGGTCACGGATACTCTGCCCAAGCCCTGTCGCGCCGCCTTACGCCCGAGGGCTGGCGCGTTGTCGGTACCACGCGGGATGCCGAGGGGACTGACGCAATTCGCGCCTCGGGTGCTGAGCCGTTGATTTGGCCCGGGGATGTGCCGGATCTGGATGGGGTCTCGCATTTGCTGATCTCCACCGCGCCGAAGGAGGATGGCGATCCGGTTCTGGCGGCGCTGAGCGCCGAGATCGCCGCGCGCGCGGAGCAGTTCAAATGGGTTGGGTATCTGTCGACCACGGCGATCTATGGCGATCATCAGGGCAACTGGGTGGATGAGACCACGCCACCCGCGCCGACAGCCAAGCGCGGGCGCTGGCGTCTGCTGGCCGAGGAGCAATGGTCGGCCATTCCTAACCTGCCGATCCATATCTTCAGGCTCGCCGGTATCTACGGGCCCGGTCGAGGGCCGTTTTCCAAGCTCAAGGGCGGTGGGACCCGGCGGATCATCAAACCGGGTCAGGTGTTCTCGCGCATCCATGTGGAGGATATCGCGCAGGTTCTGGCAGCTTCGATGGCGGCCCCCAATCCCGGCGCTGTTTATAATGTTTGCGATGATGAGCCGGTGCCGCCACAGGACGTAATCGGCTACGCAGCTGAGTTGCAGGGCCTGCCGCTACCGCCCGCCGTTCCGTTTGAAGAGACCGAAATGACGCCTATGGCGCGCAGTTTCTACAGTGAGAACAAGCGGGTTCGAAACAACCGGATCAAGGATGAGCTTGGGGTCAAACTGCTCTACCCCAATTACCGCGTTGGGCTTGAGGCCCTGATGAAGGTCACTGAGCAGCCTTAATCATGTCCGCCGCTTTCTCGGCGATCATGATCGTGGGCGCATTGGTGTTGCCCGAGGTCAGCGTTGGCATGATCGACGCATCGACGACGCGCAGCCCTTGGATTCCGTGAACCTTTAGCTCTGGGTCGACCACAGCCATCTCATCCAGCCCCATCTTGCAGGTGCCGACGGGGTGATAGATCGTATCGGCGCGGGCGCGGATATGGCGTTCCCAATCCGCGTCGGTTTCGGCGGTCTCAGTCCCGAACATCTCTTTATGACGGTAAGGGGCAAGGGCGGGGGCCTGCATGATGTCGCGCATCATCCGCGCACCTTTGATCATGGTTTGCAGATCGCGGTCATCCGACAGAAAGTTGGGATCAATGGCGGGCGCGGCAAAGGGATCGGCACTATGCAGACCGACGGCGCCCCGGCTTTCGGGCCTTAGCTTGCAGATGTGGCAACTGTAGCCATGGCCATAGTGCAGCTTGCGGGCGTGATCATCGACCAGCGCAATGGCGAAATGGAGCTGAATGTCGGGACGATCAAGCTCAGCGGAGGTCTTCAGGAACGCAGCCCCTTCGGCAAAGGGAGTTGAGGCCATCGACGACCCGGTTTTGCGCCAACGCAACAGGTGCCCCATCAGACGCATGCCTGCCGTCAGGCCGATGCCGAAATTGTCTGTGTCCTTGGTTTTGTAGGCCAGAATGAAATCCAGATGATCTTGCAGGTTCTTGCCGACCCCGGGCAAGTCATGACGGACTGCGATTCCGTGTTGGCGCAACTCTTCCCTGTCGCCGATACCGGACAGCTGCAAAATTTGCGGTGATTGAAGCGCGCCCGCACAGATCAATACCTCTCGTCTGGCCGTGACCGAGATATCTGCGCCTTTTGCTCTCTTTTTATAGATCACTCCGGTCGCGCGTTTGCCGTCGAAGGTCAGCTCCTTGGCATGGGCATGAGTGATGACGGTCAGGTTCGGACGATCCATGACCGGATGCACATAGGCCGCTGCGGCTGAACATCTTTCCCCGTTGCGGGCTTGGTCGTGGAATTGCGTCACCTGATAGAGACCGACGCCCTCGTTATCGCCGCGATTGAAATCCTCGACGCGGCGGTGCTGCATTTGGCTGGCGGCATCAATGAAGGCATGGGTGATTGGGCGCGGCTCTTTCTGATCCGACACCTGCAGGGGGCCACTATCGCCATGTAGCTCATCTGCGCCCTGCTCGTTGTTCTCGGAGCGTTTGAAGTAAGGCAGAACGCTGTCCCAATCCCAACCCGCGCAGCCCAGATCGGCCCAACCGTCATAGTCCTGTCGCTGCCCGCGTATATAGAGCATGGCATTGATCGCGCTGGAGCCTCCCAAGGCTTTGCCGCGCGGCTGATATCCTTTCCGCCCGTTCAGGCCCGGTTGCGGGACTGTCTCGAACGCCCAATTGCTGATCTTGGGGCGTCCGGGAAGCGTCGACACTACGGCGGCGGGCATACGGATGGCGATATGTTTTCCGGGACCACCGGCCTCAAGCAGGCAGACGCTGATGTTCGGGTCCTCGCTCAGGCGACCGGCCAGAACCGATCCTGCCGAGCCTCCGCCGACGATCACATAGTCAAACTCCATCCTGCTGTCCTTATGTCCTGCTCGGGGTCCTTGGCCGCATACTCGGGCCAGACTGAAAGCGAACAGGGAAGAAGACAATCTGCCTGTGGGGGTTGTGACCCAAGGTTACGAGTCGGAGGATCTGTGTATCATAGGATTTGGTTATGGTTATTATGAGAAAACAAAACTTATATCTATGTCTTTGGTTTGCTAAATTTCCCTCGACACAAGGGCGCAGAGTCGCCCTGATGAGTGGGGGCTGCGCCAATTTCGGCGAGCGACCCTTGAAATCCATCAGGGCTACATCTTTCTGTAATCTTGTTCGTTACAGTTAATACCGCGCTGAGCCGCAAGACCTGAGCCAGGATTGGAGATCGATATGGACGGAAGTGATAACCCCAAAGCAGGCGGTTGCCCTGTGATGCATGGCGCTGGCACGCGGTCGAACCGCGACTGGTGGCCCAACCAGCTGAAACTTTCGATCCTGCACCAGCATGCACCGGCATCGAACCCGATGGGCGCAGATTTCGACTATGCGGAAGAGTTCAAGAAGCTGGACTACAAAGCGCTGAAAGAGGACCTTTATGCGCTGATGACGGATTCGCAGGACTGGTGGCCGGCGGATTACGGTCACTATGGTGGTTTCTTCATTCGTATGGCCTGGCACAGCGCCGGCACATACCGGACTGCGGATGGCCGTGGCGGCGCCTCGACCGGCAACCAGCGCTTCGCTCCGCTGAACAGCTGGCCGGATAACGGAAACCTCGACAAGGCCCGCCGCTTGCTCTGGCCGATCAAGCAGAAATACGGCAACCAGATTTCCTGGGCCGACCTGATGATTCTGGCGGGCAACTGCGCCATCGAGTCGATGGGCGGAAAGACCTTCGGTTTCGCCGGTGGTCGCGAAGACATCTGGGCCCCAGAGGAGGACATCTATTGGGGGTCGGAAACCGAATGGCTGGCCCCGACGGACAACCCGCATAGCCGTTACTCGGGCGAGCGTGATCTGGAAAACCCACTGGCCGCCGTGCAGATGGGTCTGATCTACGTGAACCCAGAAGGTCCGGACGGACAGCCCGACGCGCTGGCCTCGGGCCGTGATATCCGTGACACCTTCGGTCGTATGGCGATGAATGACGAGGAAACAGTCGCCCTGGTCGCAGGTGGCCACACCTTTGGTAAGGCGCATGGTGCGGGTGATCCCGATCTGGTTGGTCCCGATCCAGAGGCCGCTCCGATTGAAGAAATGGGCTTTGGCTGGATCAACAAGTTCGGCTCGGGCAAGGGTGACGACACCACCACCTCGGGGATCGAGGGCGCGTGGACGGCTAACCCAACGAAGTGGGACAATGGTTATTTCGACCTACTGTTCGGCTATGACTGGAACCTGACCAAAAGCCCCTCGGGCGCGTGGATCTGGGAGCCGGTGAATGTCAAAGAAGAAGACATGGCCCCGCAGGCGCATGATCCGTCGAAAAAGGTCAAAACCATGATGACCACCGCCGACATGGCGATGCGTATGGATCCGATCTACGGCCCGATCTCGAAGCGGTTCCACGAGAACCCGGAAGAGTTCGCCGATGCGTTCGCACGCGCCTGGTTCAAGCTGACTCACCGCGACATGGGTCCGCGCTCGGCCTATATTGGCGAAGAAGCCCCTGCTGAAGAGCTGATCTGGCAGGACAACGTCCCCGCAGTGGATCACGATCTGATTGACGATGCGGATGTTGCCGACCTGAAAGCCAAGATCGCTGCGACTGGCCTGTCTGTGTCCGAGTTGGTCTCGACTGCTTGGGCCTCGGCTTCGACTTACCGTGGGTCGGACAAGCGGGGCGGTGCCAATGGTGCGCGTATCCGTCTTGCGCCGCAGAAAGATTGGGACGTCAACGAACCTATGAAGCTGTCCAAGGCACTGGGCGCGTTGGAAGGCGTTCAGGCCGCGTTTAACGACGCTCAATCTGGTGGCAAGAAAGTGTCCTTGGCCGATGTGATCGTTCTGGCCGGTGCTGTTGGTATCGAACAGGCGGCCAAAGCAGGCGGTCAGGATGTTGAAGTTCCGTTCACCCCGGGCCGGACCGACGCGTCGCAAGATCAGACCGATGTGGACAGCTTTGCAGTTATGGAGCCAATCGCAGATGGGTTCCGTAATTACCAGAAGGCCGACTATACCGTCTCGCCCGAAGAGCTGTTAGTCGACCGGGCGCAGCTGCTGACACTGTCAGCCCCGGAGATGACGGCCCTTGTTGGCGGTCTGCGCGTCTTGGGTGCGAATTTCGGCGACAGCAAGCACGGTGTGTTCACAGATCGCGTCGGGGTTCTGAGCAACGACTTCTTCACCAACATTCTGGACATGAGCACCGAATGGAAGCCGTCGGGTAAAGGCGTCTATGAAGGTCGTGATCGTTCCAGCGGTGCGGTCAAATGGACGGGCACCCGTGTCGATCTGGTCTTCGGTTCGAACTCGCAACTGCGGGCATTGGCCGAGGTGTATGGTCAGGCAGATGCCGAGGGCAAATTCGTCTGTGACTTCGTGTCGGCCTGGAACAAGGTGATGAACGTGGATCGTTTTGATTTGAAGTGATTGCCTACACCGCTCACGAAAAAGCGCCGTCCGAGGAGACTCGGGCGGCGTTTTTGTTGGCCTGTCCTGAACGCATACCAAGCATTGGGTACGATTCAGGTGTTTGGCTGTTCGTTGTCAGCTACCTGTGGGGATATAGGCGGAAAAACCGCCAGTAAAATGAAGCTAACCTGTTGCTTTAATTAAGGTAGGAAACTTTCTGCCGAGAAATTTGAAGTTTTTGCAAAATGGGGGTTGCAGGTCCCAGACCTAATCCGTAAATACCCCTTCACCGGCGCTGCTGAGGCGCTGGGGCGCTGCGGAAGCGGCGGGGACGCTCAGGATAGACTGGGGGCATCTGAGGTTGAGTTTTAG